>NZ_JBQPVW010000004.1:0-437017 GCF_052712805.1 Fodinibius sp. AD559
GGCTATCGCCCGCAGTTTTACTTCCGGACCACAGACGTGACGGGGAGCTGCGAGCTGCCCGACGGCGTAGAGATGGTAATGCCGGGCGATAACGTGACGATGGAAGTGAGTCTGATTCAGCCGGTCGCGATGGAAGAAGGCCTGCGCTTTGCGATCCGCGAGGGCGGCCGCACGGTAGGCGCCGGTGTTGTAACTGAAATTATTGAGTAATAAGACACGTTTCTGCACGTAAAATTGCATGAAAGGATGGGCTTATTAAAAGTCTGTTCTTTCGGCATATACGGGTGTAGCTCAATTGGCAGAGCAGCGGTCTCCAAAACCGAAGGTTGTGGGTTCAAGTCCTTCCACCCGTGCAAGTTTAGAATTGAATAAAATTCATGAATAAGATTAAAGAATATTTAGAGGATGTGCGCAAGGAGATGAAGAAAGTCTCCTGGCCAGATCAGGACGAGTTGGTCGACTATACTATTGTTGTAGTAGTGTTTACAATCATCTTGTCTGCATTTATTTTTGCGGTAGATCAAGTTTATAGCACGATATTAGAAGCCATTTATCAATGACACAAGAAGATCAACATCAGTGGTACATAGTTCGTGTTTTTTCAAATCACGAGAAAAAAGTGAAGCGTTATTTGGATCGTGAGATTGAAATGCGGGGACTGGAAGATAAGATCAGTGAGGTGTTGATTCCTACTGAAACGATAATTGAGATACGGTCGGGAAAGAAAAAGACGCGCGAAAAGAATTTTCTGCCCGGTTATATTATGCTAAAAACGATATATGATGAAGAAGTAAATAATCTTATTCAGGGTGCTCCGTCAACGATAGGATTTTTGAAGAACAAAAAGGAGCACAAGCCCAAGCCTCTCCGTAAGTCTGAGGTAAATAGAATTCTTGGACAAGTTCAGGATAATGAAGATATGGCGGAGCAAGAGGGCAAGATTGAGATCCCTTATGACGAAGGGGATATTGTTAAAGTTATTGATGGACCATTTAAGGATTTTGACGGAACCGTACAAGAGGTTAATACTGATAAACTCAAACTACGTGTTCTTGTAAGTATTTTCGGTCGAAAGACCCCGGTTGAAGTTGGTGTGAACCAGGTAGAACCTGCAACTTGACCACATAACTAATCACTTGATGCAAAGTGAGCTATTACGCGGCAAATAAGAATAAGTACAAGCAGTAAATTAAAATGGCAAAAAAAGTAGATCAAGTACTTAAGCTCCAGATTCGTGGCGGGCAGGCAAATCCTGCACCACCTGTTGGACCTGCGTTAGGTCAGGCTGGAATCAATATTATGGAGTTTTGTAAGGCATTTAATGCTGCTACACAAGAAGACGCCGGAACGATTATTCCGGTTGAAATTACTGTGTATCAGGATAAATCCTTCACTTTCATAACGAAGACTCCACCTGCTGCAGTACTGCTAAAACAAGCAGCTGGAATTGAGTCCGGTTCCGGAGAGCCAAACAGAACGAAAGTTGGCCAGGTAACTTGGACCCAGTGCAAAGAGATAGCAGAACAGAAGATGCAGGATCTCAATGCTTTTGAGATTGAGAATGCTGCAGAAATGATTGCAGGTACGGCCAGAAGTATGGGGCTGCGAGTACAAAGAGATAAATAGAAGGTAAAATTAATTTATGTCAACTAAACGAGGAAAAAAATACCAAGAGGCCGCAAAGCTCATTGATTCCGAGTTGGAATATACTCTGGAGGAAGCTTGTGATCTTGTGAAGAAAACCTCTACGGTTAACTTCGATGCATCCGTCGATCTGGATTTACGTCTGGGAGTCGATCCCCGGCATGCCGATCAGATGGTGCGCGGTTCTGTTACCTTGCCACACGGCACGGGGAAAGAAATAAGCGTATTAGCTTTAGTTAATGAAGCTAAGCAAGAAGAAGCCAAAGAGGCCGGAGCAGATCATGTAGGTCTTGACGAGTATATAGAAAAAATTGAAGAAGGATGGACAGATGTTGATGTAATTATTGCTACTCCGGATGTTATGGGGCAAATAGGTAAGCTTGGACGCATTTTGGGTCCGCGTGGACTTATGCCTAATCCGAAAAGTGGTACTGTTACAAACGATGTCGCTGAGGCAGTTGAAGAAGCTAAAGCCGGTAAGATTGATTTTCGTGTAGACAAGTATGGTATATTGCACGCTTCAATCGGACGGGTAAGTTTTGATGCCCGCGAAATCCGTGAAAACGCTCTGGAATTTTTACGCACGGTCATGAGACTCAGACCCGCTTCTGCTAAAGGATTGTATATCCGAAGCGCGTTTATGAGTTCAACAATGGGCCCAAGTATTCCATTGAGTCGTTCATCCGTAATTTCTGCATAAAGACAAAATAGGAACTGAATAATGCCAACATTAGCAGAAAAGAAACAAAAAGTTGAAGAAATTACCGAAGATCTGAAAAGTTCAGGTGCTGTATATATCACCAACTACTCAGGCATGTCGGTAAAAGAAACCAACAACATGCGTGGCGAATTCTTTGAAGGCGAT
The DNA here is from genome assembly GCF_052712805.1 of Fodinibius sp. AD559. Lineage (NCBI taxonomy): Bacteria > Pseudomonadati > Balneolota > Balneolia > Balneolales > Balneolaceae > Fodinibius > Fodinibius sp. AD559. Next base: position 2,510 of record NZ_JBQPVW010000004.1, read on the forward strand.
ATCAAGTATAAAGTGTATAAGAACACCTTGGTAAAACGAGCCATGGACGAAGTTGGTGGATATGAAGATTTGTATCCCCACTTGGTTGAGCAAAATGGCTTTGCCTTTGTAGAAGAAGAGCTTGCCGCACCCGCAAAAGTGATTAAAAATCTATTTGAAGAAACAGAAAAGCCAAAATTTAAAGCTGCAATCATCGACGGAGATTATTACGGTGAGGATGAGCTTGGAACCTTGGCTGCTATGAAGTCTAAGACTGAGGTTATCGGAGACATTGTTGGTCTCTTGCTTGGTCCTGTTTCTAATGTTGTAGGTGCTTTACAAGCTCCCGGTCGAAATATTGCCGGAGCCCTTGAAACAATCGCTGAAGAAGGCGACGAATAACAATTACTAACACACGAATTTCAATTCATAAAGATCAATCGGAGAAATAAACAATGGCTGACGTTAAAGATTTAGCTGAACAATTAGTCAACTTAACTGTAAAAGAAGCAAACGAACTCGCAAACTTTCTTGAAGAAGAATACGGCATTGAGCCTGCAACCGGAGGCGCTGTAGTAGCAGCCGGTGGCGGAGAAGGTGGCGGTGAAGAGGAACAAACTGAATTTGATGTTGTTCTGAACGGTCCCGGAGACAAAAAGATTGCTGTTATTAAGGAAGTGCGCAGCATTACTGGTCTCGGTCTTAAAGAAGCCAAAGAATTGGTTGATAATGCACCGAACCCAGTAAAAGAAGCTGTCTCTAAAGAAGAAGCTGAAGACCTTAAGTCTAAGCTTGAAGAAGCAGGTGCTGAAGTTGAGCTTAAGTAATTAAGGCTCAATAAAATAACTTATTTGTCATTAGCCAATATCGTTTTACGGTATTGGCTATTGGCGTCTATTTGCAAGCTACCAATTCACTTTGTATAAAGTGCATAGAAGCGGCAAATTCAGCTCATCATCATCTAATTAATTTTAAAGGAGAGGTTCCTTTTGAATAAACAAAGTAAAATGGAGAAAATACCTTTCACCGACCGCTTATCATTTGGAAGTACCGAACATGTGCTTGACTATCCTGACTTTTTGGATATTCAGCTCGAATCGTTTTCGGACTTTACTCAATTGGATATAGCACCGGAAGACCGTAAAAATCAGGGTCTCCAAAAAATATTTAACAACAACTTTCCCATTCAGGATTCTCGGGAAACGCATATTTTGGAATTCATGCATTATAGTGTGGATACTCCAAAATATAGTATTAAAGAATGCCAAGAGCGTGGGCTTTCTTATGCCGTACCTCTGAAGGCAAAGCTCCGTCTCTCTGCTGTTGACGATGATGACGAGACTACCGAAACAATTGAACAGGAAGTATTTTTGGGCGATCTACCCTGGATGACGGAAAAAGGGAGTTTTATTGTCAATGGTTCTGAACGGGTTATTGTAAGTCAACTTCACCGTTCGCCGGGAGCATTTTTCGGTCAGAACGTGCACCCCAATGGTACGCAACTGTATAATGCCAAGGTAATTCCTTTTAAAGGATCTTGGATTGAGTTTTCGACAGATATTCGAGATGTACTTTGGGCCTATATCGATCGTAAGAAGAAGGTACCATTTACAACTTTGCTTCGAGCGTTGGGATACTCCAGTGATGAAGAACTGTTTAACCTTTTTGGAGGAACTGAGCTCGTTGAAATCGAATCCAAGAAGCAATATAAAGAAGAGCTCGTCGGTCGACGCCTTGCTACGGATATTGTAGAAGAAAAAATTGAAGAGGTTATTGATGATGAGACGGGAGAAGTTACTGAGGCAGAGAGCCGAGAAGTACTTCTCGAAGTTGATCATGAGCTGACGGAAGATGATTATGGGCTGTTACAAGAAGCCGACTTAGATAAGATTCGTGTTCAAACACTTGAGCCGGAAGAGTCTGAGCGAGACGTATTTATGAATACGATGCGTAAAGATCCTTCCCACGATGAAGAATCAGCACTTGCAGAAATTTATCGCCAAATTAGAACCGGTGAAATGCCTGATGCTGAAACGGCACGACAGGTGCTTGAACGTCTGTTTTTTAGCGACAAAAAGTATGATCTTGGTGAAGTAGGTCGATACCGTCTAAATAAGCGTCTGAAAATTGACGTGGATATGGATATCCGTTATCTGACGAAAGACGATATCCTGGCTATTATCAAAGAAATCATCCGATTGAAGAACATGAAAGCTCAGGTCGATGATATTGACCACTTGAGTAATCGTCGTGTTCGAACTATTGGTGAGCAAATATCGCAGCAGTTTTCTATCGGTCTTGCGCGGATGTCGCGGACGATTAAAGAACGAATGAACTCTCGTGATGCTGAGCAGCTGACACCACAAGATTTGGTTAATGCACGGACGATTTCGTCTGTTATTAATACGTTCTTTGGTACAAACCAGCTGTCGCAGTTTATGGATCAAACCAATCCGATGGCGACACTGACGCACAAACGTCGTATGTCGGCACTTGGACCAGGTGGGTTGACGCGTGAACGGGCTGGATTTGAGGTTCGTGACGTTCACTATACACACTATGGACGTTTGTGTCCCATAGAAACTCCAGAGGGACCCAATATTGGTCTTATTACATCCCTATGTGTGCATTCAAAAGTGAATGACTTTGGTTTCCTCGAAACGCCTTATCGCAAGATTAAGGATGGAAGGGCAACGAAAGATATTGAGTATTTATCTGCCGAGCAGGAAGATGAAACAATTATTGCTCAGGCAAATGCTCCTATCGATGAGAAGGGAGTCTTCAAGAATGATAATATTTTCTCTCGCTTCCGCGACGGTGAAGTTGGTTTGGCCGATCCGGAAGAAATTCATTTTATGGACGTTTCAACAAACCAGATTGCGTCTGTTGCCGCATCGTTAATTCCTTTTGTTGAACATAACGATGCTAACCGTGCTCTTATGGGAGCTAACATGCAGCGTCAGGCTGTACCGTTGTTGCGTCCCGATTCGCCGGTTGTTGGTACTGGATTGGAACATCGCGCTGCAAAAGACTCTCGTGCTATCATTACTGCTGACGAAGATGGAGAGGTGGTATATGTAAGTGCGAAAGAGATCCATGTTAAGTACGATCGTAGTGATATGGAGCAGCAGTGCTACTTTGATGAGGGTATTAAAAAATACGATTTATTGAAGTTTGAACGTACTAATCAGGATACGACCATAAACCAGACGCCGATCGTTGAGGTTGGTGATAAGGTTAAGAAAGGTCAAACACTGGCTGATGGTTGTGCTACTGATCAAGGTGAACTTGCGCTGGGACGGAATGTTCTTATCGGATTTGTACCTTGGAGAGGATACAACTTTGAGGATGCGATTGTAGTAAGTGAACGTGTTGTTCAGGAAGATATGTACACCTCTATCCATATTGAGGAATTTGAGCAGGAGGTCCGTGATACTAAACGTGGTGAAGAAGAATTAACCCGAGAAATTCCGAATGTAAGTGAAGATGCTACCAAAGATCTTGACGAGCAAGGAATTGTCCGAACGGGTGCTAAGATTAGCCACGGCGATATCCTTGTAGGAAAAATTACCCCTAAAGGTGAGACTGATCCTACACCGGAAGAAAAACTACTGCGTGCAATCTTTGGTGATAAAGCCGGAGATGTTAAAGACGCATCATTGAAAGTTCCTCCGGGAGTATCGGGTACTGTAATTGATACAAAGCTCTTTAGCCGCAAGCGCGATGAGCAGATTTCCCGCAAAGAGGAGAAGAAGCAGGTTGAGCTCGAAAATGAGCGTCATCAGGAAAAAGTTGATGATCTGAACAGTAAAATGGTGGACAAGCTCTATACCCTACTGAGGGATAAAACATCTCCCGGTGTATACGATTTCAGCGGAGTTGAACTTATTCCTAAGGGTGAAAAGTATCGTAAGTCGGACTTTGAAGAACTCGATCCCGTGAATATTAACGAAAATATTCAGTGGGCTACCGATGATGAATTGGTAGAACATGTGCGATTGCTCTTTAAAAACTATCGTTCGCTTCGAAGAGAAATTGATACCGAAGCTAAACGAAGAAAATATCAGATACAGGTTGGAGACGATCTCCCGCCTGGAATCATCCAGAAAGCGAAAGTTTATGTTGCTAAAAAGCGTAAGCTACAAGTAGGCGACAAACTTTCCGGACGTCACGGTAATAAAGGTGTGATCGCCAAGATTGTACCGGAAGAAGATATGCCGTACATGAAAGACGGAACTCCTATTGATATTGCTCTTAATCCGCTGGGGGTACCATCTCGTATGAACCTCGGTCAGATTTACGAGACTATTCTTGGATGGGCCGGTGAGAAACTGGGTGTTAAATTTGCATCGCCCATTTTTGACGGCGCCAGCGAAGAGCAGGTGAAAGAGAAAATGCGTGAAGCTGGCTTGCCTGAAGATGGCCGTGTTACATTATACGATGGCCGAACCGGTGAACCGATGGATCAGCAATCAACAGTTGGATATATGTATATCCTTAAGTTGAATCACTTGATTCAGGATAAGATGCATGCTCGTTCAATCGGACCGTATTCTCTTATTACGCAACAGCCACTGGGTGGTAAAGCACAGTTTGGTGGTCAGCGTCTTGGTGAAATGGAGGTGTGGGCGCTTTATGCCTATGGCGCTTCCAGTATCCTCAAAGAGATGCTTACTGTAAAAAGTGATGATGTGAAAGGTCGTTCTCGCGTATACGAAGCTATTGTAAAAGGCGAAAACTTGCCTGAAGGTGATGTGCCAGAATCATTCAAGGTACTGCTACGCGAGATGATGGGTCTTGGCCTTGATATTCACATCGACTAATTAGAACAACAGAATTTATACTGTTACAATAAAGTCAATCCGGAGGTACTTCCTTGCCGACTACTAACACATTAACAGTTTCGAAAGACTTCGATAAAATTGGTATTTCCCTTGCGTCACCTGAGACTATCCTGTCTCGGTCGCACGGCGAAGTCTTAACGCCCGAAACAATCAACTATCGTACATTTAAACCGGAAATGGATGGTCTTTTCTGTGAAAAGATCTTCGGTCCGGTCAAAGACTATGAATGCCACTGTGGCAAATACAAACGGATCCGCTATAAAGGAATTATTTGTGACCGTTGTGGTGTAGAGGTTACCCGAAAAGCTGTTCGACGTGAACGTATGGGACACATTTCCCTGACCGTACCCGTCGTACACATCTGGTACTTCAAATCACTACCCAACAAACTCGCATATCTCCTCGGATATTCTTCCAAAAATCTTGAGAAGATCGTCTATTACGAGACCTATGTGATTATGAATCCCGGGGTTGCCCGTGATCTTGGTTACAAGAAGGGAGACCTGATTTCTGAAGAAGAGTATTACGATATTCAGGAACAGCTTCCCGAAGATCAATGGGAGATGGATGACGATGATGAAGATAAATTCAGAGCCAAAGAAGGTGCTGAGGCTATTGAAGAGCTATTAGCAACTCAGGATCTGGATGAGCTTGCTTATCGTCTGCGTTACGAAGCTCGTAACGAAACATCGCAGATGCGTAAGAAGAAAAAGCTAAAGCGTCTGCAGGTCATTGAATCGTTCCGTGCCGCAAATCAACATACCGAAAACCGTCCCGAGTGGATGGTCCAAAGTGTGATTCCTGTTATTCCTCCGGAATTGCGACCACTTGTGCCTCTGGAAGGGGGACGATTTGCTACTTCTGATCTTAACGATCTTTATCGACGGGTCATCATCCGAAATAATCGACTCAAGCGTCTGATTGATATCAAAGCGCCGGATGTGATTTTGCGTAATGAGAAGCGTATGCTGCAGGAGGCCGTTGATTCGCTTTATGATAATTCCCGTAAATCCAATGCAGTACGCAGTAATAACCGTCCCCTAAAATCTCTCAGTGATATGCTGAAAGGTAAGAGCGGACGATTCCGGCAGAACTTGCTCGGAAAGCGTGTTGACTATTCTGGTCGTTCGGTAATTGTGGTAGGACCTGAACTGAAGATGCATCAGTGTGGTCTGCCCAAAGAGATGGCTGTAGAATTGTACAAACCATTTATTATCCGTCGCCTTATTGAACGCGGATATGTAAAAACGGTTAAGTCAGCGAAGAAAGTAGTTGATCGGCGTGATGCGGTTGTTTGGGAAGTGCTCGAAAATGTTATTGACGGTCATCCCGTGCTTCTTAACCGAGCACCGACATTGCACAGACTTGGTATACAAGCATTTCAGCCGGTATTGATTGAAGAAAAGGCTATTCGATTGCATCCTCTCGCATGTACGGCTTACAATGCTGATTTTGACGGTGACCAGATGGCTGTTCACTTGCCGCTAAGTCATGATGCTGTTTTAGAGGCATCAGTACTTATGCTCGGATCTCATAACTTGTTGAGTCCTGCCAACGGTGGACCTATTGCGGTACCATCACAGGATATGGTTCTTGGCATCTATTATATGACCAAGATGGCCAGTGATAAGAGAGGGGAGGGTAAAACCTTTGCCAATCTGGATGAGGTCTTGATTGCGTATGATCGTGATCGTATTGATATGCACGCCAAGATTAATCTCCGTATCACCAAAGAAAATGAAGACGGTGAACAAGTGCAGGAGATTATTAAGACGACAACCGGACGAGTGTTGTTCAATAAGATTCTGCCTGAACCAATGGAATTTGTGAACAAGACGCTCGGCAAGAAAGAGCTGCGTGTATTGATTGGTGATATCCACTATGAGGTTGGAACAGCTCGTACTGCCAAATTCCTGGATGAGATGAAACGTCTCGGTTTTGAGGAAGCTACAACGGGTGGAATTTCCTTTAGCCTCGAAAATATTGTAACACCTGATGAAAAAGATGAGTTGCTTGAAAAAGCTAAAAAAGAAGTAGCCGAAATTGATGAGCGTTACGAGATGGGTTTCATTACCGATAACGAACGTTATAATCAGGTTATTGATAAGTGGACAAGTACCACGAACCGTGTTTCTGAGTCGCTGTTTACTGCGTTGACAGAAGATAAGGATGGATTTAACCCGGTATTTATGATGGCTGATTCCGGTGCTCGAGGTTCTAAAGAGCAGATCCGTCAGCTTGGTGGTATGCGTGGACTGATGGCGAAGCCGCAGAAAAGTTCCCAACAAGAAGGAAACGAGGTAATTGAGAATCCTATTCTCTCATCTTTTAAAGAGGGGCTAACGGTTCTGGAATACTTTATTTCTACGCACGGTGCCCGTAAGGGTCTTGCCGATACGGCTCTTAAAACTGCTGATGCCGGCTATCTGACACGTCGACTTGTTGATGTTTCTCAGGATATTATTATTAATGAGCAAGACTGCGGAACGCTGCGTGGTATTAAGATGAAGGCTCTGAAAGACAACGAAGATGTTATCGAGAGCCTCGAAGATCGTATTCTCGGTCGTGTTTCACTACACGATATTTACGATCCAATTACTGATGAGCTTCTCTGTGAAGCTAATCAGCTGATTGATGAAGAAGTTGCACAAAGCATTGCCGAAACTTCTATTGAAGAAGTTGAAATTCGATCGGTACTTACTTGTGAAACGGAACGCGGAGTATGTTCTATGTGCTACGGCCGAGATTTATCCCGTGGTACAATGGTTCAGGTTGGTGAGGCTGTAGGAGTTATTGCAGCGCAATCAATTGGTGAGCCCGGTACTCAGCTTACACTACGTACCTTCCACGTTGGTGGTACGGCCTCTCGTGTTGAGTCAGAATCAATGCACAAGGCTAAGTTTGAAGGTGAGGTTGAGTTCGAAAATATCCGCGCTGTGGAATACGATGACGGTGAAGAGATTCATGATGTCGTACTCAGTCGTGCCGGAGAAATCAAGATTAAGGACGAGGAAGGGAAAGAACTTATTTCCTACAACATTCCTTACGGTTCTGAACTCTTGGTCGAAGAAGGCGATGAGGTTCCTAAAGGAGTACCACTGTGTACTTGGGATCCGTACAACGCTAATATATATGCTGAGATTGATGGTGTTGTTGAGTACAAAGATATCCTCGAAGATATTACGTTTTCGGAAGAAACGGATGCTCAAACAGGTCACCGTGAAAAGGTCGTTATTGATTCTAAAGATCGTTCACTCATACCAACATTATTGGTTAAAGGTGATGATGATAAAGTTCGGGAGAAAACGCTCCCCGTTGATACACACATTGTTGTAGAAGACGAAGAAGAGGTTGCTGCCGGACAGGTACTCGCTAAGATTCCACGATCTACCGGTCAATCCAAAGATATTACAGCGGGTCTGCCGCGTGTAACGGAACTCTTTGAGGCTCGTTCGCCAAGTGATCCTGCTGCAGTATCAGAAATTGACGGTATTGTTAAGATGGGTGGCCGTAAGCGAGGTAAGCAGGAAGTTATCGTTGAAAGTAAAGATGGCAAGACCGAAAAGACTTATCTCATTTCTCTGTCCAAGCACATTCTTGTGCAGGAAAATGATTATGTAGAAGCTGGTCAGCAACTTTCTGACGGTACTATTCCGGCCGAAGAAATTCTGAATATTCTCGGACCTTATGCTGTACAGTCGTATCTTGTGAATGAAATTCAGGAGGTTTACCGACTACAGGGTGTGAAGATCAATGACAAGCACATTGAGACCATTGTTCGCACCATGATGCAGAAGGTAGAGGTAACAGATCCCGGCGATACAATGTATCTTGAGGGAGATAAAGTTGACCGATTTGAGCTCAACAATAAGAACGATGAGCTTATTGGTAAATACGTTGTTACTGATCCGGGTGGAAGTGATCTTAAGCAGGGAACACTGCTCACACGCCGCGAAGTTCGAGAAACAAATAATGAATTAATTAAAGAAGGTGTGGATGAGATTGAAACACGTGAAGCCGAACCGGCTATTTCCAAGCCGATACTGCTCGGTATTACGCGTGCCGCACTATCTACAGAAAGCTGGCTTTCTGCCGCTTCCTTCCAGGAGACTACAAAAGTGCTGACACAAGCATCTATTGAGGCCAAAAAGGATACGCTCCAAGGGCTCAAGGAAAATGTAATTGTTGGACACAAAGTACCTGCGGGTACCGGTCTCCGTAAGTATGATGATCTGATTGTTGGTAAGAAAGAAGAGCTTGACGAAGATGAGCAAGAAGTTGCTAAAGTATTCGATGAGCTTGCCGGATCTGAAGGCAATGGAGAAGAAGCGAAACCAACAGCGGAAGCGGATGTAGAGGACGATGAATCCTAATCACTTCATGCAAATAATTGAATAAAAAAAGAGCCCGTCAGAAATGACGGGCTCTTTTTATTTTAAATTAATTTTGAAAGGAAAAATATAGCTTTGATTAAAAGCTATATACATCTAAAAAAAATCAGGATTATTTATCAGTTTTTTCTTGAGTAGAGTTATTCTCTTTAGCTCCTTCTGACTCATCAATCGTATCTAACAGATCTTCCGCTTCACGGATAAGATCTTCGGCTCGATGACGGGCATCTTCAACGACGAGATCACCTTGTCGCTTAGCCTCAGAAATAGCTTCTTTTTCTTCCGAAAGACGGTCAATAAGATGTGTAAGCTCATCCAGATAAGAACTTAAGCGATACGATATTATATCGCGGGTATTGCTTCCTTTATCCGGGGCGTAAAGTAAAGCTACTGCCGAACCTACTAATGCTCCGGATATTAAACCAAGTGTAAAGTCTTTTGATTTGCTCATAATAAACTCCTGCCTCCTGTAGCCTGTTTTTTCAAATATAAGTGAGATTAATTAGATACTGTATATTATTAACGTCAATTTTGTTGCTTTAATATGCAATTTAAAGAACTTATTTAAAAGTGATTGCAAGAATTAATATTTACTCTTTATGCTGACGAATTGCTTCACGCCTATCCTTTTTATTCCCCATGATAAAGGCAGGAATTACATAGAGCGTTAGGATAGAACCGAAGAGAAGACCCCCAATAACAGCTCGCGCCAGGGGTACCCAGATCTCTGCGCCAGTACCGATTCCCAAAGAAAGCGGAATCATTGAGCAAATAGTAGTGATAGCTGTTAAAAGAATGGGTCTGAGACGTCTTTTACAGGCTTCAATGGCATTGTTGAGTAAGGAATCTGAATGGGCGTTATGTTTGGTATAGAGATGCATATAGTCTACCAATACAATTCCATTATTAACGATAATGCCGACAAGCATAAACATTCCTATAAAGGCAGTGGCACTCAGTGGCGTTCCTATTATCCAGAGCCCAAATAAGGCCCCAAAGAATGCCAAAGGTATGCTGAACCAGATTACAAAAGGATCAACGAAATTTTCAAACAGTGATGCCATAATCATATAGGTGAGCAATACCGCAAAGAGCAGGGCCCATAAAATTTCATTACTTCCTTCATCGGATTCTTGAAGAGATCCAGTAAATTCGTAGCGATAGCCTTCTGGAAGCACTACCTGTTCCTGTATAATACCGGTAATTTCCTTACGAAATTCATTGGGATTTCCATCGACTTCAATATTGACATCCAGTACGGTTTCGCGATTGCGGCGAGAAATTTGATCAACGCCTTCTACGCTTTCAAAGGTACCCAGGGCGGCCACAGGCAACCGCTGGTCTTCTATTTGCAATAACTGGAGATCCAGGAGTTGTGCTCGACTGGTAAGATCATTTTTGGAGGCTCGTACTTCTATGGGGATTTCTCGGCCTTGCTGACGTAAAAAGCCTACGCGCGTTCCTTGCACCTGTGTTTTAAGCGAACTTGCAACGTCATTGAGAGAACTTCCCATTCTGCTTATTCGCTGTCGATCAACACGGTAATGTAATTCCGGAGTAGGATCGGAACGTCCGTTATCTACAGATATCACATTGGGATTTGTAAGTAGTGTGCGTTCTATTTTGTCAGAAATCGCTTTTAGTACGTCTATTTCCGGTCCAACAAGACTGAGGGTTATTCCGCCGCCAAAGCCTCCGAATCCACCTCCGCCACCGCTTATATTGACGTCCACTCCCGGGGACTGTAATTCCTGACGCAATTGGGCTGAAAAGCGGTTGGTAGTAATATCGCGCTCTGCTTCATCGACGAGGGTAATTGTCATTTGTCCGACACTCGTTCGGGTGGTGAAGCCTCGCTGGCCAATCTGAGTAACTACCGTCTCTACTATATCCTTTTGCTGGAGTTGGTCACTAAAGCCTCGTAAAACCTCAGCTGTTTTTACAAGTTTCGTTCCCGACGGTAACTCTATATTGACGGATACACTTCCGGAATCGGACTGTGGAAAGAATTCAAATCTTAAATTGTTATATAATAGGTAAGTGCATCCCAAGATAGCGAGGGCAGCAATAACAGCAGTCCATTTTCGGAACATGATCCACCGTAGAGAACGGGCATACCACTGTTCCAGTTTATGCATGCTTCCGGAAGTACCTGACTGTGACTTAAATTGATCGCTGTTTAAGAATAGCAGGGCAAGTACGGGAACCAATACAATTGAGGATATGAAGGATATCCCGATAGCAATACTAATAGTGATAGCAAATTCTACAAATAGTTGTGCCTGAACTCCGGATAAGCCAATAATGGGAACAAAAACTCCGAGCGTAGTTAGCGTTGCTCCCAAGAGCGCACCAACCACTTCATTGGTACCTTCAAGAACAGCCTGCATTTTGTCTGTATGCTCTTGCAGCTTACGGGCAATACTTTCAGAGACGACAATGGCATTATCTACCAACAGGCCAATAGCCAAGGCCAGGGCAGTAATAGTCAAAATATTCAGTGAGAGCCCGACAGCATACATTGCCCCGAAACTCGCTGTTATAGATACCGGTATGGTAGCTGCAACAACCAACGAGATTCGCCATCCCCCCATAAAAATCAGCAGAACGACAATAACAACAAGGAGCGCAGCGAGTGCCGATTGCGTGAGGTTTGATATCGAATTTTCAATATTTTCTCCGTCATCAGTCAGAACCTGCAGGCTAACGTCGGGCGGTAGATTTTTGTTAATATTTGATAGTTGATCTTTGACAGCATTGACAACATCCAGGGTATTGGCATCGGATTTCTTTTGAACTTCCAGAGAGACGCTGTTTTTCCCATTGATTTCAACAAGCGTTGTAATTTCAGCAAAGCTGTCTTCAACCTCGGCTATGTCTTTAATGCGAATGGGTACTCCATCGTCAGTAACTTTCACAATTGTTTGTCTTATTTGTTCTATATCAGAATACATAGAAGTGGCACGGAGACTGAAACTGTTTTGGCCATTTTGTATATCGCCAATAGGGACCTGAACATTGTTGGATCGCAGAGCTGATTCGATATCAGAAGGAATAAGGCGATGCTGTGCCAGTGACATGGGGGATACATTAATAAATACTTTGCGTTCAAGCCCTCCGCGAGTATCTGCCGATGCTACTCCTCCTAACCGTTCAATACGGGGTTCTATAAATTTTACTCCCAGACGTCGCAGCTCATCCAGCCCGGTGTGATCAGAATCCAAACTCAATCGCATAATGGGAAAGTTGTCGGGATCAAACTGAAATATTACCGGTTCTGCTGCTTCTTCGGGGAGTTCGTTGCGAATACGCGATAATTCTTCCCGTACTTTTAGTTCTGTATGACGAATATTTACGCCTGCTTTTAATCGAAGGATAATAAAAGCCCTTCCCTTGCTTATGTTGGATTCCAGCGTTTCGATACCCTCAATTGCCGAAACTGCACCTTCAATAGGTTCAACAATAAGGGATTGCATATCTTCAGGTGCTACATTGCTGTAGTTGGTCGAGATTGCAAGTACAGGGATGTTTAAAGAAGGCGTGAGCGTCACTTTTAGGTTGGAAAGTGAAAATGCACCGAATCCGATAATGACCAGCGTAATCATGATAACACTGATCGGTCGTTTTAAAATGCTGCCGGCTAATGTAAATTTCTTCATAGCGTTTTCATTATTTCAATTCCGATTGCAGCAGAGGATCTTCTTTATGTACCGAATCGAATCCAAAGTGCTCTACCATAATATTAATCAGTTGATAGAGACAGGGAACCACAAAAAGCATCAGGAAGGTGGACATGGCCAGTCCGCCAATGACCGTTCGGGCCATAGGACTCCACGTCTCAGAACCTGAACCCAGCTCCAGAGCAAGGGGAACCATTGACAGGATTGTTGTAAAAGCTGTCATGAGTATAGGGCGGAGGCGTCGCCCGGCCCCTTTTATTATAGCTTCGTTACGTTCCATTTCTCGAGCTTGTAGGATTTTAATATAGTCGATCATGACAATACCATTGTTAACCACAATACCCGACAAAAGTATTAGTCCCACCATAGAGGTAACGCTGATTGAGGTGCCCGTTAACCAAAGCATGAGCAAAACACCAGTCAGCGCCAATGGAATCGTAAGGATGATTATAAACGGCTCCACCAGACTTTCAAATTGTGAGGCCATGACCATATAGGTGAGAATACCGGCAATAATAAAAGCGATCATCAAATAATTAAATGATGCCTGCTGATCTTCGGCCGCACCTGAAATTTCGTATCGATACCCCTCCGGCCAATTGATTGTGTCCAGCTGCTGACGTACTTGTGAGCTGGCTTCTTTTAAATCCATGCCGGCTAAATCGGCGGTTACTTCCGTAATGCGTTCTTGGTTAATTCTAAGGATATTAGTTGGACCGCTATAACGCTCTATGCGGGCCAGGTTTGAGAGGGGCATCCATTCTGCGTCGGGCGTTTTTATCTGTAAATTCCTGAGATCATCAACACTTGTTTTGTCAGCTTGTTGAAGCTGAACCATAACCTCAAATTCTACTCCCTGATCAACATAAGTAGTTGCTAAATTGCCCTTGACAGCATTCCCGAGGGCCGAAGCTACCTGGGAAGTACTCATATCCAGTCGGGAAATACGTTCTCGATCCATGGTAATTTGTAGCTCGGGACGTCCTTCTTCAGCAGCACTATATACGTTGGCAATGCCGTCAATATCCTGTAATCTGTTTTTAGCAACATTAGCCAGTTCTTCTCTTTGTTCAGATTCATACCCAAATATTTGTACGATAAGTCCGCTTTCGCCTTGCGGACTTAAGGGATCTTCCTGAACTTCTTTAATATCTGTGCCGGGTACCTGGGTAAGCCGTTCAAGCAGGGAAGCGACAATAACTCTCTCGGACCGTGAACGTTCACTTTGGGGAATTAATTCTACCCGAACTCTTCCGTTATATCCACCAGGATTTTCTGCGCCCTCAATGCCTTTTTTATCCCCAAAATCGGATACCACAAGCCGAGTCTCCGGTACTTCTCTGTCAATGACTTGCTCAATTCGGGAAACCGAACGTTCCAGCTCAATTAAACTTACTCCCGGTTCCCGCTGAACGTCTAAGATAAATGTATTATCATCTACTTTAGGGAAAAATTCTCCACCGAGGAGACCGAATATTGGCAATGTCAGCAGAAATAACAGTACTGCTGAGATAACAACGGTGCCACTATGATCTAAAAGGACTGTTAATCGATCCCGGTATGAGGTTTCCATACGATCAAGCCCTCTGTCGATAAATGGGCCCACTTTAGTACTAAAAAATGATCCGACTTTCTTCCCAATATATTTGAATCCCCAGATAACTGGATAAATGAGTGCGCCTATTAAAAGTAATGGTGAAGCTAATATTCGTTTATAGACACTTCCCCGGCTCCAGTCGAGCAGTTGCCTGAGGTAGGAATTTGTGGCTTTATCCGATGTCTTGGTATCTAATAGTTGAGAACTCATCATCGGAATGAGACTGAGCGCAACAAGAGAGGATACCGAAAGCGCAAAAGAGATAGTGAGGGCTAAATCTCGGAATAGGAATCCTGCGATTCCCGGGACAAACAGGATGGGAATGAATACTACAAGCGTAGTTAGGGTAGATATAACGACCGGAACCGCTACCTCCTGTGCTCCCCATACTGAGGCCTCATTTCGATCGTGTCCCTCTTCTTTGAAACGAAAAATATTTTCCAGAACAACTACGGCATCGTCCACAACCATCCCCACAGCCAGTGTAAGACCCGAGAGTGAAATGATATTGAGGCTCAGATCTGCCCAATCCATAATGATGAACGTAGATATTATAGATACGGGTATAGAAATGGCAATGATAAGAGCTGAGCGCCCACTTCGAAGGAAGGTCAGCAGAATAAGGACTACCAATATGATGGCCTGTAGTCCCGTCCAAAGCAAGTTATTAATCGAAGTTTTAATAAAGTTTGCCTTGTTTGTAAGTACTTTAACAGAAACGTCGTCGGGGAGGATACGATTTAAATTGTCAATGTTATCGACTACGGCATTAGCGGTTGTTACCACATTGGCATCGCTTTGGCGATAAATATTCAGGATGACTCCCTCTTCACCATTTACGTGTACGTTGCCGATGGGCTGTGCAATGCCGTCTTCGACTGTGGCTACATCCCTGAGAATGAGAGGCTCGCCCTCGCGAACTGCAATAATGGTATTCCGAATTTGCTCTACGTTTTTGAATTCACCGATCGTACGCAGGGAGTAGATGGTGCGGCCCTCGATAAGTTCACCGGCGGGAACTTGTATATTTTCTTGCTGTAACTTATTTGCAATAGTTGAAATGCTGAGGTTGTAGGCCCGCATCTGTTTATTGCTGATATCAATATTTATTTGCCGTTCATAGCCTCCGGAGGTTTCACTGGATGCCACGCCTGGAATGCGTTCCAGATGTTGTTCCAGATCTTGTTTGGCAATGGTTCGGAGTTCACGAGGACTCCGTATATCGGAAGTTAGGGTTAGGACTATGATAGGTTCTTGGTTGGGATCGTACGAAAAGACAATGGGTTGTTCGGCACCGTCTGGAATTGTTCGACGTACGAAATCAAGTTCCTTCCGCACATCCGATTCCGCATTATATAAATTGGTACCCCAGTTAAAATCCAGTTTAACAACCGAAGTTCCCTGGTTAGACATCGACCGAACCTCCCTAACTCCGCTGATACTTCCTACCGCTTCCTCTATGGGACGGGTAACGAGCGTTTCCATATCTCCCGGAGCTACTCCTTCGTATGTGGTGTAAACAGTAATGGTTGGAAAAGATACATCAGGATAGAGATTAAGCCTCAGATTGGAGAGCCCGAAGAGCCCGAAACCAATGACAATCAGACTTATCATAAAGAAGGTAACTGGACGCTCAACCGCTTTTTTTGCAAGTGCTTTCATAAAAAAATATAGGTCCTTATAGGGGAGCTTTTATTCGTCAGACTCAAGATCTGTTGACTGCTCGGTACTATCTGAAGATGCGTTTTCGATTGGAATCTGTGAAGGTTTAGTGAAATCCTGCTGATTGGCAATCCGAACCTTGGTACTGTCTCCTAATGAACGTTGGCCCGTTATGACTACTTCATCGCCGGCTTCAATGCCTTTTAAGATTTCTATTTGGTCTCCTTGTTCAATACCAAGCTCCAATTTATGCTGAAGCGCCAGAGAATCTCCTTCTACTACGAAAGCAGAATAGGAGCGCTGCAGCTGTATTGAATTCGATTCAGGTTCTATGAATGTCTGTACGTTTTCAACCAATGTTGATCGGGGGACTACTACGGCATTTTTGTGAGTTTCAACATTAATTGTAGATTCGACTAAAACACCTTGAGCAATAAAGGAGCTGCTTTCGGTCAAACTGATAACCACTTCCCCCAATCCGGTTGTCGGATCCAGCCGAGGACTTATTTGGCTGACGCGTCCACGTCCACTGATATCGGATTTGTTGGAAAGTCGAAAATTAACCTTTTGCCCTACCTCTATCTTTCGCCATTCTTCTGCAGGTAAATAAATACGCGTCTGGTAGCCCGTCAGGTTGGCAATTTCAAACGCTGTTTGGCCCGTTGTAGCGACATCACCCACAGAAATTTCTTTGCTGAGAACGACCCCATAGACGGGCGAAGTGATTTCTGTGTTTCCCAAATTTTCCCGGCTTTGTGTCAGGTTAGCCCGTGACGATTCATACTGAGCCTTGCTATTTTGGAATGTTGCCTGTACGTCATCAAATTCTGATGTACTTATGAGCTCCTGCTCGTAAAGTTTTTTCTGTCGGTTAAACTGTAGGCTATCTCTGATATAAGCAGATCTACTTTGTTCTAATTGAGATTTCGCCTGCTCAAATTGATCGCGAAAAGGAGCATCATATATTTTGGCCATGACATCGCCCTGTCGCACTGTATCTCCCAGATCAGCATAAATGTGGGTTATTCTGTTGGAAACCTGCGGAGTGATGTTTACAATTTCTTCAGCTCTGATATTTCCGAACGATTTAATTTGGTCAGAAATACTTTTTGTTTCAGCTGTAACTGTTTCTACACTGGTTCGCTGCTGTTGTTGTCCCGAATTGTTAAAATTAGCCGGAGGTCCATTATTACCACTGCATGCTTGTAGAACAATTAGGGAAATAATGACAAGATAATAGGATGACTTCTTCACGTGTATAATGTTTTTGGTATTGTAAATGCCTGCAAGAAATAGCTTTACGTAAGCAACCGAAAAATGATACGGGATAACTCTTTATTAATGGTTTTTTTAAACTTTTTAACAACTCCACAATCATAGTTGTTATTATTGGAAGTATAGGCCGTAGAAAAATTGATAAAGAGATAATTAAGAAAGAGAACCAATTTTTTTATCTTACCGCCAGCAAAAATAACCAACAAAGAATAGATTTCTTATGAAGTTTTTTATTGATACTGCTGATCTTGATGAAATCAAGGAAGCGAATGATTTAGGGATATTAGACGGGGTTACAACGAATCCAAGTTTGTGTGCAAAAATTGGAGTTGCTGATTTTGAGGGTCATATTGCAAAAATTTGTGATCTTGTTGACGGTGACGTTTCGGCTGAAGTTGTGTCAACGGAATATGATGAAATTGTTTCCGAAGCACGCCATCTTGCTGATATTGCAGATAACGTTGTGGTAAAAGTTCCACTTATTAAGGATGGAATTAAAGCAATTAAAACACTATCTAATGAGGGTATCCGTACTAACTGCACACTTTGCTTTTCAGCAACACAGGCTTTGTTGGCGGCAAAAGCAGGAGCAACATATATTTCCCCATTTATTGGCCGGTTAGATGATATTTCTGATGATGGCATGCAGCTCATCGAAGATATAGTTACTATCTACGACAATTATGGATTTGAAACAGAAGTTCTTGCAGCCAGCATTCGTCATCCCATGCATGTACTTGAATCTGCACGATTAGGAGCTGATGTTGCTACTATTCCACTCAAAGTAATTGACCAACTGCTACATCATCCCAAAACAGATAGTGGCTTAGAACGTTTTCTTGACGATTGGAATAAATTGCAAAAAGAGCTCGACAATAAGTAAGTACAAGCTGATTATTTTTATTATCAATGCTCGGTATAACTATATGCCGAGCATTTTTTATTCTTAGTGAGATGATAAAGTAAGTTCTGCAGCGTTAGAAAACATTGGAAATTAGTGAGCAATTATAATGGATTTATTTAACGAAGAATCCGATTCTGAAAATGAAAAGGGGAAAACGAACTTTGTGAATCCCCATGAACCTCTTGCTACGCGCATGCGGCCTCGTTCTCTCGACGAGTTTGTGGGACAAGATCATATTGTTGGTGAAGGCAAAATGCTGCGTCGTATGATTGAGTCGGGTGTTATTGGCTCGCTTATTTTCTACGGTCCACCCAGTTCCGGAAAAACCACCTTGGCTCACGTAATTTCACGCGAAATTAACGCTCAATATGTAGAGCTTAACGCAGTACTTGATGGTATTAAGGATCTGAGAAAGGTGGTGGCAAAGGCCGAAAAAGTTCAGCAGATGAATGGGCGAAAAACCATTCTGTTTGTGGATGAAATTCACCGGTGGAATAAAGCACAGCAGGATGCGCTTCTTCCCCACCTGGAGTCGGGTGTGATAACACTTATCGGGGCAACAACCGAAAACCCGTTTTATTCTTTGGTGAGTCCGTTATTATCCCGATGCCAATTATTTGAGCTGTATGACTTGACCACTGATCACGTGTTGACTATGATTGATAGGTCACTGGAGGATGCGGAGCGTGGCTTGGGTAAGAAAAATGTTGAAGTAACGGATGAAGCCAAGCAGCACCTTGCAGAATTTGCCGGTGGTGATATCCGAAATGCGATTAATGCTCTGGAAGTAGCGGTATTATCCAGCGAACCTGATGAAGATGGAATCATCCATATTGATCTGGAAATTGCTAAAGAATGTATTCAGCGTCGAGGAGTTCGCTACGATAGAGGAGGAGATGAGCATTATCACTATGCATCAGCTTTCATAAAATCGCTACGTGGTTCGGATGTGGATGCTGCTCTGTATTGGATGGTGGCTATGTTAGAAGGGGGCGAAGATCCCAATTTTATATTTCGGCGCATGCTTATTCAGGCATCTGAAGATGTGGGAATGGCCGATCCACATGCCCTGTCGTTGGTTAATGCGGCCCATGAAGCGTTTACGAAATGTGGAATGCCGGAGGGGCTTTATTTTTTGGCTCATGCTTGTATTTATGTTGCCCTTGCTCCCAAGAGCAACAGCGCCGGGGCAGTCTTCTCAGTCCGAAGGGAAATCCAAAATAGTGGTATTGGTAAAGTACCTCCTCATTTACGGGATAAAACGGCTAATTCTAAACAGTCGCGATACCTGGGTATTGAGAATGCTTCTGATGATTATCACTATCCGCATTCGCATGATCATCATTGGATTCCGCAAGATTATTTGCCGGATGAGGTGAAGAATAAACAGTGGTATGAACCGGGAAATATTGGTCGTGAGGGTAAACTTTGGGATCGTCTTGAAAAGATTAAAGAAGCCTACGAAAAAGCATCCCAAAAGAAACGATAGCATAAGCTATTAAGTTGAATAAGCTTGAATAGCTTTGGGATTAAGTATTCTCATTTTTTCTGTAATAAATGGTATCTTTGGATCTCGTTTGCAGTTATTGAAATAATAATATTTATGATTAGTCTTAAAATTATCAGCGGAACGGACCGTCCCAATTCCTATGCCCTTCGGGTATCAAAGTATGTGCAAGAAAAGTACAGGCAACAAGGGGTATCTGCCGAGATCATTGATCTGCAGAATTTTCCTCTCGACCAAGTAGTTGGGGGTAAATACGGGGAGGAACTACCCGCAGTCGATAATTTTATGGAGCAAGCGGTTATCGCGGATGGATTAGTGGTGGTATGTCCCGAATATAATGGGGGGTATCCCGGAATTTTAAAACTGTTTATTGACTATCTGCCGTTTCCCAATAGTCTGGATAAAAAACCAATTGCCTTAATAGGAGAGGCCAATGGGGCTTTTGGAGCAATGCGAGCAGTAGAGCAGCTGCAGCAAGTGTTCGGTTACCGAAATGCGCATATTTTTCCAGAACGAGTTTTTATTTCCCGGGTTAATAAAAATTTTGATGATGAGGATGGAATTAAAAATGAATTCCAACAGCAACTTCTTGAGGCTCAAATCAATGGTTTTCCGGAGTTCGTCAAGAATTTGCAGGGAGATGAGTCTCTCATAACCGATGGATAATCTTGCCCGCCTTATTACCTATTTAAAGGACGATTAGAACTGTTAACTCATTTTGAGCATATAGCCGACCCCGTGTAGGGTAACGAGGTATTTGGGATCGTCAGGGTGTTGTTCAATTTTGGATCTCAGTTTCGAGATATGGACATCAACGGTGCGGGTATTTGTACTGAATTCATAGCGCCATACATTTTCCAGCAGATCATCGCGCGAAACCGGTTCATTAGAGTGGGCTACAAGATAGCGTATAAGCTCTACTTCTCTGGTAGTGAGTTCAAGCTCCCCTTTCTCAGGATGTTCGGCAACCGCACTTTTTAAGTCTACATGGATTGGATCGAGATCAACTTCTTTAATTGGCTTCATTTGGGAATAGGTCTCGGATCGACGCAAACGAGCTTTAATGCGAGCAAGAAGTTCTTTAACGCCGAAAGGTTTAGTGATGTAATCATCTGCGCCAATATTAAGACCGGTAACCTTATCAATTTCTTGATCTCTGGCTGTAAGCATAATAATGGGGAAGGTGTAATTTTGGTCTCGCACCGTACGGCAAACATCGAAACCGCTCATACCCGGTAGCATCAGATCTAAAATCATTAAATCGGGCTGCTGCTTTTTGACGATTTTAACAGCTTCGTCGCCGTTTTCAGCGATATAAACATCATACCCCTCACTTTCTAACGTATCCTTTAACGTAAAAACCAAGCTGGGCTCATCTTCGACAATAACAATTTTTTTGGGATCAGCTGACATGTTCTTCAAGCTCTTTATTTCTTGACTCCGATTCAGGTTGTGTTGGTAGCGTATTCAGTGAATCTTTTTGATCTGAATCGCTTAAGATAGGAAATGTTATGATAAAAGTAGATCCGTCCCCCGGGTTACTTTCAACATCAATAGAACCCGAATTGAGTTCAACTAAATTTTTGACAATAGATAAGCCTAATCCATGTCCCTTTGTTTTAGCAGTTAAGGAATCTTCAACCCTGAAAAACTTCGTAAAGATATTCGAAATATTTTTCTTAGCAATGCCAATTCCATGGTCTTCAATACAGAGTTTTACATGATCATTTTGGTTAGAAACACGGATGCCAAGATATTTTTCATCAGTACTGTATTTGATGGCATTATCGACTAAATTACTGATAATTGTTTCCAAACTATTTTGATCAATATTTACTGCCGGGAGGTTTTCATCGATATTAATATCAAGGATTACATCTTTATTTCGGAAAAACTTTTGGTGCTTGTCCAGATAGGATTCTACAACCTCTCCAATATCAGTAGGTTGAGGTTCCACCAGTGATTCGCCAGCGTTGGTTTTGGCCACATCAAGCAGCTTGTCTATCATTTTTCTAAGGCGGACGGCCTCGCTAAAAATATGGTTACCGTAATTCTTAAGTCGCTGTTGATCTTGAACACGCCCGTCGGCAAGATTTTCTCCGGCTGCTTGCATTACCGATAAGGGTGTTTTGAGCTCGTGGGTAACATTAGCCAGGAAATCTGTCTGCCGTTCAGCCAGAGCACGTTCTTTCTGGGCAGATCTAAACATGAAAACCAGTGCACCAAGCAGAAGCAGCATAGCTGCCCCCAGTACGATAAGATTTCTAATCAGCGATGTGTTACTGGCCGCTATTGTGGATTTATCCGTAAAAGAAACTTCTACTTTCCAGTAGTCAAAGAAATCAGGGAAGTTTTGGGCAAATTGTATTTGTTCTCGATCATACGATATATTAGGATTGCTGCTGGCGATAATCTCGTTATTTGTCCAGTCTCGCAGCCAAACATTCATGCCAGGATGTTCCTCCGCCCCAAATTTTTGAGTCAAAACTTTTGGCAGATACGAATTACGCAGGAAATCCTGGTTAAAAGGCATTGTAATATAGCCAAAAACCTCTTGTTCCGATGGATCAATAAGAGCAATGGTAATGCTGCGGTGCGAATGAAACAGCACCTTATTATTGTATTGGTAATCGGCAAGAAGGCTTTTTATTTGAGTTCGCGCAATACCCATTCCGTCACAGACAACAGCTGAATAGTTAGATGTGGGTTGAAACTTGTTATTTGAACTATATCGCAGAATGGGGTCATGCTGTTGGCATGCATCAGAACCGGAGGGAATAAAATAGATATCACTGTAAATAGAATCCTCGGCAGCTTTGTTTAGCAGTTTTGTTACTTCGGGAGTAAACTGTCCCGTATTTTTATACTGCTCCTGTAGCCGGTTGATGTCAGCAGATCCGAGACCGATAAACTTTTTAAAAAATCGGTATCGAATTTTATCAGTAAACTCAGTAATCTGGAGCTTTTTATTTTCTCTCGACGATTCCAGCGTATTTTCGTGGAGGGCATACAGTGAATACACATTCATTCCAGTAAGCCCTATAATGGCAATTACACCGACGGCAAGTAAGATCCATCGAAATGATCCGTATCGCTTCATTTGTTAGAAAATTATTAATTGTAATAAGAAAGTAAGGTAATAAATTTATGGTGGGATTAAACGTTGTTAAAGCACTTTTTTACGTGATTTAATACAAGAAATTCTGATAAATATAAAATAACAAAAGGGGGCACAAAACGTACCCCCTTTAATGTATTAAATGATTAGCGTAATGTTACTTCTCCCAGCTATTGTTTTGTCGATTCGTATCAGGATAATTTTTGTCGGGATCGATGACAACATTTGTAGCTTCACCATCAACAGTAATTACTGCTTGTGTTGCTCCTTCTAACCATGTATCCACTGAAATCGTACGGGTAAGGGTAGATCCGTCACTTTTGGTGATTTCAACGTTAGCCGGCATAGGGGCCTGACCATGATCCTCAATTACGATGCGGGTGGTGCCGTCTTGGGTAGTTACATTGCCAACAGCCTGGTCAAGTGTCCAGGTTTCGTAGTACCAAGCTCTCCAAAACCAGTCCAGGTCACGTCCTGCAACATCTTCAAAAGTATTAAACATATCCCAGGGATAAGGGTGTTTGTACTTCCACCGGTCAATAAACTCGTGCAAAGCCTTGTTGAATGTCTCTTCGCCTAAAAGGCTGCGCAGACTTACAAGCATGGTTGCCGGTTTGGGATAAGAAGCTATGCCATAAGCAAACCCGTTATAGTGATGATTAGACCATCGCATTATTGGTCCTTCGGCATCCGTATTCGTAATTTGCAGGTAGCTGTTCATATCTTGCAGATCAAAATCTGGACCTTCCGGATAGTATGCCTTTTTGGCCTGGTTTTCGTTGTAGGTGGTGGTGCCCTCATCCATCCAGGCATAGTGGCGCTCGTTTGTACTTACAATCATCGGCACCCACATATGTGCCAGTTCATGTGCTATTACTCCGTAAAGGGCTTGCGAAGATTGATTATTATAATCGCCAATAATGGTGATCATTGGAAACTCCATGCCGCCACCGATGATGCCTCCCCCTTCTACAGATGTCATGTGAGGCCAAGGATATTCGAGGTCAGTCTGTTCTGACAAGAAGGTGATAGCATGCTGCGTAAACTTAGCACCATCTGTCCATTTTGGAGCAGAACTGCGATAAATAGCATTGATATCTGTATACTCATCTTCGCCGTCGCTATCAAGATCACCAACACTTGCGCGAGTGGCATCCCATTTGGATTCTTTGGTTACGCTAAAAGCAAAATCTCGTACTTTTTGGGCTTCGAAGCTCCAGGTAAGGGTACCATTCTCAGGTGATTTTGTTACCGATCCGAAATCATCTTCAGTAACAACAGATACTACCGTATCACTCTTATGAGCTTTATCAAGCCGTTGATAAATGTCTTCGGTAAGGACGTCTTGCCCGTTTGTAAGTTGACCGGTAGAGCCCACCAGCCATTGTTCGGGGACGGTAATATCAACGTTATAATCTGCAAAGTCGTGGTAGAATTCGGAAGTTCCGGTAAACTGATCAGTCATCCATCCGACAACATCATCATAAACGCGCATCTGTGGGTACCAGTATGCAATATAGAAAAGATTGTCTTCGCTATACCCCATGCGTCCACTTGCCCCTCGCTGGGGGATTTTGAAATCCCAATCGACCTGTATTTTAGCAGAGTCACCGGGTGCAACAGCATTTTGGGGTCGAATAAATAGATGTGTTCCGTTAACGCCATATCCCGTTGGATCTCTGCGCGTTTGCAGCTGGTTGAGCTCATCACCATTAAGGCCAACCTTATGCAGGTTTATACCCCCGGTAACTTCCTGTGGGCTGCTTCGCTGTGCTCCTTCGGCATGTAGATTTTGAGCCAGTTCCATATGAAGAGCATTTAGCGTGTCGGGAGAATTGTTATAATAGGTGATGGTTGCACTTCCCTTTACGAGCGTATCGGCGGGGAGCAATTCAACGTCAATATCATAGGTAGCCCATTGTGTCCAGTAATTGTTGCCCGGTTCGCCAGACATCGTACGGGTATTATTATCAACAGCATTAAAAAATGCATTGGGGATTTCTTCGGTAATAGGGTTGGGGACCAACCGATCCAATTCCGAAGGTTTTTGAACCGCTTTTTCTTCGGTTGTTGTTTGAGGATCTTCAGTGGTTTGTTGGGGTCCGGTGCATCCTACAAATAGAAATGCAGCGAAAACCACCGGCAATATCATATTTCTTAATGATAGCAATGGTTTAAACATAGCTTGATTAATTTTAAAAAATTGTAATTATAAATTTCAGGATTTGGAAGAAAAGTATTTATCAATAGACTTTTTTAAATCCTCGAACTCGATGGGTTTGGTGAGATAGTCCAAAGGATCTGTCTCTTTGGCTCGTTCAACGTGGTAGGGATCTGAATTACCGGTGATGTAAATGACCGGAACATCAGAAAATTCGCGGATTTTGAGCATCGCGTCAATGCCGTCAATATCTCCCTCCAGAGAAATATCCATGACCACTAAGTCAGGATCAATTTTTTTTGCTGTTTCGATAGCCGTTTTACCGTAAACAAGCTCGCCTTCGGTTTCGAATCCGAGCCTCTCTAAATAACTCTCGTACAGTAAATTGAGAATGAGATCGTCTTCTACAATGATGACCTTCTTCTTTTCTTTACTCATATAATAATAGTAATCATTTTTTGATAACGTGTTTAAAATAGTAAAATCGTTGTATAAGACAATCTATTAATTTGCCAAAGATCTTCTCACAAAGGTTTTTGTAAATTTAGAATAGAAAATAAATGTTATCAATTCTAACCGTCAGAAAATCTAAACATGCAGATCAATATAGTCATATTCAAGGAGTAAAATGAAGCATTTCTGTAATGACTGTTTATGACCTCTTAAGCTAAAATCACATAGTTAATATGAATACATTCAGAGGAAATTTATATCCTGATAAACGTTTTGGATGGTAGTATTGTTTAAAGATCAGTTTTTGGAAATTGTTGGGCATAAATACTTCAAACTTCCTATAGATTTGGGTTCTATAATAGGTAATCTCACAAGTGAATTTTTATAAAAAGTAGCAAAGAAAACCACAGGATGAGCAGAGATCTCTTTATGGATTTTAAATACTTTTTGTTGGGATCTCTTTTGTTATTGGTATTTGGGTGTACTCCTCACAAAGAGACCGTTGATTCTCCGGTACAGGAATCGGCTCCCTTTTCACAAAGCGGAGCAGCGGAAGTCCCTTCCCGGTGGTGGACCTCTTTTGAGAATGATCAACTAAATGCTCTCGTCGATACGGCCTTAAGCTCCAATTTTGATATCCAAACGGCATGGCAGCGATTGCAGGCATCAGAAGCAGTGATCGATCGCGAAAAGGGCGGTCTTTTTCCTTCGTTGGATGCAAATGCAGAAGCCCGGACGACACGTAACCAGCAATTACAGTTTGGAAGCTCCGATGATTTTAGTGCGGGACTGAGCTCTTCGTATGAGATCGATTTATGGGGGCGAATTGGTTCGCAGGTTGATGCAGAAGAATACCGTGCACAGGCCACATTAGCGGATTACCAAACAGCAGCACTCACAGTATCTGCAGAGGTCGTACGAACCTGGGCGCGGCTGGCTGAAGCACAAAAGCAGTTGTCACTGGTTGAAAGCCAGATTGGAACGAACCAAAAAGTATTGGATTTGCTGAAAAACAGATTTGGAACCGGGCAGATCAGAGGGGTGGATATCCTTCGTCAAAAGCAATTGTTGGAATCCACGTGGGAACAGAAATCCAATGCCGAAGCAAATCTTAGGGTATTACAGCATGAGTTGTCGGTGCTGCTTGGGCAATCACCTCAGGATACGCTTGATATTACGCCGGAACAGATGCCTGATTTACCGCCATTGCCTAAGACAGGCGTCCCGATAGATCTTGTTCAGCGTCGTCCCGATGTGAAAAGTGCGTTTAACCTGGTTAAGGCTGCCGACCGAGATCTGGCTTCTGCAATCAGCAACCAGTATCCCCGGTTGACGTTGTCGGCCTCACTAACGACCTCAAGCAATACGGCAGGAAATCTTTTTGAGGAGTGGGCTGCTTCGTTTGCCGGTAATCTGTTGGCACCTATTTTTCGCGGAGGAGAACTAAGTGCCGAAGTTGACCGGTTAGAAGCCGTTAAAAAGCAGCGACTTTATGAATACGGGCAAACCATACTTACGGCTTTTCAAGAAGTGGAGGATGTGCTGATCCGTGAAGAAAAACAGCGCGAAAGTATTGATCGACTGGAAGAACAGGTAACATTGGCTGAGCAGGCGTACAATCAGCTGCGACTGGAATATCTTAATGGAACGTCGAATTATTTAGACGTGCTTACAGCACTTGATGAGGTTCAGCAGTTACGACGAGATTTGCTGACGGCCGAACTGACCCTCATTGAGTATCGTATTGGATTATACCGGGCGCTGGCCGGTTCTTTTGAAACCAAACGTGAAAATGAGGATTGACGGTTTTATTTAAGCAGTTTTCTTAATCGTATAAAGGGGATCATACACTAAACCATTTTAACAATGAGTTGGAAACAGACACTTTTTATTAGTATCGGTATTTTGGCAATAGCTGGTGCCGTAACAGTACTTATTTTTTCTACTGAACCAACAGCAGAGCAATCGGGGGCCACCAAGGCAACTCCAATGCTTGTGGATGTTACAGGTGTGGAAAGAGATGATTACCGCCCCACGATTCAGGCGATGGGTACCGTTCGTCCGTCAAAGGAGGTAAACCTTAGTCCCAGGGTGAGTGGGGAAGTAGAAGCCCTTTCGGATGCATTTACTCCCGGCGGCTATATTGAAAAGGGAGAGCAGCTGCTGCAAATTGATTCTTCTGATTATAGAAATACTTTGGAACAGCGGAAAAGTGAGCTACGCCAGGCCCGAGCCGATCTTAATATTGAGATGGGTCGACAGGATGTCGCCCGTCAGGATTACCAGTTGTTTGCTGATACGTTATCAGAAGAAAATAAATCGCTGGTTTTGCGTGAACCCCAGCTGGAATCGGCCCGGTCGAGCTTAGAGTCTGCCCAGGCGGCGGTTGACCAGGCTCAATTGGATCTTGAACGAACAACGATTGAAGCTCCATTTGATGCTCATATTTTAACTCGTAACGTAAATGTAGGATCGCAAGTGACTACGGGCGAAACGTTGGCTCGTTTGGTGGGGCTCGATACCTATTGGGTTGAAGCAACCGTACCGGTTTCCAAGCTTCGCTGGATTACGCTTCCGGAGGGGGATAAACAGCGCGGTTCTGAGGTGAGGGTTAGAAACAGAACCGCATGGCCGCCGGATACCTATCGGCAGGGATATTTGTTTCGACTGATCGGTACGCTTGAAGATCAAACGCGCATGGCCCGGGTGTTGGTTTCCGTACCGGATCCGCAGGCATATAAAACGGACGACCCCGATGTGCCGCGATTAATGCTGGGATCATTTGTAGAGGTACATATTAAGGCCGATGCGCTTGAGGATGTAGTTCGGCTGAATCGCGATTATGTGAGAGATGATGACACGGTTTGGGTTATGAATGACGGGGAACTGGATATTAAAGATGTAGAGATTGTTTTTCGAGATGCACAGTATGCGTATATCAAAAGTGGCCTGTCGGAGGGAGATCAGGTGGTTACCACCAATCTGTCTACCGTAAGTGACGGTGCCCCACTCCGGCTTGAAGGCACAAACACTGCTGAGCCCGATACATCCCAGGCATCTCAATAACAAATTTTACCTCCTAACTTCAGGAATAAATGAGCAACTCAGTACCAAATACAAACGAATCCAATAGCAACACCGGTGGCGGATTCATATCCTATATGGCGAAAAATCCCATTGCTGCCAATTTGTTAATGATTATTCTGATTGCCGGTGGGATATGGACAGGGTATAATATCCAGAAGGAGGTATTTCCCGAGTACCAGCTCGATATTGTAGAAGTAAGCGTGGTATACCCGGGCGCCTCACCGGCCGAGGTAGAGCAGGGGATACTGCGTCCCGTGGAAGAAGCCATTCGCGGGGTTCAGGGTATTAAAGAAGTGACTTCTACGGCGTATGAGGGATCGGGCAGCGTATCCATTGAGTTGGTGACGGGAGCTGAACGAATGAAAACCTTTCAGGATATCGATCAGGCTGTGAATCGGATTCGTACGTTCCCGGATGATATTGAGGAGCCGGAAGTGCAGCTGCAGTCCAATCAGCGCGAGGTGATGACCATCGGATTATATGGGGATTCCGACATATGGACGCTTCGCAAACTGGCCGAAAACATGCGTGATCGCCTGCTGAGTAAAGAGAGCATTACACAGGTCGAAATTGGCAACGTGCCCGATTATATAACGCATGTGGAGATACCGAGGAATACGCTACGCGAGTACAACATAACGCTGGGCGAAGTGGCAAATATCATCCGGCAATCCAGTGAGGATATTCCCGCAGGTGCTATCGAGACCAATGCCGGGGAAATACTTTTGCGGATGCAGGAGCGCAAGCAGTGGGCCGATGAATACGGCAATATCGAGATCATCACCTCGGATGTGGGAGGGAATGTCAGGCTGGAGGATATCGCAGAAATTACCGACGGCTTTGAAGAGACCGGCTTCCATGGACAGTTTAATCAACAGCCTACGGTAGACCTGCAGATCTATCGCATTGGAAATCAATCCCCACTCGAAATAGCAGAAACGGTCAAAAATGAACTGGAGATTGCAGAGTCCGGATTTCCTCCCGGCGTAAAGTATCGTATCGACAGTAACAGTGCGGACGATTTCAGCGAGCGTCTTTCACTGTTAGTCGAGAATGGAGTCTTGGCTATTCTCATTGTGCTGGTTATTCTGGCGCTATTCTTGGAGTATCGCCTCGCTTTTTGGGTGATGATGGGAATGACAATCTCCTTTGTAGGGGGATTGCTATTTTTACCGCTGCTGGGATTGAGTATCAACATGATTTCTATGTTTGGCTTCCTGGTGGTGCTCGGTATTGTGGTCGACGATGCCATTGTGGTGGGGGAGAATATCTATGAGTATCGTCAGCAGGGCATGAATTTTCTGGAAGCGGCCGTCAAGGGAGCCAAAGAAATGAGCAAGCCGGTGACTTTCGCCATTTTGACGAATGTGATTGCCTTTTTCCCGTTACTCTTTATCCCGGGAACTACCGGAAAATATTGGTGGCCGCTGCCGGCAGTAGTTATTGTAGTATTATTGGTATCGCTTGCAGAGGCGCTGTTTATATTGCCGGCCCACCTCGCTCACAGTTCCAAAGAGGAAAGTCGCTTTAAAATTGGGCGCCGCTTGCACCACTTTCAGCAGAAGTTTGCCCGGCGGTTCAATCATTTTATTGACACTTATTATCGTGCCTTTTTAGACTTCTGTCTCCGTTACCGGTATATCACCTTAAGTGTAGCTGTAGCATTACTGATTATGGTAGGTGGATACGGGTATAGCGATCACATGGGGATGATCATGATGCCCGAAGTAGCGGCCGACGAAATTGAATCCGGGGTGTCGCTGCCGGTAGGAACGACAGCAATACAGGCGGGCAAGGTTGCCGAAGAAATTACAAAGTCTACACGACGCATGTTTGATGAGCATAATCTGGATCGCGTGGCCGAAGGAATCAAAACGAATGTGCGCGGACAGAGCTTTATTGATGTTGAAATTGTGATGAAGCCGCCCAATGAGCGCGATATGTCGGCCCAGGAAGTAATCGAGCTATGGCGTGACAATATCGGTGATATCGAAGGAGTGGACCAGATTACCTTTGAAGCTGAACGAGGACCGGCCGGGTATCTCCCTGATATCAGCGTGGACTTGAGTCATTCCGATATTGATGTTCTTGAAAAAGCCAGCCAGGCATTTTTGGAGCGTGTAGAACGCTTTGAGGCTACGCGGGATGTTAACGATAATTATGACAGGGGTAAGGCCCAGCTCGATTTCAAATTGCTTCCCGAAGGAAGGCGGCTCGGTTTAACCTCGGAAGATGTAGGACAACAGCTGCGAAATGCTTTTTACGGGTCGCTGGCCATGCGTCAGCTGAGGGGCGTTAATGAGATTGAAGTCCGCGTAAAATTACCACGAGAGCAGCGTCAGGATGTATATAATTTGGAGGATTTCGTTGTACAGACTCCCGCAGGAGTAGAAGTTCCGCTCTTGGATGTGGCAGAGTTCGAAAAGGGAGAGGCTTTTACCAGTATCAATCGTCGTAACGGACGGCGCGTTGTAACCGTAAGCATGGATGCTGAGCCGGCCAATGCTGTTTCGCGTGTTCTCGAATCGGTACAAACCGAAACCCTGCCACAGCTCAGAGAAGATTTTCCTGGTATTACATGGACCTTTGAAGGAAGTCAGGCCGAAATGCGGGAGTCAACGCAAGCCCTGTGGGGTACTTTTGGACTGGCGATGATTGTCATTTATGCCCTGTTGGCTGTGGCTTTCCGAAGTTATCTGCAGCCACTCATTGTGATGGGAGCTATTCCCTTTGGTATCGTAGGAGCGGTTATTGGCCATATTTTACTTGGATATGATTTATCACTGGTCAGCATGATGGGAGTTATAGCATTATCGGGGGTAGTGCTTAATGATTCTCTTATCATGATTGACCTGGCAAATAGGAAGCGAAAAGATCCGGACGTGTCGATTTATGATGCCATACATGAGGCGGGGCTTAGACGTTTTCGTCCTATCATATTGACAACATTAACCACATTCGGTGGATTAACCCCTATTATTTTGGAGACCTCACGTCAGGCAGCCCATTTAGTACCCATGGCCATTTCACTCGGTTTCGGCATTGTATTTGCGACTTCTATCATCTTGGTGATCGTTCCCTGCTTGTATCTTATTCTCGAAGATGTGGTTTCCAAACTTGGGGTGCATGTTATACAGGAGGAAGTATAGAATGTGTGATAGATTCCTTCTTTGTTTTAGGTGTAATGTTGGTATTTGTTTTTTGGGACAAAAGGATATAGGTGTCCCTTTTACTATGCATCATTATACGATACTTGATATAAGGATGTATATTCATTTTTTGTGACCAAAAAACGAATCAAAAAAGTCTTGGTGGGAATCGTAGATTTTGTACTTATTGAAACTGGAAACCAGGCAATGCTATTCCACATCAGTCATTATTCTAAATACAACTTTCCGCGATTCCCCCAAACCCCCATTGTTTAAAACCATGAATACAAATTAAAGGTTTATTGTTTTTATTGCACTCTTGAAAGTTATAGGTCCCAATCATGGAAATTTCTGTATGACGAAGTGCTGGCTACAATTTTAATCAACGTTAATTTATGGTATCAGCACTGAGGAGTTAAATTTCCATAGATCTTTTACGAGCCTTTTGGATCATGCCAAAAGGCGGAAGTCCGATACAATTCTTAGACTTGGTTTTTTCTTGAATAGAATAAATAGATGATTCGCAATTTTTGAGTTTGACAATTACAAAAAACTTACAAAAAACTTACAAAAACCATTGTAGAAGTAATATGTAATCCCTTATATTTGGTTTCTCGAAAAATTGGTTATCCTTCGAAAGGAGCTAATCATTTAATATGTTTGCCCGAGTGGCGGAATTGGTAGACGCGTCGGACTTAAAATCAATTCGATTCCCCTCTAAAGACGTCTAAGGGCCGATTTTTCTCCTTTCTGTTACCTGTTTGTTACCAAAATTGGTACTCATATCGTACTTCTCCTTCAGTTTGGGTCAATAAATTGTTGGTCTACCCAAACAAAGCCAATCCATATGTAGGTACTTATTCCTTCAACGTTTAATTACAACTAAACAGAAGGTACAATTATGGATTACGCAGTTTACCCTTTCAAACGAAAAAATAAGTATCGTCTCTACGTTCGGTTCGAAGATGAAAACGGAGAGCGCAAACATCTTTCCACTGGAATAACCTATCCGTTGAAGGCCTCAAAGAAAAAACGCAAGAAGGCTCAACAAGAGGCCAAGCAGAAAGCAGCTGATCTATTGGTAGACTATTTTAAGGAGCAACGTATTCTGGAAGAGGAGGAAAGCAAAGCTATGGAGCTTTCCGATTACCTGGGTGAGTATTATTGGCCGCATGTGGGGGCCACATGTGCTGACACCACGTTGGTGAGCTACCAAGGGGCGCTGAATCATTTTATGCGGATCATCGGCGATGACCCGCTCGATGAATACGATCGGAAAATGATCAGTAAATACAAAATTCATCGATTGGATCAAGAGAATATTGCAAAGACAACTATTAACATTGAAATACGCTCTATCAAAGCAGCGTTCTCTTGGGCCTATAAGAATGACTTTTTGCAGAGCCACCCGTATAAAGGGCAGGAATTCCTTTTTAAGACGAAAAGCAAAAAGCGGGAGTTCAAGCGATATGAAATAAAGAAGCTACTTGAACATACTGAGGGTACCCACATTGGTCTCGTCATCAAACTTGCCTATTTCACAGGTATGCGTATCGGAGAGATGACCAAGGTTACTTGGAATATGGTGAATTTGGATGATCGCTATATTGATCTTTCCGCAGGTATTACCAAGACGTTCCAGCGTCGTGCTATTCCCTTGGGAAACAAAGCCTATTATGTAGCAAAGATGTTTGGCAATATCTTGGACCAAAAAATGAAGAAGTCTCCCGAAAAGTATAAGAACGTGACTCGGGAGGAGTGTTATCTGTTGCAAAAGCAGCGTGGCCATGGCCAATATAAAACGAGGAGTATTCAGGATAAATTTCGCCGGTGCATGAATGAAGCGGGGCTACCTAAAGAGCTTACGTTTCATTGCCTAAGGCATTCTTTTGCCACTCATGTCTTGGAAAATTCGGATGCTGACTTGTTTGGGGTTAGCAAACTGCTAGGACATACCACTCCGAATGTTACCGCTGAGTTTTATGCTCATACCGACGCCCTAAATTATAGACAAATTGCTGATATGATTTAGTAAATTTTAAACAAAAAAGCCCGCCAAAGTAGGCGGGCTTAAAATTACTGTCTATTGATATTATTCAACGGCTTATCTACCAGTAAGAACTTTTTAAGAGCCAATCCTTACAAAAACCCTTTACTTTCCTTTAGACCTTCTAATTGCCTTTTAGGGCGTGGTTTCCCACACTTTTTTACGCTTTTGAGACTATTCAAATACTCCCTTTCCTGCTGTTTTATGGAACTACCTTTGGTCAGTTCTTTGACTGTTTTCTAGCACCGGTAGCAGGTCATCAGATAATCATTTATTCGCAGTTTACAATCTCTCATAATGAGATTTGCCAGAAACCCAACGGGGTAAACTATATTGACGGAACTATCGAGCTTAATGTTATAGATTTTATTGTTGCCGCCGCGGTTAGTTGCAAATACCAGCTCGCTGCTATCTGATGAATAGCTGATTGACGTTTTCCTGGGAGAATTGTTATTGGGGTAGGCTCCAAGACGAGGAGGTATTATCTGTACTATTAGCGGTTAAGTTAATCAAACTATTAAGACCGTTAGTACTAATTTTTGGGGGTTAATTTAAATTACTAATTCACTGAGATTTCAAAATTTATTTAAGTAAATACCATTTGATTTTTAAAAAAAGTTTAGATAGGATGAAAGAAGAAAATAATATCAGGGCATTTTAAAAAAATATAGAGTCTGCAATGTCAACGGATCTATTATCTCAATTCAAATATCTTGTACCTATGAATAATAAAATTATAGTTACTATTATCTCATTTCTGTTTTTGGGAGGTGTATTGACATCTGCACAAGCACAAACGCAGGAAATTACAGGGACAGTTGTTTCGGCGGATGATGGACAACCTCTACCAGGGGTTACAGTAGTTGTAAAAGATACTACCAACATTGGAACATCGACTGACGTTGATGGGAAGTATACATTAGAAGTTCCTACTGATAAGAATGTGTTGGTATTTTCTTATATCGGTTTTAAGGAAAGAGAGGTTATGATTAATGGCCGATCTGAAATTAATATTGAATTGGAGGAGGATGTACAGCAACTAGAAAATGTAGTAGTTGTTGGATACGGTTCACAAATTGAAGAGAATGTAACAGGAAATGTGTCTAACGTTAGTGGCGAAGACATCCAAAACACAACCGAAAATAGTGTTGAAAGGACCTTGCAAGGTCGTACTGCCGGTGTTCAAGTAACTAGTGGAAGCGGAACACTGGGAGAGGGTATTAGCGTTCAAATTCGAGGATCTTCATCAATTTCGGCTGGTAATCAACCTCTTTATGTAATCGATGGTGTACCAGTGACCTCGCAAAGTCTTTCTTCAACGGGAGGTCCTAAAAGCAATCCCATTGCTAGCCTTGATATGAGTAACGTAGAATCTATTTCGGTTCTGAAAGATGCATCAGCCGCTGCAATTTATGGATCGCGAGCTTCAAATGGTGTGGTTATTATAAATACAGAAACAGGTCAGGAAGGCGAGACGATTTTTGATGCTTCTTACCAGGTAAGTAGCAGTGTTCCTACAAATAAGCTGGATTTTATGAACGCTGAACAATATGTGGATTACTTCCGTCGTGCAGCAATCGGAGGGGGAGAATATAACTATCGTATGAATCCTGGTGCTTGGAATAGCGAACAGGAAGCGGTCGATTATTTTTTGACTCAATATTATGAACCCACAATGAACAGTGTATCAGAAGGTAATGACTGGCAAAATAATCCGACCAATTATAATTGGCAAGATCAGGCATTTCAGGATGCTGTATCCCACAGTTTTAATTTTAGTGCAAGTGGTGGAAATGAGAAAACAACCTTTATGGCTTCTGGTGCTTACAGTGATAAGGAAGGTATTATGCTTGAAAATACCTTTAAAAAATTCAGCGGGCGATTAAATTTAAATCACAAGGCAACTGATAAGCTTGATTTAGGATTGCGTGTAAGTATTAATAGGACATTAAATGATAGGTTACCCGCGTCATCTAGTTTTGGAACGCCAATGCAGACGATTGCCCAAGCGCCAATTTCACCTATTTATACAGATGCGGATCCGAATCAACCGGGCTACCAGCAGGGAGATACGTATAATAAAAATACGCTGTATCCTAATAATGTGGATATTGTAAAAAATTCAGACTTTCGAGCTCGAATATTCCATACGTTGACCAACGTGAACGCCGAGTACAAGATATTGCCAAATTTAAGTTTTAAGAGTCGGTTTGCAATGGATCTTATTGATCAAAATGAAGAGCGGTACAGTGAGCCTAGACTCAGTTATTATACAGGTGCTGACGGTACTGGTTATAATGCATGGACAGAAGTTCAAAATTATACCAACGATAACATTTTTACTTATCAGAATACATTTCAGGGACAGCATGACTTGGAAGTCGTCCTGGGTACAAGTTATAACTGGGTGATGCAAAGTTTTACATCTACAGCGGGAGAAGATTTCCCAAGTAAGAATTTTAGAAATATCGAAAATGCTGCAACCATTACATCAGGTATTTCCAGCGATACTAAATACCGGTTCATGTCATACTTTACACGAGCTAATTATAGTTACAACGATAGATATTTGTTATCGCTTAGTGCTCGTATAGACGGCTCTTCCCGTTTTGGAAAAAATAACAGGTATGGTTTTTTCCCAGCCGCTTCAGTAGGCTGGATAGTTACAAATGAAGAATTTATGCAGGATACCGAAATGATTAGCTTTTTAAAGCTAAAAGCGAGCTATGGAGTTACAGGTAATGCAGAGATTGATAACTTCCCGTCTGTAGGGTTATTTGAAGGGATTTCGTATTCAGGTAACTCGGCATTGAGTCCTACACAAACTCCAAATCCTGATTTAAAATGGGAAACAACAAATCAGCTTAATATTGGAGTTGAATATGGGTTTTTCGAGGATCGTATTAATGGTAGTATAGATGTCTACCATAAAAAAACAACTGATTTACTTCTTGCTGTTGATGTACCCGGAAGCAGTGGATACGCTACTCAACTTAGAAATGTAGGGGAGCTAGAAAACAGAGGTCTGGAGTTTGTGGTTAATAGCACAAATATCACAGGAGCATTTTCCTGGTCCAGCAGTTTTAATATTGCATTTAATCGAAATAAAATAACGAATCTAAATGGTCAAGTGCTTACGGTGCAAAGTTATGCAAACCGGTATGTGAATCGTGCACTTGAGGGTGAACCGATTGGTGTTTTTTATACCAATGAATATGCTGGTGTAAATCCCGCAAATGGTGATGCATTGTTTTATCTTAATCATGACCCATCACAGCAGGAGATTAATAACGGTACCGCTTTTAAAGTAGATGGAATGTTTGGTGGCCGCTATGTAACTCGAGATGTTAACCAAGCGTCACGAAAAGTCGTAGGAAATCCCAATCCAGATTTTACCGGCGGATTTAATAATACCTTTTCTTACAAGGGATTAAGACTGAGTGTACTATGGCAATTTGTGTATGGAAATCAAATATATAATGCTAATTACTTTTCTAGAGCCAGCGGCAAGTATTTTGATAATCAGCTTGTAAGTCAGTTGGATGCTTGGCAAGAGCCCGGTGATATTACTGATGTACCAGAAGCAAGGCTTTATGGAAATAATGGGGTCGCGCCAAAATCGAGTAAGAAATTATCAGATGGCAGTTATTTGCGGTTAAAGAATGTAAAGCTAACCTATCAGTTACCAAGTCAGTTTCTTTCAAAGATGGATTTAAGAAGTCTGGAAGTGTTTATTACTGGGACTAATTTGCTGACTTTTACTGAATATGATGGATTTGATCCTGAGGTTAACCTTAACTTTGCTCAAAGTAATCTCAATATAGGAAATACCTTTTATACAGCACCACAGGCCAAAACAATAAGTGCTGGTTTAAATATCGGTTTCTAAATATAGATTATAGTTTTAATGACAATATTGAATTGCAGTGATATGAAAAACACAAAACATATATTTGTAGCTTTTTTACTGCTTACCTTTTTGGGATGTGATAATATCCTTGATGTCGAACCTCAGCAGTCCATAAGCTCAGATGCAGCTTTAAGTTCTCCCGAAAACGTTAAGAAAACGTTGATTGGGGCCTATGATAATATGGGAGATGTTGACGTTTACGGAGGGTGGATGTATGTACTCCCAGATTTGATGGGGGCTGGTAGAGAGGTGCAATATACAGGGACACAACCTCCTCCTGGGGAAGTCTATCAGAAAAATATTACGGTAACAAATGCATTTATTCGTGATATGTGGCTCGATAACTATAGGACCATTAATGTGGCAAATAATGTGCTTTCAGCCGTAGATGTGGTAGAGCAAGGAGATCAAGATAGAGTTGAAGGAGAAGCTAAGTTTATTCGAGGGGCCGTCTATTTTCAACTTGTTCGGTTGTTTGCCAAAGATTTTAATGACGGTGACCCTACCCAAAATATGGGAGTTCCGTTAAGTTTAGAAGCTACAGAAACTATTGATGAAACTGCTAATATACCCAGAAGTTCAGTACAGGAGGTTTACAATCAGGTTCTGAGTGATTTAAAGGCTGCTAGAGATCTTCTTGGTCAAGAATCTCCCAGTTATATTTATGCAGATAGTTTTGTAGCGAGTGCATTTCTAGCGCGTGTTTATCTACATATGGGAGAATATGAGCTT
Source organism: Fodinibius sp. AD559 (assembly GCF_052712805.1). Taxonomy (NCBI): domain Bacteria; kingdom Pseudomonadati; phylum Balneolota; class Balneolia; order Balneolales; family Balneolaceae; genus Fodinibius; species Fodinibius sp. AD559. Next base: position 41,006 of record NZ_JBQPVW010000004.1, read on the forward strand.
GCTCGAGATGAGGCGAACCGTGTAATAACTCAGGGCCCATATTCTTTGGTTAGTGAATATTCAAGTGCTTTTAACAACTCAAATAATAATACATCCGAAGATATTTTTGCGACTCAGGTTTCTACTCAGGATGGAGATAATGCACTCCATGGTTCATATGCTTCTTCGGATGAGGGAGGTGGTAATGCATTTTCGGCTGTGATAACTCAAACTCATCTGGATTTATATGAATCTCAGGATGATCGCCTTGCATTCTTTTATGAAGATAATAACGGTAACTGGCATCCTGGAAAATGGAAGAATCAATATGGAAATGTGAATGTGATGCGGCTTGCTGAGATGTATCTTATCCGTGCTGAAGCTAATAATAGATTGAATGAAACAGTTGGAGCAACCCCTACTGAGGATATCAACACATTACGAGACCGTGCTGGCTTAAATGATCTGGCTTCGCCTGTTACTTTAGATGAAATTCTTCAAGAACGACATCTGGAGCTGGCCTTTGAAGGACATTTTCTGTTCGACTTAAAGCGGACCCAGGGTTCGGTAGGTGGTATTGCATGGGATTCGCCGCGTTTAGTTTTTCCAATTCCACAGCGTGAGATAGATGCAAATGACGAGCTGGTCCAAAATGAAGGATATGGAAGCTGATATTTAAACAAAAGTTAGTGTGAGAATGTACAAGCTTGTAATTTTAAAGTGGCATACTGTATCAGTTATCAGTAACAATTATTAGTTATAATTTTAGCTGTTAAATAATATACGGGGTGTTATGTTTAAGGGATCACTATTTGGGAAATCAATAATTACTGTTTTTCTATTCTGCTTATGTGAAGTAGGATTGCTGTTTGGACAGGTTAATAGTAATGAAGTTGTGAACAAACAACATTATCAAAGCCTCGATTATCGTCAGATTGGACCTTTCCGTGGAGGACGTGTAACAGCTGTTGAAGGAATTTCAACAAAACCATCGACCTATTATATGGGGACAACGGGCGGCGGGGTATGGAAAACCACTGATTCTGGTAAAAAATGGGAAAATATTACTGACGGATTCCTCAATGTAGGTTCAGTAGGTGCAGTTACGGTAGCCCCATCTGATGATAATGTTATCTATGTAGGAACAGGTTCTGCTTGTCCCCGCGGTAATATTTCAATGGGAGATGGAATGTATAAATCTACGGATGCCGGTAAGAGTTGGCAACATATTGGGTTGCCGGAAGCAGGATTAATCGGTGATGTCATTGTAGATCCAAATGACTCAGATCGGATTTATGTAGCAGCTCTCGGTGATATCTTTGGCCCGAATGAGCAGCGTGGAGTGTTTCGATCTGAGGATGGTGGGGAAACCTGGAAGAAGGTTTTATTTGCCAGTGATTCCACTGGGGCGGTTGATCTTGCAATCAATCCCTCTAATCCGAGAATTATGTATGCTGCTATGTGGAGGGCCGAGCGAAAACCTTGGACGCTGATTGATGGAGGCCCTGAAGGAGGCGTATGGAAAACAGTAGATGGAGGAGATACTTGGGAAAAGTTAAATAAGGGACTTCCAAGTGGAACATTGGGACGGATAGGAGTTGCGGTGTCACCTGCTGATCCAGATCGGGTATGGGTATTGTTAGAAGGAGATGAAGAAAAGGAGGGCGGCCTGTATCGCTCTGAAGATGCAGGACAATCCTTTGAAAGGATTAACAGGAGCCACAAGCTGCGGTCCAGAGCTTGGTATTATATGCATGTCCATGCTGATCCGCAGGATTCTGAAACCGTTTATATTTCGAATGCTGGTTTTTACAAGTCAACAAATGGCGGAGAGGATTTTAAGGAAGTTGAGACTCCCCATGGTGACAATCATGATCTTTGGATCAATCCTCACGATAATCGCAAAATGATTAATGGTAATGATGGAGGAGCCAACGTCTCGAAGAACGGTGGACAATCTTGGTCAACGCAGCGTAATCAGCCTACAGCTGAATTTTATAGAGCTACAGTTGATGACCAGTTCCCCTATCGGGTTTATGGTGCACAACAAGATAACTCAACAATATCGGTACCTAGCTGGAATCCCGGTGATATAACTCCTAAACAGCATTGGTATAGTGTAGGGGGAGGTGAAAGCGGTCATATTGCAGTAAAACCTGATAATCCTGATGTTATTTTTGCAGGTAATTACATTGGTACAATTACCCGGTTGAATCGTGAAACAGGACATCAGCGGAATGTTGTTGCCTATCCGCAATTGCATGATGGAATGGCTCCACGAGATATGAAATATCGTTATCAATGGAATGCACCAATTCGTATTTCGCCTCATGATTCTGATGTTCTCTATCATGCCTCACAATATGTTCATCGATCTACAAATGAGGGACAAAGCTGGGAAAAAATTAGTCCTGATTTGACAACTAACGCCAATGAATACCAGGACATTCCAGGGGGACCTATCCAGCATGACCATACTGGGGTTGAGGTATATACAACAATTTTTTCGTTTGAGGAGTCCCCTCTAGAAGAAGGTGTACTTTGGGCTGGGACAGATGATGGTCTTGTCCATCTTTCTAAAAATGATGGAGAAACCTGGGAAGAAATTACACCAAATAGCATGCCTGAAGAAGGTACGGTTAACACAATAGACTTATCCCATCATAAAGATGGACGAGCTTATATGGCTGTCTACAAATACCGAGAAAATGATAATACCCCTTATATCTTTAGAACTGAAAATTATGGTCAAGACTGGGAGCTTTTGACTGGCAGCCAAAATGGAATTCCGGATGATCACTTTGTACGTGCAGTTCGAGAAGATCCTCATAATGAAAATATACTGTACGCGGGAACAGAATTCGGCATGTATATTTCTTTTGATAGAGGTGGTCACTGGCAATCTTTTCAGCAAAATCTTCCCAAAACTCCCATCACAGACCTTCAGGTACATCGCGACGATCTTGTAGTTGCTACACAGGGGCGTTCATTCTGGATTATGGACGATATTTCGGTGTTGCAAGAGTTGGAAAATGAACCAATTACAAATACCCCTTATTTGTTTACTCCAGTTAATGGATTACGCACTCAGTTGGGTGAGTTCGGAGGTCATGGAGTACCCGAAAGTCCAAGTCCGGGTGCTAAAATCTACTATAATCTTAATGGGGAGCCCGATTCGCTGTCAATCGAAATTCTGGATGAAAATAAGCAAACAATAAAAACATTTAAGCAGGAGCAGCATGAAAATGTAACAGCTAATACAGGATTAAATCGTTTTGTCTGGGATATGAAATATCCGGCTCCTGATGTAGTTGACGATGCTGTTATGTCACTTAGTTATACGGGAGGTCCTAAAGCGCCGACAGGAACATATAGTGTACGTCTTACCGTTGATGGTGATACTTATGAAAAACCGTTTTCTATCGAGAAAGATAGACGATGGGATGATATAACCGATAGTGATTTACAGGCACAGTTTGATTTAGCAATAAAGGTGCGTGATGAATTGACTAAGGTTAACAGCGTTATACGCGGTATTAGGAGTGCTCGAAAACAGCTCAAGAACACTGCGAATCTTATAGCAGAAGCTGAATATGAAATAAATAGTCAATCCTCTGTTGATAGTTTGATTAAGGACCTTACAGAATTGGAGGAGGAGCTTATTCAAACAAAAAATGAATCGAGCCAAGATCCTATTAATTATCCGCCCCAATTGGATAACCAGTTAGCCTATTTATATACGGTTGTGAATGGACAGGATGCGCGGCCCACGGAAGGTTCCTATGAACGTTTTAAAGATGTAAAAACACAGTTGCAGCCACATTATGATCAGTTTAGTGAGCTTAAAAAGGAAATTGCTAAATACAATACTCACTTAGATAAGGCAGATATACCATCCGTTATCATATCCCCAAAACTTTAATATCCATAGAATATTAATTTCCTATTATTATGAAAATTCAAAGTTTCTCTTGTTTCTTGGCGCTTTTTGTACTTTTTACCTTTCCATTTACAACAGAAACAAAGGCGCAGTCTACAGATGAAAATCAGGTTGTGGATCCATCTTTTCTAGAGGGATTAGAATATCGGTCAATTGGTCCATATCGTGGAGGACGGGTTACGGCTGTGGAAGGTGTAACATCGAAGCCTCATACATTTTTTATGGGGTCTACGGGGGGCGGAGTTTGGCAAACAACGGACGCCGGGGAAACTTGGACAAATATTTCTGACGGTCAAATTAAAGCGGGTTCCATTGGGTCCATCGAAGTATCACAATCTGACCCAAATGTAATTTATGTAGGCACCGGTTCTGATGCACCAAGGGGCAATATTTCTGCAGGCATTGGTATTTACAAAACGACTGATGGGGGAAAAACGTGGAAGCATGCTGGACTTCGAGAAGGAGGGCAGATTGGAGAAATTAGAGTACATCCGGATAATCCCGATTTGGTATATGCCGCAGTACTAGGCAATATCTTTGGCCCGAATGAGCAGCGAGGAGTGTTTCGATCTGAGGATGGGGGGAAAACCTGGGAGAAGGTTATGTATATCAGTGATAAAACAGGTGCCGTAGATGTTGAGATTGATCCGAATAATCCTCGGATTATTTACGCTGGATTCTGGAGGGCAGAACGTAATCCATGGGCATTGATTGATGGAGGCCCTGAAGGAGGTGTATATAAATCCAAAGATAGTGGAGATACATGGGAGCGAGTAACTGGAGGTTTGCCGGAGGATGAGCCACTTGGTAAGGTTGATATTGCTATTTCACCTGCTAATTCAGATCGTTTATGGGTTATGCAACAGACACAAAGAGATGAGTCTGGCGGTTTATACCGTTCAAGTGATGGCGGTGAGACGTGGGAACATGTTAATAACGAACATAGGTTGCGGCAGAGGGCTTGGTATTACACGCATATTTTTGCAGATCCTCAAGACCAAGAAACAGTGTTTGTATTAAATACCGGGTTTTATAAATCCACTGATGCCGGAGAATCATTTGATGAAATTGACGTACCCCACGGGGATGTCCATAGCCTTTGGCTAAATCCCAATAATCCAGATGTCATGGTAAACAGTAATGATGGAGGGGCTAATGTTTCGGTAAATGGTGGAAAAACATGGACAACACAGAAAAATCAGCCAACGGCCGAATTTTATCGTGTTGAAGTAGATGATCAGTTCCCCTACCGAGTTTATGGTGCACAACAAGATAACAGTACAATTTCCATACCTAATAAAATGCCCGGGGATGTTACCCCTAAACAGTACTGGTATTCAGTAGGAGGTGGTGAAAGTGGTCACATTGCCGTACATCCAAACGATTCTGATATCGTGTATGCCGGCTCATACAGCGGAGAAATTACACGTTTTCATAAGGGGACTGGGCAAACGCTTCAGATGACAGCTTATCCTCATTATACCGAAGGTACTAATATGACTGAATTGAAGTATCGGTTCCAGTGGAACTTTCCAATTGTGATATCTGAGCATGCCCCGGATACGATGTATGTAACATCGCAATATGTACATCGCTCAACAGATGGAGGATTTACATGGGACATTATAAGTCCTGACTTAACGACAAATGATCCTGAGTATTTGGATCGTATTCCAGGTGGACCGATACAGCATGATGCTACTGGGGTAGAGGTTTATAGCTCTATCTTCTCATTTACCGAATCGCCACATCAGCGCGGCGAACTATGGGCTGGAAGTGATGATGGACTCGTACATATCTCAGAGAATGGCGGTGAATCTTGGGAAGAGGTCACTCCTGATAATATGCCTGAAGGGGGGACGGTAAATGCTATTGAACTGTCTGAACATGATCCGGGAACAGCGTATATCGCCGTGTACAAATATCGAGAGGCTGATTTTAGTCCCTATATTTTTAAAACAGAAAACTATGGGCAGAGCTGGGAGCAATTAACAAATGGTGATAATGGAATTCCCGATGATCACTTTGTGCGTGTAGTTCGAGAAGATCCTGATCGTGAAGGATTATTGTATGCGGGAACAGAGTTCGGCATGTATATTTCTTTTGATGATGGACAACATTGGCAGTCGTTTCAACAAAATCTGCCCCATACGCCGATAACAGATATTGAGGTACACCGCGATGATCTGGTGCTAAGTACACAAGGTCGCTCTTTTTGGGTTTTAGATGATTTGTCTCCACTACATCAATTGGATAACGAGATTGAAAATTCAAATTACCATCTATTTAATCCCAGAGATGCATATCGAACTCAGCTCCGGGGGTCAGCAGGGTCATCAGGACCTGATAGCTATCCAACAGGAGCACTAATAAACTTTTATCTGGATAAAAAGGCGGCTGATAAGAAGGTGGATTTGGATATTCTTAACAAGTCGGGAGAAACGATACGGAGTTTCTCAACAGATTCAGAGGAGTTAAAAGAACGCAATAAGTTAGAGGTGTCTGAAGGATTAAACCGATTTGAGTGGGATTTAAATCACGAGGGTCCATTTACCGTTGATGATTTGGTAACAATGGTAATTGGGAATCCACCCCGTGGTCCTGAAGCAGCACCGGGAACGTATTTAGTTAGACTTTCAATCGGAGAGGAGCAGTTGCAGGAGTCTTTTCAGCTCAAAGCTGATCCACGCTGGAATACAACCACTGAAAACCTTCAAGCAACGTATAAGATGGCGAATGAAATTGCCGATATGATCACGAGTTTTCAGCAGGCCATTGATCAGATACGTTCAGTTCGAAGGCAGATAGAATCCATTTCAGAAAATAAAAGTGATTCGCAACCTATTCAGGATCAAGCGAAAGCATTAAATCGAAAATTGACAGAAGTGGAAAACAAGTTTATTAATAATGATATCAAGAGTGGGCAAGATCCTATTGGTATGGAGCGTCGGTTAAGCAACCGAATGGGCAGATTGTATCAAGTCGTACGGGATCATGATGCAAAGCCTACTGGAGGTATGGAAGAAAGATTTAAAGATTTGAAAAAGGTTTATGAAAAGTATATGGGGGAATTTAATACAATTGTAAACCAAGATATCCAGGAATTTAATAACCTGCTTGATCAGCAAGGTGTAGACCACATAATTCTTGACAAATAGAGTTCCCATAGGTAAAAGTTTATGCCAGTCTATGTTTACTATGCCTCCTGAATAAATTATTCAGGAGGTTCTTTATCAATGGGCAGTGTTAAATAATATAATCCCTTAGGATTCTTACAGAGATCTCCCATGGTTTTCAAACCAGAATCTGCTAACCAGCATACAAAAAGCCCGCCCCCTAGGGCAGGCTCAATGTAACTCTCTCTTGATATTATTCAACGGCTTCTGTTAGTAAGACCCCCGCGGAGCCCAATCCTTACAATATTATTTTTATTTCATACTATAATTATTAAAATTCATGTGGTTATACATATAATTTTGTATCATACCGCCTATGAAATCACTGACCGACAAACAGCGACAACTTTGGGAATATATCCTCTCCTTCTACGAGGACTACAGCCAGTTCCCCAGCTATGATGAGATGCAGGATGAATTTGGCTATAGCTCCGCCAACAGCATCTACCAGCACTTGCAGGCGCTGACTAAAAAGAACTATCTCGCCAAACACGGCCGAGGCCATTACGATATTCACCCCAGCAAGCGCAATGAGCTGAGCGGTTTTTATCCCGGCATTCCCGTGAAGGGGCGTATTGCCGCCGGGGCTATGCACGAGGCCATCAGTGAGAACCTTGGGCACTTGCCGGTAGAGATTCACCCCGAAAAGTCGGATCACTACTTTGCGCTGATTGTAGACGGGGAAAGCATGATTGATGCGGATATCCGCGATGGCGATTATATTATCATAGATCCTCGGGAGCCCAGTGATGGAGAAATTGGAGCCATTCTTTACCGTGGGGAGACGACGCTTAAAACAATCCGAAAACGAGACGACGGGATTACCCTGCAACCAGAGAACCCGGCTTATGATCCTATCAACATTACTCCTGACGAATGGGAGAAGGTTACGGTCTATGGTACGTACGTTGGGAAGGCCTGGAAGAAGGGCAACGATTGGGGCTTAATCTTTCGATCTGGATAATCCGTCCCACTGAATTTCGACATTGATCTCTTTCTCATCGAAGAGCATCTGATCGTCAAACTCATACAAGAGGATCCAGATAATCTTATCGGCATCATAGACCAGGTGGAAATATCGGTCGTCTTCGCAGTGGATCACGAAGTGGATCTGCAGGCGCTTGCCTTTGCGCTGGCCGTAAGAGCGACGAACTTCTTTAACCTTTAGAACTTCCCCGCCTTTTCGTTTGACGTAGCGGGGCTCAATGCGCTTGTGCTCCCATCCGCTGCGCGTGGTAGAGCTGTCGCTTTTGAAGCTGCGAAAGACGGCATCGACATTTACTTTTTCTTTGAGGACGGTTTGCATGAATTTACCTTGAAACTTCTTTCCATATATCTTTTCATGTATATTACAAAGAAATAAACCATCAGTACAACAACTGTTTCATGTCATCGTATCCTGCTATTAACGTCGGAACCTACAATCCCGACGAGGACGTCCACAAGATTACCGACTACCGGTGCGTAAGTCGGGACATGCAGCATAGCTCGATCAATGAACGGCTGTACCTGCACTTGGATATGAACTGTTTTTACGCACAGGTTGAGCAGCAGTGCTTTAAGCTTCATGGGTTGCCCATTTATGTTGGCGGATGGTATAAAGGCGAGCAGGGCATCCCCCGAGGCATTGTAGCCACCAGTTCCTATGAGGCGCGAGCGTTGGGGATCAAGACCGCCATGAGTGCCTATGAGGCCGAGCAGATCTGCCCATATATTATTGGGCTACAAGCCGACTACGAAAAGTACAAAGGCGTCAGCGCTCTCATTGAAGATGTGCTGGAGGAGTTCGCTCCCACCGTCGAAAAGTATTCGATGGATGAGTACTTCTTGGACATCAATTTTTTGAAGAACAAATCGAGGGAAGAAATCGAGCAGTTTGGCAAAGATCTGAGGAATTTGATCTACCGGGAAATTGGGCTCGTCTGCTCCATCGGCATTTCGTACTCAAAGACCTACAGCAAGCTGGCCAGCGACATCAACAAACCCGATGGGCTGACCTTAGTGCTTGATAAACAAGAAGCGGATGAGATGCTGGGGCCACTATCGTTGGATGAGGTCTGGGGCATTGGCCGCAAGCGCTACGCCAAGCTGAAAGCCCAAGGGCTTGTTACCATATCCGATGGGATCCAGCGAGGACATAAGGTGTTCCAAGAGCTGTTTGGGGAGTACTTCGGCAAGATCATGTATGAGATGGTGGCTGGAAAAGACCGAGCGCGGGTACTCACCGATCAGCTATCGCCGAAAGAGCAAGTCCACTACAACCATACCTTCAGCGTCCAAACCGATGATATCATCCAGACACGGGGGGAGATGATGCAGGGCATTACCCGCCTGGGCTACCGTATGCGGGCCTATGGGATGCGAGCCCGCAAGTACTTCTGCTTTATTGGGATCCAACATAAAGACCACAAAGGCTTGGGGTTTCGGTTTACCACGGATGGATTTACCAACCTCGACGACTATATCCACTACGAATGCATGCGGAAAGCGCGGCCCCGTATTGAGGCTCTGCTGAACAAAGGTTTTGCTCTTCGCCGTATGAGTATTGGTACGGTGAAGGTGGATCACTCTGGGCAACGGGAACTGTTTTTTCGGGAAGACCCCAAGACCCGAAACTTCTACCTTGTGCAAGATGCCATCAACAACCGACACGGTTCCGATACAATCACCAAGGCAGCCGTTATGGACAGTGTGCCCGGCAAAACGCACTTCTTGGAACGCTCTTAGGTCAGGAACGGTCTCTCTGGAAGTACATGGACAACTTCAGTTCTGTGATAAGATATTCTATGCACTGTGGGCATTGTATGAGCCTGATCCAAAGTTCCATGGCCTCTTCTTCCGACAACTTCCCCTGCAAGTAGTAAGTAATGTATTTAAAAGTCATAGGTACTCCTAAAGGCTGTTTAGTAGGTAAGACTGCTGACAAGGGCAATCCTTACTATCTTTGTTGAATATTGGTTTTCCTAACGGTGCAACGTATGAGGCATTCCCTTCTGGAGTATGGCTAATAGCCAGTTAGTTAACATGAAATTACAAAGCGTTAACACTTCCTTTCTTATCGTTTTTTTGGAACGTTATCCGAAAGGTGGTCCTATCATTTTTGTCGATTGCCAGCTCTGCATTAAGTTGTTTTACAAGGGTATCTACCAGGGTAAATCCGAGATTGCCTTTCTCCTGTAGCTCTGAAGCATCCATGTCCAGTCCCTTCCCCGTATCACTGACTTCCACGCTTACTATACCAGGTTCCTTTTTCAAGACAAGCACCCTAATCGTGCCCTCCTGCTTTTCCGGGAAGGCATGCTTGATCGCATTTGTAATTAATTCATTGATGATCAGTCCAACGGGCAGCGCCTGGTTCACATTCAACGACAGCTCTGCAACTTTCAGCTCAATAGCAATTTTCTCGCTGTCCAATGGATATGTTTCTTCTAAATGTGATATTAATGCTTCCAAATACTGCTCCAGCTGTACGTTCGCAAAATCTTCCGTTTGATACAGCAGTTCATGTATTTTTGCAATCGACATGATACGCGACTCACTGTTGCGGAGGACATTGAGAATCCTTTCATCCTCCGTCTGAAATCGTTCCAGCTGCAGCAGACTACTTACCACGGCCAGGTTATTTTTAACCCGGTGGTGCACTTCGGAGAGCAAGATCTCCTTTTCCTCCAGGGAGTCTTTCAGCTGCTCTTCGGCCCGGTGTTGTTTAGTTATATCCCTACCGGTGGCCAGCAGCTTCTCGTTATACCGGGTAAACGTCAAGTTCAGCCAACGTTCCTCGCTATCCGATGAGGTTAGTTGCACGGGAACCCCTAACTTGCCCCGATCCTGGGGCTCATTGGTCCACTGTTTGATATGATTTTGAATATTGACTTGCTCAATTAGGTCAAATAAATTCTTTCCAACCAAATCAGCATCGGAACAACCAAGGATCTGTTCGGCTCCTTCGGCCTTCAGAATTTTAAAGGTGACCGGTTCCAGCACCCACCGAATGTCGGTGGAGTTTTTCAAAAAGGCCCCTGCCTCCTCAAGCCGATCCCGTTGGGCTTCCACAGTCTTTTTTTCTTTTAACAGCTTTATGCGAGCCTCAACTTCTTTACCCAAATCAACCAAGGCTTGCCGTTGTTCTTTCGCAAGCTCTTTTGGTTGGTTCCCGATTACACAAAACGCCCCAATCCGGTTGCCGCTCGGAGACTTGATGGGGACCCCGGCATAGAACCGCAGGTCATCGTTATCGGCAATTTCCTTGATGGTCTTTGTACGCTGGTCTTTCCGGGTATCCGGAATAACCAATAGGTCCTCCTCTTCGACAGTGAATTGACAGACGGTCTCTTCTTTGGGTAATGTTTGGGCGGACCAGTCCCCAAATTTGGAGGCGTTATACTGAAAGTTATTATCCAGCAGATTTACCAACGAGACCGGTGTATCACAGATATAAGCCGCCAGCCGATTCAGGGGAGCGAGTTCCTCTTCCGAATTATTAATAAATTCAAACGTATTTTCCGTATTAACCCCATTTTCTCCCGATGATACCTGAATGAACTGATCCATAACAATATATTTTTTTAGTTAAACATCTACCAGATTAATATTTCGTGGGTGACAATCAGATTATTCTAAAAAACGTTCCTTTTTAGATCGACTTTTAGCTTTCCCACGTTCGCACAATTATTACATTAATAGTCTTCCCTACTCTTACGACTCATTTAATATTCCTCTTTATAACAACTCTCAATCCTTGATAACAAGGATGCTATCACATTGGGTATGATCATTTATTAACCTAATAACCCACCCCTGTGTGTTCTTAGTGGTATTCGATCTGTGTTGTCAGCTCACCGGCATAATGATCCGAAACGACCGATGGAGCAGTTGGTTTGCCGCTAAAGGTTAGCGTAAGCTTTCCATCCGAGTCGGTATGTTGGTCGACGGAGGCATTAAGATCCCAGCTGCTATTTTTACCTTTCATCTCGATGACCGGATCAAAGCTAACCGAATATCCCGTTCCTTCCGGAAAGATGATTTGTTGGTCCCCAAGTATATATGATTCTCTCTTCTCTTGGAGCTGATCAGTAATATCCGGGATGATATTATCAACAAAGGCAGGAACGTCAATAACCCGGACCGTTACGGCCATTACGGCTTGAGCTCCTTGTTGGGCTTGAACCTGCGAGTTTACGCCCATGAACATGAGAGAAGCCGTTGCCGCAAATTTCAATCGTTGTCGCCATGTTAACTTCGTGCTCATATAACCTCTTTCCTTGCGTGCGTGTTATGATGAAACGTCGCTTGCTTGGCGTTCGATTATTTACTCATCGTATTTCCGTATTGGTTAATGCTAAGGCAGCTATATTTGGTTGTTACCCGTGCGGCAACTGGTCCACCCGGACTCAAGCTCGGCCAGCGATTTAACGCTTATACTTGTTTATTTGCAGGTTACTGGATGAACCTGACTTATCCGCTTTCTCAAAGGTGATCTCATAGCGAGTACCTTCTGGCTCCCCGCTGGCAACCACAATATCCCCATCCAGTTGTTTGACCAACTGGTGTATCAGGCGGTGGCCGAGGGAAGTCTCCGTCATGGCCTCAAAATCGTCCGGCAGGCCGGGACCGTTATCGCGGACCACAAGGCTGATCGTTCCGCCCTCGTTTTTAAACCGCACCTCGAGCTCTCCCGGCCGCCCCTCATTGAAGGCGTATTTAAAGGCATTCGTCACCAGTTCATTGATGATGAGCGCGCAGGGCAAGGCTTGGTTTATATTCAAGGTCACCTCATCGCAGTCGACGGTGAGGCTAATATCTTTATCCCTTATATTCATGTTCTGGACAATGGTCTCGGTCAACTCCGTGATGTAGTTGCCCAGATCAATATCGGTAAAGCTTCCGGTCTGATAGAGCTTCTCGTGAATTTTAGCCATGGAGTGGATCCGCAGCTTGCTCTGGGTAAGCACTTGATATACCATCGTATCCTCTTCCCAATTCATGGATTCCATAAGCAACAATCCCGAAATAATTGCAAGATTGTTTTTGACGCGGTGATGAATTTCCGAAAGAAGGATCTCTTTTTCCTCCAAGGAATTTTTAAGATCACGCTCGGTGGCTTTCAACCTCGAAATATCCGAATAGACGGCAAAGGCGGCGATGGTGTCCCCATCGATGGTAACCGGCAGCTTTCCCACGAGCAGATCTTTCGGCTCTCCCTGTTTCGTAATACGCTGGTCCTCGGAGAAATGCGTCATTCCTTCCTCCGAAAAAATCTTCTCGTACATCCCGTCGATCTCATCGTAGCGGCTGGCCGGCAGTTGGTGGGCCAGCAGATCTTCGCCGATCAGCTCCTCCTGGCTGTAACCGAACAGCTCCTCGAAGCGTTGGTTCACCTTTTGGACGTTTCCGTCAGGGGCAATCATGGCAATGCCCACCGGGGCATCCAAAAACAGCGTTTCAAACAGGGTCTCGCGGCGTTGCAGCTCAATATCTGCTTTTTTCTGCTCGGTAATATCCTGCAGGATGCCGGTCATCTTCACCAGTTCACCCTCGCTGTTAAAGATCCCCTCCGTGCGGCACTTCACATATATGAGATCTTCATCCCACTGTCCATCTCCAATGCGAAGGGTATAATCAAATGGTTCGTTGGAGTGTTGGACCTGTGCCATGACCTCGTCCAATTTTTCCCGATCACCGGGATGCACGAGCTCACGAAAGGCCTCGTAGGTTCCGTCATAGGTTTCCTTGTCTACGCCCAGCATATCATAAAGCAGGTCGGACCAAATGGTCCGATCCTCATCAACATTATACGTCCACCATCCACATTGGGCAAGCTGCTGGGCGTGCTCAAGCCGACGTTTCTCGGTCTGCAGGGTATTTCGTAGTTCAATGGATTCGGTTACGTCGTGGACATGCACGATCCGGGCTTGGCGTCCTTCCATCGGAAAAGGCTGGCTGGTAATGTTCACATGGAGGAGCTTCCCGTCTTTGGTGCGGTGGCGAACCGTCCCGAGGTCAGCCACCGTTTGATCGTTGTCAAGGGACTTAAGCTCCTCGCGTAGTTGTGGGATATCCTGGGGCGGACGAATATCCTCAATAGTAATCTTCCGGAACTCGTCCCTTGTGAAACCGTATTTTTGGGTCGCGCTTCTGTTGACCTCCAGAAATTCCAGCGTGGAGGTGTCAAAAATAAACATCGGATTCGGGTGGTGATCGAAGAGTAGTGTTTGCGTCTCCATATTCAACCCTCCGTGACCTTATATGAAATATCCTATTAGTTAATAGCTCTATCACTTCTTAACTACCTACTTCTCTTGTATGAAACTTTCCATGAAATATTGCGCTTTTTAAACAGGGCTTAGCGTATCATGATTTCGCTTTAACATTAAGATATTTTAATGTTAAAGCAATAGAAAGTGTGCCATAACTAATTTTACAGCAGCAAAAAATATATCTTAACTCGTAATACCATGTAGATATTATCTTCAACGGCTTATCTACCAGTAAGATCATTGGGGAAGGAAATCCTTGCAAAATTTTTTCACTTCATCTTATAATTACTAAAATTCATTGCGTTATACATAACTTTGTGTAACACTCCTCATGAAATCAATGTACAACAAGAAATAACCGGTTGGTGAAGATACCAAGGTCGCTGATAGAAAGACGTACCAGGCAAGACGCACTTTCTGGAACGATCATGATTGCTCTTGGCGGAAATGAGTGACCAGCTGAATATCGATCGTGAGATATTCAAGACACGTCGATTTGCAAGAAGTGTAACATAGGCTACATTTATTGGTATACTTATAGTTACGTATTAAATTCAATCATATAATCTGATGTTCAAATGTGTTCATTGGACGCACTACCAGAGATACTCCGCCGCAGTACACTTCCTTATGTATTTTCAGCCATCATACTTGTTCCATTTTTTATAATTGGTTGCCAGCCAGGTACCGATTCCACAGCGAAGAAGCCTGTTTTTCCAGATAGCACAACGCATTATCAGATCGATGCGCAAATTCGTCCTGACTCGGGTCAGTTCGATGTAGCGATAGACATGCGATTCGTCCCCAAGGCATCAACTGACACCCTCCGCTTTTTGCTTCACGATGCCTTCAAACTGGAAGAGCTCACTGGGCCGGTTGTAGGCGACTACTCAACAAGTCCGTGGCGCTTCGGTGGAGAAGACACCGTACACACCAAAGTTGTTAGTATTCCACTTTCCGATACTATGACACCGTCGGATCAGGTGTCGATATCATGGAAGTACGCCGGGCATCTCCAAAACAATCAAATTCCGAATATTGGAGGGGCGGTCGTGACCACACACTGGACTGAGCTGCCATTAGAGGCTATGTGGGTTCCCGTGCACGCCTCTCTTAGTTCCCGATTTACGTTTGACGCAACGGTCGATCTGCCCAAAAACTACGAGGTCGCCAGTATTGGTGTGTTGCAGAAAATGGATGGAGACTGGAACATCCAGTCTTCTGTACCGGGACCTGACGTACCTCTTATAATTTCTGACAAGATGCAGACCCAGAAGTATACCGATGGTGAGGTTCCTTTGACCGTATATCATGGAGGGGCACCTGATTCCCTAATATCGTTTGTCGCTGAGCGATCCCAACAGATTCTTAACCGCTATGCCCGACGGTTCCAAGGTGGAAGCGATACTGATGCACTGCGTATCACCCTGGCACCGGTTGAACGGGCCACTCCGAGCAGCTATGCACGAACAGGACTCATCGCACTACGACATGATATTAAACCAGATACCAGTCTTTTTGGGCTAATCGCCCACGAGGCCGCGCATCTCTGGTGGACAGATTCGGTAAATCCCATGAGCCGTCACAACTTCCTAAATGAATCATTCGCCGAATATGAATCTTGGCTGGCACTACGTAAGATATATGACGACACTATCTTTCAGAAACGGATAGAAGAGGCACGTAAGAATGCCCAGAAGGCGCCGAGTTTCGATGAGTGGCAACCTCGTTTCGATGGCGCACTCTCTTATAACAAGGGGCCCCTGCTCCTCCATCAACTACACCAGCGCATCGGTGAAGCCAATTACCAGTCCTTTCTGAGATCACTTCAGCAAAAAGATGTTGGTACGATTGGTGACATGATCGCAACACTCGAAGAAGTCACCAATCCCGAGACTGCCACTTGGTTTCGGAAGAAGTTATAGTTGCTCACCATCACCTAATCATTTTATGTGCAGAGACCTTATTGGGATACATAGATAGTTAATTTAATAATTAATAAAGGTAGATTAATATGAAGCATTTAAAAATATATCCAATAATATTTGTAGTTGTCTTTCTATTTTCTTGCAATAAAAAAAACACAGATCCCTCAATAGCTAACCAACAAAAAAAAAGAGCAGTCCTATGAGAAAGTCCACGTCTTGAATTTTGGCACCTTTCACATGGGGTTCACCCCTGATGCAAATACCACTGAATTTGATGAAGAAGACAAGAAGAATCAACAGCGTGTTCATGCTGTAGCTGAAAAGTTATCGGACTTTCAACCAACCGTAATTTTGGTAGAGCAAGAACCAAAGTACAACGAAAAGATTCAGAAGGAGTACAAGAGTTATGTGAATAATCCTGATACAGTCTTCGAAGACCCTTCCGAGATAGAACTGTTAGCCTATGAGCTCGGGAGGTTAAGTGGAACAGAACAAATATACGGCATCGATCATAAAATGGGATATAACTATCGAATTGGACAAGAAATAGACAATGTGTTAGATCCTGACTGGTACGATAAATATTATCAGAATCCCCTTCAATTTTATCCCTCGATAAATGTAAACCGAGATAGCCTTAGCTTACTGAATAAGCTTAAATTAATGAACCGGGACAGATTTTTAGATTTCGTTATAGCCGTCAATGCAGATATGCTTACCCATGCAGGAACAGAAGATGGATATGAGGGAGCAGATGAAGCCGCCAAATACTATCAACGAAATTTACGGATGTATTCGAATTTAAATCGAATCAACCTAACAGCAGATGACAGAGTATTCATCTTGATGGGAGCAAGCCATACCGCTTTTTTTAGGGATTTTATGAGTAGAGATCCAAAATATCAGATGGTAGACACATTCAAATACTTGAGGTAATACCAGAGGATTTTCAGTAGTCTGATTGTAAATATTCTTGTGGATACGATTATGTGTATTAGAAAGGGAAGTTAATATGGTTAAATTATTTCGTAGAATACTACTGAATAATCTTGATTGAACTTATAAAAAATACTACGTTTTATAGCGCTCTGAAATGGGCGTCTCTATATGATGATAGTAATCCCTTGGAACTGATACTTCTAAGGGGTTTTTATCTCAAATTTTATTTTCCTTTAAAGAGCTTCATAGTCTGTCTATTATCACCATAGACCCTGTAAATTCAGCTTATAAGAGCTTTAAAATTAAGAAGTGATAAGTTTTGCCCAACTTATATTAATGGATTTAAAAAATTTTGTAAGGATTACCTATTTCAACGGTCATACTAATGTAAACGCTTAAAAAGCGTTCAAGCCGTTTAAATAGAGAGCAATACCAATTGTCCTCCAAGGTGAATCAGTGGATAGCTGATTCACCCCTTTTTTTTGAGAAATACCTCCCATTTCGTAGTACATTTTATTAATGCAGTATAATAGTTTGATACCAGTGTAACTCTGGTTATTTAGGAGTGCGTTCAGCAATAACAACGGATTATTCTAGATCCAATTAATGGGTATAAAGAGAGGAAGTTATGAGAGAGAGTTCTAAAGTATACGTTAACAATATCGCTTCAACACTTACCGAACACAGCGAATATTTAAAAGCCATACATTCTCTATATCAAGAGGTAAATGGGCAAGCCAATATTGGACGAAAAAAGTTATCGGTCGTGAAAGCAAAATTAACGAGCATGCACCACTCTCCTGTACAAGCTAATATCTTAACAGAAGCACTACAGATGATCATTGATAACGATTTAGCATTCGAACAGCTTGCTACCTACGATGAGGAGTTTCTAGATTACGCCAAGACGGTTACAGAGCGTATATCAAATAATAATTATTTCGACTATTATATTCATCAACAGCTCCAGCGGTTAGCTAATAATACCAAAGAAATTGAACCTGTTTTATGCAATCAAGGGGAGCGTGAACATATATTTAATACTAATCAACCTGTTATATCATCATGAAGAGACATAGGTCAAAAAAAGGTCGAATATAGATTACACCGACTTTTTAGCTGACAAACCCTTCATCAATGAATTTCCAATGTTGTTAGATCTTTGAGATGGTTACCCTTACAAATAACATATACACATGAATGTATCAGATCATACATAACATTATTTATAAATTTTTCAGATTAATGTTAGATATCATCAGCTAGAACCGATGCATCAAAATCACTCTTAATTTCTTTTAGAGTATCTATAATAATTTCTGAATCAGCTTCCCAAATTTCCCCATTCTCAAATCTTACTTTATTGACAAAGGCAATACCCGTATAAAAACTAAAATCGGAAGAAGTCTCATGTACCCAAGTTCCTCTATTTTCTTGCCTTCCTTCCAATCTCACCATTGCTATTCCGTTAATAATACCTAAATACTCGTTAAATATATTGAATGAGACGAATCCAAATTTAATAGCAATTGGGTTGGCTCTACCTGAGTTTATATATACTACTTTATGCTGAATACCTTCTTTTGTATTGGATCCTTCTTCCTCAAAGGATGCTTCGTATTTTTTTATTTCAATAGGAGAGTTTGGTTGGTCAACAATGATAGTCTCAGTATCTTGACCCAATGAAATTGAGGTTATTAAGATGCAGAATAAAAACAGTGATAGTTTTTTATACATTTCTGTCCTCTTTTTGAAATTGCATTGAAAAAGTCGTGCCTTTCTCAGATGAGCTGAAATTATAATCAGCATCCAGCTGGTCACTTAATGTCTCAATAAGATCCATACCCAACGTTCTTCCACTGCTGTTAAAATCGTCTGGTAAGCCCACTCCGTTATCGTTAATCTCCAATCTAACAAGGTCATCTGACGTTGTTAGGTCAATTGTAATTGTCCCCTCTTCTTTTCCCTCAAAAGCATGTTTAATGCTATTGGTCACCACTTCATTGGCAATTAACGTGCAGGGCAGTGTTTGGCTTATATTTAAATGAACTACATCACAATTGCTTTCCAGACTAATTTCTTTCTCAGACTCCATTGTGCCAATAATATCAGTGGCTAAACTTGTAATATTCTCGCCTAACGCAATACTACTATAATCATCAGATTCATATAACTGTTCGTGAATACCTGCGACCGCTCTCATACGATTTGCACCCTCTTTCAGCGTGGATATAACCTTAGGGTCGTCTTCTTGAAGCCACTGCAACTGTAACAAACCTGCTACAACTGCCAGATTATTTTTCACTCGATGATGAATCTCCCCCAACAGTGTTTGGTTTTCATCTAACGATTGCTCTAACTGCTGTTTGCCCCGTTCCCGATCCGTAACTTCTTGGCTGATGCAAATAGTCGAAATAGGCTCACGTGCCTCGTTATAATAATGACTGGAATGGGATTCCACGTACCTAATTTGACCGTTGGGAAGTTGAATTCGATATGTAACTTCACACGAATCATTGTTTTCCAATGAGTCATTAAATACTTCCTGTACTTTTGGCTGATCTTCAGGATGTATCCGATTGAAATATGCTTTAAAGGAAGGCTCCTGCTCTTCTGGACTGTATCCCAATATGTGATACGTCTTCTCAGACCAAAATGCTTTATCGTTTTGATGATCTACTTCCCAAACTCCTATATCTGCAAGGGTCTCTGCTGATTGAATCCACAATCGAACTTTACTTAATTCGTGTTCGGACTCTTTTAATTTATCAACTATTTTATGTCTCTTTTCCTCGGATAGCGGTTCTCCAGATTCTAATGTTTCTATTGCCTGCCCTATCCTTTCTTTAATTCCTGCAGCTACTGCTTCCATAATAATTCTCTCTGTACCCTAAAGCTTCAATGTTAAACAACATTAAAAAATATAATTAACTCTTCTAACTTAATAAGTTATAAATTGTAATTAGTTTTAGTTCAGGCACCTTATTTTTATCTATCATTACACCCTCATCCAACACACAATGAATTTAATCTAATAACCCAGATTATGGATACATGTCATTTCGAAGGTTGCGAAACTCAACCAAATGAACATTTATTCATTGATGGCGATCCATATTGCTCCCCCCACTACAACATAGTCCTTGAAGATCGACTCAAGGAATCTTTTCAAAATTGGGATGGAGACAGTGACCAAGACTTTGAAAATTTTCGGAAGTACTTAGCAAGGCTTTCTGATGAACAAAGGTGGACTACCAAAGGTGACAGTTTTTTGAGTCAATATCGGATAAAGAAACGAGCGTACGATTTTGAAAAAACCGATGAAGGTTGTGAATTTAAAATTGAACGACATCTTAATACGTGGGAAGGCACTGGTAAACAAAGAGATGTTATAGAACATTGGCGAGCAAATATAGAAGATAAAGTGTTGGTATTACTTGATAAAACTAATTCTAGTTAATCATTTATACCTTCTTTTAGTGATCAGCTCATCACACAATTACATACTTTCTAAAAACTGTTAACAATATAATATGACCCTGCTTGAGTTTGATAAACATTTAATAGATAAAATCACAGATGAAGGGTGGCCCTTTATATGTGAGGGATCAAAATTAGAGTGTAATGTATTTATTGTAGGGATCACTCCTTCCAAATCTGTCTCATTCCAAAACCATTGGTATCCCCAAAAAGATGGTTTCAATAGGAGAGGTTGGATGGATGCTTATGACGAACAAGAGGATAAGTTTACGTATACAAGAAATCAGTTAAATAGAATCTATGACGAGTTTGATGAATCAAGGAATATCCGTCTGTTAGAAACCAACCTCTATAATATCGCTTCAACCAGTAAGGAGAACTTAGCAGATAACAAAAAAAGTACCGAAGTATTTAACTTTCTGCTAAGGTCAATTAAACCAAAAGCTGTAATAGGTCATGGGAAGGACACTATTCGATATCTACGCCATTTAAGTGGCAACTACTATGAAAAGGATGTTTGGAAAGAAGTTGAACTATTTGACCTCTCAACCAATATGTATCTTCGTGATCATCTATCCTTTCATACTTCAAAAGAAGACTGCGGAGGGTTTGTAAGCTTCCCTATTTTTCGGACCACTCAAAAGTAGAGGATTTCGGTTATGGTAATAGTTCCAGGGGTGTTTTCTACCCCAAGGATTTGTGGGGTCGGTTTTGGTTATAATCGTATTTCCATTGCTGGGTTTTCTCTCGTACTTCGCTCAGGGTTTTGAATATATAAGCGTTCAACAGCTCCAGTGAGTCAGAATCTAATGAGATTTAATAAAAATAAACTGGTATTAGAACAAAGAAATATGGGGTGGGATCAATACCGCTGATGACTTAAATAAAAAAAGCCACACACTTTTTTTAGGTTAAGTGTGTGGCTGTATCTCTCTCTTTAAATTCGAAAGATAAACTGGAACAAAATTTATTAGTATCCAAATTATTCATTTCAGAAATAAAAAATTCATAGAATCCCTTATAAAGCCAACAGATTACTATCATTAACACAACTTTTTTTATTGTCAGAACCTGATAGGTACTGCTAAATCCTGAAATCTTACCCCCCTCTCATTATTTAATATAATTCCTAAAAAGAAAAGACTCCCGATTCAAAGCGGGAGCCAATATTTTGCCCTTTAGGTGTCTTCCTTAATGAACAGTCATAGGTAAGACACCTGAGATGCCCAATACTTACATTAAGTTGTTTAATATCGATTTAAAAATAAAAAAGCCCTCACAAGTATCAGTTGCGAGGGCTTACTATTCATCAAGAGAGACACCTAAGGGAATAGGTGCAACCAAATATCAAATTTTATGTTAACGATAACAAATATATTGCTAAATTTACGCCTTTAAATCTATATGCAATAAGGGAAATCACCTATATGGAATTGCAACAAAAAAGTAGACAGTCGGTTAAGGTAGATCATGCGGCTTGGTTGTGTGTTAGTTGTTGTTCGGTTTGAACCGGGGTGCGGTAATCCAGGGCTGAATGCAGCCGTTTTCTGTTGTACCAAATTTCAATGAACTCAAAAATGGCTGACCGATTAGGCCAGGTGTGGGTAAGCGATATCACCTATATCCCAAGCAATCAAGGTTGGCTGTACCTGACAACCATCATGGACCTGGCTGACCGCCAGATTCTGGGATGGTCATTCTCGGAAGGCATGCAAGCTGATCAAACCGTTATTCCGGCCTGGAAGCAGGCCTGCCAAAAGCGAGCGATCGAGCAGACGTTAATCTTCCATTCTGACCGTGGCATCCAATACGCATGCCAGGAGTTTCGCCAGCTGCTGGAAGCCCGTCCACGGGTCCGCCAAAGCATGAGTCGGAAAGGCAACTGCTGGGACAACGCTCCGGCCGAGAGCTTCTTTAAAACCTTTAAAGCAGAACTACCGATAGAACCTAAGCGCTTCGGGTACCAAGAATTGCGAGGAGTAATCTTCCAATTTATCGAGATCTGGTATAACCGCCAGCGGCTATATTCTACGCTAGACTACCGAACACCGGCAGAAATGGAGAATCACTTAACAGAAAACCAAGAATTGGCTGCATGACCTGGGGTAACTCACTGTCCATTTTTTTGTAGCAATTCCATATAGCCAGTCCCTTTTATACGCCCTACCCTTTTTGGTAAGGATTACCTATTTCAACTATCTTGCTAACAGATACGCTTAAATGCGTAAAAGCCGTTTGGACAGAGAACACTACCAAATGTTCTTCAGGGGTGAATCAGTGGATAGCTGGTTCACCTCTTTTTTTTGAAAAATATCTCCTATCTCGTAATATACTTTAACAATATGATTATCGGTTAGATATTTCTATATATTATATGCCTCATAGTACATAAATCTTCTTGTAGGATTAGTTATGTTCACGTCAGTTCATCATTATGCTTTTAGTGATACGATAACAATGTGACGGCTTGTGATAAGGAGGGTATCACCGAGCTGATCGAAAAGCTCAAACAGGAAAAACTAGTGATGGAATGGACCAAACAGCAGCAGCGCATCGCCGATGTGAAAGTCACGATCGAAAAAGAGCTGGACAATATCCTACCTGATAAATACGACCGACAGCTCTTTGCCCAAACCTGTAACGAGGTCTTTGATCATGTGTATCAGTCATATTGATTGAAATTGGTTAAACTATACATCTAACTGGTAAAGCCTTCATCCCAATCTTCTTAGCCACGTGCCAGGTAGAGTTCCCGTCTAAAATGTCATACGAATCAACATGTATTTGACTGGGTACAACTGAAAGAGGAGCTCGTTTGTCATACGATCCTTGATATGCAGCCTGCATATATTGCATAGCATTATTGATTCCTTTGGGTCTTGCCCTGATTGGGTTTTACGAATCAATAGAAATGATTATCATTTCAGGAGTAATCTTAAAGAATTTGTCTAATCGATTCGGGTTAAGGCAATGCTCTTTTTTGAAATTTATTAATAATCGACCATTTCAGCAGGTGCTATGTAACCAGTCAGGAAACCGGATTCCCCTTCCTCTGTAGAATATTTTATTCTTAGCTTCTGGCTTTGATTCTCCGTGACGATCTTCAGGTTGTTATACCGATGGTATAGTTGATTAATTACATCAAACTGTGAGGTTAATTTGTCAATCGAAATGTTCATAGCTACTGACGAAATAGTTCTAAGCGTTTAATAATTTTACCAAGTGTATATAATTAATGGCTTAAGAAAAACATAAAACCATAAAGTTTCCCATTTATCCATAAACATTTTAACATCTAAACACTTAAACATTCCAACGTTAAAACGTTAAAACGTTAAACCATTAAAACATCAAAGGAATTAGGGAAAATGTTTAACTTTTAAGGGCAAAATTTCGTTATACGTTTTGAATAGAATGGGCCCATTCATACGATTTTGTATAACAAAAAACGTATAACATTTCGAAAATAATGCCCTTTAGAGGCTATATGGGACGTTATACGTTTAAATTTGTCAGCTTAAAGTAAACGTTTAACATCGTTATACGATTGATGACTATTTTAATTAAAAGTCAGTTTAAATAACTCTTCCAGTAGTCTGATAAGTCACTTCTTCTATCAATTTTTGCTTCCTAATCTTTTTTAAACGGTTTTGAGAGAAGGTTGCCAGCTCATTTACGGTAAAATACTTAACATTTCCTGTTTTATAGTCTTTTACTCGCAATTTTGTTATACGATCCGGGGTTTGTTCGGTGTTGTGCGGGATACGAGTGCATATGTTGATGATATCTTGTATAATATTTCTCTTTTCCTTGTATCGGTTATACCGCATTCGGCATCGATTGTCACAATATTTGGCATCAATGCGTTTATGGGAGATGTCTTTGCCACACATCTTGCACCTTTGTTCGGGGTAGTTTAGCATAGAAATAGGATTTTGTTAAACGTTCTGAGTTGTTTGACGATCAGTAATGAGCTCCCGTTTTGGATTTCCCTCCTCGTCCGGAAGATCCCAGCGGATACTAAAATCTTCTTCTTTATATCCCTCTTCTGTAATTAGTTTAACCATCTCACCATGGGGCATAATTTTTGATTTACTTGCCTTGAGATCGTTCTCGATTGTTTCTAAATGTTCAAAAAAAGCCTTGGGTCTGTGTAATAGGTATGGATATTCTGTTCGATAGAGGTCAAGAGTGAGCCGATTGTCCATCGCTTGTTTGATTTCTTCAACCCTGAAATAACATAATACTTCACCAATGTGATCTAACCAGCTTGGATCATCTCTATCAATCTTGCTTCTGAACTGATTATTCCATGAGTCTATTACTGTATATACTTCTTTTGTTGGTATCTTGGATCTAAATTTTGATCTATCACACATATTATTATTTAAATTTTTCTTTTGTTCTTTCTTTTGTGTTGTAAAATTCTTGCAAGATTCATTGAAAGTTTCTTTCACATCATCCTGTAAGTTTTTTTCATAGCTGTTTCCAATTTGTTTAATATCACTATAGATTTTTGGAGGTTTGTTAAGGATATATTTATAGCTGCACTTTTCCGGAATTCGTTTAACAAATTCCTTTTCTATCAGTCCTTCTATAGCCTTTCGAATAGTTGGAATAGTACTACCGACAAACTTTTCGAATTGACTTAACGATATGATGTCTGATCGTTTATGAAATCCAACCGTTTTTCGTATAACAAACAGGTAGACTTGAAACTCATTGGGAGTCATTTCTACCATATATTTGTCAAAGCAAATATTGGGAACCATGGTAAAGGGTCGATTCAGATACTTTTTTTCCATAATTATGTATCTATCAAAGAAGTTTGTTTAAGGTTTTCAGATCGATCAGGCTGGTTTTGTTTAACGAATATGTTGCCAGGTGAAATGACTCGTACTTTATTCGATCTCGGATTAACCCAGTACACATCATATGTACCGGGATTCCGTTTGGTTAACACTTTGACTACTTCTCTTCGACAATCTGACTTGTAAATCAAATCCCCTGAAAAGACCGACCGTATTTGATATTCGATATCCATCAGGCTGCTATTTTAGGTTCAAATTGTAGTTGAGGCTTTGGGCTGGCCTTTGATGGCCAGCCTTTGTTGAGTGGTTTTCGGTGATAGTTATGCTGCTTATGGTATCCGGCCGATAGGCACCGATAATTGGCTCGTTTGTTAGACCTGTTAAACTCTTTTAGCCTAAGCAATCGATAGCGCACATTCGTATGCTGGTATGGAAGATAATTGCCGCTTTTATAACTCATAGTCACCTCTATCGTTAGTTTGAGGGGGTAGGCCAAACATCTTTCTGATTTGATCCCAGTAGTAAACGCGTTCACATTTGTGCCGGTAGGTTGAAAGCAGTCCCATATCAGTATGGATTTGCAAGCTATCCTTCGGAATCCCTAACAATCGATCTATTTCAGACTCACTAATAGTAGCTTCAATAAATGGATCGATCATTGGAGCTAAATAGTCAGCTATTTGCCATTTTCGCTGTTCTGTGGCCTTAGGCAAGACTTTAAAAGCAATAAAGCGAGCTATGACGTCCTGTGAGGTGTCTTTATATTCCAGTTGATAATTCTGATTGAATATTGTGGTATCCATAAATATCGGTTCCGTCTTGTGTTCAAATTGATGATTGATTAATTGCTGGATGAGTTGCTCAATATTTTGCTTGAGCATTGCTTTAGGATCAGACATAGCTATTCTTCCTCGTTGTTTAGTAGTGATCGTTTTTGAGTTAGGGATGGTCGTTTTACACGACGAATGCGAAGGGCTTTGGTGGCGGCTTTGAGGTCGTCAGGGGACCACATGCGGCGGCCAGCTATCATCTCAGGAGTTTCAAGGTCTCCTGCTCTAATAAGATTATCGAGATCGTAGTAATGAACCTCTTGTTTAAGCTTTTGCTGTAAAAACTCCACAGCTTCGCCAGAGGTCAGGTAGTGTCTGAAATCAAGTTCTGACATAGTGTGACTTTATTAATTGCGATTAATGCTGGAGGTTATCCCCAGCGTTGCAATTAGAAAGTCACATAAAAAGGAGGGAGAACTTTGGGCAGACGAGATGTTTGTCTGCCCAGAGCGAATGGTAGTTAATTAGATCTGTAATGAGGATTATAGAACTCGGCAACATGATCTCTTTTTGGTTGACAACTGCCACACATTCTATAGAGCAGATATTCCCAAATAAGCTTCTGGATTCGGGAATAAAACAGATTGTCAGGAGAAGTGAGCTTGTCAAAATGCTCAAGTCTTTCCGGTAGCTTTTGCAACGGTTTTTGCAAGAGGTTGCCATCCGATCTTAGAGCATTGACAAAAGAATTGGACTGATATTCATATTGGGATAATATCGTGGAGAGTTGCTTAGGAGTGAGAACTTCTTCAATGGTGAAGAGCTTTTGCCCATCTTTTGAATAGGTAACATAAAAACCGACTTGGTCAAATAGCTGGTCCCGGAGGGTTACAATTTGCGAGCAGACTGTATTCAGCTCGAAATAAGCCAACAGAATATGTTCCAGATAGAAGGGAGGCCAATCGGAAATGGGGAGATCACTCAACTCATTTTTCCAATACGTAATTTTCTTAAAACGCAGCCTGTTAAACCATTCTGACTGGTTGCTAAAGGTTTCTTCAAAGCCAATTTCTTTGATACGTTGCTGTTCTTCAGATTCAATTTTCATATTTTTCGGATCAGATAACTCTTTAAATTGCAGGCGATTATCTAATATGCGCAACCCATCGGGTTGTTCGTGGCCAGCACCTTCCTTTTCAAGTGATCCCAAATGTTTGATGAACGATTTCATGATCTCAGAGAAGTTGCTTCGGACCTCTTGTAAGGTTGACGAGTCTGTATCTTTGAAGTATTGGAATATATCTTTTTCCAGTTGCTTATAGCGGTGGCAGCGAAGTGAGGTATGGTTCCGTAGCCGTTGGTATGGGAAGCCTCTCTTATCACTTTCAAGTAGACCTACAAACTGATTAATCTCCGTGATAATATTTTTTCGAAATTTAGGGAAGGCTGCCAGCAGGTTTGTTTGTTGCCGGCGGACTCCAGAAAAGAACAGTTGCTCTTTGTATTGCTTTTGGTCAAGGTGAGCATTCTCTTTAAAGGTACATCGAATATCTTTGATAAACTTTTCATATGAGGGATGGTGCTTGGTTTTAACCGTGGTTTTCCGATGGGCTTTGTAATCCGTTTTTAGATATTCATAATAAGCGCTATCGGTGGCTTCCGGCCAGACATTGAGAATAAGTTCTTTGAGCGAATTCTCAGTCTCTTTGCTGGAGCTATATTTCGTGGTTTTGGGGGCTCCATAGGGGTCGTAGTCAATGGTTACCAAAGCTTCTCTTTTCTTTAGGAATTGAATTAATTTTCGAAGCCTTCCCTCATGTATACTTATGGACTTAAGTCTCTTGGAATTTGATTTATCTTTAGACATTTTCAAGGATTTAAATTTTTAAAACTGCGAAGTTACTAAAATCATACTGCAGATGTAATTAGTAATCTGGATTATTAGAACTAGAGGGTTACTGATTATTTTGCATCCCTATCCTTTGATATTCCGCCTAATAATTTAAAGCTTGGAAATTGTTAGAGAGATACTGCCGGTTAGCGAGGTTATTAAAAGCCGGTTTTTAACAGGGATGGATAATTCAAGGAGAGGGATCATATGTTATTCACCAAAGCCATAAAGAGAACCTTTGGACTGTTAGTTGCATTTCTATTTTGTTGCATCATTATACAACCAAGTCTTTTGAGAGCGAATCCTGGAAAACCCGTAATTGATCTAAAGATCGACTGCAGTTACACTGTTGAGGGTACTCTTTCTGTTGAACATCACAATGATATGGCCAACTTTCTTGGTCGTGATACTACGGCTCTAGGAAATGTTCACGTCAGAGTTTCAGCCCGTAAAAAGTTGTTCGGAGGTGTCTGGGGAAATTGGGCTCCATGGGGCAAGGTACGTACAGATTCGGAGGGGCATTTCAAACTTAGCCGTAGCAAAAATTGTCAGGAGCGGCAGTTTATGGTTAAGGTCCACTTCAAAGAACCCGACCTGGAGATCCGCCACGGAATGGCTACCGACAAAGCCCGTAAAGTGTCATGGTATACTGTTTACAAAGAGTCTAGTGCCAACGATGGCAACCGGGATATCCACAAAGAGTTAGACGACCTTACTTTCAGCAACTCTGGGAATCATAGTCTAAGTAATCGTGAGCCGTGGTTTCACGCAGATATTTGGACACTTTACCAAACCGCAATTGATACAATGAATAGCTACGGATCGCGACTGGGGTTTCAGGATAAAGTTAAGGTGAAATATCCGCATAGAAAACCCAATTTAGATCCCTATGCCAATCCGTTAAACAATGTGATTTACTTGGTGAAAAAGAGTGGTTGGGATACTGGAAAGGATATAAGAACCATGCTTCATGAACTATTTCATATCTGGGCATACCAACATAGTAGGATGGAGAACAGGATGGCCTATTACTTGGTTGGTCATATGAAGGAGGGAACTCATGGGATGGTGGATCAGACTTTTGTTGCCTTTCACGAGGGATTGGCTAAGTGGGGTAGCGAAGTACTTCAAATGAAAATTTCACCCGGCAAGAATAGTTTAAGATCACCTTTAAGCAGAGATGAATTAGCAAATGAAGGCATTGAAGGGCTATGGAATGCTGACCTTACAGAATGGGGATGGTTGAACCTCTTCAACCTGATGCATAAGCAGGATGTTTGGGAATATAATTTTGGGACCAGTAATAAATCATTGAGTCGGACAGAGAGCCGAAATAGCTTGAAGCCTTATATCAAATGTGATGTAGCGAGGTTAGACTTTGAAGAACTGCTGAATATTCTGGATCGAAAGGGTACAGATGATATGCACGTCAATGACATGTCTTATCCTCCCTTCTCAAATGCTGTGCAATCCCAAAATAATGGTGTTGGCCGCTGGGATATGGTAGCCTATGCTAATATGATTGATCCCAGTGAGTCCGTAGACGAGATACGGCGGTCCATGTGTGAGGAGAAACTGGCGAAATTGCCAAGTGGGGCAAGTGATTGGTATGGAACATATACAGGCCGCAATGACGGTCGAGAGGCAAAGCTTACCATTAAGCCTAGCAGTGATCAATACTACCTCGACATCACATATGAAGATTTAGATCGTGGAACAAACCTTACGGGCCAGGCAGATGCCCGACAGATTGTAGATGGACGATTTAAAACATTGAAAAACCTCACTCTCTCCGGTTCGGGAGATCAAACCAAAAAAATTCAACGTTTATTTCTGCATTCTGATCCCAACTATATCTCTGGCTATTCTGAATGGAATGGAAATGACTACGGCATGGCTTTCAGTAAAAGCGGGGTAAATGCCAGTGCCGACCCAAGGGACTTGATGAATACCTCGAAGGAACTGGAACAATGGTCAGAGTGGACTGGCTCCTATAAAGGTCGCCAAGATGGGCGTAAGGCAAAATTGACTATTACTTGGGACAATTTGCTGTGGTTGCATATCAAGTTGGAAGGACTGGAACGGAATAAGACATTTACCGGTACTGTTCGAATGGGTGATCAAGAGTCTACTCCTGCCCATATTATGACGGATATTGAGCTGACCAGTAAAGACGGGGATACTAAAAAAATTGAACAATTTGCCCTACATACGTGGAATACCAACTATATCACCGGCCATTCCAAGTGGAGTGGGAATGATTATGGAAACTTTTATACTCGAACTTCCGATATTCCTGACACTCGTGACGACGGTGGGTTTTCGCTCGGCTACGAGAAGTACGAGGAAATCCGAAAAGCAAAGCAACTGGAAAAAGCATTCGAAGGATCACATAGCGTAGCCAACTTCCAAGACGTACTGGATCAAACAGGCACTGATGAATGTACGATGACTTCTCAAAACTGTAGCGGAGAAAACAGCTTTCCTCAATCGGAGTCACAGCTTCGTAATTCAAACTATGGAGTACAGCCTAAGGCCTGTGTCGAACAAATCAATTCTCTGTTTAACATTGCAAAGAATTCCGAGAACATATCACAGCTCAATAGCGCTATGGACAACTTTGGAGGGGAAACTGCGAGTCGTACTGGTGCTGTAAGCCGAGAACAGGTAAGCGGCCAGTGCAGTTTTTCTGGTGGGACTATGACCGCAATGTCTCATACTTCGAGTCCCACTCCTGCGCAGAGCGAAAATATAGTCGAAGTTGCAGCAGATATTGTTCAAACCATAGGCAATAATTTTGCCGATGGTTATCAGGGAATGCCTTCTGCATGGAATTCATATCGTTTCATCAGAAACTCCCAAAACTTAGAGAGCCAAAATCATTTCCAAAAGCCAGTTATGATGGCACTTAGGGGCTATTTTACTGTGATAGCTCAGGCTGATGCTGAATCTGGTCAACAACTCAAGAAGCTGGCCTTGGATGGGGCAGCCTATGGAGGATTAATCGGGAGTATGCACGAAACCTATCAGCTTAAGACTAATCAGGACGCAGATTTATTCACAGAAAAAACAGAGGCTGACAATAAAATATTTCTGATTCCTAAAGGCGGGTTCTCCCTTCCTGGAGTCAGCAGTTTCGGTGATATTACCGGGTTGGCGGGTTCCAGCCTGCAGAATCAGACCTCCGTATTTACTTGGGGAAGCAGTTTAACGATGGGGTCCCGTGACGGCTTCGCCAACTTGCGGCTTAGCGGACTACACCGTTCGGCATCGACGGTTACTACCCTGCAAAATGACCAGATTACCACTACGGAAGTGGATATGTCGTTTAGTGCGCTGTCGGCGGAAGTCGTTCTGAAACCGTTGCCCCGAATTATTGTTCAACCCTATGCGATAGCCGGATATGGGGCACGCAAGCTTTCTTTTGATGGAGGCAGTGGCAGTAACATTGATCAGAGTTGGAAGCAGACCGTGCCTATAGGTGCCGGTGTGGATATACCGCTTGGAGGTGAGGGCGTAGTGCTCGGCGTCGAGATGGTAGATTATATCTCTAACTTTTCTGGAGAGGGCACTAAACGCCACGATGCTTTTCTATTCGGATACATCGGTATCCCGTTGTAGTGAATGGCTTGATCGTTTTAAAAGATGTAACCGGTGGTTCAAGCACTGGATAAAATGCTATAAATAACCGAGAAATCCTTGGGAAGATAATGGAGGAAGAACGGTTGACTTCATATCGAAAAGGGGAGGGGTATAAGCATTTTCATTTTTCCTCTCTATTTGTTCCGTTGCAAAATTAAAAAGAAAAATACTTTGTAGAAGTAATTTGTAATCCCTTATATTTGGAGTCTCATTTTAATGAGTGTTCATTTAAATATTGTTGACAGGACTTTGTTACCTATTTGTTACCTGATTGGTGCTATTTTGGGGTCTTTTTGGCTCTAAGAAGTACGATATGGCAGGAGGTAGGAAGGCAGTTAAAATAGCCCTAAGTCGTTGTCAGGCAATCATTTAACATGTTTGCCCGAGTGGCGGAATTGGTAGACGCGTCGGACTTAAAATCCGATTGGCATCCAAATGCCAGTGCCGGTTCGAGTCCGGCCTCGGGTACACATTCGGGCCCGTAGCTCAGTTGGTCAGAGCAGTCGACTCATAATCGATTGGTCGCAGGTTCAAGTCCTGCCGGGCCCACTTTTTTATTCCCTCCTTTTCACCACTCAAAAACACCCTTTTAAACATTTTGAGGGCTGTTTTTGAGATTTTTTCTTCCTTCGCTATCCACTTTTAAAAATGAAATTATTTCCCTTTTAATCATTAATTTCGTAAATAGTTGGTACAGCGATTGGTACATATGTTCACTATTCGTTTAAAGCTTGTGAAGGTCTGCCGATCTACAAATAGTTTATTGCAGATTTAGTTCAAAATAGAATAGGGGCCGAAAAAAGGGAGGGAAGTACTCAATTATGTCGAGTGACCCTGAAAAACTGAAAAAATAAGAGTAACTATGTACCAACTCGTACCAACTACTAAACATTTATTTAAATTTGAAATAACATGGCAAGTCTAAAAAAGAGAAATGATACCTACTATATTCGATTCTTTGCGAAGATAAACGGTGAAAGAAAACAGAAAGCGTTGAGCCTTCGAACGAGTAATAAGCGAGAAGCCCAGAAGATGCTCATCGAGTATGAGGAGAAATTTGAACGGGGAGAGATTGATCCGTTCAACGGTTGGACTCCTAAGCAGGAAGTGGAGAAGAAGCGCCAGCAGTTGAGAGGAAAGTATATGCCATTGCACAAAGCAGCTGATCAGTTTATTGATGAGCGAAGCCAGGCCAATGAAACCACCAAGAAAAATTACCGGCGTCACCTAGATATGCTGGAAGATCAGTTGGGCTCTACGATGCCGGTGACACAGATATTGGAAAAGGATATCCGCGAATTTTGTTTTCGAAATGATTTGGCCAAGGCAACTCAGGCCAGTTACTTGCGACACCTAAAAGTATTTTTTCGATGGATGCATGAAAAGGAAATCTTAAAAGAAAATATTACCGAGAATATTAAGCCTCCAAAGATTCCTGATAAGATATCCCAAAAGACTATTTCACGAGAACAGCTTGATGAAGTATTTAAAGCTTTTGATAAGTTTTATAAAGAGCAGGAAGAGGAGGGGCATGTAACATCGAAACATCAGAAGCGACTATGGTTTAAGCCCATGATTAACATGATGTATTATTGCGGGATGCGCGCTAGCGAAGCGGTAAATCTGAAGTGGAATCATGTTGATTTGAAGGGTAATCCCAAAGATCCCGATGACTTGGGACATATTCGCATTGTCAATACTGATGATAATACTACGAAGTCAGGAAAGGAGCGCGTTATTCCGATTCGTGAGCCTCTGAAGCCGTGGTTAGAGCAATGGTATAAAGACCAGGGTGAACCGGAGGATGGTTATATGTTTCCAAGTTCTACAGGATTAAATCAGTTCCATGGTATGACGGCTGCGGCTCTTTCACGATCTTTTAAGAAATTTGTAAGATTGGCTGATGATGTGCCTGATACGATTATGCTGCATGGGCTTCGACATTCGTGTGCAACGGATCTTCTCCGAAAAGGTGTGCCTATTCATATGGTGCAAAAGATAATGGGACACTCCTCTATCGATGTGACCCAAATTTATGAGCACTTGGATGAAAACGATCTTAAGAATGCCCTGAAGGGGATTGATTAGGAATATTTTGAGACGAAATATGAACAAGTGTTAATCATCTATCAGGATAAACTTTGTTCTCTGGGCTTATGCGTAGTATCATTATACCCACAATAATACTAGGCTTACTCTCCCAGTTCTCTATTATTTTACTTTCATTAAAATGAATCAAGCCTTCGTTACTATGATTGCTAATATTAAAGAGTTGAAAAGTCTGCTTCACGAAAGCATCGAAAATATTGACGACGAGTCTTTTCTCCAGACCGTAAAGCACATTTTAGATCACAAATATCAACCCAAAGAGGAAGTAACGCTTTCATCCTATCAAGAAAAGCGGATTGATGAAGCAAAAAAAAAGCATTGACCAGGGGGATTACTTAACAAATGAACAAGCGGACCAAATGGTAGCTAAATGGCTAAACGAATAATTTGGACCACTCAAGCAGTAGCTGATCGTATTCGATTTTGGATTATTGGTACAAAAGGCTTGGCACAAAAGAATACTCCCAAGAACTTGATGAAATGTTTAAAGAGGTTGTGACATTACTCTCAGAATTTTCATTCCTAGGTCGTCAAGTAAAGAATCGAGAAGAACGGGTTTTTGTGAAAGATCATTATCAAATTTTCTACCTTAACAATGAAGACCATATCAGAATTTTGCATCTCTGGGATAGCCGAAGAAATCTGGAAGAGGTTGATCTTTGAATAGTTTACAAGCGTACTATCCCTGACACCCTTCCTGTACTACCTACTTGTTTCGTAAGGGCGTGCCTATTAGAAAATCATGGGACTACTCATCTATTGATGTCACACAGATCAATGAGCACCTAAATCAAAAAGATCTGAAGAATGCCTTGAAGGGGATTGATTAGTATTTTTTTAGCCATAAATATTTTAATAGGCTTCAATTAGTTGCAATATGAATAGCAGTTAAGTCAAATAAACTAACTTCCAGTAAACAAGTAACTGTATAAAAAATATCTACTTTATATATACTTTTTCACTTTTTATTTCGTATTCTTATGTTAATAACATTGTAAGAACATAAGGCAATAAGATTATGATTAAGAAACTTCAAAAAATTGGCAATAGTCGAGGCGTTTTGCTCGAAAAAGCCCTGCTAAAGCTTTTGAAAGTAGAGGATGATGATCAGGTTGAAATCATTCCACAAGATGAAGGCCTTTTGATTAAAAAAGTTGGTGCAAAGTCTGCTTATCAAGAAGTCAGTAAAAAGCATCGAAAATCCTTAGATAAGCTGGGTGAATAATGAACGTCCCTTCCTTTCTAACGGTGGAGGACATTTTATTTATCCATGAGCAAGAGATTGAAAAAGCAGGCGGCGATCCAGGTATTCGGGAAGAACAAGACGTACAAGCTTGTGCAGATGCTCCCAAAGCTAGTTTCGATGGAAAATACCTCAAAAACCTATTTGAAATGGCGGCTAGCTATATCATTTGTTTAACTATAAGGCATCCATTTGTCGATGGGAATAAGCGAACTGCTTTGGCTTCGGCCCTGACCTTTTTGTATCTCAATGGATATGAGGTAGAAGAAACCTATGACTTAGAACTTGCTGACTTAGTTCTGGACTTTTTATCAAAAGACATTTCCAAAGAAGATGTTTCCGAACATCTAAAAGAGAATGCTATCAAAAGATAACATACGGCTAACCCCTTTCCATATTATTTTGTTTTGTAATTGTATTATAAATCATAATAGATTAGGCATATCCTTATTGTCAAAGCTGATGAAATGCTATGAAGCTAGGAAATGAGTGCGTTATTCCGATTCGACTGTCTTCGCTGGGTGTTTGGCTAACTCTGGAAACTCCCGCAGAAGTTGTTTGTCCATTGTGATTAGTTCGAGATCTAGATCTTTGGCTAAGCTTACGAATTCACAATCGTAGGAGGAACAAGTTGATTGGCTGACATGATTTAGAATTTGGACTGAATTAACCTGAAATTGTTGGTCTTTCATTTGAAGTTCAGCCTTCTCCATAATCAGCAAAGCTTCTGCTAAATCAATCAGCTCTTTTCTTAAATACAGCGTAACTATATTTCGAAATTCACTTCGCCAAAGAATAGGGGCAACCCATTGTGGATCTTTTTGATAGAGCTCGTCACAAAGTTCTGTTGCATCTGATGGAAGCCAAAATTGAGCAAGAATATTCGTATCGACAACAATCATGGACGCCCTTGATTAATGGCAGATTCAATTTCTTCAGAAGAGAGGCTGCCTTTTGCTTTTTTACGCAATCGACGTGCTTCTTGTAAAATATCGTCAGTAGAAACCTGTTGAGGTTTGACGGTTTGCTCTAAACAAGCAATGATCTCACTGTTGATACTGCGATGATGAGCGTTGGCTTGCTCACGGACTCGATCGTAAATTTCTTCTGGAATGTTTTTTACGGTGATACTAGGCATAACAAGTTAGTTTCGTTATGGTTTCTTTATGAAACTAAAAAGGGCAGGCGATTATTGCAAGAAAAATGAAAATACCTAAGATATAGGGGGGGGGTAACTTAAACTTGATATATTTTCTTTTAAATATTTAAGTGTATAATGAAGTTAGAAGATTGCCAGTTATGTGTAAATATTGATAAAAAAATAAACATCAACTAAATCGATACAATTATGCGAATGAATGTAGTGATCGATGACGATTTGATGGATGAAGCCTTGAGGGTAAGTCAATTGAAAACGAAAAAAGATGCCGTGGAAGAAGGCTTGAAATTGTTAGTCCAGTGCAAAAAGCAAGAAAATATCAAAGACTTGCGTGGCAAATTGCATTGGAAAGGTGATTTGGAAGATATGAGGACTGACGAGAAGTGATTTTAGTTGATACAAGCGTATGGATTGGTTATTTCAACGGCGTAGAAAATAAACAAACTGAAAACCTTGACCGAATTCTTTCTGAGCAGTCAGTTCTAATAGGAGATATCATTCTCACCAAAATTTTAGAAGGTTTTGACAGCGACAAGGAGTTTAGGTTGGCCAAACAAGCACTTGATCCATTAGATTGTGTTCATCTCGGAGGCAGATCATTGGTTATAAAAGCAGCATCTAATTTTCGTTTTCTTCGTTCGAAAGGTGTAACAATTCGCAAAACCGTTGATATGCTTATTGGCAGCTGGTGTATCGAACATGAAGTAGAGTTGTTACAAAATGATAGGGGCTTTGATCAGATAGCAACTCAATTACCATTGAAGGTATATACTGATTGATATCGTACACCTGCCACTGCGGTTAACAGGAGCACCGTAGAGTTGTTAATGTCATTAGCCGTATTTAAACTTCGTTCCTCACTTACTTTGGAGTACCTTTTATTAATCCATGAGCATAACATTCTAAATATATCAATGGAAAACTATTCAGTATAATAAATAATGCTTTTCTTGTTAGCCTGAATTTTCTTATGACTTTCTTATATTACTATTGAATTAACCTAAATATCCCTTTTGCCATGGCAAAATTAGAAGAGATCAAAAAGAAAGTCCGCCCCATACTAGAAAAATATGGAATTAAAAAAGCTGGAGTTTTCGGGTCTACAGCTCGTGGTGAAGCTGAGGGAAACGATGTGGATTTACTGGTAAAAATTGACAAAAAAATTAGCCTATTGGATTTTATTGGTATTCAACAAGAGCTGGAAGACGAACTCGGTATGAAAGTAGATCTCGTTGAATATGATTCTTTAAAACCTGCCCTTAAAGAAGATATTCTAAAAGAAGAAGTACCGGTTATATGAGCAAAAATAATACGTCTTACTATGAAAAATAAGTTAACGCTCCGTTTAGACGATTCATTGATTAAACGAGCTAAAAAACATGCCAAACAAAAAGGAACGTCCGTATCACAAATGGTTGCTGACTATTTTGCTCTTATTGAGACTGATCGACCATCAGTAGACCGCGGTCTTCCTCCCATTACCGCTTCTTTAACTGGTATTTTAAAGGATCAAGAAGTTCACGAGGAAGACTATAAAAAGCATTTAGATGAGAAGTATCTAAAATGAAAGTCCTATTTGATACGAATGTACTACTTGATGTTTTTTTAGAACGAGAACCCTTTTTTGAGGCATCTGCCCAAGCAGTTGGGTTTGCTGAAAAAGGAGAGATAGAAGGGTGGATTTGTGGTACAACCGTTACTACTATATTTTACTTATTGGCAAAGCAATTATCTTCTCAAAAGGCCAACCAGCATGTCCGAGAAATACTAAAAATTTTCAATGTTTCTAACATTAATCGTGTAGTTTTAGAAGATGCTTTAGAAAGCAATTTTAAGGATTATGAAGAAAGCCTCCTATATCAATCAGCCATTCACGCTAATTTAGAAGCTATCATTACTAGAAATCAGAAAGATTTCGATAAAAGTGAGATTCCCGTGTATAGTCCTACAATATTTCTAGAAGCCTTAGATACTTTAGAATGATCGTGTTTATTTAGCCCGCCTTTAGATTGACGCCATAGTATAGTTGCAGTGAACTTGGAACTTTGTTTCGAAATAAGGGCTCATGAAAGAGCCCTTATCTTTTGATCAACTATGTTGCCGTATGAGTTTGAAAAGTGGGGACAAGTCCACGATTAATAGTTGCCTGCCATCAACATTTAGCATCTGGTAGTTAATGAACTTGTGTTTATTCGCTAATGAGTCCAAGACATCTAGTACATTATCCCTGCATTTGTACTCTGTCATTAATTGTTCTCGAAACTCATCAAGGTAAACAACAACGGTGTATTGGTTGGTCTCTGACTGATATTCGCCGAGTAATAATTGTAAGAGTTCACCCGTCTCATCGGCAGTAAGCTGATGAGCTGTGGGATTAAATATATTCCAAATTCGCTCAGCTGAATTTAGTTTATCATACCGATGTATTCCTTTAAGGTTTTTGAAGTTCGCATTCATGATGTTTTATTTTTGGTTTTAAGGTAACCAGCCTCTTCTAGATGAAACCAACCTCACTTTTAAGGTACCCCCATATTTCTATTCTTAACTAACGTAACAAGGGTATACCCTTGCCACTGGCTATTAATAGCCACGAATAAACACTTGGAAATGTTAATCTGGATAACTTAGAAAGGAACTGAGGTGCAGGCTTCTATCTAGAAGAAGGTCTGGCAAAAACGTTTTGCAGCCATAGCGTTTGCTTAGGCTTGTTAGTTGTTACAGTCTGAAAAGTCGTTCGATAACTTTACGCTCGAAATATTTTCTACGACTCCCACCGAATTGAATGGATGGAATATACCTTCTATGATCAACTGAAAAGTTAGATCGATTGAGTATTGTCCGCGTATTGAGACCTGTTAAGTCTTGGACATCTTTTGCTGTTAAGTATCGCTTTTTATTGATGCGATTGGCATTAGTGTTAAGTAATAGGTCTAACTTCTTCTCAATTCGGTTTAAAAGGTCTGTTTGTTGATTTGTGTGTACCATTTCATTTAAAGTTAAGCTGGTTTCAGTTTAAGGATTTGTACTTCTTAATTTTCTAAAAAGTGCTGCTAAGCACATTATTAACTTTTTTATTTACAGGCTTATACCTTTAGATGTTTGTATTCAAAGGTTTTGTTAGAGGTTTTTGTTAACCGTTTATGTTTAAGCTGACCCTCTTCTTCCACGGAAGGTCCTTCCCCTTTTTTGCTAAGTGAGAGTAAGTGCTTCTCATAGTGTTTCTTTTTTGTAAAATATTCTGAGCTTCTTGACTTGATTTTCTTTACTGCCTGGTATAATTCATCGATGTTGAGTCGAACCGAATAGTACTTTAATCTATTCTTATACAACAACGTGGCTAAAAGTGATTTTTCTTCAAGTTTATCAACCGCATAACTAATTTGTTTTTTGGTTAAAAACTCAGCCTCCTTTTCACCCATTTTCAAGCATTTGGTATATATGTTTTTAGATCGATATCCGGCCGCTCTGTACTGAATATGATCATAGGTGATTCGGCAGACCCTTTTTCGCCCCACAACACTTAATATGGCGCAGTATACCTGGAACAGATTGGCCGAGAAGCTTCCGTTCTTAAAATCTTCCAATAGGTCAAATCGGAGCCTGATAGTGGGACTTTTTCCCTTAACCAGTTTCTCATCTTGGTATAGTTCTCGTTGAATGGCTCTATAGTATTTAGTCAGTTCAACGAGCTCTTCTTCTTCCAGCCAAAAATCCATTCCCATAAAGACATAATCTCGAAATTGAATTTCATCAGGTGGAAAGTATTGCGCTATGTTCTTAAGGACAGAAAAATCGCATTTGTCCAACATCTTTTTCTTAATGATTGGTCTCGTTTTATACTGACCGTTATTGGCATAATGGTCGGCATACCTGAAAAGAGTATGCCCGGTGGTCATGTAAAAGAGTTCCTTCGGGTCCTTAGATTTTTTTAGAAAATGCAATGGGAACTGTACGTAGTTATCCGTTTTCATTTTATTGAAGTATTGGTTTGATTTTTTTGGTGAACAATAGAGAAGTGTCAGCAAAACCCAGATCTCTTGGCAATTTTCGCTGGAATAAAGTTACGACCAAAATACGCTAAGTCAAATAATAATATAGACTTACATATATGTATGAATTGTCACTAACGGTGAAAAAAACTCACATATTGATGTATGAGTTTATATGTTTTCAGTTGAATATTTAACCAACCCGTTACTTATATGTAATACCTGATTTAAAGGAGAAAAATGATTCTGTGCGCGAAACGTATTCTTTCGTGGTGAGTCCTCCCCGGAATCTAAAATGATGCGGTTTCCTAGACTGGAAATTGGAACGTCTTGTTATTGCCTATTTATAATTTATTTCTCTGTAGAGCGCGCAGGGGCTCACGAGTTGGCTGCTGCCGATAGGTAGTGCGAAGGGCGGTAGATTGGATGTTTTCAAAATATCGGGGGTTACAGGTCAAATTTGAAAGGCGTTTGAA
Source organism: Fodinibius sp. AD559 (assembly GCF_052712805.1). Taxonomy (NCBI): domain Bacteria; kingdom Pseudomonadati; phylum Balneolota; class Balneolia; order Balneolales; family Balneolaceae; genus Fodinibius; species Fodinibius sp. AD559. The sequence continues at coordinate 81,794 of NZ_JBQPVW010000004.1, forward strand.
TAATGGGGCCGCCTGAAACGTAACACTTTCCCAAAAAAATGCCGTGTATACCCTCGGGGGTTCGGTGAGTCCCATCGGGGCATTCTTGAAGGGGTACCCCCCCCTTAAAGTACTACGTAACAGGGTCTGGTTTTTACCATTTTTCTACGATAAGATCCATGATAGTAATCACAATACTATATAAGTGCGTTTAAAGCGTTTGGAGGGCGATTTGGGTGTCGCATAATAAGTAATTATGTAAACCTGAACTGTTTTGGTTGGCATCTGCAATGATAAGTGACAGGTTACAATATTTGGATGGACCGCCCGCGAAAGGTCTTGCAACGGATAATATGACACCTGTTACCTTTATCCAAGGGGTGTTCCTTTTTTATAGTGTTACATTACGGGTTACATAGGTTACAGTGGAAAAGTTAATAATTCGGGATCTAACAGGGTTAAACTACAGAACTATCCTTAATCGATTCAACTTAGGTGAGGACATTTGACACATATACTATTAATAATAAGCCATGTTTAACAGAAGCAGATTCTCTGCTACAAAGAGGAAAACTCAATTTGCCATCAAGTCCTTCGCCTCTTTTTTCTTATTTCAATGCTCTTAATAGGGTCCCACGGTATATTTATATACGAATAGCGAAATGGGCGTATAAAATAAAGGACTCAATAGGGATTACTTTATACTTATACTATTCGGACAAATTGGTTTTGTAAGTATTGCCCTCCGCAACGGTCTTACTAATAAAGAGAGGTCTTAAAAATGGTAGGGATGGGTGGAATTTACGATACCTGCCTGAGTCCTTTTCCTGTATAAAAAAGAGAGAGGTTTATCATGTGTTATTATACCAACAATATCCTCTTAACTGGATATTGGTCGCCCACCAACGAGATGTTGCGCCACTTTTCGATAAGGCCATCGGTGAGCCCCCACTGGATACGATTGGGCATGGGGCAGGACTTTCGCATTAACAGCGATCGCAGTGAAGGCGTTACAATTTAGACATTATTAATATTAAATAATAGATCTGGTGGAAACTTACAGGGATATAGAGAGTAACTATAAAATAGCATTCACGGATAACAGCGTGTAATCTATGTTGTTTTTAACTTTATCAAGGTAGATATGCAAATGAAAAATGTTGTTTATCTACCCATTATCAAATAAAAAAGGAGAGCTCATGAAACGAACTAACATATACTCAACGTTAATTTACGAAGGTTTCACAAGATTAGCATGGTGCATGGTTGCATCTCTAATGCTTGTGGTTGTCGGCTGTTCCAGGCCATATATCGAAGCTACTTCAATACACCCGGATTCTGATGAACAGATTGAATTTACGGCATCACGAGGTGATGTTGAGGGTACAATAACCAAAATGGAGATCGAGGTGGATGGTACTATTGTAGCCAGTGATAATGATGCCACAGCCACCTATACCGGGGGACCGTATCCAACGCATTCAAACTCCAAGCTCACTTTTGCTGCTATTGCCACAAAGTCCGGCGGTGATACGGTACGGAAGTCCGATTGGGTGTATGTAGCGAATCCCAAAAATGTATATTCCTATACCTCACCCTCAGGTTCTAATGACGGTTATCCGGATGCTACGTCTGAGCAAACCGGTGCAAATCTATATCGTCTGGATAAATCCGTGGTACGAAATCACGCCATAAATGCTATCATGGAATATGCCAACGCCAACAGTTTGTCGGTTTTTGAAGTGTTTAATACCGCTAATCACTTGGTGGCTGCTGTGGCCCGGTATGTGGATGAACATATGAGTTGGAGAAGTGACGGAACCAATCCCACGGTATTTGCTGACAATGGATATGAAGATTACAGTCCGGGTTGGGATTTTCCTCAGCCTGCCGATTTGACCCTGACAATTTCAGGTAACCTGACCAATGCAACACCCAATGATGATTTCCAGGGCGACTGTGAAGACCATGCCATTTTACGGGCTGCCTTGCTCCGGGCCCTTGGTTTTGCTCCCTGGGCGATTTGGGATGCCATCGATAATCCCGTGTCGCACGAATACAACATTGTGCTCTATGAGGGGGCTTATCGTCTGATGGATTACGGAACTATTGATCGCTGGTTGGATACGCATACCTGGGATTCGCATCGGAGTTTTTACGGCTGGAATGAAAACAACGGTCCTCGTGGAGCAAGTTCTACCCAGAACAACTACCTGAAGAATAACACCGATAACTATCCGGGTGGAAAATCAGACGGGCAGCCGTGGAGTTATGAGATCTATTATAAAGACGTTTCGCCGTAACTATGAGTTCAAAAATTAATATTACATACTGAGAGGTTTATTATGAAATTACGCAATGTTATATATCCGAAATACAGTTATTGTCTGATAGTATTCGTGTTTTTCTTTAGCTCACAGCTATTTGCTCAGCAACAAGAAAAGGCACGAATGCAGCCGATCTCGTTTTATGAGGGAGCGATAGCAATTGAGAAGATAAGTGGATTTGTAGAGCTGCACGATGGCGAAAACCCCGAGACCGAGTTCAAGGTCGTCCTTAGAAATGAGGGAGAGAGTAATGAGCAGATAGAAGTTGGTTTTCGGGGAGCACAAGCTAAGAAGGTTTCGCTGGATCAAGGGGAAAGTCAGTCGGTATCAGTATCACCGATTACAAGCTTCTCGGGTGAGGCCGGTAGTGCCCAGAAGGCTGATATTGATATGGTGTTACTCTTTAACGGGGAACCTGTACAAAAGCCTGTTGGAGCTGTAAATGTGGAGGTTCGGCTTCCGCAACAAGCTTCCGGACTGATACGAGCAAACAAACAGCTGAAGCGGGGTGATGGCAATGAATATTATCTGTCAGGCCAGCGTGTTTACCTAACAGAGTTGAGTTTGGTCTACACCACGGGACCGGTGACCCTGGATATTAAAAAGCAGATTCGGCCCACCCGCATTGATGAGGAGGGACCGGTTAAAGTAACGCTTCGCATTAAAAACAGGGGACCCGACGCGGCGCAAAATGTTCTTATTGAGGAAGATTATGATCCGCGTGACTTTTCGGGCGAAGGAGAAAACTTTGAGATGTATCAAGGGAAAGTTAACGATCGCAGGTTGCTGTGGTCGCGTACCATTGATCGCATCCCCGCGGGCGAAACAGTGGAGATAAGCTATGAGCTAATAGCCAATATGCCCGTGCATGATACCAAGCTGAGTGCCACCACCGCCAGCATCGACGGTGAGCTGGTGGGTGTCAGCAACGAGATATTTTTAGCCGGTGAATAATACTGCTTTGATAAATTCACAAACTCTTTAAAAGGGGGGGGGCACGGTCAGGTGCTCCCTTTTTTATTACATGAATACAGCATTAGACAACGGTTGTCATTACCTGTAGCGTGCTTACTGTTGTATCATAAACAGTTTTTCGTCTATTTTTTTGCTGACAAAAAATGGACACTCTGAATCTTATATCAAACCCAAGAATTTTTGAAAAGATTAATAGAATACGTTGCGTATTTTTCTACAGTTGATATGGTTTATTTTTTCAATCACGCATTCCCTCACAACCCTGATGCCGGATTTCTCTAAAAATGATGAAGAAGGCACGAATGATCCCCTCCTTACAAAAAGGAGGGGTGTAGGGGTGGTTGGGTAAAGCATTTGCTCTGTAATGAATTATTTCCTGGTATAAAGAACAGTCCATTAATGCCCCGCAATAAATTACGGGGCTAATTTATTGAACTCTTAAGGCTGGCTAAAGCCAGCTATTTTACTCACCCCCTACTGGGTGCGATATACTTCGTAGTGGCAAATTCCTCCCTATAAAGATGGAAGGGCTTGAAACCAACATCTTCTTCACAGTTTTAAACCGGACATAAGAATTGTGAGCGAAGGACAAAGGATGCGGGAATGTATTTTATACCGGTCAATATCAAAGAAATAGTTAATGAGGGGGGAAGGACCATTAAAATACATGCATCCTGCAGTCCGGAGCAGAGTTCACAATTCTAAGTCTTGATCTTTTTCACACCTTTTGTGTCAAGCCTCCGAATTCTCGGGACCCCCCCTCTTGATAGAGGGGATTTTCCAGTGCGAGCTTTACGGTTTTAAAACCGGGGGTCCGGGGCGCACTAAAATCCTATTTCATCCGTTGCATGGTACTTATATTGTAATTACATTATTGTATAATATCATTAATCCAAAGTGACATGAAAACAAAGCTTATTCGTATTGGAAATTCACAGGGAGTTCGTATTCCTAAGCCCATCATTAAGGAAATTGGCCTTTCCGGGGAAATAGAAATGATTCTCAAAGACAATAAAATTATCCTGCGTTCCGCCGAGCAAACCCGTAAAGGCTGGGATAATGCTTTTAAGAAAATGGCCGAAGAAAATGATGACCAATTAATTGATAAAGAAGGTGTTGAAGCGCCAAGCCAGTGGGACAAAACTGAGTGGACATGGTAAAAAGTGAATCTGTTCAGCGTTTCGACGTCTACTTAATTTCTCTTGATCCAACTCTGGGATCAGAAATCAAGAAAACACGCCCTTGCCTGGTTATTTCGCCTGATGAGATGAATCGGCATATTCGAACTGTTATTATTGCTCCGATGACCTCAACAGTTAAAAATTATCCATCAAGGGTTACTACGACGTTTCAAAAAAAGCGGGGCCAAATTGTTTTAGATCAAATTCGTACAGTAGATAAACAACGTCTAATAAAAAAATTGGGAACTATTAGTTCTTCTGCTCAAGATAAGACGCTAAATGTACTTCAAGAAATGTTTTCACTTTAAGTTACATCTCCTACCCATTTGAATGTTCCGAGTCTGTACACCGTTCTCCGCACAGAATTCTCATGCCCGGGGTTATAAACCGTGAGTTTACAAAATAGGGGGTCCGGGGCGAATCGCGGGAAAGCTGATGATAAAAGCAATGAATGTGTTAGAGCTGGATTTGCTTGTGATTTTCAAAAGAACAAAATCTACGATTCCCCCGGTGAGCTTTTTGTTACTTTTTTGCTCATTCAAAAAAGTAAGTCCCTCTTTGGTCACAAAAAATGAATAACATTTTTAAGTTAGATCCCAGTAAAAGGGACATTTTTATAATCATTAAAAAAGCTTTTTTATGCACCTTTTGAATGCACAAAAGGTGCGCAAAACGCACCGGCTGTGGGTTCTTCGGTCATATACTATTTCGCGCTTCGGGAACGAATGTAATACTTGCTCCGAACCCCACGGAGCTTCAAACAGAACATTCGTTCTGCTCCTCACCGCTCAACCGCAGACGCATTCCCTCACCACCCCAATGCCGGATGGTTGAAAACCAGTACCACCTTCAAGGTTTTAGGTCGGACATGAGAATTGTGAGCGGAGGTGCGTAAGATCATTTCGTACCGGTGATATTTTAGAAATAAGCACCATAGTAAAAGGACCATCGTAATGCTCGCACCCAAGGGCCGAAGACGGGTTCACAATTCTAAGTCTTGACTTTTTTACACCTTTTGTGTCAAGCCCCCGAATGCTCGGGGCGCGGCAAAAGGTGTACCTTATTCTTTGGTTATAAAAAAATAAATGTCATAACTGCATCAATAATAAGACACTTCAATAGTTTAATTAAAAAAGGTTGGAACCAGGATTATAAAGGATAAAGAAGATTATCAGAATGCTTATATAAAATTAGCATCACAGCCCGGCAATAAAGAACCGTTCCTAAACGGTTCTTGTAATTACTATATTTTAAATATATTATTGTTAATAAACTGGTAAAATCATGAAGACTCTTACAATAAATATACCCGATACAGCAGACATAGATGATAAAGAAGCTAAAATGCTTCTTGCATCGAGACTATATGAAAAGGGTAAGCTTACCTTGGGACAGGCTGCTGAATTAGCAGGGTATTCCAAACGAACTTTTATGGAATTACTTGCTGATTATGATGTATCACTAATAAACTATTCTCCGGAGGAGCTTGATGAAGATATAGAAAATGCCCAAAATTATAGTCGCTGATACCAGTTGTTTAATCCTGTTCGAAAAAATCAAAGCCTTTAAACTTCTTAAAGAGGTTTATGGACAAATTCATATCACCAAAACTGTTTTTGATGAATTTGACCAAGAAGTGCCGGAGTGGATTAAAGTTGTGGAACCTGATTCGAGTATGTATAAAGGGTTAACAGCAGTACTGGATTTGGGAGAAGCTACGAGCATTTCATTAGCTGCAGAATATGAAAATTCACTATTAATAATTGATGAAGTAAAGGGAAGGAAAATAGCTCGCAAGATGGGTATTCCTATTACCGGGTCCCTTGGTGTCTTGGTTACAGCAAAAAGAAAAGGGCATATAAAAGCGCTAAAGCCATTGATATCTAAGATTCAACAGACAAACTTTCGCATATCTGAAAAACTCATTAAAAAGGTTTTAGAGAAAGTGGATGAAGCTTAATTAGTAACAAAATATACGATCTCTATAGACATTATAATCACTGTTGTTACCTTTAAATTCCTTAAAACCAGTATCCACTTTACGGTTTTTTAAAACAACACACCTGCTGCCGGCCGTAGCCGATTACAAAATTCTAAGTCTTGACTTTTTCACACCTTTTGTGTCAAGACAAAAGGTTTACCTCATTGTTTGATCACAAAAAATAAATGTCATAACTACATTAAGAAGAACACTCCAATAATTTAATTAAAGATGGGAACTAAGATTTAATAGATGAAAAGATTTATAGGGTCAAGTATCCAATTGACAACATAAATTTCCCTCCTTGAAGAAGATGAAATCTTTGTTTGTGAAATAGTGACGTGACAGCGTAGGCAGATGGTTATATTTCATGGACTATGGAGTAATTGTTATTCATATAAACCTGCGACTAAAACATCATTATTAAATTTTCTAAAAGTTTATTAATTCTTTATTTTTAGCATTCTTAAAATCAAGCAAATCTTGAGTAAAGGGCATGCCCATTTTTCATTTATCTATTTTTAATTTTTAATTAGAGAAGCGCTGAGCAACGAAAAGCCACATAACGACCATCACGATCCCAAACCCCAAAAAGGGCAACAGCCTCACACCCCACACCCCCAAGGTTATTACGGTCAACCGCCCGAATACGGCTACCAACCTATTGAAGAAGATGAGATCGACCTCATCGAGCTGGTGCAGACCTTCTGGGATGCGCGTGGAAAAATTGTAAAAATTACCGGGGTCTTTGTGGTATTGGGACTGCTCATTGCCCTCTTCAGCCCGGAAGAATATTCTACAAGTGCTACCTTGATGCCCGAATCACAATCTGCTCAAAGCGGGGCAAGTGGACTACTGCAGCAGTACGGGGGCATGCTGGGCATCAGTGGAGCCAATCTGAGTGGCGGGCAGGAAGGTTCTATCCCCCCACAGCTCTATCCGAATATTGTACAGAGCCTGCCCTACCAGGTAGAACTGATGAATACCGAAGTCTATTTCTCGGAGTACGATACCACCGCCACTGTCCATGATTTTTTTAGTGAAATTCATGCTCCATCAGTCTTGGGGTATGCCAGGAAGTTTACCATTGGGTTGCCCGGGGAGATTATCGCACTTTTTAAGTCGGAAGAACAGAATGTAAACCCACTGCCTAAAAAAGTGGATCGTGGCTCAGTACTATCACTGACCAAAGAGCAGATGGAAATAGTGGAAACGCTTCGGGAGCGATTATCTATATCGGTAAACCAGGAAACCGGTATTTTAACGCTAAACTCTAAATTTCCTGATCCCCAAGGGGCTGCGGAAATTGGTCAGGCGGGCATCAAGTTATTGAAACAGCATGTGAAAGAGTACCGAACCCAAAAGGCGCGACAGAACCTGGAGTTTGTGCAGGAGCAGGTAAAGGAGGCTCGGAAACGCTTTGAGGAAGCTCAGCAACGATTGGCGGAGTTCCGTGACAGTAACCAGAACCTGGCCACAGCCAAGGCACAGAGCCGCGAGCAGGAACTGCAATCACGGTATGACCTGACGTTTAATCTGTACAACTCTCTTTCTCAGCGAGAGGAACAGGCGAAGTTAGATCTTCAGGAGGAAATTCCGGTGCTTTCGGTTTTGCAGCCAGTGAGTGTACCGTTGAATGACAATACCTCGGGACTATTTATTTTGATTGTCTCTGGAATGTTGGGAGGTATTATTAGTTTGGGATGGGTAGTAGTGAGTAATTGGTGGGAGCAGATTAGTTTTAAGCAATAAGGGTAAGTTTTTAAGCGTATTTTTATCCTAAATCAAGTGCTGAGCTTGGCTTAGGATCTAAAATGATATTTCTAACATAATAAGAATGGATATTGGATAAGGATTCTAAAATTTACATTGCCGGACACCGTGGTATGGTGGGTTCGGCTGTGAAGCGAAAGCTGGAGCAAGAGGGGTGTAATAATCTTATTTATAAAAGTAGTTCCGAGCTTGATCTTCGCAACCAACAGGGAGTTCAAGAGTTCTTTAATCAAGAGCAACCTGAGGTGGTAATTGATGCCGCAGCCCGGGTTGGGGGTATAATGGCCAATAAAGAATATCCCTGGCAGTTTCTATATGAGAATCTTGAAATACAAAACAATATCATCGCTGCTTCTCACCAGCAGGATGTAGAAAAACTAATATTTCTGGGCAGTTCTTGCATTTATCCGAAGCATGCCGACCAACCGATGGGTGAAGAATCCTTACTGACTGGATCGCTGGAACCGACGAACCAGTGGTATGCCATTGCCAAGATTGCTGGTGTGAAGATGGTGGATGCCCTGCGAAGGCAGTACGATCGCGATTATGTATCCCTGATGCCGACTAACCTATACGGGCCTAATGACAATTTTGATTTGAAAACCTCCCATGTACTTCCGGCTATGATCCGCAAGTTTCATGAAGCAAAAGGAGACGGAGATTCGCCCGTACAACTTTGGGGGACAGGTTCACCGAGACGGGAGTTTCTGCATGTCGATGATGTAGCTGATGCCGTATTTTTTGTTTTGAATAGTGAAATGGAACACGATCTGTATAATGTAGGTACTGGGAAAGATATTTCCATAAAGGGATTAGCGCTTTTAGTCCAGAGAATAGTGGGACATAAAGGTGATATCCGTTGGGACCATTCCAAACCGAACGGGACGCCCCGAAAGCTTATGAACGTAAGTCGCATGACAAAAGCAGGGTGGACATATAATATTAAATTGGAAGATGGGATTAAGGCTACCTACGAATGGTTTTTGGAGAATTTGGATGAAATTAAGAAAGTGGAAATTGAATCATAAAATTTCCCCTCGAGGAGAGTGTCCGGACGATAGTCGGGATGAGGGGTGTTCATCCTTGTGAAGAAACTTGAAATTTTAATATATATCACAACATTGTGAGTGCATCAAGACAAAAAACAGCATTAATTACCGGTGTGACCGGACAGGATGGTTCGTATCTTGCAGAATTATTGCTTAATAAAGGCTATGAAGTACACGGAATTAAGCGACGAGCGAGTCTGATAAAAACTGATCGGATAGATCACCTTTATCACGATCCTCATTACGAAGGATTACCCTTTTATTTGCACTACGGAGATTTAACCGACTCCTCCAATCTCATTCGTATCGTGCAGGAAACCCAGCCGGACGAAATTTATAACTTGGCAGCTCAAAGCCACGTGCAAGTATCCTTTGAATCTCCAGAATACACCGCTGATGTTGATGCACTTGGGGTGCTTCGACTATTAGAAGGTATTCGCATTTTGGGTATGGAAAATAAAACCAAGTTTTACCAGGCATCAACCTCCGAACTGTACGGTAAGGTGCAGGAAATGCCGCAAAACGAGGATACGCCTTTTTATCCTCGGTCCCCATATGCAGTGGCCAAGTTGTATGCGTATTGGATATGTAAAAACTACCGTGAAGCATATGATATGTTTGCAGTAAATGGAATTTTGTTTAACCACGAATCTCCACGGCGCGGCGAAACGTTCGTGACACGAAAAATTACACGCGCTGCGGTACGAATTGCTACAGGACAACAAAAGAAATTATTTTTGGGGAACCTTGATGCCAAACGTGACTGGGGACATGCTAAAGATTACGTCCGAGGGATGTGGCTGATGTTGCAGCAGGAAGAACCCCAAGATTTTGTACTGGCAACCGGAGAAACAACAAAGGTTAGAGAATTCTGTGAAATGGCGTTTGGTCATTTAGGAATTGAACTTAAATGGAAAGGTGAAAGGGTTAATGAAAAAGGTATTATCGATTCCATTAATGAAGATCAATTTGAAGCCTCAACATCTCAACAATTCAACGACTCAATGTTGAGTTCCGGTGAAACAATTATTGAAGTTGATTCCCAGTATTTTCGACCTACTGAAGTTGATATTCTTTTAGGCGATGCTGAGAAAGCAAAAGAAAAATTGGGTTGGGAGCCCAACTATCTAATTGATGACTTAGTAAAGGATATGGTTGAAGAGGATTTTAAAAAATTAGAAAATAATTAGTCAGGTTATATATGGATGGAATTAACGTATTGCTTCCCATGAAGGGGCATTCAGAACGTGTGCCGAATAAGAATTTGAAAGAGTTTGCAGGGATACCATTGTATCATGCAATAATGGAGAAAATAAACAATAGTAAATATGTGGATACAGTATATATTAATACTGATTCTAAAGAAATAAAGGATGATGTACAAAGCAATTTCAGTAATGTAGTGATTATTGATCGGCCTGAAAGTATTCAGGGAGATCATGTTTCCATGAATAAAATTATAGGATATGATTTATCCCAAATTGATGGTAATTATTTTTTGCAGACACATAGTACAAACCCCTTATTACAGACAGAGACATTAGATAAAGCTATTTCATTTTACTTTGATAATTTGGAAGAAAATGATTCGGTTTTTTCTGTTACGGAATGGCAAACAAGATTATATTGGAAAGATGGAAAGCCGATAAATCATAACCCAAGTGAGCTAATTAGGACACAAGATTTGACACCTGTATTCGAAGAAAATTCCAACTTTTATATTTTTTCAAAGGAATCTTACAATAACGCTGGCAATAAACGAATAGGATTAGATCCTTATATGTACCCAGTGAATCAATTGGAGTCAATCGATATTGATGAGCCAGAGGATTTTAAATTAGCAGAACTTTTATATGAAAATTTTAATAAATAATTTTTATCAAATATAGATGGGGAATTTAAAGAGCAAGCTCAGTGAAAATGAATTAACAATTGGAACATGGGTTACTATTAATCACCCAGCAGTGATTGAGATATTATCATCTGCTGGTTTTGAATGGATTACATTAGATATTGAACACAGTGCAATTAATATTGAGAGTGTTCAAAACCTTTTAGGTCATATTCAAGGAAATGGAATGGAAGGTCTTGTTAGAGTAAGCAAGAATGAAGAAGTAATTATTAAAAGAGTGATGGATGCAGGTGCTGATGGGGTTATTGTTCCAATGGTTAAAAATAGAGAAGAGGCTCAGAAAGCTGTTTCTTATGTTAAGTATCCCCCAATTGGAAAAAGAGGCGTAGGTCTTTCAAGGGCACAGAAATATGGGACAGATTTCGATGGCTATAAAGAGTGGACAAATAATGAATCCGTTGTTATAGCTCAAATTGAACATATTGAAGCTGTTAATAATTTAGAAGAAATATTAACCACAGATGGAATAGATGGAACCATTGTTGGCCCTTATGATTTATCTGCTTCAATGGGGCATCCAGGAGAATACCATAGGGAAGATGTAAAAGAAGCATTACAAAAAGTGGTCCACAAAACCCAGGAATTAAATAAACCACTTGGCTTTCATGTTGTAGAGTCGGAGTATTCTGAATTAAGAAAAAGGATTAAACAAGGATATAACTTCTTAGCATTTAGCTTAGACTTTTTCTTTTTAGGCGATAAAGCAAGAGAAGAAATGACTAAGTTTAAAAATGAATTTTCATTGTGAAAAAACACGTATTAGTTTTTGGTGGGGCTGGATTTTTAGGTAGTTATTTAGTAGAAGAACTGGTGAGCAGGGGATACCAAACTACTATCTGTGATGTCAACCCTCCCCACAAAGATCTTGCCGATTGCAATTATCTTGAATGTGATATTATGAATCAAGATAAAGTTGCTGAAGCTATCACAGATAGGATTGATATAGTCTATAACTTGGCAGGATTTGCCAATTTGGACGAAGCTACAGACAATCCATATCGTACCATAGAGTTAAATGTGCTTGGTAATATAAATATACTTAATGCTTGTATCTCGAAAGATGTTGAGAGGTTTGTTTATGCTAGTAGTGCGTATGCAATGAACAACAAAGGGTCTTTTTATGGAATTAGTAAACTTTCATCAGAAAAGGTAGTGGAAGAATACTTTAAAAAGTATCACCTTCCGTATACAATACTAAGGTATGGGTCTGTATATTCAGAAAGGAGTTATGAGAATAATTATATTTATAATTTAGTAGAAGAAGCAATCAAATCTGGCAAAATTGAACATGAGGGGGATGGAGAAGAGATAAGGGAGTATATACATGCTCATGATGCTGCAAAGCTATCTGTTGATGTCATAGAGACAGATAAATATGAAAATGGACAGGTTGTTTTAACTGGTGTAGAACGTATGCAGAGGAAAGAATTATTCCTCATGATACAAGAAATACTTAATCAAGATCTTGACATTAATTTGAAGGATGATGGGTATGAAAATCATTATAAATATACTCCCTATTCCTTTGAGCCAACGGTCAGCAAAAAGTTAGTTGCTAATCCTCATATCGATATGGGACAAGGTCTTTTGAGGTGTGTTAAAGCAGTTTATAATGAAGATGATTGAAGAAGGAGCTATTTCAAAGTTTAAATATGAAGAAAAGTTTAAAAAAAGGGTAGCTAAGTTATTTATTTTAATAATTAATGATGCAATAGAAAAAAAAGGTGAAGCATATGTTGCTTTATCTGGAGGGTCAACACCTGTTCCTGTATTTCGATTTATTCGAGAAAAATGTTTAGAAAAAGTCGATTGGGAAAAAGTTTGTTTTTTCTGGGTAGATGAACGGCCCGTCCCTCCTGAATCTGAAGAAAGTAACTATGGTAATGCTTGTGAAAAGCTGTTGAATTATTTACCGGGTGTAAAAAGGTATCGAATGAAAGGAGAGTATTCTCCTGAACAAGCGGCTAAAGAATATGAGCAGTACTTAAAAAAAGTAGTTCCTTCTAAAGACGGTTTGCCTTGCTTTGATCTTATTTGGTTGGGAATGGGATCCGATGGTCATACCGCCTCTATTTTTCCCAATTCTGAGATGATTAATGAAAAAAAGGACTGGGTAAAAAGTGTTTGGGTAGAAAAGCTAAATAGTTATCGTATAACGTTGACACTCCCTATTATCAACAATGCAAAAAACAGGATGATTGTAATGAAAGGAAAAGAGAAATTGGAAGTGTTCAATGAAATACAAAAGATAAAAGAGAAAAAATACCCAATACAATTTATTCAACCTTCTACTGCTAAAGATTATTGGATGATAGGTGTTAACTAAGTATTAGATTTAAATGATGAATATTAAAAATATATTTTTTGACTTTGATGGTGTGCTGGCTGAATCCGTACATGTGAAAACTGAGGCCTTTTATCAATTGTATTTACCTTATGGAGAAGAAATTGCAGAAAAAGTAGTTGTACATCATCGAGCTAATGGAGGTGTCTCCAGGTTTGAGAAGTTTAGGATATATCACAGCCGATTTTTAGATGAGGAAATAGATGAAGAGGAAGTGCAGGAGTTGGCTGAACAATTTTCAAATTTAGTTGTTGACGGTGTGGTGGAAGCTCCGGAAGTTCCTGGTGTCGGGAAATTTCTGGAGAAGTATCACAAAACCATGGATTTTTGGGTAATAACAGGTACACCCACGGAGGAAATAAAACAGATCGTATCCAGACGCGAACTTGATAAGTACTTTATTGAATTGTGCGGATCACCTACCAAAAAACCAGAATGGACTAATTATTTACTTGAGAAATATGAGTTGGATCCGGACGAGACACTGTTTTTAGGTGATTCAATGTCTGACTATAAAGGGGCCAAAGCTGGAGGCACTCATTTTGCCTTGCGCAGCTATGAAGAAAACAAGGAATTATTTGGCGACTATACAGGATTGCGATTTTACGATTTCAAAGAATTAGAGAAAAAAATAGATTTCACACAATGAAAATACTACTTACTACGACCTCCTTTCAAGATACGCCCGGAAAACATCATGATTTATTGGATGAACAAGATTTCGAAATTGATAAAGAAAGAGGTCCATTAAAAGAAGAGGAATTACTTCCCATTATTGATCAATATGACGGGGTTATATGTAGTGATGACGAATATACTGAAGCTGTAATAAGAAAAGGTGCTGAAAGTAGATTAAAGATTATTTCAAAATATGGTGTAGGCCTTGATCAAATAGATTTAGATGCTGCAGAGAAGTATGGTGTCAAGGTGACTAATTGCCCCGGAGTGAATCAAGTATCTGTTGCAGAGCATGTATTAGCCTTAACGTTGAGTTTTTATCGGAATATTCATCTGGAGTATAATATTACCAAGCAAGGTAAATGGGATCGGTATGTTGGTGATGAATTGCGAGGTAAAACGATTGGTATATTAGGCTTAGGTTCTGTAGGTAAAGAGACTGCTAAAATTATGGGGGCACTTGGGCTGAAGGCAAAAGCCTATGATAAGTTTATGGATTACGATTTTGCAGAGGAACATGATATTGAGGTTGCTGAGACATTAGAAGAATTGTTAGATAATATCGATATCTTGTCCCTGCATTTGCCGCTAAATGATGAAACAAGAGGAATGATAACATTAAACTTGCTCAAAAGAACCGAAGTTAAGGATGTATTGATTGTCAATACTGCCAGAGCTGAATTAATAGAGTTTGATGCTATTGAGAAAGGACTTCAAGAAGGAATATTGGCTGGATATTGTACTGATGTCATGGATGAAGAACCCATGCCATCGGATCATCCATTAAAGGATATGGATAATGTGTTGATTACTCCTCATATAGGTTCAAGGACGTATCAAAGTGTAGAGCGACAAGGGCGGATGGCTATAAATAATCTACTGGATCATATTTAATTAATAAAACTTCTTATGTTAGAATCGTTTAAAAAAGGAGCAAAGAAGATATTTAATTTACTACCGCTTAAATGGAGATTGGCGATCAAAAAAAGATTGTCCAGAAAATTTAGCATAGATGAAGTCAGATTAGTATTTGAAGTACTTAAAAATAAGGGAAATGGGGTAATGTTCGATGTCGGAGCTCATTACGGTGGGGCTTTGATAAATTTTCTTGAAAAAGGATGGATGGTATATTCATTTGAGCCTAATCCTAAAAATTTAGCTCATCTTAGAAGAAGGACAAAAGATTATTCCAATATTCATATAAGTGATAAAGCTGTAAGTAATGAAAGTGGTAAAGAAGTTCCATTATATACTAGTGAGGTTTCTTCTGGTATTAGTGGTTTATCTAAATTTCATGAGTCACATGAATTATCACTGACTGTTAAAACGATTACTCTTTCCGATTTTCTTAAAAGGAGAGATATATCGGAGATTAATGTTTTAAAAATTGATACTGAAGGATATGATCTATTCGTACTGGAGGGATTTAATTGGAAGGATGATCAACATCCAGAAATTATAGTTTGTGAGTTTGAAGATAGGAAAACAAGACAGTTAGGTTATAAAACTGGGGATATAATTTCTTTTTTAGAAAAAAGAAATTATGAAGTAATAATTTCAGAGTGGTTTCCTGTTGAGGAATATGGTTTATCCCATGAATGGAAGAGATTTATTAGAGGTGATAATGCTGAAACGTTGGATGAGGATTCTTGGGGTAATTTGATAGCTTTTAAATCTGATTCAGTATATCTAAATGACTTTTTAAATCTAATAAAGTCAATACAGAGATGATTATATAACTTTGTAACAGAGATTCTGTTAATGTTTGAATTAGTAAGGAAACTCTTTAAGCAGTCGAGTATTTATGCCTTTGGTGATATTTTAACCAAAGGGGTTGGCTTTTTTCTTCTTCCATTATATACAGCCTATTTAACGCCAGAAGACTATGGAATTATCTCACTGGCTACTGTTGCTGCAACAATATTTACAATTATTTCTACGGGAGGATTAAAAGGAGCTGTTTTAAAGTTCTATTATAATTTTGATCAAGCTGATGAGCGAAAACAGTTTTACGGTACACTTTGGTTATTTTACTTAGTAGTACCTGGTTTATTTCTTTTGGTTTTAGAGTTAAAAGGTGATGAGATTTTTAAAATAATATTACCCAGTGTAGCTTATCATCCGTATATAAGGCTTGCTTTATGGACATATTATTTAAAAGCTATTTTTACAGAAATGCCTCTTCAGATATTCAAAGCAAAGAGTGAGGCAAAGAAACATACCTTACTTAAGGTTGGAATATTCTTTTTTTCAACAGTACTTACAGTTTGGTTTGTAGTATTTTGGGAGCAAGGCGCAAAGGGGCTTTTATATGCCAAATTTTTAGGCAATTTATTGATTGCTGTTGTAGTCGGATACTATTTGTATAAGTTTATTCAGATAACGTTTAGATGGAAATACCTTAAGAAAGCGCTTTTATATAGTCTGCCAATGGTACCACATTTTTTGTCACATTGGGTGTTGAGTTCTTCAGATCGTTTAGTACTTGAATATTTTGTTCCGCTTGGAGAAGTTGGAGTCTATAATGTGGGTTATACAATAGGATCGGCAATGTCTATGATTGCACTTGCTGGAAATAATGCAATTATACCTTTATATGGTGACTTAGATTTAAAAGATAAGTCGGGAATTAGAGATGTGGTTAAGAGTGCAACTTATTATATTTGTGTGATTGTAGGAATTGCTTTATTGGTGGTACTATTTGCAGAAGATTTTATCTACTTGGCTATACCTGAATCTTACCATGGTGCAATTAGTGTTATCCCATGGGTAGTGCTCGGTTATGTATTTATGGCTTTTTACTTTACACAAATTAATTTACTTACCATTACACTTGGTAAAACTAACGTGGTGGGAATTTCTACAGCAATAGCAGCTTTTGCAAATATTGGATTGAATATATTGCTTATTCCATATCTGGGCATGGTAGGAGCTGCAATAACTACGGCATTTACCTATTTGTTACTATTTATTGGGATGAAATATTTTTCAAAAAGAGCACATCCATTGCCATTTGAATACATGCGAATGGCAAAAGTACTTTTGGCAGGTATAATTGTTTATCTTGGAGCTTATTTTGTTACTCCAAGTACGGTTTATTTAAGTGTGCCAATTAAGGTTTTGGGATTATTGTTATTTGTAGTGTTACTATACTTTTTCAATTTCTTTAATAAAGATGAAATTACTTTCATAAAAAATAAGATAGATCAAAATATTTAAGTTTATGAGTAATAACCCACAGTTAAATCCTTACCGACGGGCTGTCTCTTTAATTTATAACAGATTGAAATGGGATATTAAATTAGAATCTTGGCGTTCCAGAAAAAGCCTTAAAAACATAAAAAATAAATATAAAGGAGAGAAAGCAGTTATTTTATGTAATGGGCCAAGCTTGAACAAAACAAATTTCTCACTACTTAATAATGTTTATACGTTTGGTCTTAATAAGATCAATCTTTTATTCGATAAAACGTCTTTTCGTCCATCTTGTATTGTTTCGGTGAATAAGTTAGTTATCGAACAAAATGCAGGTTTTTTTAAAAACACAGAAATTCCGTTATATCTTGACTCAAAAGGACTAAATGATATTGGAAAAAAAGAAAATGTAACGTATTTACATTCAACCGGTTATCGTAGTTTTGCTAAAGATTGTTCTATTAGTATAGATCAAGGATATACAGTTACATATGTTGCTTTACAATTGGCTTATCATATGGGATTTACTGAGGTAGCTTTAATAGGTTGTGATCATAATTTTGCAACTAAAGGACCTGCTAATAAAACAGTTGAATCTGGGGCTTCTGACCCAAATCACTTCGACCCAAATTATTTTTCGGGTGGTGAAAAATGGCAGTTGCCAGATTTATTTGAAAGCGAGGTTTCGTATAAGATGGCAAAGGATGCATATGAAAATGATGGTAGAAAAATATTTAATTCTACAAAAGGTGGGGAGCTAGATATTTACCCAAGGATAAAGTTAGAAGATTTTTTAACAATTTAGTTTATAAGTTCGAGTAATAAATTTTATGAAATCCCATACATTTTTTAGCAATATTACTTGACAGTACTTGGGTAATGAGAATTTCTTAGTGTATATAAAGATAGGAGAAAGTAAAATTGATGATAAGCGAGGAGTATCCAATAAATATTAATGATTCTTATGGTAATAGGATTACTGAAAAGAATAAGGTTAGTTGAGAAATGGATGATAAGCCATTGGTTAGTGTGGTAACAGTAGTTTTTAATGAAGTAGATAACATTAAGTTTACACTTGATAATATTGCTTCACTTAAAGAAAAAATAGAATTAGAGTATATCGTGATTGATGGAGAGTCAACTGATGGTACAACAGAGGTAATTAAAAAATATTCATCAATTATTGATAAATTTATATGTGAAAAGGATAAGGGCATTTATGATGCAATGAATAAAGGAATTCAATTAGCGCAGGGAGAATATATAGGTTTACTAAATGCTGGTGATACTTACATAGAATCAGCAATAGAAAATGTGTTCAAATTAATTAATAATACAGACTTTGATGTTATTTATGGGGGGATAAATATTTTAGATGAGGAAAGAAATCTTATCAAAGTCCAAAAAGGATTATCCCCATCAAAAATGTTTTCATTTGGAATAAGTAACCTTAATCATCCTTCCTTTTTTATTAAAAAGACTGTTTATCAAGATTTGGGATACTATAGTTTAAATTATGATACGGCGGGTGATTTCGAGTTTGCTTTTAAAGCTTATGTGGAAGGATATAAATACCAAAATACTAATAAAATACATGCTAATTTTTTGAAAGGAGGAGCTTCATATCTAAGGTCTCCTTATCAAAAAATAAGGATATATAAAAAGTATATTAACAAAGAAACTATTTGGGCAATTGGAGCTATTTTAAAGTATTTAATATTTAAGTATCCATTATATTTCTTGGTCAAAATATTACCTAAAAATGTACATTATAAATACTTAAAATTTAAGTATAAAATATTTAATAAGAGTTGAGTAATATAACAATATACTAGCTGTGCTTAAGTAACTAATGCAACACGGCGGTGTTTTAGGGTTTGTTGGATAGGATGAAGAAAATCATTTATTGGTATTTTTGTGGAATTTTATTTTTGGATATTTTATTGGGATTCCTACTTGACTATTTGTCCCTTGAATCAATGCTTCCTTTGCATCCTGGTCAAATAATTAGAGGGGGAATATTATTAATCATAAGTACAAGTTTATTGAAGAATCAGTCAAGTGAGAGATTTGACTATTCAAAATTCATGTTTATTACATGTGTTTATTTGCTGTGTTTAGGCTTAGTACTAGGTATACAAAACAAATCGTTTGTAGGGATTGGAATTGAGGTATATAATTTAAGTAAGCTAATATTTGTTTTATTGCTAGCATATTATGTCCAGAGAAATTGGGTGTTTTTTTACTCTAGGGCTGATGAAATCATGAAGGTGAATTTCATAATCTTTAGTTTAAATCTTTTTTTTAGTTTTGTTACTGGTTTAGGTTTAGATACCTATGGAAATATTGAGACAGCTACCAAGGGTTTTTTGTATGGGGGAAATGCCGCATCGGTCTTAAGTATTGTTTTTTTTTCATATTACTTATTTAAGTGGGAAGATGATTTTAAAAGTAAAATTTTTACCCTTATTGGGTTCTTAAATATTTATATAGTTGGAACTAAAGTTATTTTTATAACTCCTTTGATTTTAGTTCTTTACTTCTTGTTAAAAATAAAGTGGAATGCTAAGAGAATAGCTTGGACCGGAATTTTAATTACACCTTTCTTAATCTATTTTGGAATATTAATTAAACCTGTAGTAATTGAGATATTCAATAATAGATATTTATCAACCCTTAAAAGAGCTGGATTATATAGTTCAAATGGGGGTGGGGCATTCAATGAAATTATATTGGCTTATCGAAGAATCGAATATGTGATTGAACAGACAGCTTATCAGATCAGCAATTTTTTTATTTCATTATTCGGAATAGGCCGAGTTGGTCAAATGAACTTTTGGGAGTTAAGAAACGGGTCGTTTGATTTTGCTGCAATGGATTTCTTTGATTTAATATTTCAGTATGGCTTAATAGGTGGATTATTGGTGTTTTATTTTTTCTTCCAAGCTTTAAAAAAAGCTTGGAAGATTGGGATATCTAATCCACTATCAATAGCTTTTTTTTTAATCCTTGCTTATAGTTTTTTTGGAGGTTATGTATTGTATTCAGCTACAGCTGGTACTTTTCTAAGTTTTTTAACGGGGATACATTTAAAAGGACATCCTATTCAACATAGTTAACTTGAAACCACAGTTTAAATAGTTTTTGATGAGAATTTTAAAAGTCTGCAGTGGTAATAATGGCATTAGTCCATTTGTAAAAGATCAAGTTAAGTCGTTGAGGAAAGAAGGATTAACTGTAGATATTTTTGAAATTGAAGGAAAGGGTATAATTGGATATTTGAAGAATTTGGTCCCGTTATTAAGAAAGTTAAACGAACAAGAATATCAATTAATACATGCTCATTATGGTTTGAGTGGTTTGCTGGCAAACTTTCAACGAAAAATTCCAGTAGTAACTACATTTCATGGAAGTGATATCCATTATATTTTTAATAGATTTCTATCATATATAGCTTCAATATTATCAGTTTATTGTATTGTAACTAATGAAAAACAGGTTAATCAATTAGCATTAAAAAATAACTTTGAGATAATCCCATGTGGGATTGATTTAGGTCTTTTTAAGCCGATGAATAAAAAAAAGTGTAGAGAATATTTTGATTTAGCAAAAGATGCTGAAATTATACTTTTCTCTTCTTCTTTTGACCGAAAGGTTAAAAATGTAAAGCTAGCTAAAAAAGCAGTTTCTAAATTAGAGGATGTAGAGTTAATAGAATTGGCAGGTTACACAAAAAAAGAAGTAGCCATGTTGATCAATGCTTCAGATGTAGTTTTGATTACATCCTTTAATGAGACAGGGCCATTAATTGCAAAGGAAGCGTTGGCCTGTAATGTGCCTATTGTATCTACTGATGTCGGCGATGTCCGAAAAATTTTGGGATCTGAACATTGTAATTTAATAGCAAAATATGACCCAAAAGATGTTGCAAATAAGTTATCTAAACAGATTCAATCAAATAGAGGTAATGATTTGAGGAAATTAGTTTGTAAACATAATTTAAGAGATACTGCACGAAAAATAACCAAAGTATATAGCAAAATTGTATAAAGAATATATTTTATAAAAGATAATGAAAGACAAATTATTGATAGAGATTGGTCATCCAGCCCACATTCATCAGTTTAGAAATTTATTTTTTAAGTTAATAGAAAACGATTGGGAAGTATTATTTGCTGTTAAGGATAAAGATATTGTATTAGAGCTTGCAAATAGATATAACCTACCCTATGAAATAATAGGAAAAACAAAAAAAGGATTTTTTAAAAAAATTATTGATCTTCCTCTAAGCTTATTGAATTTTTTTTTCATTGCTAAAAAATTTAATCCAGATTTAATTATAAGTAGACTATCCCCTCTAAGCAGTTGTATCAGTTATATATTAGGAGTGCCTCATTTGTCTTTTGCTGATACAGAACCAGGATATAAGCTACATAGATTTACTTTACCTCTAGTTGACTATGTGTTTACTTCCACTAGTTTTAAAAGAGATTATGGAGAAGAGAAACATTACAGATATTTGGGTTCACACGAATTAGCGTATTTGCATCCAAACTATTTTGAGCCATCAAATGAGATATTTAATTATTTAGGCATAGAGGAAAATGAGAAGTATGCAATTATTCGTTTTGTTGCGTGGGAGGCATTTCATGATGTCGGTGAATATGGGCTGACAGAAGATCAGAAGGAAGAGATTGTGACCAAGCTAGCAAAACACATGCATGTATTTATTTCTTCAGAAAAAGGTTTACCTGATTCTTTAAAAAAGTATACCATTGATATACCTTCTGATTTAATGCATGATGCGTTATCTCATGCAACTTTACAAATAGGGGAAAGTCCAACTATGGCAGAGGAAGCTGCAACTTTAGGGGTGCCTTCAATATGTATATCTTCATGGGCATCCGAAGCAGGTGTAATTCAGGATTTAGTCGATTCTGGTCTTTTGGTCAGTTTACATCCTGATGAATACAACAAGTTAGTTGATATTCTGGAAATGTTTGTTTCAGATGAAAATATAAAGGCGAAGTGGAGGAAAAAAAGAGAAGAATATTTAAAAGAAAAAATAGATGTAACCTCTTTTTATTTTTGGCTTATTAATAATTATCCAGATAGCATTAGAGTTATTAAGGAAAATTCAGAATACGAAAAAAGGTTTATAGACAATGAGTGAAATAAAATTTGGTATAATTGGCTGTGGCAGAATAGGTAAAAGACATGCCCAGCATATTAGCAATGTTGGCAAGCTACAAGCTGTTTGTGATATCAAGGAAGATAAAGCTAATGAATTAGCGGAAAGTAATGATGCCACAGCATATTATACCGTAAATGGAATGCTCGAAAATGAGAAAGGTATAGATATTATAGCTATATGTACACCCAATGGGTTACATGCTAAACATTCAATACAAGTATTACGAGCAGGTTACCATGTGCTCTGTGAAAAGCCTATGGCATTGTCAGTTGCTGATTGTGGCAGAATGTTAACAGAAGCCGAAAAGGCCAACAAGCGGTTGTTTGTGGTTAAACAAAATCGATTTAATCCTCCCATAGATGCTGTAAAGAAACTTATTAATGAAGGGCGTTTGGGAAGATTATTAAGTGTGCAAGTTAATTGTTTTTGGAATCGTCATGAAGAATATTATAACTCTTCAGATTGGAAAGGTTCTTTAGAGTTAGATGGTGGCACACTTTTCACACAGTTTAGTCATTTTATAGATATTATGTTTTGGTTGGCAGGAGATATTGAAAATGTTTGGGCTTTGACAAAGAACCAAAATCATCATGACACTATTGAGTTTGAGGATACAGGAGTAGTAGGTTTTGAATTTACCAATGGAGCTATTGGGGGATTGAGTTATACTACTAATGCTTATGGAGGAAACATGGAAGGTTCTATAACACTTTTTGGGACTAAAGGAACAGTTAAGATTGGCGGTGAGTATCTTAATGAGCTAGAGTATCAAAATATTGAAGGTCATGAGATAAAGAATTTGAAAACGTCAGCAGGGGCTAACGATTATGGAACTTATAAGGGGTCAATGTCTAATCATGATAAAGTTTATGAAAATATTATAGAAGTATTTAAAAACGATGGAGTGGCAACAACTGTTGGTTATGAAGGGCTGAAAACGGTGGAAATAATTGAAAAAATTTATTCTTGTACAAGAGCTGTAAAATCGACATATGAGGAAACAGAGAGATGAAGAAAATAGCCTTTCTTGGTGCAAAAAAGATAGGGTACAAGTGTTTTAAGTCACTTTTAGATCTTCATATAGATGGCTTATGTAAAATTGTTGGGGTAATAAGCAGGTCTACTCGTTTAGATACTGAAGAGACTATTTTTGATCTTTGTGAAAAATACGGGATCAATTGCTTAACCTCATTAGATGAGTATCTTGATTTACCTGAAGTAGATATAACTATTTCAGTACAGCATGATGAAATTCTTAAGAAAAAACATATTGAGAAAGCTTCAGAAATTGCTGTAAATCTACATTTAGCCCCTTTACCAGAATATAGAGGTTGCAATCAATTTTCATTTGCGATTATTGATGAAGCAAAATGGTTCGGAGCGACTCTTCATGAAATGAATGAAAATATTGATGCAGGTGATATCTTATTTGAAGAAAGATTTAGAATAGATGATAAAAAATATTGGGTAAAAGAATTATATGATGAAACAATAAAAGTGGGGGCTGAACTGTTTGACAAAAAAGTTGAAAAATTTCTAAGGGATCAGTATAAAAGGAAGAGTCAAAAGGATTTAGTAGGTGAAAGAAAATCATCAATTCATTTTCGTGATGAAATACAGGAAATAAAAAAAATAGATTTGAATTGGGAGAGAGATAAAATAGATAGACATATCCGAGCAACCTCAATGCCTGGTTTTGAACCGCCATTTACTTTTATTGAAGGAAAAAAAGTGCATTTTAAAATTTAATGTTCAACTAAATTAATAATGGATATTCCTTTCGTAGATCTTGAAGCTCAGTATAAAAATCATAAGAATGAAATTGATGGGGCAATCCAAAATGTAGTTAACGATACGGCTTTTATACGGGGCGATTATGTTGATAATTTCGAACAAAAATACGCTGAGAAATATGGGGTAAAAAATTGTATTGGAGTAGGAAATGGAACTGATGCTATTTACATAGTTTTAAAAATGCTTGGTGTAGGTTCTGGTGATGAAGTTATTACAGTTGCTAATAGTTGGATTTCTTCATCCGAAACTATTAGCCAGACTGGAGCAAAGCCCGTTTTTGTAGATATAGAGCCTGATTATTTTACTATTGATCCTACCAAGATTGAAGAAAAGATAACTGATAAAACGAAAGCGATTATTCCAGTCCATTTGTACGGGCAACCGGCAGATATGGATCCTATAATGAGAATTGCCAATAAATATGATTTATATGTGATAGAAGATACAGCACAAGCACATTTTGCAGAATATAAAGACCAAAAGGTGGGGACATTTGGCGATGCCGCTACTTTTAGCTTTTATCCAGGAAAAAATTTAGGAGCATATGGGGATGCAGGTGCTATTATTACTGATAATGATGAATTAGCTGATAAATGTCGTATGTTTGCTAATCATGGTTCTTTACAAAAACATGATCATAAAATTGAAGGTATTAACAGCCGACTGGATGGTATACAAGCAGCGATTTTGAATGTAAAATTATCTTATATCCAAGATTGGAATAAAAAGCGCCTATCTAATGCTTTACACTACAATGAATTATTGGCTGATTTTGAAGGAATTACTACCCCAAAAATCAGGAAAAATGCTATTCATGTATTCCATTTATATGTAATTAGAGCAGAGAGGAGAGATAAATTAGCAAATTATTTGAAAGACAAGGGAATTAATACTTCTATTCATTATCCAACCATTCTTCCTCTCCTATCTGCATATGACTATTTAAACCATACACCAGAAGATTTTCCCAATGCCTATAAAGCACAACAAGAGATTTTGTCTTTGCCCATGTATCCCGAACTCACGAATACTCAAATTAAGTATGTTACTAACAACTTAAAGAAGTATTATACTAACAAGTAAGAAAGAGCAGGATTTATAGCTCATAACTATTGTGATTTATAGAAATTTCATTTAGCTGTAAATTATTGTTACCTTCCCATCTAAAATATCATTAAAGATAGATTGTCTATAGAAAAAACGTTACAGACATGTCCCATACAGCATCATTACAAAGAGAGGTAGAGACATCCAGTATACCTATCTCAGAGAGATACAATTCAGAGGCGGTAGATTTCATACAATCTAATCTTGATACAAGCACTGATGAGATTAATTTTGTTGAAACCACATACCGTTTTAATATTGAGTCTCTTCAGGAGGACAAGGTTAAAAACTTGGTTAATCTCAAAAGATTAAATGATGTTCGACACATTAACAAGTTTTTTGAGACCGTAAACTCAGAGATGGCGTTTGGAGGGCTTTTTATTGGTTGCTTTGAAAGTAAAGAGCAGCGAAAAGAAAGGATATTAAATGCTTATCCATTTATCATAGCGCAGATAGTTTATGTGTTAGATTTTATCTGGAAACGTGTTTGTCCTAAAATAAAATTCACTCAAAGTTTTTATTTTGATGTAACGAATGGCAATGATCGTTCACTTCCTTTATCCACTATACTTGGACGGTTAGTTTCATGTGGATTTGAAATAGTAGATTATTCTGAAAAAAATAGGTTAACGTATTTTACAGCAAGAAAGATTGAGAAACCGGAGTTTGATGATAATCCTACCTATGGTCCTTTAATTGCTTTAAAACGTGTTGGATACAAAGGAAAGATTATAGATGTATATAAGCTAAGGACAATGCACCCTTATTCAGAATATTTGCAGGAATATATATATGAACAAAATGACGTTGAGAAAGGTGGCAAGTTTAAAGATGATTTTCGCATAACAAATTGGGGCAAGGTGTTGAGAAAGTTTTGGTTAGATGAACTGCCCATGCTTTATAATTGGTTCAAAGGAGATCTTAAATTAGTTGGAGTAAGACCATTAAGTCGTCATTATTTTGAGCTATATCCCGAGCAATTTCAAGAGCGTCGAAAAAAATATAAGCCCGGGCTTATTCCTCCTTTTTATGTAGATCTGCCAAAAACAATGGAGGAGATTTTTGCATCAGAGAAAAAATATATGATGCAGTATGAAAAGCATCCTTATTTAACTGATATCAAATATTTCTTCAAGTCACTCTATAATATTTTTATTAAAAGAGCACGGAGTAATTAGTTTTTAATGGATGATATAACATTTGCGGTTTGCGGGTTTGGCCGAATAGGGAAAAGACATGCAAAAATTGTTGATGAATATGATGGTTCAAAACTAAATGCCATTATAGACATAAAAAATTCTTTAGTTGAAGAGGCTAAGGAATTAGGATACAGTACCGATCTTTTTCAGGGCTTAGAGGAGTTTATTGAAAATGATAATCGAGAGTCTGATGTAATAACTGTTGCTACCCCTAATGGTCTTCATGCTCCTTTGGCTTTAAAGGCTTTGGATGCCGGTTATCATGTGGTTATTGAGAAGCCAATGGCCCTAACAAAAAGTGATTGTGAAAAGATCATTTTTAAAGCGTTGAAAGTTAATCGGCAGGTATTTGTTGTTAAGCAAAATAGGTATAGTCCTACCTCTGTTTGGCTCAATAATATCGTTGGAGATAATATTCTTGGCGATATTTATATGGTCCAAACCAATTGTTATTGGAATCGGGATGATCGCTACTACAAGCCTGGTGACTGGCATGGTACTGAAGAGTTAGATGGCGGTACCTTATTTACACAGTTTAGTCATTTTATTGATATTCTTTACTGGGTGTTTGGCGATATCGAAAATATCAAAGCAAACCTCAATAATTTTAATCATAGAGGAATGATTGAGTTTGAAGATTCGGGAGTTGTCCACTTTGATTTCCAGAATGGCGGGGTAGGTACTTTCAATTATTCTACTTCTACTTGGGGTAAGAATATGGAGAGTAGTATTACAGTATTGGGTTCGAAAGGCAGCGTTAAAGTTGGTGGACAATATATGAACGAAGTTGAATACTGCCATGTAAAGGATTATGAGATGCCCGAGTTATCGGAAACAAATCCTCCTAACGATTATGGTCCATACAAAGGAAGTGCGGCCAATCACCACTATATTATAGAAAATGTTGTAAATACGCTACATGGTGAAGAAAGTATAACAACAAATGCCCTTGAAGGAATGAAAGTGGTCGAAATCATCGAGAATATATATAAACAGCGTCCTAATAATTTGTGATTTTTGTACTTTGTAGTGCATCAATTTTTACGTAACCGTATTTAAGCACCTCTTTTAATAATTATAGAGTAAGTTTTCTATAAATGGAATCTAAAGATTATTTTGTACACAATTCTGCAATTATCGATCAGCCTGCGTCAATAGGGAAGGGTACTAAAATATGGCATTGGGTTCATGTGATGTCAGGGGCCGAAATTGGCAGCAATTGTGTAATAGGTCAAAATGCTTATATAGCAGGTAAGGCAAAATTGGGCGATAATGTGAGTGTGCAAAATAATGTTTCTATTTATGATCGTGTAATTTTGGAAGATGATGTTTTTTGTGGTCCCAGTATGGTATTTACAAATGTAATTAATCCCCGAAGTGCTGTTGAACGTAAAGATGAATATCTGACTACCCGTGTTAAGAAGGGCGCAAGTATTGGCGCTAATGCAACAATAGTTTGTGGTAATACGATAGGAGAATATGCGTTTATCGGTGCCGGTTGTGTGGTGACAAAAGATGTACCTGCTTATGCTTTAGTTGCGGGAGTACCGGCTAAACAGATAGGGTGGATATCAAAAGGAGGGTTGAAATTACATTTTGATGATAATGGAATTGCTGAATGCCCTGAAACTGGAGAGGAATATAAACTTGAGAATAACCAAGTAAAATTATTGTAACAATTTATGTCTATTGAAGAATCTATTACTGAAGTACCGTTATTAGATTTAAATGCCCAATATGATCGTATTCAAGATGAAGTGAAAGAAGCTATCGACAGAGTCCTCGATAGCCAATATTTTATCATGGGGCCTGAGGTCGAATTATTTGAAGAAAATATAGCGGAATATTGTCAAGCAGATTATGCTGTAGGATGTGCATCAGGTTCGGATGCATTATTGTTGTCATTAATGGCACAGGATATTGGTCAAGGGGATGCGGTTATAACAACTTCCTTCACCTTTTTTGCAACAGCGGGTGCAGTAGCGAGGTTGGGTGCGACCCCAATATTTTTAGATATTGATCCCAGTAGTTACAATATTGATCCTGATCAAGTTAAAAGGTTTTTGGAAGGAAACCATCCCTTAAACGAGAAAATTGATGTTACTCCGGATGAGGTGAAAGCTATGATTCCCGTGCACCTGTATGGACAGATGGCTGATATGGATGCTTTTATGGAGTTGGGTGATAAGTATGATATTAAAGTGATTGAGGATGCTGCTCAAGCTATTGGCGCTGAATACAAAGGAAAAAGAGCCGGTAGCATAGGTGATTTTGGCTGTTTTAGTTTCTTTCCGAGTAAAAACCTTGGAGGATATGGAGATGGGGGATTAGTGACCACTGATGATCCTGAGATGGCAGAGAAGCTCAAAGTGTTACGTCTGCATGGAGCGAAACCAAAATATCATCATAGTTTAGTTGGCGTTAACAGTCGTCTTGATGCAATTCAGGCAGCTGTATTGGATGTAAAGTTAAAACATCTTGATAGTTGGTCTGATGCCAGTAGAGAGAAGGCGCTGTTGTATAATCGTTTGTTTAAAGAAGCTAATTTACAGGGAGATCCTAATCAGATAATTTGTGATGGCTCATGTGCAAAAGAAGGGAAAAGTAGTTGTAATTTTGTTAAAAATCCCAAAAAAATATTAACCCCGAAAGAATTACATGGTGATCCTGATAATGACGGCCGACATGTTTATCATCAATATGTGATACGAACGGGAGCCCGGGAAGAAATAATGAATGCTTTTGATAAAAAGAATATAGGTTATTCGGTTTATTATCCCGTGCCTATGCATGAGCAGGAATGCTTTCAGTATTTAGGGTATGAACCTAAAGATTGTCCGATATCATCGTGTGCAAGTAACACAACACTTGCCCTTCCTATTTATCCAGAGTTAACTGGGGCACAACAGCAATACGTTGTAGATACGATAAAAGAAATACTAAATAATATTTAAGTAACTAATCAATGTTAGAAGAATTATTAAAAAAAATAGATCAGAGAGAATATAAAATAGGAGTCTTGGGGTTGGGATATGTAGGTCTGCCCCTGATGTGGACCTTCCACAGTAATGATATGCCAGTACTGGGTTTTGACATTGATAAAGAAAAAATTAATTACATTAAAGAGGGGCGATCATATATTAAGCACTTGGGCGAAGAAATGATGCAGGAGTTGGCCGGTAGTGATAAGTGTGATGCTACTACGGATTTTACTCGTGTTTCTGAGGTCGATGCCCTGCTGTTTTGTGTTCCTACTCCACTGGACGAGCACCGTGAGCCCGATATGCAGTATGTTGAAAAAACCTGTCTGACGGTCGGAGAGCACCTGCGCGAAGGACAGCTGGTGATCTTGGAATCCACTACTTATCCCGGCACTACCGAAGAGCTGGTTATTCCAATACTGGAATCAAAGTCAGGACTAACAGCCGGAGAAGACTTTTATGTGGCATACAGTCCCGAACGTGAAGATCCGGGCAATGTTAATTTTGATACGAGTAGTATCCCAAAAGTAGTAGGTGGGCATACACAAGAGGGGGTAGAATTGGCATGTGCTTTATATGATACATCTATAGTGCAAACGGTACCTGTTTCCGATACCAAGACTGCTGAAGCCGTAAAGATTACTGAAAATGTATTTCGTGCTGTAAATATTGCTCTTGTCAATGAATTAAAAGTGGTATTTGCCGAGATGGATATTGATGTGCATGAAGTATTGGATGCTGCGGATACGAAGCCTTTCGGTTTTATGAAGTTTGTCCCCGGTCCGGGTTTGGGCGGGCATTGTATTCCCATAGATCCTTTTTATTTGACTTGGAAGGCACGTGAATTTGATCAGCATACACGGTTTATTGAATTGGCGGGTGAGGTTAATACAAAGATGCCACAATATGTGATTGATCAGACGTTAAAAGCGTTAAATGCCCATAAAAAAGCTGTTAATGGTAGTGATGTACTTGTACTTGGATTAGCATATAAACCGGATGTAGATGACATGCGTGAATCTCCTACGTTTGAAATTATGGATCTGTTGAAAAAGTACGGTGCCAATGTTTCTTATTATGATTCGCATATTCCCGAGATAAAACCTACTCGCGAGTACGATCAATGGACGGGCACAGAATCGGTCAGTTGGGATGAGTCAACGATCAGTAGCTATGATGCCGTAATTATTGCAACTAATCATTCTGATATCAATTACAAAGAGTTATCTGAATGGAGTAATTGTATTATCGATACTCGTAATGCGATGAATGGCTATGGAAAAGGAGAGAAGCATATCTGGCAAGCATAGCGGATGACGTTTTAGGTGAAGGTTGAGTTTAGTTGAGAGGCATCTTCGAAAGGGGTGGGGTATGACGTGTATAAGTGTTGCAGTTGTTAAGTGTTAAAGTGGAGGAGTTTGAAAGTACTGTTATATTTATATCCGGTAATTCCAATAGAGTTTATATCGATTGACACGAGTTTGGTTTAAAAGTTCATTATCAGCAAGTATTTTTAAAAAAACGCTGCCTGTATTCTGTAGGGACACTTTTTCACCAGTGATACGTTTTTGTGGTACACCAGTGGGTACAGCAATTCCTGATATCGATCTCTCTGTTTAGCAGGGACTGAAAATGATGCCACTCATAATCGATTGGCCGCAGGTTCAATATCAATTCGGCAAACTCATCGATACCCGTATCCTTCCAAAACCAACGCTGATGTCATAATGAGTGGAACGAGGTGGAGTCGAAGGATTTTCCCAGTAAATATTTGTAAGTGGTTGAGAGGTATCCTTTTGATTCTAAGTGAGCCTTTTAGTAGGAGATACGTTCGACTACGGCCTTGAAAAAAACAAGACCTCCGCTCAGTATGACAGTGCTTTTAATGGATTTGGGATGACACTGCTTTTTTATGGGGTAATTCATGAAGTTAGCACTACAAAATTCCCCTCTCGAGAGGGGTGCCGAGCTTGCGAGGGGAGGTGTGTAACACATTTAGCCATCCACCCCATCAAATCTGAAAAGCACAGATTTGATATCCGTACCCCCTCCCAAGAGGGGACTTGATGGCTCTATGCTTGATGGCCTGGGCGAACCTGGTATCGGGAGATTCCTCGACTTACGCTCCCCGTAGTACGGGACACAGCGGGATGACGCCCAAAAAGAATAACGGATGGTAGAACAACGACGTCATTTCGCCCGTTACGAGTGGGTTGTAGCATCGAGTAATATCGGATAAGTGACTTTATTTACTTGCAATAATCTCCCACCCTTTTTAGTTTCATAAAGAAACCATAACGAAACTAATTTGTTATGCCAAGTATCACAGTAAAAAATATCCCGGAAGAAATTTATGATCGAGTCCGTGAGCAGGCCGAGGCTCACCATCGCAGCATCAACAGTGAAATCATTGCCTGTTTAGAGCAAACCGTCAAATCTCAAAAGGTTTCTACTGACGATATTTTACAAGAAGCACGGCGACTGCGAAAAAAAGCAAAAGGGAGCCTCTCTTCCGAAGAAATTGAATCCGCTATTAATCAAGGGCGATCGTGATTGTTGTCGATACGAATATTCTTGCACATTTTTGGCTGCCATCGGATTCAACGGATCTTTGTGACGAGCTTTATCAAAAGGATCCACAATGGGTGGCTCCTATTCTTTGGCGAAGTGAATTTCGAAATGTAGTGGCGCTATATTTGAGAAAAGGTTTGATCGAATTAGCAGAAGCTTTGCTGATTATGGAGAAGGCTGAGCTTCAAATGAAAGACCGGCAGTTTCAGGTGAATTCAGTGCAAGTTCTTTATCATGTCGGGCAATCGACCTGTTCTTCCTATGATTGTGAATTCGTAAGCTTAGCCAAGGATCTCGATCTTGAATTAATTACCATGGACGAGGAACTTCTGCGGGAGTTCCCGGAATTAGCTAAACATCCGGAGAATGTAATCGGATCATAAATTTGGTGCAGGAGACTTACCCCAAAGTGGGCATTGTACCAGAATTTGGGACGGTACATTTACTTGTTAGAACAATTCTTGAGCATATTACCGGCAACCGGTACACAATTATTATTTTCACCCTCTATCCTTTCTACAGAATACTTATGCCGAAGTAACCCGAGAAATTGGCAATAAAAAGTTTATCACAACGACAGGCCCCCGGTAGGGCGGGACACGGCTGGATGACGCCTTAAAGAGAATTGGAACAACGACGTCATTTCGAGTGGAGCGCAGCGAAACCGAGAAATCCATCATGCTGGCTAACTACAGATAAGCTTCTATAGATCTCTTCATGATATTTACCTGTTAGCAGGTTCAGGTCGAGGAGTACAACATGTTTAATAATGATATGAGCTGCTCCTGCAGATCTATACAATTTGCCACGATTACTTGGGTCTCTGGTCGAGATGATAAGCAAAAAAAAAGAATGTCATTTCGAACGAAGTGAGAAATCCATGTTTTGGGTTATGTACTCAGTACAGAAAACAAAGATCTCTCCCTAACAGTCGAGATGACAAAAGAAATGAGTGGTTTGTCAGTTGATTTTGTAATAAGGATGAAAGCCCCACCAAGGACGTCATGCCACACCTTGATGCGGCATCTCACACCGCAGTAGCCCCAGTGCAGGCAACGAAACAGAGCAGCGATACCCATTTATTACCGCTGTTTTATTATGGTGGCGGTGCTGATACCTTGCTATGCGAGATTGCGGCTCAGGTCCGCAATGACAGGTTCTGAGCGTTTTGTAGTCGAGAAACATATGGCGCCAATTATAAATTTTCGAAGCATGATAGATCCCTCGACAGGCTCCCCGTAGTATGGGACACAGCGGGATGACACTCCAAACTGCAAGCTAACCTTATTGATAAATCATTTCTCTAGTTGAGAGAGGGTTGTACCCTCGAGTAACAACGAAAATGTTCTTCGGGAGTACAATTCCCTCTGAACACAGAGATGACAAGGTTTATGAATACAATGTAACACCACCAGGACGTCATGTCGCACCTTGATGCGGCATCTCGCACGGCAGTAGTTTTTGTATACAAGCATGGAAAACAGCTCAGCGGTATAAATATCCCCAAATTTTTTATTTGCCGTTATTATATTTCCTGCCGTATCAGATTGCGGATCAATACCGCAATAACATAGTAAAAAAGTAGATGCCATCGACAAAATGCCATTATTTTTTGCCTATACTTATTAGTATCATAAAGGCAAAAATGAGGGATATTTTTACCTTCGTTATTCGTTTGGTCAAAATTGATACTGATACTGCATGATTACTATTCGTGAATTGAGCTCCCATGATGAGCTTTATGATTTCGTTCACTTTCCCTTTTTGCTGTTTGGCGATGATCATCCACAATGGGCGCCGCCTATAATAAGTGATGAGCTGGATAATCTGAATCCTCAGAAAAATCCGGTATTTAATCATGTGGAGGTCAGGTACTTTATGGCCTATAGGCATGAACAGCCGGTGGGGAGGATAGCAGGGATTATAAATGGGCTCGAAGTCCGCGAGCTGGATATCCCTAAAATACGTTTCGGCTATTTTGATTACATCGATGATCCGGATGTTTCCAAAGCACTGCTGAATCAGGTGCGGCAGATGGGTAAAGAACACGAATTGGAGTTTTTGGAAGGTCCGTTGGGACTTTCCAATTTGGATAAGGCGGGCATGCTTGTTGAGGGATTTGAAGAGCCCAATACCATGGTTACGTGGTACGGGATGCCTCACTATCCATCCCACCTCGAGCAGCTGGGGTACGAAAAAGAAAAGGAGTGGGTAGAGTATGAGATTCAGATTCCTGAAGACGGTCCCTCCGATAAAATTGAACGCTTTGCTGAACTCATCAGGGAGCGGTATAACCTTCATATGGTTCGCTTTTCAAATACCAAGGAGATACTCGGTTATGCTGATGAGATGTTTGATCTCATCAATAAAACCTATAGTAATTTAAGTACTTATATCCCTATAAAGCCGGACCAGATTGCTTACTATAAGGATAGATATCTTAAATTTCTTCATCCGGATTTTATCAATTGCGTGGCAGACGAAAACGGCAATCTGGTTGCTTTCGCTATTACGATGCCGTCATTTTCTGAGGCATTGCGTAAAGCGAACGGTAAGTTATTCCCCTTTGGATGGTATCATCTGCTAAAGGCGCGGTACTTTCCCCGGAAAGCGGCTTTCTATCTGATTGGGATCAAGCCGGAATTTCAGAACAAAGGCGTGCCATCTATTATTTTTAAGGAGATGAACGAGGTATTTAACAAAAATGGGATTACCACTGTTGAAAGTAATCCCGAGCTTGCAGATAATGAGGCCATACGATCGCTTTGGAAAAAGTATGAAAACAGGCTTCATAAAAGACGACGAACCTACCGAGATAGCTTGTAAAGTAAAAGATCTAACCAAGACGTCATTTCGACTAAGTCCCGAACGGGACGCACGGAGAAATCTATTAAGGCAATTCGTAGTTGAGAGAGGGTTGTACCCTCGAACAACGGTTATTCGTTATTTGGGTAAACCGTAAAATAGGCACGAAAAAAAATCCCCTTCAGTGGAGGGGTGCCGAGCTTGCGAGGCGGGGTGTGTAACACATTTAGCTACCCACCCCATCAAATCTGAAAAGCACAGATTTGATAACCGTACCCCTCCCAAGAGGGGACTTGATGGCCTGTACGAACCTGGTATCGGGAGATTCATCGACTTACACTCCCCGTAGGACGGGACACAGCAAGATGACGCTAGGTTAAAACATAATACCACATGACGTCACTCCGCACCCGATGCGGAGTCTCGCACGGCAACTGTTGTTATATACTAGCATGGAAACAGTTCAGCGATACCGACTTATTGTTACCGCTGTTCCAATTAGGTAAGTGTTACCGATTTGCTGCCATGCCAGATTGCGGATCAAGGTCCGCAATGACATTTTCTGTTCATTATGTTTTGAATTACCAACCCTGTCATTTCGAGTGGAGCGCAGCGAAACCGAGAAATCTCTGTTTTTGCACATAACTAAAACAAAGATCTCTCCCTGTCGGTCGAGATGACAGGTGAAGGGGATAAAGTGTTGATCTTATACTGTAACCAGAGCGAAGAAATAAGATAAGAACCTAAAATATAAACATGGAAAATCCCCTCCGCTGGAGGGGTGCCGAAGCGAAGCAAGGCGGGGTGGTTTCGCATAAATATGAGTTCCGAGAAGATTGTGCTCTCGGGATGACAGGTTTGACATATAGTATTAGTATTGCGAATCCAGAAAAGCCAGCAATACCGTCATTTCGACTAAGCCCCGAAGGGGACGCACGGAAAAATCTATAGTGGCAATTAATAATTTATGAAGCATGATAGATCCCTCGACTACGCTCGGGATGACGACTTAAAGAGAATTGGAATAATGACGTCATATATCGTGGCAGAAAAAGAATCAATCACACCCAACCAGGGATGGCCGCTTAGGCCTTCGGTTTACCTCTTTCTCTTTCTTTTGCTTTTCATTCTCTTCTTCTCTTCACGAAGCCATAATTCTACATCCGTGTCGAAAGCAGCAGCCAAATGATGAGCCCGAAGGCTGGTTATAGGAAGGTCACCCTCCATAATACCCTGTACTTCCGTTTCAGGCAGGCCTGAAAGTTGAGAAAATTCTTGGGGACTTATATCCTCCTTGCGAAGGTATTTCTTTAAAAGTTGAGCAGGTAATTGATGCATAGTTCTTTTTAACAAGCAATTTCAGTGGTACCGGTTCTCTTGATAATTATTAGATTACAGGGTAAAAAAAGATTTCAATACGTCCCCCTTAAAGCAATAAAAAAAGCCCGCTTAAAAGCGGGCTTTCATATACCAAATATCTTGGCTAAAATTTACTTGTAATCAAGGCTGCGTACCTCAACTGCACTTAAGCCTTTGTCGGTTTCTTCAACGTCGAATTCTACATTCTCTCCGTCTTCAAGACCTTGATTATAATCCAAATTTTCTACGTTATTGCGGTGGACGAAAACATCTTTACTTCCGTCCTCAGGCTCGATAAATCCATATCCTTTCTCTACATCGAACCATTTAACTTTACCTTGTTGTGTCATGTATACTAAGTATTGTGTGTTTATACACCTTAGGTTAAGATCGTCAAAGAAATGTATCGTAAGATAGTTCTATCTTAGATCTCAATTCCAAGGTGGGAATTAAAATTATATTTAAAGATACAATTCTATTTTTGGAATGTCCATCCCCGGCGTGCATATATCCGCATATCCTGACTTCAGTATTAACAAATTATTCTTTCATTATATTTCTAATAACCATATTGGTTTCGATAATTTAAGTAAGAGTCATCAGAGGGATTTTGAACTAATTCAATCGATTTAATCCCTAACCTTAAATTCGGTATCAAGTATGCTCACAGGCACAGATTACGTTCTGGTTTATTATGCGCTGGGCCGGGTGCGTATGTAGGTTGATGAGTTTGAGGAAGGGAGATGGATGGTTTGATGAAAGTAATTGCTGTCTTTCGGTATATGCATTTATCTAATTAAAAGTCGGTGAAACTTCCAATTGCAAAAAATGACCCTCATAAAGTAGGTTTTAGCATTTGGAGAAGTTGCTTGAGCTGATTTGGAGCTATTTGATTTTAAATCGACAAAAGTTCTTAGATATAATCTAAAAACTTAATTTCGGTGGATGGATACATTAGGCCTATCGCATCTGCCAGTTATCGATTAATACTGCAACTCATCGAAAATAGTCGTTAAAACCGGGCGCAGCCTTTTACTTTTTGGAGTCATGTTAAAGTCAGAAGCAAAAATAGTGTCCGATGACTCATTTACAATTCCATATTAAAAGAGTAGTTGTATTATTTTTGGGGGTATTTTTTACTGTAGCCGTACTTCCCATACAGGCGCATCAAGGGGAGCAAACGGTGCTTAAAGGCACTGTGCTTAATGAAGAGGGAAAGCCATTGCATTTGGCTCATGTTATGATTGAGGGAACTTCGAATGGAGATGTAACCGATCGGCAGGGCCGATTTCAAATAGAGGTATCTTCTTCGAGTTCCGTTGTCATGGTTGTTTCAATGGTTGGGTATGCTCCGGC
Organism: Fodinibius sp. AD559; assembly: GCF_052712805.1. Taxonomy (NCBI): domain Bacteria; kingdom Pseudomonadati; phylum Balneolota; class Balneolia; order Balneolales; family Balneolaceae; genus Fodinibius; species Fodinibius sp. AD559. The sequence continues at coordinate 119,554 of NZ_JBQPVW010000004.1, forward strand.
TAAAGAGGAAGTAAATGTAGAGGCCGCGAAAACAGTTGAAATCAATTTTCAGTTACAGCGGAAGCAGGCTAAACTGGATGAGACAACAGTAACGGCCGATGCTTTTACTACTGGTGATACTGAAGGGGTTACCCTGTCTCCAACTGAAGTCGTAACTACACCGGGGGCAGCCGCAGATATTTTTCGATCATTACAGACTTTTCCTGGAGTCTCTAATATGGATGAAGGATCGGGTTTGTTTGTCCGTGGCGGTGATGTGAGTGAGGTTTCATTTGTGCTGGATCAGGCTCCGGTTATACATCCTTATAAATATGAGAGGCCGACTGGCGGAGTGTTTGGAACGATTCCGCCTTTCTTGGTTTCGGGAACTTATTTTTCGACCGGCGGATTTTCAGCTAAATATGGCAATGCGATGTCGGCAGTACTGGCTATGGAATCAAAGGGAATGCCCGATGCTAACCAGTTCGATGCAAATATTGGCATGGCGGCGCTGTCGGCCGGGGGTGCCATTCCGATTGTATCGGATAAGTTGGGAATCCGATTTTCGGGGAATCGAAGCTTATCTCGGTTTATGTTTAAAGTCAATGGCCTGGTCGATGAATTTGAGCAAGCACCAATGGGCGCTAATGGGAATTTCAGTATTATTGCCAAGCCATATCAGGGTACTACCATCAAGTTTTTTAATTATGTAAAAAGCAATCGGGTTGGTGTTCCAGTGCCCCGGCCTTCGTTTGATGCAACCTACCGGAGTAAGGAACAAAATCGTCTCCATAATTTGCAGTGGAAACAGCTTTGGGGCAATTGGCTTGTAAAAACCAGCGCTTCGGTAAATCGCTACCAAAACGATCGGCAGCTGGGCGGGCTCGACCTGAATGAAGCAGACCGAGCATACAAACTACGGTCAGATCTGGAGTTCTCTGGATTTGAAGATATGGTGTGGTATGCCGGTTTAGAATGGGGGCGCTTTGGCAACGAATTTGCGGGACAATTACCTGGCGAGAAAGATATTTTAGATCCCGATGCAGATTTTTATACGATTGATGAACAATACTTTACCAAACGTTTAGGAGGATATCTGGAGTCGGAATATCAGTTGTTTCCTCAATTGGAGCTCCGCTTGGGCGTACGCACGGATTACGAAAATCATGCTAAGGAATGGACGATCGATCCACGAATATCATTGCAGTATCAGACAACCAATCACAGCAACATTCGTCTGGCCAGCGGTCGCTACCATCAGTATGCCGAACCCTTTCAATATAATTCTGCAACAGGCAATAAAACCTGGGCGTTCAGCAAGCCTGGCACTACATTATCGGATATGAATTCAGGAAAAACTTATTTCATGTCCGAACGGAGGGCTATTACAAGTCGTATAGTGACTTAATTATTGAGGATGACCAACAAAACCTCAGTAATGCGGGTTATGGTGAAGCGTATGGGGCTGACTTCTTTTTCAAGTATTCTGATTTTATGCGTACGCCTTTCAATGGATGGATTTCATACAGCTTTTTACGATCCAAGCGACTGCATCCCCGCCAAAAATCCGAAAGCATCGATTATGAATATGCGCCTTCAGCTTTTGACATTACACATAATCTAAATGTTGTTGCCAAGGCCTGCCTGGTTGATATGTTAACTGGCGGATTTACCTACCGGTATTCTACGGGACGACCTTTTACACCTATCATAGGCGCCGAACCGGTTTCCAAGGGGTACTATCTACCGGTGGAGGGATCCGTTCACTCGCAGCGGTTCCCAGATTTTCATCGCTTGGATTTAAATTTGAGCTATTACTGGGTTCCAAAGCAGAATTGGTCGGTCATATTTTATGCTTCTGTTTCGAATGTACTCGACAGACAAAACGTAACAGATTACACTTATAACAACGATTATTCACAACGTAGACCTATTTATAGCGATTATAGCCGGTTCGTTTATGCCGGTGTTACCATTAATCTTGAACTCTAAATCACCAGCAAATGAAATATCTAACAACGTTATTTTTCTGTTTGTTAATGATCCCTATGTCGCAACAGGTATCGGCGCAGGATTCTACTCAATTTGACAAAATTCGCCAATCTATTGAAACAGCAGTGGATTCTCTTCAGCCCGAAAGGTTAATTGGGTTGAATACAAAACTAAAAACACTGACTCAAACAGGTGATCCTGAGATAAAAAAATACGCCTATTATTATTTGGGGTACAGCAACTACCGGTTGCAAAATTCCTTTCCTCAGATTAATGAAGATCAACAAGAGAAATATCTCGACGAAGCTACGGGAATGTTTGAGAAAGCAGTGGAAATCGATCGGGAGTTTGCTGAAGCCTACGCCATGCTGGGGAGTTGCTATGGAATGAAAGCCAGTGGAATTTTTTCAGGGATGAAATACGGTCCTAAATCAGATAATGCCATGAGTAAGGCCAAAGAACTGGCTCCCGCAAATCCCCGCATAGTGATGCTTGATGCCATTGGGAAACTATATAAGCCCTCGATGTTTGGTGGAAGTATTGAAGGGGCAATTGAAGGTTTTAAGCGGGCAGCTGAGTTATTTGAGGACTGGCAGCGGCCAAATACGTATGCTCCCAGGTGGGGTGAGGCTGAAGTTTATGCCTGGCTTGGGCAAGGGTATGTAAAAGCCGAGAAATACGAAGAGGCCCGGCAAGCATACCGAAAGGCGCTTGAAGTTAAGCCTGGTTTCCCTTGGGTTAAAAATATGTTGCTTCCCGAATTAGAAGAAAAGTCCGAGTAGCGTTATGGAGAAAACGCACCTCTCACACTTAACGGAAGAAATAAGGCTAAAATATCACAATAAGGTACTGGTCATTAGCGAAGTAATACTGGCGTATATCAGTATTATTGGGCTTATGTGGATAACAGAGTTAATACCGGGATTTGAATCTTGGCAGCAAACTTTTTTAGGTCGGCCAATCTTGAGCGCCATAATATATATGGTATTACCGACCGTGCTGCTCGTTTATTGGCATGGTCGGGTGGAATCGGAAAGGGAGGGCAGGCTGGTTTTTAATGGCAAAAAATTTACAAAGTCGATGATCGCAGGCGCGAAAGCCCTTGCCGTTATGTTTCCCGCTTCTTTTGCTTTTCCCATTGCTGAGATGTTCGGCCTGGGATTTACAGACTGGGGCGGGGCAGGAATCATAGCTTCTTTTTATCTGATAGCCATATTGGGATTGCTTTGGTTGTTTAAGGAAAAAGGTAGTCGAAGAAAAAGGCTTTTCGAGCAGTGATGCGCGCATATCAGGATGGATTTTTATTATCGGGCTATTTCTGGTTGGAATTTTCTATGCTCTGTATCCTCCGGTATCCAATGTTGTAATTGCGCTGGTGTTTGTGGGATTTATGGAAGAGTTCTTTTTTAGAGGTTATATGCAGCCAAGACTGAATTTTGCTTTTGAAAAACGGTTTAACTTTCTGAATTTCCAATTTGGATGGGGACTCATTATAACTTCGGCATTTTTTGGACTCATCCATGTGATTAGTCCGGGAGACAACCCAATGGAGTGGGCATGGGGATTCTGGACCTTTGTTGCCGGATTCGGTTTTGGCGTAATTCGTGAAAAGAATGGCTCGTTTTTGGCTCCGGCCATAGTGCACGGTGTTACGATGATACTACCACTAATTTTTTCATAAATAGAGCCGACCATGAGTACGGATTTTGATAGCATGGAATTGCGATTAGAAAAACCACAGTTATCGACACGTGGCGTTGGATTAGCTTTGTCTGTAGCATTCTTATATCTGCTGTTTTATACCGCAATTATATCCAATGTAGAGGATGTGCCTTTGATAGCCGCTTTCATCAACTCTGCATTAAGTGCCTCTATTAAAGTACTGCTGCTTTTTGGGAGCTGGTATCTTATTATCCGTGAAATGTACAAATTCAGCGGATGGATTAAACTGGCGGCTCATGTATTTGCAGGAGTGATATTCGCAGTAGGATGGTATTATAGCTATTTATGGATTTTTGACCTGTTATTCGGGTTGGAGTTTCTGGAAGGCGGTGGCTTTTTGGAAGAAAAGACCTGGATTATGTCTTCTGCCTACTTTGAATATGCTATTACGTTTTCGGTGATCCACATTATGGATTCAATGAAAAAGCTACGCCTGCGTAAGCAGCAGGCAGCAGAGCTCCGTGAACTTTCGACCCGGCAGCAGATTGCCAATTTGAAAGCACAGTTAAATCCTCATTTTTTGTTTAATACGCTTAACAGCATTAACGCGATGGTATCGAAAGATGTGGGCCAAACGCGTGATATGATTACCGGACTTTCGGATATGTTGCGTTATTCAATCCGAAGTTTTGAAAAAGATCGAGTGGCATTATCCGAAGAGCTGGAATTTGTGAGGCAGTACCTGGAGCTCGAAAAACATCGCTATGGAGATCGATTACAATATGCTATTGCAATCGATGAAGATTTATCGAATGTGGAAATTCCGCCGATGATAATACAGCCTATTGTTGAAAATGCGGTAAAACACGGGATTGCTCCTACCGAAGAGGGTGGAGAGGTGAATATCAGTATTAGCCATGATGGCGAAGAAATGACGGTTTCGGTAGAAGATACCGGTCGTGGATTGGACGATCCTGAGGAGGTAAATTCCTCGGATGGTATCGGTATTCGTAATACGGATGAACATTTACAAAAACGATATGGCCGTCAATCTAAACTACAGTTCGAATCGCTGAATCCACATGGCACAAAAGTGTGGTTTAGAATACCGTTGGGAGGATAGTAGTCATGAAAACGCATCAAGCAGTTATTATAGATGATGAATCGCCGGCTCGCGAGGTGGTGGCAGAGTACCTCGAAGACGTGGATTGGATAGGGGTTGCAGGATCATTTGGGAATCCCCACAAAGCACTGACATTCCTGGAAAAAAATCAGGTAGATTTGCTTTTCTTGGATATACGGATGCCACAGATGTCGGGTTTTGAATTAGTGGATCAGCTTGACACACTTCCCCATATTGTTTTTTCGACTGCTTATGATGAATATGCTATTCGGGCTTTTGATATCAATGCGGTGGATTATCTGCTCAAACCATATACCAAAAAGCGATTTCTGGAAGCCCTGAAACGGGTTCGTCAAATTGCGGGTGATAATAATCAGCAGAAGCGAATTCGTGCTTAACTTCATCAGGTTAAGGAGCAAGAGGATTATCCCAAGCAACTGTTTGTCCGTAGTCGGGATCGTATTATCCCGGTTATGGTAGATGATATCCTCTGGATTGAAGCGGAAGGGGACTATGCATGCATTCATCTTGAAGAAAAGACTGTATTTTGTGGAATCGGTTTGGGTAAACTCATGGATAGAGTTGACCCTGAGCGCTTTGTCCGCGTGCATCGGTCGCACGCTATTGCACTTTCGGCTTTAAAAAAATTAGACCCGGACGGTTACGGTGGTTTTACGGCTACATTATCTGATGATACTGAAGTTAAAGTGAGTCGACATTATGCCAAGCGAATCAAGAATTTTATTATTTAAGAAAATAGTAAACGGATACCTGCCGACTTGCTGATATTGGTTCTTTAGATATTAAGTCTGTTTAAGGCTTATGTATTTATTCTTTAAAATATGCCAAAACTCTTATTTGCATAAAGTTTTTTACTATCTTACTCTAAGTGCATTGCACAAAAGTAAGAATCAATAATAATGGAAGAGGAAAGATTATGAAGCTTAACAAAATATTAGTTGTAGTTGCTACTTTTGCATTGATGTTTAGCATGATGCCCGAAAAAACGTCAGCTCAGTGGAGTTTGGGCGCTTCCTACGAAATAAGAGATGAGGATCCGCAGAATGGTTTCGGAGTTCGTCTCGAACGTCAAATTCTGAATAAAATTCCCGTCGTAAATCTTAAATTACGTGGGCATTTCAGTTACTTCAACGATGATATCTCATATGATAACAGAACATATTCTACTGATATCACTAATTACGATTATGGATTAGCGGCTGTTGGTGGAGTTTCTCTCGGTTTGTTAAGTCCATACGTGGGGCTGGGATTAGGAGCTTCTACTCTTGATGTAAGTCGGGATAATCTTCCCCAAAACTCTCCAATGGATTCAGAGAATAACGATAGTGCTATCTATTGGAATGGCTTTGTGGGAGCAGAGGTGAGTCCCATACCAATGATTAAACCATTTGTAGAATATCGTTTTGAGGATGTTGCTAATTATAGTGATGAGCTTTCCGATGTAAAAAATAGCAACGGACGGCTTATTTTTGGAGTTTCTCTGTCGTTCTAAATACATATATTCATTCAAAAGGCGGACGTTGTTAAAGCGTCCGCTTTTTTATTTTAAATTATCTTAGTGATTGCTAAATAGGCATACAGTTCCTTTTTTGAATGTAAAAGGTATTGGTGTTGTTTTAATGATAGTGAAAGCGCTTAAATATTGTCACATGTAATATATGGCAGATACAAAAACGACATATGATATTGATCTGAACGATTATATTCTGGATCCGCCTCAGCAAGATGATCTTGATGAGCTGTTAAAAGTATGCCGTGAAAATCTGGAAGAGGTTGATGAAAACCTTGTTTCACGCGCATTTAAGCTCTGCTATATATCGCACGAGGGTATTGAGCGGGCATCCGGTGAGCCCTACTACTATCATCCCGTGTCAGTAGCTAAAATTGTGGCATCAGAAATTAATATTGATGATGTTTCAGTCGTTGCTTCGCTGCTGCATGACACAGTCGAAGACACTGAGGTTACCCTCGATGATATCAAAGAAAAATTTGGTGACACGGTATCGCATCTCATTGACGGGGTGACGAAGATTTCGGGTGTATTTAAGAGTCGCAACACCAAGCAGGCCGAAACTTTTATGAAGATGCTTCTGTCGATGGCAGAAGATATCCGCGTGGTGTTAATTAAGTTTGCCGACCGGCTGCACAATATGCGTACAATTCAGCACATGCCACGCGAAAAGCAGATGCAAAAGGCGACAGAGACGATGGAGCTGTATGCTCCACTGGCTCATCGTTTTGGGCTTTTTAATATTAAAAGTGAGCTCGAAGATCTCTGTTTTAAAGTAATCGATCCCAATTCCTACAAGTTTATAGCTCGTAAGCTTCGGGAAAAGAAAGAGGCTCGTGAGGCCTTTATCGAGGAGTTCATGGAGCCTATCGACGAAGAGTTGGAAAAGCAGGGATTTTCTTTTGAGATGAAGGGGCGTCCCAAGCACATTTATTCCATATTTAGAAAAATGCAGCGCCAACAAAAGCCATTCGAGGAGATTTACGATCTTTTTGCCATCCGGATTATCCTTGAACAACCCCATACCAAAGAGGACTGCTGGCGGGTATATTCTATTATTACGGATTGGTACACCCCTATTCCCAAGCGGTTCCGCGATTTTATATCGGTACCCAAAGCCAATGGTTATCAATCGTTGCATACGACGGTAATTACCAAGAAAGGCCGCAAGGTGGAGGTACAGATTCGTACGCGCCATATGGATGATATTGCTGAAAAAGGGGTGGCCGCACACTGGAAATATAAAGAGGGCAAAGAGAACGGCTCTGAGACGCTGGATAAATTTGTGCACTGGGTACGTGATATCTTGGATAATCCCCGTCCCGATGCGGCGACAGAATTTGTTAAAGATTTTCAGCTGAATCTGTATCAGGATGAAATTTACGTGTTTACTCCCGATGGAGAGCTGCGAACCTTACCGCAGGGGGCAACGCCTATCGATTTTGCTTTTGATATCCACAGCGAAATTGGAGAGCGGGCGATTGCTGCAAAGATAAATGGTAAAATGGCGCCTCTTCGCCAGAAGTTGGATATCGGTGACCAGGTAGAGATTATTACAGGGAATAAAATTAATCTCAATCCTGACTGGATTAATGATGTTGTTACTCATAAGGCCAAATCCCGCATTCGGCAGTACATCAAACAGAAAGAACGTCAGACGGCCGAGGAGGGACGAGAGATCTGGGAGAAAAGAGCCAAGCGCGCCAATATTGAAATATCGGATCAGGATCTGACGCGCATTGCCCAGAAACTGAAATTCGATTCCACACAAGACCTGTTTTATGATATTGGCAAGGGAAGCTTTGATGTTAATGAGCTCTACAATGTTGTTAAGCAGTTTACCAGCAAGGGACGTATTGATGAGAAGGAGGACGAAGATAAGCCGGCTCCTGTAACCGAAGAGGAAATTCAGGAAACATATATCAATGCGGCGCGTTCGATTAGTGATGATAAAGCGCTGGTTATAAATGGAGAGCTCACTAATGTTAAATACAGTTATGCCAATTGCTGTAATCCTATTCCCGGTGATGATGTGATGGGATTCATCAGTCGAACAGGTGATGTGAAGGTGCATCGATCAAACTGCAAGAATATTCATCATCTGATACAAACCGACGGCGAACGTATTGTGGATGTCTCATGGGCGAAAAATATTGATTCCAAATTTCTTGGTGCTGTTAAAGTCATCGGTGAAGATCGAGTGGGTATGATTAATGATATTACTGATGTGCTTTCGAAATCGCTTGAGACGAATATGAAAAGCATCAACGTAAATAGCGACAGTGGCATGTTTGAAGGCATTCTTACGGTCTATGTTGATGACATTGACCACCTCGGACGTATTGTCAATAAATTGCAGAATGTGGGAGGCGTAAAAAGCGTATTCAGGTATGAATAAATTGTTGTTTTCCTTACTACTTATCGGCTAAGTTCATTTTTATCTCTGGGATAAAAGTAATATCATCAACCTGGTAAAAATTTGGTGCTTTTCCACTATTACAGCTACGGGACACTGTAAAAACAGTGTTGAATTACAGAGTTAAAAAAGATCTTTTTTAATTTATGATAACCTATACTAAAAGAGATATCGTGAGACGCGTTGCTGAGGAGATGGACGAGCCCATGGTTCAGTCCGATCCGTGGGTAAATGCAGTGTTGGATGCTTTGCGCGAGACGATGATGGACGCAGACCCAACGTGTCGGATTGAATTGCGCGATTTTGGTGTTTTTGAAGTGAAGAAGACCAAAGCGAAGCCAAAAGCCCGAAATCCGCGCACAAACGAAGAGATTTATGTGCCGGCGCATCGCAAAACACATTTTAAACCCAGTAAACTGTTAAAAGAATTTTTAAAACAACCTCTTGAAGAAGAGGAAGTAGAAGAAATGGAAGATTAGTCGTGGCAGAATATGGAAGAATAATCGGTATCGATGTAGGAACAAAATGGATTGGCTTGGCCCGTACCGACTTATTAAAAACTGTAGCCAATCCTATCGGAACCTATTATGTTGATGACGTTTTTGAAGCACTTGAAGAACAGGTTGAAAATGAAAACGTCGAAAAGATTGTAGTAGGTTGGCCGCTTACTCCCGAAGGTGATGAAGGCAGAGCCATCAAAATGGTTGAGGAATTCCTAACCAAACTTGAGGCCAAATTTCCCGATATTGAAATCGCTAAGATTGATGAGCGTTATACCACGAAGGAGGCCGTTCGAGCAATGGTTGAAGCGGGAGTTCCCAAAATGAAAAGGCGTGAATCTGATCGCATAAACCAGGCTGCTGCCGCTATAATTCTTCAGAAATATATTGAACTTGTAAAAGCAGATAATGTCCGTATTACCGATCGTTACATATGATGATGAAGTGCTTCGCAAAGAAGCAGAACCTATCAAAAAAAACACTCCTGAAATTCAGCAGCTTATCGACGATATGTTCGATACTATGTATAATTCTGATGGGGTCGGGCTTGCTGCTCCGCAAATAGGGGAACTGCGTAGGATTTTTGTAGCTGATGCCGGTCCGCTGACGGAGGAAGAGGGAGGGAGTAAATATGGTCCTTTGGCACTTATCAATCCTGAGATTACCTTCGAAAGTGAGGAGGAAGTTGACATGGAGGAAGGATGCCTGAGTATACCGGGTGTTAATGCATCAGTAACCCGTCCCGAAAAAATTGTAGTGAGCTACCTGGATCGTGATTTTAATGAGCAGCAGCTGGAAGTAGACGGGTGGTTGGCAAGGGTGATACAGCATGAAACCGATCATCTTGATGGTATTTTATTTCTGGATCATCTTTCCATGTTTAAACGAAAACTGTTGAGTTCCAAGCTCAATAAAATTGCTGAGGGACGTACCGAAATAGATTATCCCATTGTTCCCAAAAAGCAAGAAACCAAGTAGAGGCTTTTATGCGCATTGTATTTATGGGTTCTCCGGATTTTGCCATTCCCAGCTTGGAGCGACTGCATAAATCTGATCACGAAATAGTATCGGTTGTAAGTAATGTTGATAAGCGGCGCGGCCGACGTGCAAAACCATCGCCAACGGCTGTAAAAAAGAAAGCGCTTGAATTGGATTTGCCGGTTATAGAGGTGGAAGAGCTCAATGATCCCGGCTTTTATGATGAGCTCAACGCATTGAACGCCGACCTCTTTGTGGTTGTCGCATTTCGGATTTTACCGCCGGATATTCTGGATCTGCCCCAAAAAGGATCTATTAATCTTCATGCCTCGCTGCTTCCCAAGTATCGAGGGGCGGCTCCCATACATTGGGCCATTATGAATGGAGAAGAGAAGACCGGCTGTACGGTTTTCTTTTTGGATGAAAAAGTTGATACCGGGAATATTATTGAGCAGCGGGAAACAGATATTGGTCCCAATGAAACGACCGGTGATGTATACAAGCGCCTTAAAAAGATGGGCAGTCAACTGTTAATGGACGCCGTCGATCAGATCGAACAGGATTCGTATCAGCTGCAGGAACAGGATCACGATAAAGCAACGCCGGCCCCCAAATTATTTACGGAGGATTGTAAAATTGATTTCAGTAAAACGGCTGAGGAGATACACAATAAAATTCGTGGACTTAGTCCATTTCCAACGGCCTGGGCTATGCTCGATGATTTGAAATTTAACATGTACCGATCAGAAGTGGGCCCTTCCAAAGATTTAGCTCCGGGACGTCTGCAGATGCATAATGATGAACTTATTGCCGGATGCAAGGATGGAAGCGTAGCATTGAAAAAAGTACAATTGGAGGGAAAAAAGCGAATGAGCGGAAAGGATTTTATGAACGGGTATAACGGTCGTGGAATGCTTCATTAAAATATCCCGAAAGGAAATTTTCATTGATAAATAATCAGATAATTGTCATATAATCACTTTCACTTTCATCCAACAAAAAAACAACTGTTAATATGGAATTATCACCATTCATGAATGCTGCTAAAAAGGGAGATTTGTCTCAAGTAAAGAAATTAAGTGAGGGTGATCACGATATTGATGAAGCTGCTAAAAATGGCGTTACCCCTCTTATTCTGGCAGCTGAAAATAATCAGGAAGAGGTTGTTGATTTTCTGTTGGATGAGGGGGCCGATGTCAATGCTGCAACAGCAATGGGCGGTACTGCTGTTAGCAGGGCGGCCGAAAATGGACATGTTGATATTATCGGGAAGCTGCTTGACCACGGAGCAAAGGCCGGTGATTTAGCTCTTATCGCCGCTGCACGGGAAGGAAAGTTAGAAGCCGTTAAGCTGTTGGTCGAAAATGGTGCCAATGTCAACGCGGAGCAGCGATGGGGACAGACCCCTTTGATGCTTGCTGCCAGAGAAGGTCATTCGGATATTGTTAGTTATTTGCTGGCAAACAAGGCAAGGATAAAAGTGAAGGATAAAGATGGTCATTCGGCCTTGTCACTGGCTCTGGATAATGATAATGCTGAAATCGCGAGTCTATTACGGCGGGCCGGAGCAAAGGCTGATGCCGCCCGTGAAGGTGAATCAGATCCGGATGACGAAGAGGGGGATGATGTTCTGGATACAGATGATTTTGACGACCTAATTGATGAAGAGGAAATCCCTGAGGATATCGATCTGGATGAAGATTAGGGGTAAATTAATTCAGGAATTGTTTACAAAAGATCGTTTGAACTCTTATTTTTAGTTGAAAATAAATAACACGCGATTTTATATCGTGAGAACTTTAACGAAGTAACTAAAAAAGGTTACAATTTATGGGTAAAATTAATATTGGAATTAATGGTTTCGGGCGCATTGGAAGATTGGTAACCCGATCAATTATGGCGTACCACAAAGACGACATTAATATTGTTGGCGTCAATGATTTAATGGATGCGGAGACGCTTGCTTATCTCTTTAAACGTGATTCTGTACACGGTACGTATCAGGGGGAGGTAAGTCATACAGAAAACAGTATTACGATTGATGGAATGGAAATCGGTATTTCATCCGAAAAAGATCCCTCGAATCTGAAATGGGGTGAGCGCGGCGCTGATATCATTGTTGAATCAACCGGATTATTCAGAACAAAAGAGGCCGCTTCCAAACATCTCGAAGCCGGTGCTGAAAAGGTGATTATTTCGGCTCCCGCTAAAGGAGATAAAGATGTAAAAACTGTGGTACTGGGAGTTAATGAAGAAGTAATTGATGACAGTGCTCAAATCTATTCTAACGCAAGTTGTACGACCAATTGCCTGGCGCCAATGGTGAAAGTATTGAATGATGCTTTTGGTCTCGAAAAAGGATTTATGACAACTACCCATGCTTATACGGGCAGCCAAAATATTCTGGATGGACCGCATAAGGATCCCCGTCGCGGACGTACGGCAGCACAAAATCTGGTTCCAACCACTACTGGAGCGGCTCAAGCGGTTGAGCTGGTATTACCGGAGTTGGAAGGAAAACTGGACGGCAGCGCTATTCGTGTTCCGGTACCTGATGGATCACTCACTGATCTGACGGCAACGCTTAGCAAGGATGTTACGGTTGAACAGGTTGATCAGGCGTTCAAGGATGCTGCCAATGGTGCCATGAAAGGCGTATTGGGATATTCCGAGGAAGAGTTGGTCTCAACCGATATTTTAGGCGATCCGCACTCTTGCATTTACGACAGTGGCTTTACCAAAGCGAATGGTAATCTTGTGAAAATTCTTGCCTGGTATGATAATGAAGCAGGATACTCTGCTCGTACCGCTGATTTAATCAAGAAAATAGCATAGATCTAAAATTGAGATATGGTCCACTTGAAGTGGGCTATATCTCTATTTATTAATATTTCTTACGGGACGTAGCGCAGTCCGGTAGCGCACTTAGTTTGGGACGAAGGAGTCGCTCCGATGATTCGGAGTCGTCCCGACAACCAAGGTCAGATTTAATCTGACCTTTTTCTTTTTAATAGATAGAACAAAATAAGCTCATGATTGATTGGAAACAGGTGAATGAATATGCAGGCAAGGGAAATCCCGAGCCGCCCAAAAGAATTGAAAAGTCCGATGAAGAGTGGAAGAAGGAACTTACCGATGAACAGTTTTATGTGACACGTAAGCATGGTACAGAGCGTCCGGGGACAGGAGAATATTGTGAAAGCCATCAGCCGGGTTTGTATGCTTGCGTCTGTTGTGGTACAGAATTATTTGATTCTACCGAGAAGTTTGAATCGGGATCGGGATGGCCCAGTTTTGGGGAGCCGGTGAAAAATAATGTGGTGAAATACAAGGAAGATTACAGCCACGGCATGCAGCGTATCGAGGTGTTGTGTAATGTTTGTGATGCCCACCTTGGGCACGTCTTTCCGGATGGCCCCAAGCCTACCGGGCTTCGTTATTGTATTAATTCAACTTCGCTACAGCTTGTAGAAAAAGCTGATTAGGACTTTATTTCATAACGGTAAGAAATATCGGATCCTTTTTCCAAGGCTTTGGAGACCGAGCAATATTTTTCGAGGGATAAATCAATAGCGCGTTCCACTTTCTTTTCTTCCAGATCGCCGGTAAAAATAAAGCGTAGCTGAATAGTCTTAAATTCTGAATAAGTTCCCGCGGATTGTTTGTTACCCTCCACGATCACCTGTAAATCTTCGAGCGGTTGTTTCTGTTTTTCCAGAATTCCAATAATATCGATGGCGCTGCAGCCACCAATACCTGCGAGCAATAACTGCATGGGACTAAAACCACCTTCGAGCCCACCGATTTCGGTTTTTCCGTCCATGCGGATTTTCCCACCTTCTTCATTTTGGGCTTCCATATGTAGATCATTAAGGTGGTCGATAGTGATTTTCATAAGAACGTCTTTTTTACCTAAAATTTGCTGCGCAAAGTACAAAAACACCGTTAGTTAGCAAAGTGTGGATATGATATTAAAGCGAAAATCTGCCACTTGCTTTCTTGTTTAGTTCTTTTAATTTGAAACGAATCAATCTAAAGTAACGGGAGAATGTTTTGAGTGACGAAAGCAAGCAATTTGTACCATATGTTCGGGCGGAGGATGACTATCCGCAAATAACATTTAAAGCTGTAATTCTGGGAATTTTGCTATCGGCCATTTTGGCCGGAGCCAATGCCTACCTGGGATTAAAAGTAGGGATGACCGTCTCGGCCTCTATTCCGGCAGCTGTAATTTCAATGGCTGTGTTACGACTTTTTAAAGAGTCTAATATTCTGGAGAATAACATTGTGCAGACAGCAGCCTCGGCCGGTGAATCGTTGGCCGCGGGAGTTATTTTTACGCTTCCCGCCCTGATTTTGCTTCGCTATTGGTCAGATTTCCCTTTCCTTGATACGATGGCTATCGCCATGTTTGGCGGGATATTGGGCGTCCTTTTTACGATTCCATTGCGACGGGCTCTTATCATCGAAAAGAAGCTTAAATTTCCGGAAGGGGTTGCTACCGGTGAGGTACTGAAAGCCGGCACCGAAGGTGGTAAAGGCATTGTACAAATTGTTTGGGCCGGACTTGCTGCAGCTCTGTATAAATTGGGACAAACAGGGTTTAAGTTATTTTCGGGATCAGTCAGCGGATCGGTGACAGCCGGCAAATCGATCTTCGGGATGGGGACAGAGCTGTCGGTGGCACTCTTAGGGGTCGGATACATTGTGGGATTAAATATTGCGGTACTCGTGTTTGCGGGAGGATTGATTTCATGGTTATTTGGGATCCCACTGTACATGGCATTTGCGAATCCCGCTGATGTCGCCGAGGTAGTTGGAAATATGAGCGGATATGATGCGGCTCTCGAAATATGGAGTCAAAAGATTCGCTATATGGGGGTTGGAGCCATGGTGGTCGGTGGCATCTGGGCGTTAATTTCACTTACCAAACCACTCAAGGATGGTATCGCATCATCATGGGAAGCAGTTAAAAAAGCTCGTGCCGGAGAGAGTGCCGATATTCCACGCACTGAGCGTGATATGCCTATCAATTATGTATTGTGGGGAATTATTGGATTGGCCGTCCCGATATTTATTGTGTTTACCCAGGTCATTGATACAACGCACCTGCCGGTATCGAGTGGATTGTATTGGACGACCATGGGAATAGGCGCTGTTTTTTCACTGGTTGCCGGTTTTCTGTTTGCCTCCGTTGCCGGATATATGGCCGGTTTGGTCGGATCATCGAATAACCCTATTTCGGGCGTAACAATTGCTACTATTTTAGCTACTTCATTGATACTGTTGGCCCTTTTGGGATCACAGCTTGATTTCTCAGTTGATACGGGAAGAGCCCAAGCTGCTGCGGCTGCTGCAATTTTAGTTGGTGCAATGGTGGCTTGTGCGGCGGCCATTGCCGGCGATAATATGCAGGATTTGAAAGCGGGCCAGCTGGTAGGGGCAACGCCATACAAGCAGCAAATTATGCAGATTGTGGGAGTTGTTTCTGCGGCGCTGGTAATTGCTCCGATACTGAGCTTGCTGTTTAATGCCTATGGATTGGGTGGTGTGCTCCCACGTGAGGGAATGAGTTCGGCCGAGATGTTAAGTGCTCCTCAGGCTACCTTGATGCAGTCGGTGGCCGAAGGGGTGTTTGCTCGGAACCTGGAATGGAATATGATATGGATTGGAGCAGTTATTGCCGTGGCGATTATTATTTTGGATAAAATCCTTGAAGCCAAAGAGTTTGAGTTTCGAACGCCGGTACTTGCAGTTGCCGTTGGAATATATCTCCCGCTTGAGCTTACAGTACCAATTTTTATTGGTGGAATGATTGCATGGTGGGCCGGACGCGTGGTTGCCAGCCGAGCCAGACAAGAGGGAGCAGATGTGGAAGCGGCTAAAACCAAAGCCGAGCGCAGAGGGTTATTGTTTTCATCGGGATTGATTACCGGGGAAGCCCTGATTGGTATTGTGCTGGCAATTCCCTTTGCTATCCAGGAGAGCACTGATGCCCTTAGATTAGTTCCGGAATCATTTGCGCCCTTTGCAGATTGGCTGGGTGTATTGGCAGCAGTGTTTTTCATAATTTGGCTATATAAGGTAGCCGTTAAGAAGTA
The DNA here is from genome assembly GCF_052712805.1 of Fodinibius sp. AD559. Taxonomy (NCBI): domain Bacteria; kingdom Pseudomonadati; phylum Balneolota; class Balneolia; order Balneolales; family Balneolaceae; genus Fodinibius; species Fodinibius sp. AD559. Next base: position 135,836 of record NZ_JBQPVW010000004.1, read on the forward strand.
ATTAAATGTTAAAATAAACAGGGGATAGGATGAAACAGCATACTATAATATTCGGATTGATAGTGCTATTGGGGATTGGATGTGAGCAAAAGATGTCGGATACCGGGCACTCAGAGGAAGTTCCGGAGCCGCAGTATACGCTCTCAGCCGATCAAACACATAGCTATTGGAGCAGTGCGATTGAGCCATTAATAGAGGTGGAATCGGGAGCTGTGATAGAGGTGAATACGGAAGAAGCATCTGACCAACAGCTTACTCCGGAATCAACGGTAGAGGACATCAAAAATTTAAGTTTCGATCCCATTCATCCGCTTACAGGGCCGGTTTACGTAGAAGGTGCAGAGCCGGGCGATATCCTGAAAGTAAAACTACACAAAGTAGAATTAGGTAGCTGGGGATGGACGGGAATCATCCCCGGATTTGGGTTCTTGTCCGATGAATTTGACGAGCCCTGGATTAAGACATTTGAGTTTGATAAGAATTCAGGTACCGCTGCATTTTCTGAGGATATTAACATCCCGCTAAAACCCTTTCCAGGTGTTATGGGCGTAGCACCAGATACAGAAGAAGAACTTTCAACGGTACCACCGCGTGCTAATGGCGGTAATATGGATGATCCTCATATGACGGAGGGAACCACGGTGTATTTTCCGGTGCAGGTAGAAGGGGCTTTATTTTCTATTGGTGATGCTCATGCTGCCCAAGGCCTTGGGGAGGTTTGTGGTACGGCAATTGAAGCACCTACCCGCATTGTTTATGAAGTGGAAGTGATCAAAGGTGGGCGCGAAATTCAAGAGCCGCAATACGAAACGGATGATTATTATGCGGTAACCGGCTTCGGAAAAACCATCGATGAGGCAGCGAAGAAGGCAACCCGTTACATGATCGATTACCTCGTGGAGGAACACAATATGGATCGCAATGAGGCCTATGCACTGTGCTCGCTGGCGGGTGATCTTAAAATTGCTGAAGTGGTAGATGTTCCGCATATGCTGGTGACGATGCACATGTCGAAAGAAGTACTGGGCGTTAAATAGTTTCTTTATTTCATCGGATGGCTGTGTTTGCCATCCGATGAATAATTAAGTTTACTTCCCGTGACGTTCTTCAAGGTTTTGGATGATTGTTTGTAATGGCACTTCTTTCTCTACTAACAATACTAACAGGTGATAAACGAGATCTGAAACTTCGTCCACGATGCGATGATCTTCATTTTTGGCTTCGATCACTGTTTCTACCGCTTCTTCTCCTACTTTTTGGGCAATTTTATCGATCCCATCATCAAAAAGAGAAGTAGTGTACGAACCTTCCGGCATTTCTTTTTTTCGACTAATGATCAGCTCTTCCAGATCATTGAGGAAATTTAAATCCTTTGTGGGTTTAAAATCCTTTCGATAAAAACAGGATTGCTCACCGGTATGACAAGTGGGGCCGTGCGGTTTAGCTAAAACGAGCAGGGTATCATCATCACAATCCTGTTGGATGTCAATCACATCAAGATAATTGCCCGAGGTTTCGCCTTTGGTCCAAAGGCGTTGTTTGGTACGACTAAAAAAGGTAACGCGCTCCTCGTCAAGCGTTTTTTTAAGGGCGTCTTTGTCCATGTATCCAAGCATCAACACTTGAAAGTTATCGGCGTCCTGAATGATGGCGGGAATAAGTCCGTCACCTTTTTCGAAGTCTAATGAACTGATATCAATCATAAATAAAAGTAATTAAATCGTATTACGAACAGAGATATTTGCTTGCTGAAGTTCTTTTTTTAGGTCGCTAATTTCTATTTCCTGAAAGTGGAAAATGCTGGCTGCTAAAACTGCATCGGCATCCCCTTTTTTAATGGCATCGATACAGTGTTGTTTTGTACCGGCACCGCCGCTGGCAATAACGGGAATAGTGGTAAATTCGTTGACTCGTTGCAGCAATTCAATATCGAAGCCTTCCTTGGTACCGTCCTGATCCATACTTGTGAGGAGGATTTCCCCGGCCCCGCGTTTTTCTACTTCTCTGATCCATTCCAAGGCATTTTTACCGGTATTTTCTGAGCCGCCGGAAATAAAAACGATCCACTCATCGTCAATACGTTTGGCATCAACAGCAGCTACAATACATTGAGAGCCGAACTGTTTGGCGGCTTCGTTAATTAACTCGGGATTTCGAACGATAGCGCTGTTCAAGGATACTTTGTCGGCTCCGGCATGCAGTAGTTCAGCAATTTGTTCAGTGCTGCTGATACCTCCACCCACGGTAAACGGAATATCGATCTCGAGCGCAATCTTTTTTACGAGATCTATCAGTGTTTTGCGCTTTTCTTTAGTAGCCGTGATATCCAAAAATACGAGTTCATCAGCTCCTTCATCCGAATAGCGTTTGGCTAATTCAACGGGGTCGCCGGCATCACGCAGGCCTTCAAAGTTTACACCTTTGACCGTTCTTCCGTCTTTAATGTCTAAACAAGGTATAATACGTTTTGCGAGCATTGTGGAAATTCTTTAAACCGTTGCTTTTACTTAACTTAGATTGAATTTAAATTTGAGGGACAGGGAATTATATTACCAAAATTTTTTGTAGAATTGAAGTGAAGGTTAATGCTAAAACCCGATTCGTTATGGCAAAACCAGTAGAATGTCCACAATGTGGAGCTTCTGCAGTTGATCCTTGTCAAAAAGAGCCAAAGATTGATTGCGAACGCGACGATTAAAAATTCACTTAAAAAAATAATTAAAAGGCTGCGGTTTAACCGCGGCCTTTTTTATTTTAAAGGCCAGATAGAAAAACTTATGAGTTATAACGGATAAAAATTAACAGATTCAATGAGTACTGAGCAGCCAGAGAAACAACTTTTTACCAAAATAGAAAATGAAATAAATGAGCAGGGATTTAGGATCGTTGACAAAGATTGGGATCGTCCTTGGGGCGGTTTTTTTGTGATAGATGAAGAGCAGGCTCCGGAGTTTGCGAAAATATATTTTGGAGATAAAGATATAGACGATCTTAAAATTTCGGGAAAACTGAGTCCCAAGATTTTGGTTGTGCAGCCGGAGAAGCGATTATCTTGGCAGTATCATCACCGGCGGGCCGAAATATGGCGGGTGCTCGAAGGTCCGGTGGGTGTTATGACCAGTGATACGGATGAGCAGCAACCGGTAGAGACATTAAAATCGGGTGAATATGTTAAATTAAAACAGGGCGAACGCCATCGCTTGGTTGGACTTGATGACTGGGGAATATTAGCTGAAATTTGGCAACATACCGATCCTGATAACCCCTCTGATGAAGATGATATTGTGCGTGTTCAGGATGATTTTGGGCGATAGAATCTATTCTGCAGAATGATATTTACGCATCTCTTTGAGGGATAAGTTGCCTTCATAGTAAGCGCGTCCAACAACAACACCATAACGATCTTGCTCGGCAAGGGCTTGTAAATCCGAAACATCGGAAACGCCCCCCGAAGCAATAAAATTAAGCTGTGGAAAATGCTCTGATAGTTCTTGGTAGAGTTTTAGATTTGGACCAGCCATTGTGCCATCCCTGGAGATATCGGTACTGAGTACAGTTGAGAGGCCACGGTCGATCATCGGTTGTAAAAAATCTTTCAGTGATTTATCGAGTGTTTCCAGCCATCCTCCATAAGCTACTTTGCCGTCTTTGAGATCCATGCCCAATATAGCCCGGCTTCCATATTCATCGAGTATTTTAAGCCATTCATCGGAACTTTTAACCGCCATGGAACTGCAGATAATATTGGAAATACCGGCATCCAGCAGCATTTTTGCATCCCTATAACTGCGAATACCACCGCCCGTTTGAACCGAAAGACCTGTTTTTGAAATTATTTGCGAAATGATGTCAAGATTTACGAATCGACCTTCTTTGGCTCCGTTGAGATCAATAACGTGGATATGGTCAAATCCGGCTTCTTTAAAAATTTGGGCCTCTGCAGGTGGATCGTCGTTATAAATGGTAGCTTCGTCGTAATCGCCTTTGTGTAGGCGAACAACCTTTTCATCGAGCAGATCAATAGCGGGAATAACTTTCATTGAGAAAAATTTATTGAAATTAGATTGTGAAAGTAATCAAACAAGCAGACAGTTAATAGTGTAATATTACGGCTGTGAACAGTGATCAGAGTCAGCATTTCATAAAATTTGCTCACCGTTTTTAAATTTGGCAATTCCTGCTAACTGCTCATTATTAATACGACCATGTAAGTCTAAAGAAGAAGAGGTTTGGCGTTTGAACCGCTTGTTTGAAAACGGAGCCTTTTAATAGCTGAGAAAGCAACAGCAGATCTATATCTTCAGTAACTGAAAAGGTAATTTGTGGAATTGCTATAAATATCGATCGATCAAAGCTACCCATAAAACTGATGTTGCCATTTACAAGAGGATGAATCTGGTAAGAACCGTTGAATAGAAATCCCGATTTGGCAATAAAAAGATTGTCAGCACTGGGCGGTTGTACCAAGGTATTGAGGGGATTTCCTCTTTGGTTATATCCCCCGTTATATAGGAGCTCACCTTGTAGATAAACGCCATTTTGCAACATATAATCGAATCCGGCTGTAGCATTAACATGTCCGGAGTGTTTAAAAAATTGATTTTCGGGATGGAAGTAGGAAATTTCTCCTTTAAATCCGGCATCGCCAAGATAACCTGCCCATCCCGTACCAAGGGTTAGGTTATCTAGGTAATGGCCTCCAATTATTTGGATGTCATAATTTTTCCAGCTTGTTCGTACCAGGGCGGCGATAACCGATTCGTTCCAATTGTCACCCAATCGAATACCCACCTGTGAACTTGAAGCGTAACTCCAGTTATATTGAGCAGTGAGTGCATCTACGCCGGGACGTTCTTCATAGTCGAAATCCAGAAAGGCGTAATTGTTGAAAAGGTCGTTGGGATTCCAAGCCATCGTGCGACCCCAGTTAACCCGCTGTCGTCCGGCATGTACTTCCCATGGGCCGTTGATATAGCTTAGGTGCATCCGGTCAATATTAGAATGCATCAGCGAGCGATTGTTATGAAACCATATCCAGGACAGGTCAAAATAGTTGGGGTCTTGTTCGTAGAATTGCTCAATTGCTGGTGTATTATTCACCGTATAGCCGTTAAGTAGTCGAGTTCGAAGATCCGCACGAAATTCGAAATGATCAGATAATGTCCAGTCGCTTTCAATGCGGTGGTGGAGGATATTGTCGTAATGGAGAGTGCTAAAATCATTGTTTATGCTTATTTGACCAAGCTCTTTTACATATCCGCCGATATCTACCTCTTGTGCGAAAGAAGCTTGGAATCCAAGTAAAAAAAGAACAGCTGTAAAGCATGCTTGACCTATATTTTTACGGAAAAAACCACAGGGAAGCCCCAAAGTATCACAAAGAAAGCTCCTTTGGTTCTTTGTGTCTTTTTCGTGTAACTCTGTGTAATAATCTGTAAGCATGTGTCCTATTCTCTCACTTCATCATTGTCAATTTTTCCATCCACGAGCGTAACGACTCGGCGCGCCCGGTCGATGACTCGCTGGTCGTGGGTTGAGAATACAAATGTCATTTCTTCCTTTTTGTTGAGCTCCAGCATTAAATCCAGCAGGTCAGCAGTTGATACGGAATCGAGACTTGCAGTAGGTTCATCTGCCAGTACAAAATCGGGTTTGGAGGCCAGCGCTCGTGCTACTGCTACGCGCTGTTGTTGTCCCCCGGAAAGTTCTGAAGGACGTTTATAAATTTTATCCTTGAGTCCCACTTCTTTTAACAGAGCAATACTCTTTTGTTGATACTCCTCAGCTGTACGCCCTTGCATTTGCATGATAAACGACACGTTTTCTATAGCTGTCAAAACGGGAATTAGGTTATAGGCCTGAAAAACAAAGCCGATATGGTGGAGCCGAAAGTCAACCAATTCCCGATCAGACAATGTATTCAGCTGAGTACCCTTAATAATTGTTTGGCCTTCGGTGGGAGAATCAAGTCCACCGATGATATTTAACAGTGTAGTTTTTCCGGAACCCGAGGGACCAACGATTGCAGTAAATTCTCCCTTATCAATCTTCAGGTCTACGCCATTGAGAGCATGTACCGGTACTTTATCAGGGTTATAGACTTTTGTTACACCTTTAGTTGTTATGACAGCCATAGGTTTTTGGAGTGTGAGTTACGGGATTGGAGTTTAAAGATTCGGGTTAAGTTTTCCAGCTTTTTTTCAACATACTATATAAACTTGTTCAATTTGCGGCCTACCTTGTCATATCTTCCTATTAGCTCATATAACGCATTATTTTGAAAATGAATATCGCTAATGATGTTTAATTATGAGTTGTTAATCTATTTTGAATTAAGATAACTTATAACACGAAACGCAATTTTAATTCATCTTTTGGATTGCTTCTACGGGATTTAGCTGCAGGGTTTTCCAGGCCGGATACATAGCGGAAAGCAGTGCCGCCAAGCCAATTAAGAGCGTTATATTGAGATAGTAAATAGGGGGTAAGCTGGGATAAATGACTGTCCCAAATCCATAAGCATTCATCCCTTCGGCAAAAGCACTGAGATCAATTCCGGTATTTCCGTAATACGAGATGGTGAGCCAGCTGAGGAATAGTCCCACTGGTGCTCCAACCATAGTAAGAAATATCGTTTCATAAACAACCATGGAAAATACGCGTGTTTTATTCATACCTACTGCCCGAAGCATCCCCAGCTCGCGCGTGCGTTCCAGTACGGCCATAAGCATCGTGTTAATAATACTAAATACAAGGGCTATAATGATGATAATCATGACGATATACATCATCAGATCGGTCATCTCGTAGGTGTATTTGAGTTCGGGTGCGGCTTCGCCCCAGGTTGTTATTTTAAGGTTTGGAAATTCCTTTCGAAGCTGGTTTGCATGAAGATCAGCCTTCCTGAAATCCGAAAGTCTAAGGTGAATGGTATGAATCTGTCGGTTAAGTCCTATTATTCTGTTTAAATCTTGCCGGGTTACAAACACATTACTTTTGTCAAAGACAGTACTAAAACTATCGAAGATACCAACGACCTGAAATGCACCGCCCGTTATATCACCTTCGGTATCTTGAAAGTTAAGTACCATCTTGGATTCTAATTTCAGTCCCAACCGGTTGGCCAGCTTTGAACCAATAATGACAGGATTTCTTTGCTGGGTGGTGGGCATTGATCCATTTTCGAGATAATTCGCAATGCTGTAGGTACTGTCCGGATGAATACCGCGAATAGTCACCCCATAGTTATTGCGTGCGCTCTGGGCCAAGCCACTTGCAAGGCTTTGTGTAGAAATATCAGTCACAAAGGATTTCTGAGACAAATTGTATAGGACATTTTGATCCTCTGGGACAAAATATTCGGGATTATAGAGGTCTTCGAATTCCGGATGACTTATTTCAATATGTGGAACGGTCAGATCAAACTGGTTATCGAGATAGCCTTGAATCATGCCGGTAAAAAAAGCCGAAAGAAAAACACCTGCCCAAGTGCCAAGCAGTACTGCAGTAATTACAACTCCGCTACGAGTTGGATTGCGCCACACATTTTTCCAGCCGATTTTTATGATATTTTTAATCATGATCACCCTCTCATTGCCTTAACGGGATTAAGTCTGCTGGCTTTGATAACCGGAATCAAACTAAAAAAGAGCGTGATGATAAAAATGATAACGGCCTGCCAAACAAATATCGATGGGTCGGTTGAAAACTGGAGCATGGGTTGTAAACCGTAGTTTTCCATTGTAGCAGCCATATCTCCGGTAAACTTGATAGGGTTTAAATTGAAATACCAAGCGACAGGCAAACTCAATAAAATACCTGCGATACTGCCCAGCATTGCTATGCTTAAAATTTCGATTGCCAGAATCAAAGCAAGTCTGTGCCGAGGAGTGCCGATCGAAAGCATAATTCCAAATTCGTAGGTTCGTTCGTTGATCATCATCAAGAGGGTACCGAGTATGCCAAAACCTACTACCATGTAAAGCACTGCCAACACGATATAACCACTCACCCGATCTATTTCGATTCCCTGAACTAACTCGGGCATTAGCTCTTGCCAGGCCATAATTTCATAGTTTTCGGTTGATAACTTGTCTCTGATATTTTGAACTATAGGTTGAATACGCTCGGGATTGTCGACAACTAAAGAAGCAGATGTTAGCCGATTGCCCGCTACTAAAAATTGCTGTGCTGTATGCAGTGGGAGCATAACGAGACTTTTATTTAGTTCCGGATTGGGCAGATTTACTGTTCCCTTCACGCGGTATAATCCGGTAGCAGATCTCCCTCGAAACCCTTGTCCAAGTAATACGAGGCTGTCACCCAGCTGTATATTGAGTCGCTGTAGAACATCACGACCTACAATAGCCGACTGTTCATTATTTTGTTTAAAATAGTTGCCCGATTGGATTCTTTCTTGTGGATTTATCAAATGCTGCTCGGCATTAATATCAATTCCTAAAACCATTAGCGGACGGCTTTGTTGCTTCCCAGCTCCCAGCGCATATGATTCAATTCGGGGAACTAAAGCTGTGACTCCATCTGAATGAATGATTGTTTTCAGTAGTGAGTCATTCGCGACAAAGCTGTTTTCCAGCGTTTTATCATCCCAATAGCCGTTTGCATGAACTTGAGCATAACCGCTAAAGCTGCCCACGGTGGTATCGATCATATCTTTGTATTGTCCCTCCTGCATCGATCGCATCACCGCTGATAATAATACGGCAATGGCGATAGATGTCATGGTGATGAACGTACGTCGTTTATTACGCCAGATATTTCGCCAGGCCAGTTTTACAGATAGCATTTTCTATTTTACCCTCTTCATATTCTGAATACTGAAAAACCGTTCTGAGAGGTCGATATCAAATTCTATATTCTCATAGGTCATAATGGTTTTTTGGCCGTTTTCTTGCAGCGGAATCATTTCCAGCCGGGTTGGGATTGTACGTCCCCCCATGTCCTTAATTTCAGAACCTTCCATCAGTCTGATTATTTCTTGGTTTTCATCATAAAATTCGGTGCGTAGTTGTAGGTAGTTATCCTTCGACACAAAAGAAATAACCTTTGACCATACTACCGGCGCATTAGGTTTGGGAATCATCTCGATTTTATAGCAATCGTAATTGTTTATTGTTGAATCTCCCACCAAAGTATGCGTATAATCTGTTACGATAGATGATTCTCGAACCAGATCGTTGTTGGAAAAGTCAGATCCCATCCAGGATTGACTCATCATTGAAGGTGGAAGTTTTACGGTTCGATTAATGTCAGGTAACCAGTGCCAGATTTGATTTTCGCGTTTTAGGTAGGCCGAACCTTCATCGCGAGCAGGGGCTGTAATCAAAATAAGGCTGTAGTCTTCACCTAAACTCCATGCTTTCATTGAAACGCGGCGTTCCCAGGTTGGGCGGACAATTTCCATTGTCATTTCAGCACGAGAGCTTTCGCCCCGCATCTTTTTATCAGCTCTTTTGATAATTTCGGTAGCATCCTGGGCGAATGTTGATAAGGGTAAAGTCGTAAAAAGTATTACAGTGGCTAAAATTCCGGAAAGGAGAGCAGCAAATCGCTTCGTGAAAATTGTGAAATTCGAACGAGAAATGACGTATTGCATTTTTATGTGAAAGATCATCTACATCTATTGAATGGATATTCAATTAAAATGTAAACGGTACAAACTCTGAATGCAAAAAAAGGATAATTTTTTTGAAATAAATGGAAGAGAGGCGACTAAAAAACTGAAGAACTATTCTATGTTTCCTTATTCAATTTTATGAACATGCTGCAGAAAGTTTTGCAGCAATAGCGATCCGACTTTCCCTGACTTTTCGGGATGAAACTGGACGCCCCAAAAATTATCTTTGCATACTACTGAGGTGAAATCTTGAGTGTAATTACAGGTTGCTACTGTATATTCATTTACAGGGGCATAAAAGCTGTGCACATAATAGAAATAATGTTCTTTGGTGAGCGAATCAATCAAAGGATGGGTATGAATATTTGAAAAGGTATTCCATCCCATGTGGGGTACTTTAGCCTTAGAGGAATCAAACTTTTTTAGATTGCCAGGAATAATGCCCAAACCCTTAGATTCGCCCTCTTCGGACGAATCATAAAACAGCTGCATTCCCAGGCAGATGCCTAACACCGGCTTTTCTGTTTCTTTGATCCAATTATCCAGATCATTTTTTTGTAGAGATTGCATGGCTGGTTGCGCGTGGCCAACGCCGGGAAAGATAATACCATCTGCCTGCTCGAGTTCATCTTGTCTATCAGTAATGATATGTTCTTCATTAAGCCGTTTTAAAGCGTTGGATACAGAAGCAAGATTACCAGCTTCGTAATTAATAATTGCGATCATCTTATAATAAGTTCTTTGTACTCGGTAATACGTTTAAGTTTCGTTCATTGCGGCTGACAGCAGCCCGTAGACATCGTGCAAATCCTTTAAAGCATCCTTCAATTTTATGGTGATCATTCTTTCCGTCAATAGAAATATGCAGTGTTGCTTGCAGATTAATAGCCAGTGAATAGAAGAAATGCTCGACCATTTCTGTGGGAAGGTCACCGACCATTTCTCTTTTGAAAGAACCATCGAACTCTAAGTAGGGCCGGCCTGAAAAATCCAGTGCTACGGTCGCCAGGGTTTCGTCCATAGGCAACGCAAATCCATACCGCTGAATTCCAATTTTATTGCCCAGTGCTTTGTTGATGGTTTTTCCCAGGGTGATGGCCACATCTTCGATGGTATGATGTTCATCGACCTCCAGATCACCATCACAGGAAAGGTCTAAATCGATGAGTCCGTGTTTGGCAATCTGTTCCAGCATGTGATCAAAGAAATTAAGTCCGGTAGCAATGTCGCTTTGCCCGGTGCCGTCAAGATTAACAGCTATACTGATATCAGTTTCTGCGGTAGTCCGTTCTTCAGAAGCTTTCCGGGTAGGAAAGCATATTTTATTGCTGAGCGCGATCCAGTCCGGTGCTGATTCAATTTCTGATCCGTCGTTGTCTAATGCATTAAGATCATTGTTTTCGGTAATAATCTGTAGGTCAATGGTGTCAGGCAAGGTTTTTATGGGTGCTATTTTTTCGTTCTCGAGAAGTAGCTGCTGCTGTTTGGATAAATCCTCTACGAGAAAGTAGAGTTGATGATCAAATTCTTGCAGTCGTTTCAGGCCGTATAAAGCACCGCTCCAAAGTAGATTGGGATCGGTATCGGATAAAGCTTCCGTAGAAATTCTAATATTCATGATCCTAATTTTTTTAAAGCTGAAATTAATCGTTCATTTTCATCCGGGGTTCCTACGGTAATGCGTAAACAGTTTTTACAATGCGGTTGATTGCCTCTATATCTGATAATGATATCCTGATCAGCAAGTTGCTTATAGACCATTTGGGCATCGGTAAATTTTGTCAGCAAAAAGTTAGCTTCGCTTTCATAAACGTGTTGTACCATTTTCAGTTGTTCCAACTTGTCTTTAAGCTGTTTTCGTTCCTTCTTTATGGCATCAACTCGAAATTGGACGGTCTCCCAGTTTTGCAATCCCTTGATCGCCTTTTCCGCCGTTAATTTATTGATGTTATACGGTGCCTTTACTTTCATCATGTAATCAATGATTTCTTCCTGTGCATAGGTAATTCCGAGCCGAATGCCGGCTAATCCGAATGACTTGGAGAGGGTTTGAAGCACTACTAAATTCGGATAATCTACTACTTTTGGGGCCCAACTTTCTCGATTACTGAAGTCGATGTAGGCCTCGTCGAGGATAACGATGCCCTGAAATTCTTTAATTAATGTGCGGATATCTTCTGTTGCAAATGTGTTTCCGGTAGGATTGTTGGGAGAGCACAAAAAAAGCATTTTTGTATTCGGTTTTACTGTCTCCAAAATTTGATCTACCGGGAGTTGAAAGCCTTCCTCATCCAGCAGTACCTGATCAACTGAGATGTCGTGAATATTTGCGGATACATTATACATACCGTAGGTGGGCGGAGTCGTTAGTACGCGGTCTTGCCCAGGCCCACAGAAAATGCGATAGAGCAGGTCGATCCCTTCATCACTGCCGACGCCGGTAAATACGTTTTGAGTACGAACGCCCCGCCATTCGGCGATAAGGTCTCGTAGTTTGGTCTGTTTGGGATCAGGGTAGCGATGCAACTGTTGATCGTCGGGAAATGGAGTACCCAAGCTGTTTTCGTTGGCATCAAGCAGTAGCCCTTCGCCAAAATCTTCGCGGGCACTGTGGTATGGAACCAACTTTTTAATATTGGGACGAATGATTTTTTGAAGATCAAAAGAGCGATTCATAATGTGCTAAAAAATCTTTAAGTGTTTTGAATGATGTCTTTTAGACGGATTGAAACAGCACTTTTGTGTGCCTCCAGCTTTTCCAATTCTGCCAGCTTTTCAATGGTAGGACCCACGTTTTTTAATCCATCTGCTGTAATTTGCTGCATCGTGATCTGTTTTAAAAAGGAATCAACAGAAACGCCGCTGAACATCCGTGCATAACCGTAAGTAGGAAGCGTGTGATTGGTGCCCGATGCGTAATCACCGGCACTTTCGGGTGTCCACTCTCCCAAAAATACCGATCCGGCATTCATGATTTTATCCTCATACTGCTCGGGATTCTCGCATTGCAATATCAGGTGTTCGGGAGCATACCGGTTCGAGAACTCAAGTGCTTCATCGAGATTATTTACCGTAACAGTAAAGCTTTGCTTTATTGATTTACGAGCAATATCCTGACGCGGTAGCTCAGTAAGCTGATGCTCGATTTCTTGCAAGCAATCATGTAGATCAAAGTCTTCGGTAGCTACTAATACCACCTGACTATCTTTACCGTGCTCGGCCTGGGATAGAAGGTCAGCCGCCACATATGCAGGATTGGCTGATCCATCAGCAATGACAAGCACTTCCGACGGTCCGGCCGGCATATCGATAGCGATCTGGGCTTCACTATTTTGCAGTATCATTTTTGCAGCAGTTACATATTGATTTCCGGGTCCCAAAATTTTATCCACTTTGGGAACAGATTCAGTACCTATAGCCATTCCGGCTACAGCCTGTGCTCCGCCTGCCTTTAAAAGGTGTGTTGCTCCAATTTTTTTCGCGATATACAGAATTTCATCTGCAATAGAGCCATCGCTTTTAGGGGGTGTTGCCACCACTGTCGTTGAGCATCCGGCCAGCATAGCGGGGATGCCAAGCATCATCAGGGTAGAGGGGAGAATAGCAGTGCCGCCTGGTACATATAATCCCACACGCTCAATGGGACGAGCAACTCGTTTGCATTGCACGCCCGGCATTGTTTCTACTTCCAGGGGTTTGGGTAGCTGGGCTTTGTGAAACCGGTAAATATTATCAAAAGCAGTATCTATTGCTTTTTTGATATTATCATCAATCGATACCTGTTGTTTAGCAGGATTTATGACGAGCGGATCAGGGATTACACCATCGAACTGCTGTGTAAAATGGTTTATTCCCGCATTGCCTTCTTGTTTTACCTTTTGAATAATTGGATTCACCTTCCCGAATATGGATCGGAAATCCATTTTAGGTCGCTGACAGAGTTGTTTGAACTCATCGTCAGATAAATTTTTGTAAGAATATTTTTTCATAGGATACCATGTTTAAGAAGCAAGAAGTAAAGATATGGTAAATCATCTTACTTTTTGCTTCTCACTTTTCACTCGATAATTATAAAATCATACTTTCAATGGGAAGTATAACAATACCACTTGCTCCCTCTGCTTTCAGTTTTTCCATTACAACCCAGAATTCATCAATAGGGATGACCGTATGAATAGCGACCATGCCATTATCGGCCAGTGGCATTACTGTGGGACTCTTGAGGGATGGAATAATTTCCTTGATTTTGGGAACGGCTTCTTCCGGGGCATTCATCATGATATAGCGGCTGCGTTCGGCCTGCTGGTGACCATCCATGCGCTGCAGAAACTTTTCGATAAGCTGTTGCTTGCCGGGAGAAAGTTCTTTATTCGTACGTATCAGCTGGGTTTCAGATTCTAATATCGTTTCCAGCTCCTGAAGTCCGTTAGCTTTGAGTGTATTTCCGGTAGAAACAAGATCACAGATGGCATCGGCTACTTCAAGCCGGGGCGCAATTTCTACGGCTCCCGAAATGGTTACAATTTCTGTATTGATATCTCTCTGCTCGAAAAAATTTCGCGTTAAATTAGGATAGCTCGTAGCTATCGACTTGCCTTCAAAATCTTGTGTAGATTGAATATCACCGTCTTTGCGAGCGGCCAGTGAAAGGCGGCAGACCCCATAATCAAGTCCGCGGAGAACAGTGATATTAGCACCTTTTTCCTGTGTCTCATTAGCACCTACAAATCCGAGGTCACAGACCCCATCCTGTACATATTCGGGAATGTCATCATCCCGTATCAAGAGAAGTTCAACGTCGAAATTGCGGCATTTTACAAGCAGGTTTCGTTTATAGTCATCAAAACGGAGACCGATACCTTTGAGCAGATCAATGGTTTTGTCGGTCAACCGACCTGATTTCTGAATGGCAATACGTAAAGAAGTAGTAGAGTCAGCAGTGCGTTGCATAACAAATAGTTATTAATTTTTTTGGGAAAAGTGTTTGAAAAGTAGAAAAGACGATGTAGCTACAGCTACACAAAGTGATGCTATTGACGGGGCCAACCGCCGTGATGGAGGTGAGAATGGAGAGATATATGTAGGCTTTGTTTTTGCATCAGGCCAAAGATAAGATTTTTAAGGAATTCTTCCACAATCAATTTTTGAATTTTATTAAAAGGATCTCTTTTAATATTGATTGCAGTTAACTGGAGGAATGAGAGAATCATTCCGCAATTAAAAAGGCCCTTGCCATTTGGCAAGAGCCTGTGACTGTTCATTTCACCTTGATGGGTAAATGAATGACCTTAGTTGGAATTTTTATTCAGTTGCGTATTGTCTGATACTGTACTAACAATTTTGATGAATACGGATGTTGAAAACGCCCCTGCTTAATATCCTGCAGATTAAGCTATGCAGATATGGCAGCTACAAAGGCAATAATCGTTAACGTAAATAAAGTAAGTTGAATAACGGGGTTATGAACAATTCGTTTATGCATAAAAGGAATCTTTCTGTGATATCTGATTAGCCCCATTTAAATGGTAATACGATTCCATTGTTCCGATATTTCTGATGTTATTTTGAGGCTCGGTAAATGAACTCATAATTTTGTTATTAAGCGATTGAAGTATTATTGCTAAAAGGCTATTCTTACTACCCAATAATTGAAACTGATAACAGATATTCTATTATGATTACAACTGCCCAATTTACCTATATTCCACTCAAAGCCTCAGACCCGCGAGAAAGTATTGATTACCTGCTTGAACTGGTGGCCCAGCATGATGTTGAGGTGGATGTAAATTATATGTCGACAAGTGTGCGCGGTGAAACGGAAGTTGTTTTTGAATTGATCCGTGAGATGTATGATACGATGACGATAGAAAAGGAAGAGTTCCGGTTTCATGTTGAGCTGCTTAGTCCGGAGTCGGAGGAAGAGGATCCACTCGATATTCCGGAAGCGTAATTCTTAGGATTATTCAAAAAATTAATACTCCCAATGCCTGACCGGTATTGGGTTTTTTAATGAAATATTTTTAAAACCCTATAGTTGAATATTTTCTGCAATGCCATTGTCATTTTTGTATCTTTAGCGTTCTTTTGAGCAAGCAAAAATAGTGCTTTAAGCACATCTTTATGACCCAGATTCGCAACTTTAGTATTATTGCCCACATTGATCACGGCAAATCCACGCTCGCAGATCGACTCTTGGAGCGTACCGGTGCTATCACCGAGCGCGAAATGCAGGAACAGATTCTTGACGATATGGATCTGGAGCGTGAGCGTGGTATTACGATTAAGAGTCACGCCATCAGGATGGACTATGAACGTCCGAATGGTGAGAATGTGATTTTTAATTTGATCGATACCCCTGGTCATGTTGATTTTGCCTATGAGGTATCACGGGCGTTAAAAGCTTGCGAAGGGGTGTTGCTTGTTGTAGATGCAGCGCAGGGCATAGAAGCTCAAACGATTTCTACGTTGTATCAAGCCATCGATCAGGATCTTGAAATTATTCCGGTGCTTAACAAGATTGACTTACCGAGTGCCGATGTTGAAGGAGTCGGGCAACAGATTGTAGATCTTATTGGTTGTACCCATGATGAGATATTGAAAGTTTCGGCGAAAACCGGTGATGGCGTTGATGAGTTGCTTGAGGCGATTGTAGAACGTATTCCGGCACCTGAGCAAGAGACTGAGAAGCCTTTGCGGGCGCTTATTTTTGATTCTGTGTTCAACAGTTATCGTGGTTCTATTGTGTATGTTCGAGTGATGCAGGGAACCCTTAACAAAGGTGATGGCATCCGTTTTATGGCAACGGATAAGGAGTACGAAGCCGAAGAAATAGGATTTTTAAAACTCGAAAAGGAAAAGACCGAAAAGCTTGAGGCCGGTGATGTGGGATATATTGTCGGAAGTGTAAAATCGCTACAGGATGCTCGTGTTGGTGATACGGTAACGCGAACAGATAATCCTGCAGAAAAACCGATTCCCGGATATCAAGAGCCGAAGCCGATGGTATTTAGCGGCTTGTTTCCCACGCAATCGGATGATTTTGAGGATTTGCGATCGGCACTGGAAAAGCTGCAGCTTAATGATGCTTCGCTGACTTATCAGCCGGAAACATCGGAAGCTCTGGGCTTTGGATTTCGTGCCGGGTTTCTGGGAATGCTCCACATGGAGATAGTGCAGGAGCGTCTCGACCGCGAGTTTGATATTGATATCATTACCACGGTTCCCAATGTAGAATATGAGGTACATATTACGGAACGAGGTGAACAGAAAAAGGTAGTGGTTGATAACCCAAATGATATGCCTGATCCTGCCAAAGTGGAGGCGGTTTATGAACCCTATATCAAGGCCAGTATTTTAACGCCTTCGGATTATATCGGTCCGGTAATGACCCTGTGCCAGGAGAAGCGGGGCAAATATATAAATCAGCTTCATATGCAGAGTCAGCGCGTAGAAATTAAGTACGAGCTGCCCATGGCCGAAGTGGTCTTCGACTTTTATGATCGTTTAAAAAGCGGAACGCGCGGATATGCTTCTCTTGATTATGATTTCTTGGAATATCGAGAGGGGGATCTGGTGCGATTGGATATTTTATTAAATAAAGAACCGGTTGATGCGTTATCGAGCATAGTTCATAGGGATAAAGCCTATGATCTGGGACGTAAACTGTGTAAGAGACTAAAAGAGCTAATAGACCGTCACCAGTTTGAGGTACCCATCCAGGCGGCTATCGGGAATAATGTTATCGCCCGTGAAACTATTCCGGCCATCCGAAAAGATGTGACGGCTAAATGTTATGGCGGTGACGTTTCACGAAAACGCAAACTCCTTGAGAAACAGAAAGAGGGGAAGAAACGTATGAAGCAGGTAGGAACTGTTGAAGTACCTCAGGATGCATTTTTGGCGGTACTCTCTATGGATGATGACAATAATAATTAATGCAATATTAGATAATGGACAGGACATTTTTTGATTCAGTTAAAGAAGCTTCAAGCTTTCCTTTTTCGAAAATGGTTATCACTGGAATTGTAACCATTTTATTAATTCTGACATCATTACCGACTCATGCTCAGTTTGAGGCCGCAGAATTTGAAAAAATAACCCAAGAAAAGCGTGCTAAGTTTGAGCGACAGACCCGGGATATTAGCTTAACCGGCCAAGGATTATACGAAGATACGAAACTTGATGATCGGCAAACCAATGAAATTAGAGCTCGGTTACAGGCTCTGTTTGGCGACCCTACGCAAACGCTCGAAGATCTAATCAATAAGGACAACTTTAGACTTGGTAAAGCCATACAATTTGAGTATTGGTTTATGGTTAATGACAGTATTCCTTTGATGGTATTAGACTGGAACGGACCGTTTGGGAGCGGTTTGACATATGGCGGGGCAAGCAAATACGTTGACTTAATGCCTCAAATTAAAAGGGAATTTGCACAAAAGTTAATGTCGGTTAAGAGGTTCGGTGAGTATGAAGATTTTTTTTATTCTCCGGAAAAACAGCAGTGGTTTATTGTTAAATATGAGGATGGGAAGTTTAGAACTGAAGAGATTGACTCACCTGAAGGAATGAGTATAGATTAATTTAGATTATTAATAAGGAGTAACATTGGCAGATCAATTATCAAAAGAAGAACGCAAGGAACGGCGATCTCAAAGAAAACGGCGAAAAGGAGAAGAGAACGAGAAGGCAAAAAGTTGGCTTCGGGAATGGATGGATGCACTGCTTTTTGCAGCAGTGGCAGCAATAATAATCCGTGCTCTTTTATTTGAGGCCTATCGTATTCCTACGCCTTCAATGGAGAAAACCCTGTTAACGGGAGATTTCCTAATTGTTTCTAAAATTAGTTATGGATCCCGAACACCGATGGTGTTGGGGGTGCCGTTTACGAATATTTATATGCCCGGTGCAGTAATTCCGTGGACACGTTTACCTGGCTTTAGTGAAGTTGAACGCAATGATATTGTTGTCTTCAACTATCCCATTGATTTAGATCCTATTTCGGCTAAAACAAGCTATATTAAACGTGCTGTTGGCGTGCCCGGTGATACAGTTACTGTTGATGATGCGGAACTTTTTGTTAATGGAGACGAGGCAAAATCGTTCGAGGGTATTCAGCGAACGTACGTTGTTTCGGTTCGCGATCGGGTACGACTGAGTCCGGCCAAGGTTGAGGCAGCGGGAGGTCGGCTTATAGGATCACAAAATCAGGGATCATATAGGGTGACGATGCCCCGGGATGTAGCTGAAAAAATAAGTGATTGGCCCGAAGTTAATAATGTAGAGCTATTCGTTTTACCGGAGGATTTCAATGAATTTAATCGACGTGATTTCAGCTTTTCGTCTGGTTTTAATAATCACCATCACATTCCACCGATTGTTATTCCATTTGATGGGCAGACGGTTACGTTAACGCCTGATAACTACCATATATACCAAAATGTTATTACTCGTTACGAAGAAAATAATGTAGAGCGAAATGGTGATCAGTTTGTAATCAATGGGGATACGACGAATAAATATACTATTCAGCAGGATTATTACTTTATGATGGGAGATAATCGCGATGACAGTGAGGACAGTCGTTTTTGGGGATTTGTCCCACAAACTCACATCGTAGGTAAAGCAGGCATAATTTACTTTTCGTGGGATAGTGAACGCATGCTGCCGCGTTTTGGTCGACTGTTAAACTTTATCCACGATTAATTTTTGCGGATAGTTTTTCCCATTGGGTGACCTTCTTTGATGGCAAGCTGTCCGCATCCTGCATCGATATCGTCACCACGACTCCGTCGAACGGTAGCTGTTACATCTCGTGACACAAGTTCCTGCATAAAGGCATCAAGGCGTTGTTCACGGGCTCGTTTTAGTGCTACCCCAGCCACATCATTATACATGATGATATTTACCTTGCTGGGTGCCCACTGCACAATATCAGCGAGCTGCTGTGCATCTTCGGGACTATCGTTAAACTCATCAAAAAGCAGGTATTCGTACGTGATAGGCCGGTGCAGCTTGTCGTAATAATGCTGAACAGCCTCTTTTAATTTATCTAATCCCATCGAGTTGTTGATAGGCATAATCTCATCGCGCTTTTCATCATTAGCCGCATGCAGCGATATTGCCAAGTTAAATGGCTGACGCTCGTCGGCCAGCTTCTTGATCTGTTTGGTGAGTCCTACCGTAGATACGGTGATACGTTTGGGTGAAAGGCCAATGCTAAGCTCATCAGTGATTATATTCGCAGAATTAACGACGGCCTCATAATTATGGAGGGGTTCGCCCATCCCCATATATACAATATTGGTAATGCCTTTGCCGAATCGTTCTTCGCAGAGCTCGGCAATATATTGTACCTGATCGACGATTTCACCGTGCGTTAGGCTACGGAAAAATCCCATCTTGCCTGTAGCGCAAAATGAGCAGCCGAATACGCATCCCACTTGTGATGAAACACAAACCGTGAGCCTGTTGGCAGCCCCATCCTCATAAAAGTCAGGGATGAGTACAGCCTCAACCTTATGATCTTCTTCACCCTGCAGTTTGAAAAGAAACTTTATGGTTCCGTCTTCAGATTCCTGGTGGGTGACATAATCAATAGTTGGGACCTTTGCTATTTCTTTGAGACGTGAACGCAAATCTTTGGAGAGATTGGTCATCTCATCAAAGCTGTGTACGCCTTTTTGATACAGCCATTGGAATAGCTGATCACTGCGAAAGGATTGAAGTCCGAGTTCTTCGGTAAACTCCTGCAGTTCTTCCTTAGTTAAATTTTTTAGATTGGTTTTTTCGTCGATATCGGTTTGTGTATTCATATCTTTAAAGATACAAATCCTATAGCACGTTTGTTAAACAAAGAGTAATGATTTTTTAGCGTTATAATGACTATTACAAATTAAAAGAGGGGGATGCCTCAAAAGACATCCCCGAAATAATTGTCAGTAAAAAAGAGTTTTAATTGTCGAGCGTTGCATTAAGCTTAATATTGACCCCTGCTAATGCTTTTGAAACCGGGCAATTTTTCTTAGCTCCTTCGGCAAATTCCAGAAATTTATCTTCTTCGATGTCAGGAATATTGGCCGTTATGTTTAGGGTGATCGTAGTTATTGCAGGATCGCCATCTATCATTTCGAGAGCGACATCAGCGTTGGTTGTTACGGCTTCGGGAGTATATCCGGCTTCGGCTAAATCAGCAGAAAGAGCCATTGAATAACACCCGGCATGAGCGGCCCCAATGAGTTCCTCCGGATTGGTGCCGGTGCCATCCTCAAAACGGGATTTGAATGAATAGGAACCTTTATAGGCTCCGCTTCCAAACGACATGTTTCCGTTCCCATTTTTGAGATCTCCATTCCAGCTTGCTTTTGCTTTACGTGTAGGCATAGATAAATAATTTTCGGTTAAACTTTTGATATGAGATATAAGAACAGCTTATTCCCTTCTGACATTCCTGAGAGATATTAGAATTGTTTTGAGACTACATTGATAGATTAATGATTAGGGAAAAGAGGAAAAGCAGGAATTAGTGGTTAAATCGAAAAATCATTATTTAAATGAACGATCTTTTTTCGTATTTAATTCTAAGGGTTTGAACTTGGAGCGGGCTCGAATTAATTGCAATAAAAAACTTATTACTGATGAATCAAGAAATGGAAGCGGAATTTGTGGATGTATATAGTACACTCACAGAAAAATTGATGAATTGGTTTGAAACAACTATTGCAATGTTACCGAATCTTGTAGTAGCATTGCTTATTTTGATTGCGTTTTTCATACTCGGGCGCCTTGTCCGCGGAGGTGTAAAACATATGCTGGAGAAGACGACCAGCAATAAAACAATCATCAATTTACTGGAAACAATTGTTGGGATTATAATAATTGGTATTGGGGTTTTTATCGCTTTGAGCGTTCTTAAGCTTGATGGGGCGGTAACATCACTTCTTGCCGGTGCCGGTATTATTGGTTTGGCATTAGGTTTTGCATTTCAGGATATTGCCTCGAATTTTATCTCCGGAGTTATTTTATCTATCCGCCATCCGTTTGGCATTGGAGATATTATTGAAACCAATGGCTTTTATGGAACGGTGCAAAAGATGAATCTTCGCAATACCATTATCCGCACTCCACAGGGGCAAATCGTTTATATCCCAAATAAAAGTGTTTTTGAAAATCCATTAGAAAATTATACAACAAGTGGAGTACGACGCATTGATCTGGAATGTGGTGTATCTTACGGCGATGATCTTGAGAAAGCGAAAGAAGTTGCCATTGAAGCGATTGAAACACTGGATAATTATGATGATGACAAAGAAGTCGAATTTTATTATGAGGAATTTGGCGGAAGCTCAATTAACTTTGAAATTCGTTTTTGGGTGAATTTTAAATCAAATTCTGATTTTTTGTCTGCCCGTAGCGATGCTATAATAGCTATTATGAAAGCATTTGAAGAAACTGATATTATGATTCCATTTCCCATACGTACGCTGGATTTTGGAGTTCGGGGAGGCGAAAAGCTGAATACAATGATAGGGGAAGCCCAAAAATCGTAGAAGCTCAGGAAGTATCTAAAAGAAGGCCGAGTATTAAGCTCGGCCTTTTACTTTTGTAAAAATTGTGATTCGCTATTTGAGGTAGCGATTAAGATAATCCACATAGGAGGTATAGAGTAGATAATAGCTTGCAGTATTAAAGGCTACGCCGTGAGCACCGGGAGGAAAAATCTGCAAGTCAACTTCTTGTCCATTTCCTGTGAGTTCGGTTAATAGTTGCATAGTGTTTTGAACGTGCACATTCTCATCCATTGTAGAGTGTGAAAGCAAGAGATTGGCTTTTAGATTTTGAGCGTGTGTTATGGATGAGCTTTGCTCATAACCGTCCTTATTGTTTTCGATTAGCCCCATATACCGTTCAGTATAAATACTGTCGTAAAATCGCCAGTCGGTAACGGGTGCTGTAGCAA
Source organism: Fodinibius sp. AD559 (assembly GCF_052712805.1). Classification (NCBI taxonomy): domain Bacteria; kingdom Pseudomonadati; phylum Balneolota; class Balneolia; order Balneolales; family Balneolaceae; genus Fodinibius; species Fodinibius sp. AD559. The sequence goes on from NZ_JBQPVW010000004.1 coordinate 158,431, forward strand.
TACCGACGTCAAACACATCGGGATAATTAAAAAGAGTATAGGTTGTCATGTAGCCACCATAGCTGTGTCCGCGCATCGCCATTCTGTTACTGTCTACCCAACTTTTATCACCCATAAATTGGGCCATTTCAACAAAATCGTTGGCTTCCCATTTACCGAGCTGCTTATAAACAATCTTTTCAAATTCTGATCCGTAGCCCCCGCTGCCCCGATTATTCACATTCACAATAACGTAGCCTTCCTGTGCCAGGTATTGGTTCCATCCGCCGGATTCCCAGCTGTTATAAACGCCCTGTGCACTGGGACCACCATAAATATTGAGTACCAGGGGATATTTTTTATTAGGATCAAAATCAACGGGTTTAATCATGTAGCCATCTAATTTCTGCCCGTCGGAGGTTGTAAAAGAAAACAGTTCGCGAGGGGAATAGACATGTTTTTCTGTAAAATCTTCCACAGATGTGTTACCCTCAAGAACTTCCAATTTTCCATTCCTCGTACTCCAGAGTTCAACCTGTGTTGGAGTTGAAGTATTTGAATAGCGATCGATATAAAACTTGCTATCCGACCCCATGCTGATGTTATGCGTTCCCTCTGTCTGGGTGTGCTTGGTTTTATTACGGCCGCTAAAGTTGACGGAATACAGATGCCGTTCCAGCGGTGATTCTTCGGTGGAGGTGTAGTAGATTCTGTTATTGCGGTAATCTACTGTGTGAACATAGGTTACTTCCCAATTTCCATTGGTGACTTGATTTTTGACGGTACCGTCATAACCATAGCGATAGATATGACTCCAGCCATTTCTATCCGAAATCCAGAAAAATTCCTTGCTGTCTTTGGGGAAAAAGAACAGGTGATCAATGCCGGCAAAAAAGTCGAATACATCGATCCAGGCATCAGACTGTTCATCCATAACCAGTCGTCGTTCACCATCATTGATATCGTTGAAAAACAGCTTCAAGTGATTTTGGGCTCTATTCAAATGTACGGTAGCCAGTTTATTCTCGTCAGCCGTCCAGTAAATTCGCGGAATGTAGCCATCAGTTGGTGTATCCATCCACTGTTGTTCCCCTGATTCCACGTTTATAACCCCGATTTTTACCTTGGGATTTTCGTCGCCCACTTTAGGATAGGGAATTTTTTCGTATTCAGGATGCTGTCCGGAATAATCGGTCATTTGAAAAATGTTGACATGGCGTTCATCGGTTTGCCAGTATGCAATTTTTTTGCTGTCGGGCGACCATGTCCATGCCTGGGCCAAACCAAATTCCTCTTCATAGACCCAGCCAAACCGTCCGTTATAAAAATATTCTTTGGCGCTGTTGGTAAGCTGTGTTTCTTCTTGGGCTTCCAGGTCATATACGAAGAGATCTCCGTCCCGTTCATAGCCGATCTTGCTTCCGTCAGGGGAAAGTTCTGCCGTACGCGCATCTTCTACGAGTAGATCGAGCGATCCATCTTCAACGGAGTATAGATAGTAATCAGAAATACCCGAACGGCGATATACCGGTCGGAAGTTCGATTGAAATACTAAGTATTTTGAATCATCTGACCATTGAAACGAAGAATATTCGAAGGTGGAATCGGATTTCGGAAACGTATGGTTGGCGCTATTGAAGATAAGTTCATCTTCTTCCAAAGCGGGATCATATGCGCGAATCTCCATATTTTCCGTTTCCTCGTTGAATTCCATGTACGAGTATCGGTTGCCGTCGTCAATCCAGTTGACATTTCGGGGTCCGTTGGAACCGCTAAGCTGACTGCTTTTTGAGAGGGCTTCTTTGACGCTGGAATAACGCTGTTTATCCTGGGCTAAAGTGGGTTGTTGAAGTATAAAAGCTCCTATCAAGAAACTGAGAGCCAACGTTTTGAAAAACAGAGAGAATGAATATTTCATTTTTTTGATATCTATTTAGAGAAAAACTCTTTTGTAAGAGTTGAAGAAATTAATAATTGAAATCCGGTACAAATTAAAATTTATAACCCGTTATTCAATCAGTACTTGGAAAATAATCATTAGAGCGATGGATATAGTTATAGTTGTTGCAACGGTGGAGGTATCACTTTCCTCCATGGCGTCGGGGATGAGTTCTGCAAACACCATCCATATCATAGCTCCCGCAGCAAAGCCAAGTCCCATGGGCAGGTATGTGCGAAATATTTCTACAAATAGAAAAGCGGGTACGGCCATCAATGGCTGGGGCAGGCTCGAAAAGATACTCCACCCCGCTGCTTTTAAAGGGGATGTTCCTCGGGGAATTAGCACCAGGCTGATGGCTAATCCTTCGGGAATATTATGTACGGCAATAGCGGTGGTAATGAACAATCCCAGATCCAATCCCCCACTAAAAGAAACACCAACGCTTACGCCCTCGGTAAAAGAGTGGACCGTCATAATACCGACGATCAGGAGCATCTTTGTACTGTCGACTTTATCGATATTTTTGATGGAAAATCGATTATCGTATTTGTTAAGTATTTTTTTGCTGCCGATAATAAATACCAGCCCTATAATTATTCCATAAAAAGTAAACCAGAGGTCGTGATTTGTTCCTTCATAGATGAGTCCAAAGCTTGCTGCAATCATCAATCCGGAGGCGATGGCATTGGAAATGCCCAGCCAGTTGCGGGTTAAATTTTTAAAAAAGAAAAAGGGAAGAGCTCCTAAACCCGTAGCTACGGCGGTAATCAGGGCGTAAATAAAGACATCAAATGCGGGCTGTTGTAATAAATCACTCATAGTCTCTGGTAATCAGTGCTCGGGAATATACAGAGTGATCTTGTTTAATCCAGTATCCGTAAAAAATTTAGAATTGAAATAAATAGGAAGAGAAAAATAACGAGTGACGAGTAACGCTTGAGACATTACTCATCAAATATTGGAGAGACTGTTAGTTTTCTTCAGTTAGCTCTTTGATAATGGTATCCATTTTGTCTTCCAGATCGCTGGTTTTTTTATCAAAACCAGTACGGTTCGCAAGTTCGGTATTAACACTACAGTAGAATTTGATCTTAGGCTCTGTACCGGATGGGCGCACGGTTACCATTGTTTCATCTTCTGTAACAAATTGGAGGACGTTTGAGACCGGTAGATCAATATCTTCGGTTTTGCCTGTTTTGATATTTTTCGATACTCGGGTTTTATAATCTTTGATTACAACCACATCAGATCCCGCAAGTTGTTTGGGCGGATTCTCCCGATAATTTCTCAGCATCTTTTGGATTTCCTCAGCGCCCTCGCGTCCTCGTTTGTAAACAGAGACTAATTTTTCTCGATAATAGCCGTGTTGAAGGTAGATATCCAGCAGGGCGTCAAACAGGCTGGTTCCCTGATCTTTGTAATAGGCGGCCATCTCGGCGATGATAACCGACGAAACAATGGCATCTTTATCGCGCACATGATCGCCGATAAGATATCCGTAGCTTTCCTCACCGCCGGCAATAAACTGTTTTTCATCTTCCAGCTCGGTCATCAGTTCACCGATATACTTGAATCCGGTAAGCGTATTGTAGCACTCTACACCGTAATGCTCGGCAATGGCATCAATCAGGTAAGATGTGACAATAGTTTTGACGATGTATTCATCGCCGTCCAATTTGTCGGCTTCTTTCCAGGCGTTTAGGACGTAATTTATGATCAGTGCCCCGGTTTGATTGCCGTTAAGCAAAACCCACTCATCGTGATGGTCCTTAATAGCAACACCCACACGGTCGGCATCGGGATCGGTAGCCATCACCAGCTCGGCATCAATTTCTTTGGCCTTATTTAAGGCCATGGTGAGTGCCTCTTTTTCCTCCGGATTGGGATACTCAACCGTGGGAAAATCACCGTCATAGGTCATCTGTTCTTCAACGAGCGTTACATTCTTGAATCCGTACCGTGTTAAGGCAGGTGGAACCATTACACCGGAAGTTCCGTGAATGGGAGAAAAAACAATGCTCAGATCGTTCTGGCGACTGATTGCATCCCGTGATAATGATACATCCATCAGGGCATCCAGGTACTTCTCGTCAATTTCTTTGCCGATAGTTTCAATATTTTTGGATACGCCCTCAAAAGAAACATCATTGATGTCCTCAATCTGCTGGACTTCTTCCATTACTTCTTTATCCTGAGGAGCTACCAGCTGACAGCCATGTTCGTCATAGGCTTTGTAGCCGTTGTATTCTTTGGGATTATGTGAAGCCGTCAGCATTACGCCGCCGTGACAGTCCAGTTCGCGAATGGCAAATGACAATTCAGGGGTTGGACGTAACCCTTCAAACAGGTATACATAAATGCCGTTGGCAGAGAATACATCAGCCACTACTTGAGCCAGTTCCTCAGAATTATTTCGGCAGTCGTGAGCGATTACCACCTTAATTTGTTCGTCGGGATACCTTTTCTTCAGAAAGTTACTGAATCCCTGGGTAGCCATCCCAAATGTATATTTGTTGACACGATTAGAACCGACGCCCATAATGCCACGCAGTCCGCCGGTTCCAAATTCCAGATCCTTATAAAAGGCGTCTGTCAGCTCTTGGTATTCTTCATTGTCAAGCTTTTCCCGGATGACAGCTTTGGTTTCGTCATCATAGTTACCATTCAGCCAGCTGTCAATTTTTTGTTTTATCTGTGGATCTAAGGATTTCATAGTAAACGAAAGTTGATGAATTAATTTTTTTGTGATTCTACGGCCGGAGGTTGGCTCCAGTCTACTTTTTTGATCATCAGCCAGATGCCGATTGCAATAAGTGGGATACTGAGCCATTGTCCCATATTAAATACCCAGTCGGCAGCAAAAGCGGCCTGTTCCATCTTTGTGAATTCGAGGAGAAAACGCCCGGCAAATAGGATGGCTAAGAATAGGGCGAAGAGTGATCCTTCCGGAGGATTCGTTTTATAGGCGTGATATACTTTCCATAGAATTCCAAAAACGATAATGCAGAGCAGGGCTTCATAAAGTTGGGTTGGGTGACGAGGCAGCATGTCAACACGGGTAAAAATAACAGCCCAGGGTACTTCTGTCGGCTGTCCGACTATCTCGGAGTTCATAAAATTGCCCGTTCGGATAAAAGCTCCTGCAATGGCAACGACGACGACTACGCGATCAGCCAGCCAGAGAAAACTCATATCCCTAAATTTTTTGGTGAACATGTACAGGGCAATGATAATCCCAATGGCGGCACCGTGGCTTGCCAGTCCGCCATTCCAAATTTTTAAAATTTCGGCAGGATAACGCAGATAAAAGCCGGGGTCATAGAATAGTACATGTCCCAGCCGGGCACCAACCACAGTAGCAATTAAAACATACGTTAATAGTTGATCTACTTCTTCAGGATCACGATTGGCATGGAGAAACATTTTGCGTGTCAGCCAAAACCCCACTAAGAATGAGGTGGCGAAAAGAATGCCATACCAGCGGGGTTCGAGTGGTCCCAGGCTAAAGGCTACGGGATCGACGGACCAAGTAAAATAATCGTTTGCTAAAAGTAATAAGTTCATGTGGTAGTTTATCTATTGTAAAAATAGTTTGGTAAAAACCTTTATGCCCCCCTCTTTTTAAGGGAGTATTTTATTTCAATCCCCCTAAATTCCTCTTCTCCAAGAGGGACTGAGGAGTTAAAGGAGTTCCTCCTTGGAAAAGGAGGTCAGGAGGATTGATAAAAGTTCAAAAAAACGCCTGATTTTTTAATTATTGAAAGTTAATAGAAAACGTACTAAACAACTAAGTAGGAGTAACTACTATTTCACGATTTTATAATCGGTACCTTCAGGGCTATCCATCAGCTTGATATCCAGTTCTTCGAGGCGGTCGCGGATAGTATCCGAAAGCTCAAAGTTCTTTTCGTGGCGTGCACTATTGCGGATATCAATAAGTAGCTCGATGAGCTGTTCAGTCTTGTTATCACCAGCAGTTGAATCATCTTCTTGTGGCCAGAGTCCCAGTACACCGTCTACAAAATCCCGTAGAAACTCTTTGATATCGCTAATATTTTCAGGGACATCTCCGCTGTTAATTTGCTTGCGGATGGTTTTTAGCTCCTCAAAAAGAACGGCGATAGCCTGTGCCGTATTAAAATCATCGTTGAGTTTACTTTCCAGTGAGGTTTTTAGGGATTCCAGATCATAAGCTTTGCTGGTACCTTCCCCTGCATTGTCAATGGTTTTAATCATTTCTTGTAGGCTACGAAGTCCGTTTTCGGCTCCGGAAAGGGCATCCTCAGAAAAATCAGTGGTACTGCGGTAGTGACTTTGAAGCAAAAAGAATCGGATAATTTGCGGATCCCAGGCGCGGGTTAGGAGGTCGTGATCACCGGAGAAAAACTCGTGCAGTGAGATAGCATTGCCCAGTGATTTACCCATTTTTTGTCCCTCAAGGGTAACCATGTTGTTGTGCATCCAGTAGTTGGCGAAGGGCTTGTTAAAAGCGCCCTCACTCTGTGCAATTTCACATTCGTGATGCGGAAATTGGTTATCCATGCCACCACCGTGAATATCGAAATGTTCGCCCAGGTACTTTGTTGACATCGCCGAGCATTCTACGTGCCATCCCGGATAGCCCATGCCCCAGGGCGATGGCCACTTCATAATGTGTCCGTCATCAGCTTTTTTCCAGAGCGCAAAATCTTCGGGCGAACGCTTATCACTGGCAGTCTCGATGCGAGCACCGCTTTCCTGATCTTCAACATCCCGGCCGCTTAGCTTGCCGTAATCCTCATCCGAGGAGACATCAAAATAGACATTGCCGTCGGTTTCGTAAGCGTGACCATTTTCAAGTAATTTTTTGACCATCTCGATTTGCTCGATAATGTGTCCCGTTGCACGGGGAGAAATATCTGGTCGCTGTACACCCAGCGCATCCATATCGCGGAAATAGTTATAGGTGTACTTTTCTGCAATCTCCATGGGCTCCAGCTTTTCGATGGCCGCCTGTTTTTCCAGCTTATCCTCACCCTGATCGGCATCGTCAGTCAAGTGACCCACATCTGTGATATTTTGAACATACCGAACTTTATATCCCAAATAACGCAGGTATCGAATGACTACATCAAATGAGACATAACTTTTGGCGTGTCCCAGGTGGGGATCCCCATACACCGTAGGCCCACAAACGTAGATACCTACAAAGCCTTCTTTGATAGGGTTGAATTCCTCTTTTTCGCGGGACAGTGTATTGTAAATATGTAATTTATCCATGGATCAGGATGCTTCCTTATTAATCAATAAAATTGCATTTCCAGTTTGCAAAGATAACGTTTCATTGCAACAGTTGACAACGTGTATTGCTGTAAAATCGTTGTAATTAGTTGTCAAATAATCCTTTGAGAATATTCTTGCCCTTATCTTTCAGGTAGTCTTTTATAATGGGGGCAATCTCTTCTTTATCCGGTCGAATATTGGGATCTTCTTGAGTACCTGTCATCCGAAGCGGAACCATAATGGTACCGTTTTCTTGTGTTAAGGCTTCGACAGCCTGTGAGCTTATAATTGAAGCGATTCCCTTTTTAAATCGTCCCGGAAGGAATAGTTGGGTTTTATAATTGATCTTGCCGGATACCATGTGTTGGGTACCATTGAGTTCCATGCCGATATCATCGCTGGTCATGCGTAAGTCATTTATAGTAAACACACTGTTTTTTAGCGAATAGGTGCTTTCGAACTTATCTAATCCCACATTGTTAAATTCCTTGGCATTTAACAGTGTGGCCAGCTTTTTTTGGATGGGATGCCCTTGAATACGAGAGTTGGTCATTCCAAAATTTCCGTCCATCGTTGAGGTTTCAATGACCGGTTCTAAAAACTCGTTGAGTTCGGAATAGTATGCTACATCGGCACTGAAGGCTCCAGATATATATTGGTGAAAATTGCTGTCTTCTCCGAGTACCTGGAACTCATTAAAAAAGGCGGAGGCTTGCAAGCCGTTTAGGTTTCCGTTGAAAGTGATCATGGTGCGCTCGGGTTTGGGCACATCCCAGGTGAAAGAGCCAGTGGCTTCGCCATCAAAAAGATTAATGGATGCTTGGTCCATGGTAATTTTCTCCGGGGATGTGGAAGCATCTGCTGTCAAGTTCGTCATTGTAACGCCAGTGACAATCATTTTATCGATTTCGGCACTTACCGAACTTGTTAAATCGGGCAGATGGATGGGAATCGGTTCCGTGGTTGCTGTGGTATCACTCCAGTCGATCAGTTCATCCAAGTTGAGAAGATTGCTTTTGTAGGATCCCTTTAAATGTGGAGTAGTTGTTCGGTCTTTTTTTGTTTTGAGATACTCCATATAATTACTGAGTGAGCCGGATAAGGCGATATCAGAAGAGCCGATATTAAATGATAATTTATTTAAATCTACAGAACCGGGTGAAAGGTTGAGTTTGCCATTGAGGTCGGTCACCGGCTGGACCATGGCTTCGCCATCCATATTGATATTCTGTGCTGTTAGTTGTCCGTTGAATTTCATATTTGCAGGATCATTAGTGGCCCCTTGCACGCGCAGATTGAGATCGGCCAATCCGTTAAGCTCAGTGATTGTAGGTTGCAACTCGTAATAATCTTTAATCTGATTAAGCGCTGCCTTGCCGGTAAGTTTTATATCGATCGTTCTATTATCACTCAGGTAATTTCGTACATTTCCTGAAACGCCCAGGTTATTATCACCGGTGGTAAAGCTGGCTTTTGAAATGGTAAGATTGGGACCATCCAAGGAAGAATTTAGAGTAAGATTTTCAATGGGTTTACCCAGTGATTTGTGGCTGATATATCCATCAGAAAGCGAGATATTTCCTGACTGAACAGCGTTTTCTATCTGATCGGCTTTGCCTTTTAAGACGGCCTGAGCTTTAAATTGGCCACGCATACTCAGTGTATCTTCGTCGATGGGATAAAAGTCTTTGATGGTAGCCAAGTTGAAGTCCAGATTGGTCGTTAAATCAATGCTGCGTTGATCCTCACTCATCGGCTCGTTTATCGATCCCTTCATAGAAAAGGTGTTGGTTGCAGCCTGTAGTTGCATGTTGTTTATGGTGATGACCGATTGATTTGCTTTGGCATCGATGGAGATATTTTCAATTGGTTTGGCTACTTCTGCATATTTGAGCAAGCCATCGCTTAATGAAATAGTGGCATCAAAAGTGGCTTCTTCGGGAGCCGCCATATTTCCGGATGCCTGTCCGTTGGCTGTTAGTTGTCCGCCCAGATTTTCAACATCAAACTGACTGATGTCATAAAAATTGCTGACGGTAGCCAGATTTACATCTGAATCGAAATCAATAGAAAACGTACCGTTTTCTTCCAGTGGATTTTCAAGCTGTCCGTTTGCCGACAGAGTATTTTCTCCGGCCTGGGCATTTAAGTTTTCAATGGCAATCAATTTGTTGGATGCATTAGCTGTCAACTGGATGTTTTCAATTGCTTGGGGCAGATCCGGATTTTTGACGTAGCCGTCACTGACAGTAATCCCGATATCAAAATTTGGCAATTCTTCGCCCAGCAATGTTCCTTTAATGGTTCCGTTAATAGCTAATGCCCCCCGACTTTCGAGTCCCTCGGTGTATTCTTCATATTCCGCGGGAACCAGTCTGAGTAGTTCACCGAAATTGTCTGAAGATGAGTTAATATTAAGATCGGTATTTAAATTGTTACTCCACTCAGATAATGATCCGGTCATATTTAGCGCCAGCCCGCGAATAGAAAAAGTGCCTTCATTGAGTGTTACGGTTTCGTTCTGCAGGTCGATGGTAGATTGCTGACTCATGCTCAGCGGTAGGTTGTTGAGGTAGGTACTTTCTCCCATTGAAGCCGAAAGTCCACCCAGTTGCAGATCAATGGTGCTTGTGATCAGATCGGCGTAGCTCAGGGAGATATCGGCGTTGAGGTCGTCCAGTTGAACGTTAGTTTCGGTTGTTGCATCCTGATAGCCAAAGTCTCCTCCGCTAATATTGAAATAGGGAATATTGATGGCCAGAGTCCCGGCAGTAGTGTCGGCCTCGGCTTCTTCAGCCATTAAAAAATCAATATTTGTAGTACTATCGGTATTTACAACGTAAGTAAACTTCGGATTACGAAGGCTGATTTCAGAAATATTTATCTGGTCGCCCAACAGTGAAAAAAGTTCAACTGAAACCACCAGTTCGTCTAACGAGAGCAGAGTGTCTTCTTCTGTTTCGCCTGGGATACTCATGTTTTGTATACTTATGCCCGGTTGTGGAAAAGTGCTGAACAGTGTCAGCGACATTTTTTCTACGTTGACTGTACGTCCCACAGCATCATCGACGTAAGGCATGACGGTAGTTTTCAGGCGTTCATCTGTGAAATAGATGTTTAGCCCAATCACAATAACAATAAATAATCCTATAACAGCACCGGCTATCTTCAGAAAAGTTTTCATAATTTCAAGATGTTGGTCTCAATTGAATGTTATCCCGCAATTTTTGATAGCAAGAAAGCTTACACTGATTAAAAGTCGAATAAATTGCCACAAGTTCCTTATGTTATATTCAATTCGTAATTAGTTGGTAAAATACAAAAGTTTATCATGTTAAATTGGGGTTCAGGAGCAGATAATCCAAAGTTTAAAAAACGTCGCCGCCGATTAGTTCAAGCGCTGGCTGATAAGGGCATTAAAGATCAGCGGGTGCTGGATGCCTTTAATATTATTCCGCGACATGTTTTTGTGGATACGGCGCTACAGGATCGTGCTTATAAAGATACCGCATTGCCCATTGGCAAAGATCAAACCATATCGCAGCCGTACACCGTAGCTCGACAAACGGAATTGCTCGAAGTACAGCCGGGTGAAAAAGTGCTGGAAATTGGGACAGGATCAGGGTACCAGGCGGCAATTTTGTGTGAGTTGGGTGCTAATGTATATACGGTTGAACGTCACGAAAAACTGTATAAAAAAGCTAAGTCTACTCTAAAAGAGCTCGGGTATTCTGTTCGCGCTAAATTAGGTGACGGAACGCTGGGATGGTCGGCCTACGATCCTTATGATGCCATTGTGGTTACGGCAGGAGCTCCGGTTGTACCCGAGGATTTAGTTGAACAATTAAATATAAATGGACGCCTGGTGGTTCCGGTGGGTGATGACAAAAGACAGGAAATGGTTCGGATCATCAAGATTCGGGAGGATGAGTTTGAAGAAGAGCATTTCAGTGATTTTAAATTTGTGCCGCTTATCGGAGAAAAAGGCTGGAATAAATAATTGTGAATTAAGAATTGTTCAATGAAAAATTGTGATCCTTGCTATATCTTAGGGTTTAAATTAATTCCTAATTCTTAATTTCTAACTCCTAATTCTCAATTCCTTTGTCACAGAACGACCAGCCTGAAATCCAATCCGATAAAGATTTAACATCGTGGAGCGAATCCCCCTTTTTGTTAATAAAAGGTTTTTTAATGGGATCGGCGGATATTGTGCCAGGTGTAAGCGGGGGTACATTAGCGCTTATTGTCGGTATTTATACACGCCTCATCAATGCGATCAAGAGCTTTGATACGCACTTTTTAAAGCAGTTTATTACACTAAAATTCCGGGATGCTTTTCGTAAAGTACACTGGAAATTTATGGGGGTCCTGCTCGCAGGGATGTTCTGTGCTATCCTGTTTTTTACGAAAGTAGTGCCTCTCCAGGTGTATATGTTTACCAATCCTGAATTAATATATGGCCTCTTTTTTGGATTAATAGTAGGATCTGTGTTTGTGCTTATCAAAGCTATTGATGACTTTAACTGGGTACATGGTTTGATGGTTTTGATTGGAGCAGGTGTCGGATTCTGGGTTGTTACCTTAGTGCCGGCCGATACCCCTGAAGCGCCGTGGTTTGTTTTTATTAGTGGGTCTATTGCCATTTGTGCGATGATTTTGCCGGGAATTTCCGGCTCGTATTTTTTACTGATCCTGCGAAAATATGACTATATATTATCACAATTTGGCAAGCTGGGTACATCAGAAACAATAGCCGGTTTATTGTCATTACTACCTTTTGTAGCCGGGGCTGTTGTAGGCTTGGTGCTTTTTTCAAGGTTATTGTCGTGGTTATTAAGTCGATACGAAGCAAAGACACTGGCTGTACTAATTGGCTTTTTAATTGGATCGCTTTATGTGATATGGCCCTATCAGGATCGAACGTTTGAGCAAATTGTTAGCAAAACGAAAGTGGTGGCATATGAAAGCTCTGTAGCGCAGGAATTGCGGAATAATCCCCCCAATGAAAATCGCCCCGAATTTAAGCGACTGGGCGAAACGCTGAATCCCGATGGCGCACAAAAAGAAGTAGAGGTTTTGACGGTTAAAAACAAGCTGGTGAAGAGCGATCCTTTTATTCCGTATTTAACCGTTCAGGAGGCTGGGACGTCTCATTTTTGGAGCGGGATTTGGGGAATGATTGTTGGATTAATTATGGTGATGGGGCTTGACTATTTACGAACGGAAACCTAATGTTTATAAAAGAGAATTTAATCTTAAATAATAGCTGTTATCATGAAGGATATTAAAAAAATATTAGTACCTACTGACTTTTCGGAAAATGCACAGTTTGCCTATCGTCATTCCCAGGAAATTGCTCATCGTTTGGGAGCGAAAGTTGACTTCATCCATATCATTCCTACGCTTACCTATTTCCATAAAAGTTTATCAAAAATGCAAGCTCCGCTGGATGTGGATAAGGAGCTGTATCCCACTATTCAAAAAGAGGCATTGCATCAAATGGAAAAGGCGATGGGTGATTATATTGCCGAGGAGTCAAAAGGAGAAGCTATTTGTAAAATTGATCGAAAACCTTCTAAGACTATTGCTGAATATGCACAAGAAAATGGCTATGATTTAATCGTAATGCCCACAAAAGGCCACCACAAGTCTAACTTGATGCGCGGGTCAACGACCAACAAGGTTGTTCGATATTCGTCGGTTCCGGTATTTACGGTAGATGAAGGACTCAAGGCCGAAGGATTGAAAGAGATAATGATACCTACGGATGGTTCTGATTTATCATTTACTGCTTTACCCATGGCGTTGACACTGTCAACAATTTATGATGCTGGTATTACTTTTTATCACGTACAGGAGCTTTATGGTAGCCCGCTTGATTCTGATAGCCGGGATCCCCAAAAATCGGATAAACAAAATATATATGAGGCGCTGTTAGATCGGCTGGATGATTTTCTGGCTGCCGAGGGTATTGATAATGTAAAAATTGTTCGCGGCGACGAGAAGTTCAGAGATCAGTTCGTAATATCAGATAATGCATCAAGCAGACGTGTTAATATTTATACGGCAATAGAACGAGGAGTTTCGGCTCACCTGGGAATTGAAGACTATGCGGCGGAAAATGTTGATGTAGTCGTAATGGCTACGCATGGTCACAGCGGTTTTGCTCACCTGCTGTTGGGTTCTACAACAGAAAAAGTAGCTCAGTCGCTTAGTACTCCGGTGCTGACTGTCAGGCCAGATGAGAAGAAGTTGTCGAAGAAATAGTGTTTAGTTTAGATCCATTAATAGTAATAAGAAAAAGGCGCAAAGAAACTTTGCGCCTTTTTCTATTAGAATGAGACTATGTTTTAAGCCAGAAAATGGTCTCCTGCTTCGGGAATCCAGACTTCGGTGCCGGTTGATTTCTCGGTGTATTTCTTAAAGTCTTCGGGATCGCCCGTCAACGGTGGGAACGTGCCGTAGTGAATAGGTACCGCATAATCAGCTTGAAGCAGATCACAGGCCATGGCAGCTTCGCCCGGCCCCATGGTATAGTGGTCGCCCATCGGAACGGCAACAACATCGGGTTCGTAGAGCTCACCATAGAGTTCAAGCTCATAAAAAATGTTGGTATCACCGAGATGATAAAAGGTAATATCATCATAAAAGGAGATCACCAATCCCGCCGGTTCGCCCGCATAATCGCCCTGGAAGGATGAGCTGTGATTGGCCGAAACCATGGTGACAGAGAAATCATCAAAAGCAACCGTACCACCTTTATTAAATTCGACGGCTTGATCTTCGTCGAGACCATGTTTGCTAACCAGCAGTCGAGAAAGTTCGACCATTGTAACCACTTTACACCTGGTTTCTTCGGCAATGTCCAGCGTGTCGCCCACATGATCTTCGTGTCCGTGGGTTAACAGAATATAATCGATGTCATCCTGTTGTTTATACTCGTCTGGGGTGGTAGGATTTCCTGACAAAAAAGGATCAACTAATATTTTTGTACCTTGGGGACTTACAAGTTTAAAAGCAGAATGTCCTAACCATTGTGCTTGAACTGATGTATCCATAGCTGTAATAGTTTATTTAATGATTTAATTATAAATAGTATTGATTATCCGTGATCAATGTGTTATTAATGAAGTTCAAAAGCGCATAAGATAAGATGAATTATGAAGTTGAATGTTATTCCATTTGGTTTACTATCACAACATTTTATGGCGAATCATTCCGTGCGCTTTTCTGTGCTTATCTAATATCGTATAACTCCTAAAAAATATGAGGTTTACCCATGGCAGAACGAATCAAACTGCATCCCGAAACGCCCCATGTAAAACGATTATTTGAAATTGCTGACAAGGTAAAGGATGGAGCGGTGGTACTTTTTCCGACCGACAGTCAATATGCTCTTGGCTGTGATTACAAAAATAAAAAAGGGATTGAACGGATTCGTGAGATTCGACAGCTGGGAAAGGGGGATCATTTAACCATTTTATGTGATTCTTTATCGGGTATAGCAAAGTTTGCCCATATTTCTGATTATAATTTTAAGCTTATCAAACGCCTGATTCCCGGCCCGTATACCTTTATTTTACCGGCTACTAAAGAGGTGCCCAAGCTACTCGTACATCCCAAGAAAAAGACGGTAGGCATTCGCGTGCCTGATTATCCAATTTGTGAGGGGTTGCTCCGTGAGGTTGGTAATCCCATGCTCGCTATTACTGCTAAAAAGCCCGAGATGGATGAAAATGCTCTGGAAAAATTTGATCGAGAACCGTTTTTGCGAAAATTTGATAAACAAGTGGATGTGACTATTGATAATCAACAGGATTTGCCTTCCCAAGAAACCACGATCTTAGATATGACCGATGATAATACGAAGATTGTTCGTCGTGGTCTTGGAATTGAACGAGTGGAAGAAGTGTTTGACAGGCAACGAGAACCGTTAGAAAAACAAAGTTAGTTTTATGAAGATTGCTATTAATACAGGTGGCGGTGATGCTCCCGGCCTTAATGCCGCCATCAGAGCAGCAACGTTGGCTGCGCTTAAAAGAGGCTGGGAAGTGTACGGCATAAAAAATGGATATGGATCGATATTTACGGATGAGCCTTTTGTAAAGCTCGATGCCAAAGCAGTGGAGGGTATTACCTTACAGGGCGGTACTATTTTAGGAACTGCCAATCGGGGCAATCCCTTTGAGATGCCGTATCAAAAAGACGATGGGAGTTGGGGCACCAAAGATGTATCTGATCAGCTGGTGCAGACCTTTGAGGATTATGGAATTGATGCCCTTGTGGCTATTGGCGGCGACGGATCAATGAATATTGCCAGTAAGCTTATCCAGAAGGGGCTTGATATTGTAGGCGTCCCCAAAACCATTGATAATGATATTTACGGCTGTGATGTAACACTGGGGTTTGATACTGCTATTGATATTGCTACTGAGGCAATTGACCGGATTACGACTACGGCTGAATCGCATCATCGGCTGATGGTCGTGGAAGTGATGGGGCGCTATGCCGGATGGATTGCCCTTTATTCTGGTATCGCAGCTTCTGCGGATGTGGTTTTGATACCCGAAATTCCTTTTAGCTATGATTCCATTGTGGAGAAAATAAAAGAGCGGGAATCAAAGGGACGTCATTATACGATGATTGTAGTTGCTGAGGGGGCCAAGAGAAAAGACGGCGAAATTGTAACTAAAGGCAAAACACCGGGTCAGCAAGTGCAGCTGGGTGGTATTGCCAATCAGTTAGCGGATGAACTTTCTGAGCGAACGGGTAAAGAGTCACGGTCAGTTGTATTGGGGCACCTCCAGCGTGGCGGATCGCCCTCTACCTATGATCGGCTTATTTCACTGCGGTTTGGCGCAGCCGCTATCCGATGCGTGGAAGAGCATGATTATAATAAGTTGGTTGTATTACAGGATAATAAGCTGACACGGATTCCCATCACCAGTATCGAGGGAAAAATGAAATCCGTTTCTCTTGAAAGTGATACCGTACAGACAGCCCGTGATATTGGCATTTGTCTGGGTGATTAGTATCTAATACTCATCCGACCGCTGATCTTGCGATCGGATGAATGGGTGAAGAGAAATATTTATACCACGTTCTGCAGCTCTGCTGCAAAATGTTAATTGAATAAAATAATAGAAATAATTTGAGCATATGGGTCTTTTTAATTCGGTAAAAAATGCGTTTTCGGGATCGGATACGAGTGAGATTTGGGAGATGATTTCAGATGCTTCTCAGGTAGATTCCGTTGTTGAAGCATCAAAAGAAAAACCGCAGCTGATCTATAAACACAGCCATCGCTGTAGTGTCTGTTTTGTTGCGAAAGGAGATCTTGAGATGGCATCAGATAATATAAAAGAACATGCTGACATGCATTTTGTAAATGTGGTTCGCAGTCGCGATGCCTCAAATAAAATAGCGTCTGATTTGGATGTTCGCCATGAATCGCCGCAAGCCATTTTGGTTGATGATGGAAAAGTGGTTTGGGATGGTTCTCACGGCAGTATTGATACCGATGCTATTTTGGAATATTTTGAATGATATTTGGTTTCTGACACCTCAATCTCCAAATATATTCTTGAAGTTTTCTTCAAATGGCGGCTCTATAATCCCTTCTTCTGTAATAATTCCTGAAATGTACTTATTGGGAGTAACGTCGAACGCGGGATTATAAGCTTCGGCCTTTTTAGGAGCTATTTGTGCATCGCTGTAGTTAAGCACCTCATCTTGCTCGCGTTCCTCCAGAGGAATCTCATCACCGGTTTCTGTCTTCATATCAATAGTTGAAAGCGGAGCTGCTACATAAAAGGGGATTTTATTTTCTTGGGCTAAAACCGCAAGGGGATAGGTTCCGATTTTATTGGCCACATCGCCATTCGCGGCAATGCGATCGGCGCCTACCATAACCAAATCAACCTCTCCGCGACGTATGAGCAAGCCCGCGCTGGAATCAGTTATTATTTTCATCGGTATCTCAGCATTCATCAGCTCCCAGGCGGTAAGGCGTGATCCCTGCAGAAGCGGACGCGTTTCATCCACCCAAACGAATGGCTTTTTGCCTTGTTCATGGGCGTGAAAGATAACCGAAAGAGCGGTACCGTATTGTCCGGTTGCAAGACTGCCGGTATTGCAATGGGTTAGCACTTGCGCTTCTTTGGGAATGAGCTCAACACCGTTTTCCCCAATTTTTTTGCAGATGCGTTTGTCTTCATCATGGATGGTTTTAGCCGTTTGTAGGACGATATCTTTAATTTCGCTGATATCCTTATCTTTATGCGCTCGGATGGTTGACTTAATTCGATCCGTTGCCCATTTAAGATTCACCGCCGTTGGTCGGGCTCCCTCCAGGTATTCGGCGACGCGATCGATTTCTACAATAAAGCTTTCAAACGAATTTTCAGGCAGATCCTTGATCCCCAGATATAAACCGTAAGCTGCTGCAATACCAATGGCGGGCGCTCCGCGAATACGCAGCTTTTTAATAGCTTCCCATATGCGTCCCACATCCCGGATATCGCTATAGACTTCGCGTCCGGGCAGATATGTTTGATCTAAAATGCGAACATGATCTTCCCGCCATTCAATAGACTGTACTGCAGTATCAATGTTATCACTCATAATAGCTTTGCTTCAGCTTAGATTATACGATACTGATTATGGCAAAAGAGGCGGGATTTTACAACCTTTTTAAGAATAAGTTTTTTTACCAGATAGAAGAACGGATCGATGATTAATATCCTTCGGCGGCACCGTCGCCACGTGGATCAGGAGACCCATATTTTAGGCCATTGTTATCAATATAGATATTATGTGTCCTTCCTATATTGCCATAAGGGTTCAGTTTATGCCCCTTTTCTTTTAGTTTTTCTCTGGTGTCGGGACTTAACCCAAACTCCTCATAGTATAATTTGTCGGGCATCCACTGGTGATGAAAACGCGGTGCGGAATTGGCTTGCTGTGGATCCATCCCAAAAACAACCCTGTTCAAGAAACTTTGGAAGGTGGCCGTGATAATGCGGGGTCCCCCGGCAGCGCCCAGTACCATTCTTGTAGAGTCGTTTTTAGTAACGATGGTGGGTGACATACTGCTGAGCATCCGTTTTTTGGGAGCCACAGAATTGGCTTTACCCTGTATTAAACCAAACATATTGGGTTCGCCCGGCTGAGCCGTAAAATCGTCCATCTCGTTATTGAGCAAAAATCCGGCACCGTCAACAGCAATTTTGTTTCCAAAAGAGCCATTCAGTGTGGTTGTTACCGCCACGGCATTGCCGTTTTTATCAACAATGGAATACTGGGTTGTTTCGTTGGATTCTTGGTATTTCAGCGGGTCGCCGTGTGAAATGCTGTTGCTTGAGGTTACGGTATCCCAACGGAAACTTTGCATGCGGTCGTGATTGTAGGCCGAATCTAACAGGCCGGATTGCGGAATACGTACAAAATCGGGATCGCCTAAAAAGTGAGCTCGATCAGCAAAGGCACGACGCATAACTTCGGTAACGAGATGGACATATTTAGCCGAGTTGAACCCCAGCTCTTTTAGATCGTAATTTTCGAGTGAGGTTAACATCTGTGCAATAGCAATGCTTCCGCTGCTGGGGGGAGGCATAATATATAAATCATAATCCTTGAATGAAGTTTTTACGGGATCACGCCATTTACTCTCATAATTTTTTAAATCGCTGTAGCTGATGATGCCTCCGAATTCTTCCATCGTATTGACGATGCGATCGGCCGTAAGTCCGGAATAAAATCCATCTCTACCCATCCGGGAAATACGTTCAAGAGTTTTTGCTAAATCCTTTTGAACAAAAAGATCTCCTTCTTGATAGGGGGTTTTATCCCGCTTTGTAAAATATCGTCTGGATGAACGGTACTGTTTGAACTCCTCAGCCTTGTCGTTCAGATCCTGTGCTTGCAACCACGTTAGTTTATAACCTTCGCGAGCCAACTGGATAGCCGGTTCAATGACCGTTTCCAATGGTAAATTTCCGTATCGCTCAAGCGCCTTGATCATGCCATCTACCACACCGGGTACCCCTGAGGCTAAGGCAGAACGGCGACTTAAATCAGGCTTATATTCCCCGTCTTTTATAAACATATCTTTTGTTGCCTGTTCGGGCGCTCGTTCCCGAAAATCAAGAGCGTTCGTTGTACCATCATCCATGCGGAGCACCATAAATCCACCACCACCGATATTACCGGCGCGCGGTTCTGTAACAGCTAAAGCAAACTGTACGGCTACGGCTGCATCAACGGCATTGCCGCCTTGTTGCAGTATTCTTTTACCTACTTGCGATGCATGTTTTTCTGCCGTTACGACAACCGCGTTTTCATAGGATTTTGCCCACCCAGTTTGGGCAAGGAGAGCTTCGGACTGGACAGTAAAAATGAAAATTAAGATCAACAGGAATCGGATAACAAACTTCATATATGAGAATCAATATTCAAATTGCCAATAGTTCTGAATATAGAAAAATATATGAATCTCTTTGAAAGTCAGGATTGTGTTAACTGAGAAAATACCGACTCGTTTTAGAAAGTTTAGCTGGATTTAATTAAAAAGATTGAGAAAAATGAACCGATTTCGTCATCTGTATCGCAAAATGTATGTAGAGAGAGATAGTATTCATCCAAAAAAACTGACTATGCGACGATTAATCCCAATATTTGTCCTATTCATCACGATGATAACATTAATTTCTTGCGGTGGGGATGATGGACCTACTGGCAACGGTACGCCTGATCCTGAGATTACATCCCTGCAGCCCGAGAGTGGTCCTCCCGGAACTTCGGTAACGATCAGAGGAACGGGATTTCAGCCGGAAGGAGAAATGAGCGTATTATTTGGTGAGAGTTTGGCTACGATTGCCAGTGCAACCCAAGACGAGATTCAGACCAACGTGCCGGAAGGTATTAGTACCGGTTCGGTGCAGGTATCGGTAACGGTAAATGAGGAAACCGCCAGTGGGCCGAATTTCACTGTAGAAGCAAAAGCCCCTGGGATTAGTTCTGTTTAACCCGACAGCGGTACGGTCGGTACCGAGGTGACTATTAAGGGTATGAATTTTTCAACCACGGCCTCAGAAAACGCCATTAGTTTTAACGGTACAGCAGCCAGCGTAAAAAGTGCTGCCGAAACTCAGTTAGTCACAGAGGTACCCCAAGGGGCCACAGACGGACCAATTGAGGTAACGGCAGGGCAAAAATCTACGACCGGTCCCGACTTTGATGTGATTCCTGAGGGAACCATGGAAGTAATTACTGAAACTACCGGAAACGATCTGGACGATAACGGATATACAATTAGCTTGGATGGTGGCAGTGGATCAACTATCGCAATTAATGATACCCTTTATTATAGAGGGTTGGAAGAAGGTAGCTATCAGCTTGAACTAAGTGACTTGGCTTCCAACTGTAGTTTGGAGAGTTCTAACCCACGAACTGAGGACATCATTGCCGGTGATACGACATCTACCACTTTTGAAGTGCTTTGTGAAGCTACCACTACAGGTAAAATTGCTTTTTCCAGCACTCGGGATGGGGATGACGAGATTTTTCTGATGGATTCTGATGGTACCAATGTGCAACAGTTGACGGATAATGATGCCGGTGATTTTAAACCTGCTATTTCAAATGATGGGCAAAAGATTGCTTTTGTAAGTGATAGAGGTACGAAAACAAACTTGTATGTAATGGATGTGACTGGCAATAATGTGCAGCAGGTAACTAATTTTGACTCTTATGTTCAAGATCCGGCATGGTCACCCGATGATACGAAACTGGTTTTTACCGATGATCGGAATCAAAACAAGGAAATATACACGATCAATGTTGATGGTAGTAATCTGCAGAAGGTAACGGATAGTGATTTTGATGCTTCGTCACCAAGCTGGTCGCCGGATGGGAAAAAAAATTGCTTTTCACCGAGCCGCGAATTACCACTCTGAGTATGTAATATATACCATTACCCCGGATGGTACTGGCCTGAATGTTTTAACAAATGCCGATAACTCTTACGAATTGGAACCGGTCTGGTCACCGAGTGGAGATCGTATCTTATTTAGAAAAAGTTCAGATCTCTGGACGATGTCACCAACGGGCGATGATAAAAAACAGTTAACAACCAATCCCGGCAAACAAGAGTTAAGCCCGAGCTGGTCTCCGGATGCCCAACAAATCGCTTTTGAGTTAAATAACAATATATATGTAATGAGTGCCGATGGCACCGGTTCGCCTACGCTCATCGAGCGATCGGATGTGGTAAATAGTCATCCATACTGGGGACCTGCATCACAATGAATTCACAAAATAAATCATCAATAGAACCAATAATACATCGTTATGAAGAAACTACAACGAGCAATCCTCATGATTATAACAATAGCGTTAATTTCCTGCGGTGGCAGTGACGGGCCCACCGGTCCTGAAAATCCTCATAGTCCTGAAGAATCCGAACCGACGACCGGGGCCATAGAAGTTACGACTAACACCACGGGTGATGATATTGACTCCGACGGTTATACTGTAGCTACTGCCAATGTAAGCTCCAGCATAGACCCTAATGGTAGCACTGTTCTCCCTGATCTTTCTGAAGGTAGTGCCGAGGTAGAGCTCTCGGGCATTGCCTCTAACTGTAGCGTTAGCGGTGAGAACCCCAGAGATGTTTCTGTGACTGCCGAGGATACTACCACTACTACTTTTGATATTGAATGTGAGGCACAACTAAAGAACGAAATACTTTTTCAAAGTGATCGGGATGCTGATCCATATATGTATGAGCTTTTCGTGATGGATGAAGATGGTAATAACGTAAGGCAGTTAACGAATAATGGAATTTTTTACATTGGAGATATTTCCTCAGATGGAACTAAAATATTATATACCAACTTTCCCAAGGATGGCTTGTTTAGGATGAATGCCGATGGTAGTGAGCAGAAAAAGCTAATTTCAGATGCAGATATAGGCCTGGGTAGCTGGTCACCCGACGAGTCACAAATTTTTTTTGGCAGTGGCCGAGATGGTGATTTTGAACTTTATATCGCCGATGCAGATGGATCAAACATCGAACAAATTACTGATAATACCTATGGAGATGATTATCCAGACTGGTCACCCGACGGCGATAAAATTGTTTTCCGGAGTAGGCCGGATGATGCTTTTAACCTTTATACAATAAATAGCGATGGAACAGGACTTACTCAATTAACGTCTGCCACCAA
This sequence comes from Fodinibius sp. AD559, assembly GCF_052712805.1. Lineage (NCBI taxonomy): Bacteria > Pseudomonadati > Balneolota > Balneolia > Balneolales > Balneolaceae > Fodinibius > Fodinibius sp. AD559. The sequence continues at coordinate 180,844 of NZ_JBQPVW010000004.1, forward strand.
AAATGTTGGCGGTGCACGATGGTCGCATGACGGGCAAAAACTGGTGTTTAGTCGTGATGGAGATATTTACACCATTAATGCTGATGGTTCAGATGAGCAACTGGTATATGATGGTTCCCGCAACCTTTTTAACCCTTCATGGTCGGCGGATGATTCGAAAATTATTTATGACAGAAACATGTCACAAGGAGGGTATGAAATCTATTTTATCAATGCAGATGGCAGTGGACAACCCACAAATATTACTAATAGCTCTTCTTCAAATGATCAGTTTCCCACTTGGAGCCCGATCGAGTAGCGGTACATTCTAATTCAGATAATCTCCAATGAGTGTTTGAACTTATGAGATTTTGTTTTTAATTGACGACCGGGGCCATATTGGCGATAATTATATTTTTTAATTGATGCTACCCATTGGTATCCATTTTGCTACGGCATTCTTTTAGAAGAGATTTGGCTTCTTTTATACGTTCATCCTGTGTGTCAAAGTTAGCTTGGTATATTTTTATTGCTTCTAAAAGTTTTGATTCTGCCTTTAAATAATTCCTATAGCGGATGTGTAATTTTGCATGTTCAACAAGGCTTTCTGCTATTCTATAGTGATCTTTTGGCAATGTTTCTGAATAAATACGTTGCGCCTGCTTAAACAGGGAGTCGGCCTTTGAATAATTTCCCATTTTTGTTAAAACTGAAGCCAGTTTATTTAAGTCAATTGCAATATCTGAATGGTTTGTCCCATAATTAATTTTGTCTATTTCTAAAGCTTTTTCGAATAAAGTTTTCGCCTTCTGTAGTCTTCCAATTTTTTTCAATATGTCAGCATAATTATAATAGGCAATAGCTAGAGAGGTATGATTTTTATCTAAAATAGTTTCTTTTATTTCTATAGAGCGTTCAAACATTGATAAAGCCTGGTCGTAGTTTTTAGTCTCAGAATGAAAAAGCGCGAGATTGGTTATACTTTGAGCATAAGTATAACTCTGTTCCCCATGAATCTTTTTATTGATTTCTATGGCTTTTTTAATATGATGGAAAGCGTTATCGTAATTTCCTAATAATCTATAGTTTAATGCGAGCGTTTGATGAGTACTAGCTATAGTTGAGTTTTCTGGTCCCAAAAGTTCTTTTTTTAGTTCAAGTGCCTGTTGTAATAAACTATCTGCCTTTTTATATGCCCCCATTCTATGATATAAGTCACCCAAGGTACTTTTAGCTTCTGCAATATTATTATCGTGAGGACCAGCATAGTGGTTTTTAAAAAAATCTAGGGCATTGGTAAGGTTTTTTTCTGCCAGATCATACTCATCAAGTCTTACTTGGACTTCAGCAAGGTCTTCTGAATTTGTAAACCGAGAGACTGTATTCCCATTCCCTGAAGCCACATAAAGGTTTTCTGCTTTTAAGAAAAGGGTTCTGGCGGTGTCATATTTGGATTGCAATGCTTTTGAAAATCCAAAGGTTGAGTATTTATTGGCCAGGTCTTGTTCATTAGATCCTGGCTGTTCTTCAATAATGGCAATCGCTTTTTTAATATAGCTGGTAGCCATACTCGGATCACGTGCCGAATTTTTCAAAACAGCAAGATTCCCATAAATATTGGCTGTCTTTAAACTATTCTGTCCATAAAATTCAGCACTTTTTTCAAGTGCTTTATTAAGAACTTCTTCACCCTCATCAAAAGCGTCTAAATTGGTAAGTGCTCTTCCTATACTGGCCATCAGTTCTACGTACATTTCGGGTTGATCGCTAAGTTCTTGCTCGACTTTTTCAATGCCAGAGCTCAATAACTGTTTTGCGGATAGATCTTTAATTGCACCGCCTGCCAGTTCAGGATTGGTTTCGTCGAATATACCAAGCATAAATTCTTTGACTTGTTCAGCTCGTTCTGCTTCGAAATGTGCCTGATCTCGTTCGTGGGCAATGCGCCAGGTATAAAACCCTGCAAAGCCGGTAATGAGTAACAGAAATCCGACGGCTACAGAAATACCTGTCTTGTGCCTGCGTACAAACTTTGAGATATTATAGCGAACGGTATCTTCCCGTGCTATTACCGGCAGGTTCTGCTCACGGCGGTTCAAATCTTCCAACAGCTGTTCGGCAGAACGGTAGCGCGCCTCTGGTTCTTTGCGGAGGGCTTTCATTATGATGGCATCAAGGTCGCCCTTCAGTAGTTTGATGAGGCTAGATGGGGTGGTATTGTGTTTTTGGGCAATATGTTCCTGTTTTTTTGATGGAAGACTTTCAAGCCTTGCTGAAGGTCGATTTGGAGTTTGATTAACGATTAGGTTTTCGATTTCTGACAGATTTTTATCCTCTAACCCAAAGGGATGAATTCCTGCCAGTAATTCGTAGAGTAAAAGTCCCAGCCCGTAAGTGTCGGTTGCTGTGGTTACATTTGTGCCTTCGATCTGTTCGGGTGCTGCAAAAGCCAGTGTAAATATCCGGGATCCGGTACGAGTTTTAAAAACGGTGGTTTCAGGATCTTCCGGTTCCAGTAGTTTGGCTATGCCAAAATCGAGCACTTTAGCTGTTCCATCTTCAGTGACTAAAATGTTTGAGGGTTTCAAGTCACGATGGATCACGGTATTGGAGTGCGCGTGCCGTACAGCACGGCATACGGATTTAAACAACTCTATTCGTTTGTCAAGGTTAAGTTGATGGGTATCGCAATAATCATGGAGTGGAATTCCGTCCACATATTCCATCACTAAGTAGGGCAGGCCATCTTCTGTTACTCCACCATCCAGTAGTTGGGCAATATTGGGATGATTAAGTTTAGCCAGGATCTGCTGCTCGCGACGGAACCGGGCGATATTCGAGGGGGTGTCCATACCGCGATGCAGGATTTTTATGGCAACCTGCTTCTCATAAAGTTCATCAGATCTTTTGGCGGTATATACTGATCCCATACCGCCGTGGCCAATGAGGCCTGTGATTTTATAAACATCAATTTCATTGCCTATAAGTGATCTACCGGCAGGCTTATTCGAATTAGGAAAATAAGCCTCAAACTCTAGGTATTGTTTGTCATCTTCCAAATAGTTTGAAGCCTTTGCTTGCTCAATATTTTCCAGCATTTTGATGGCTTGCCTCTTAAGTTCACTACTTCCTTTACAGTTTTCTTCGATATATGTTTTACGTTGAGATTGGTCCATCGTAAGTGCTGTATCGATAATCTCCTCGATATTTTTCCAGTTTTCTCTGTCCATTGTTATTTGTGGATTTTGATGATAGTCATTGTAAAATATGGATTGATGAGGGAATATAGTCTTACCCTTCTTTAAGTTCCTTGTAAAGCCATCCTCGTGCTTTGTCCCAATCTCTTTTCACCGTACTTTTAGAAACATCCAATACCTGAGCTACTTGATAAATTGGCAATTTCCCAAAAAAACGCAATTCTACGACTTTAGCCAAGCGCTCATTTAGTTGGGCAAGTTCTTTCAGCTTTGCATCTATATCAATGAGTTCTTCGGCTTGGTGGTGGGCCTCCATGAGTTCATCAATAAAAGTGATGTCTCGTTGACTGCCCCCTCTTTTTTCTCGTTTTTTTGCTCGGGCATGGTCAATAAGAATCTCACGCATACACCGGGCTGCAATTGCCATAAAATGGCTTTTGCTTTCGGCAGCAAGCGAATCCTGATCTACAATTTTCATATAAACTTCGTGGACGAGAGCAGTTTCTGATAGCGTTATATCATCCCGTTCTTTTTTAAGCTTAGAGTAAGCAATTCGCTTTAATTCCTTATAGATAAGTGGGAAAAGCTCATCATAAGCCTCTTTAGACCCCTCTTGAACTTTTTGTAACAGTTTCGTAACCCGGGTTGTTTTAGTCATTACTAACGGACTAATAATTATCTGAAGAGGTAACCAGGAATCAATTTTAATAAAAAAATATAAAAGCTAATAATATTACCAATATACAGCACAGACTATTATTAGTCGGTTTTACTCCCTACTGTTCCATAAAGTTTGATTCTTCAGCTTCTTGAATAGCCGCCAGTAAAGAGGTAACCTCTTGATAAAGCAGGCTATCATTTCTGCATGCTTTTTCGATATAAATCTTTCTATTGCTTGGGTGATCTATACGCAAGGCTGCATCAATGATAGGTTCTATTTTTTCCCACCGTGGTTGATCCATGAAAGCTAAAAAAATGTCCTTTCTCCTTTATTAGTATATGCGAGATCCAGAGTAAAAGTAGGCCAAATAAGAAGTAAAAAAGTGGTTTAAGTTTTTTTATAGGTATTAATTTGTCCCCATTCCGCTTGCCGTTACGCATGTTACTATGCAGCATTCATTAATTCCAAAAAACGATTAATAACTATGCATCGAATAACACGAATAGTGACGCTACTGTTAATTTGTTCTATGTCTATTTTTATAGCTTGTGAGGGACCAGCCGGTTCCGAAGGTCCGCAGGGCCCCGAAGGTCCGGAAGGCCCTGTTGGTCCGGCCGGTGAAGACGGCAGCATGATTTATTCGGGCAGTGGAGCCCCCGGCAGTGATGTTGGATCTAATGGGGATTACTACTTGAATACGGATAACGGCGAAATGTATGGTCCGAAAGATGACAGCGGCTGGGGTAATCCCATCATTGTACTGCAAGGCGAAGATGGAGAAGACGGAAGCCAGATTCACTCAGGAACTGGTGCTCCGGCTTCTTCACTAGGTTCAGTGGGTGACTACTATTTGGATAAAGACACTTATGAGCTGTATGGTCCGAAGACTGATCAGGGTTGGGGATCTCCGATTAACCTGAAAGGAGCTGATGGCAATGCCAACGTTACTCGGTATATCTATCCCGGTCATGATTTTGGAAGTCAAGCTTCTCTTACCCTTAGTGTTCCTTCTATAAGTAATACTGAATTTAAGAATAGTGCTTGGTTAGTTTACTTAGCAAATGACAGGGGCCTTAATAATTCTACGTTTAGGTATTATTCTATACCTGGTGAGGGTATAAATTCCACATATTCTGTTAGTTCTGGAAATATCAATGATGATCATGCAGCATTTTTTATTGAATCATCCGGAGGAGGAGCGGAATATGAACGTATAGAAATTGTGCGTATTGAAGCTTCTAATACTGAAGACCAGACAAAGCAGAAAGCAGGAGCCATTCTTCCCAGTGAATTGGATACCTCAGATTATGAAGCTGTAGCCGAATATTATACTTTCTATAAATAACGGTAAAGATTAATTAGATATCTTCGAAATGGGCTCTAAAGTAAAAGTGGAGCCCATTTTTAGTTTGCTTATCTATTTTGAAAAGTCTTTGCAAAATAGGCGAATTTGATTTGTCCCCATTCCGCTCATCGTTCCGCATGTTCTATGTAGACATTTATAAAGTATACGTACAATAATCATACCCGTGGCAGTATGAAAGCTGCTGCGGGCTTTTTATGATAACTGATTAACTACTGGCTGGTCTGTCGAAAGAGTTTACTGTGTTGAAGAAAGAATATTTCGCAGTGAATCTACTTCTTGGATGTTTCCCTTAGATTCAAGTATATCAATCAGCTTTTGCAAGGGTATTTGGATATCTTCAGCTGAAGAATCATAACGTTCTTTGCGGATAGATAATACTTTTCGAAATAAACTTTCTGCTTGATCTATATCTCCACGGTAAAAGGCGTTTTCTGCTTTATTGTTTAGTACGCCCACGATTTTGGGATGGTTGTCAGGATAGTGTTTCTCGAGAATGTATAGCGCCTGCTTATATAGCGAATCGGCCTTCGAATATGGTCCTCTCTCTCTAAAAGTGTTTGCATAATCGTTTAAATATTCTCCCATCTTGGGATGCGTGTTGCCCAATTCGTTACGGGTAATTTGTAATGCTTGTTCCATCATTTTTTTAGCGGAGTCAATTTTGCCCTGCTGTAACAGTACATTAGAAAAATTACTGCTAATAGTGGCAATATCCGGATGCGATTCTCCGTATAGTTTTTCTGACATTGCAAGCGATTTTTGATAGTGAGTGGCAGCTTTGTTTAGGCTGTCTTGTTCTTTATAAATAATAGCCAAATTATTTAAATTATTGGCCTTCCCGGGGTGAGGGCCATCTATGTTAGTTTGTAGGATATCCAGCGATTTAATTTGATATCTTTTTGCTTGTTGGTAGTTATATTTCTTTCTCAGTATCGAGGCCAAAATATAATAGGGTTCTGCTAACTGCATATGTGTGCTATCATAAAAAGATTTTTTAATATCAATGGCATCTTCTATCATTGATAGAGCTTCATCATAATTGGCGTTTATGCGTTTTACGTAAGCAAGGTCGGCCAAGAGTTTGCTGTATTCTTCGGTATCGGATTCTCCTGCTTTTTGGAAAAGAGCTACAGCTCGCTCCATTGCTTTTTCTGCTTTTTTAAAATCCCCTTCATCGCGCAGTATTAGACCTTGTACATTGTATGCTTCAGCCTTTTCTGCAGGAGGTATACTCAAAGTGTCGTGTATTTCCACAACCTGTTGCATAAGAGGGGCGGCCTTGTCAATCTCTCCCAACGACCGATAAGTATGAGCCATAACCTGCATAACATTCGCTTTTATTTCGGGAGATTGGTCAAGTTTTTGTACGCGGTCATATCCTTGATTAAGGAATTCCCGAACGGTAATAGTATCACCCTGTGCATTTTCAGGATAATTGCTTTCAATAAGATCGGTTAAAAAGGCAGTGACTTGTTCAGCTTTTTCCGCTTCAGTCTGAGCTATATTTCGCTCCTCAGTAATTTGCCAGGAGTAATAGATAACAATTCCAGCAATAATTAAAAGAATGCCAACTGCTGTTGATAACGGTGTTTTGTACCGTCGAAGGAATTTTGAGGTTTTATATCTAAAGGTATCCCTGCGTGCAATAATCGGATGATTTTGCTCTCTACGGTCCAGGTCTTCTAATAACTGAGTTACACTCTCATAACGAGCTTCGGGTTCTTTGCGCAGGGTCTTCAATATAATTGCATCCAGATCGCCTTGTAATGTATTTATCAGATTATCGCCAGAGATATTACGAAGCCGGGCGTTTTCGCGCTGCTTAACAGGATCGAGGTCTTGAAATTTAGCAGAAGGTTTGGATGGAAGCTTGTGGCGGATGAGATCTTCTATCTCAGTAAAGTCTTTCTCACCCATATCAAAGGGATGAACACCGGTGAACAATTCGTATAACAGAATTCCCAGCGTGTAAATATCTGTTTTTGTAGTGATAGCTTGATTCTCGACTTGTTCGGGTGCTGCATAACCGAGGGTTAGTATTCGGGCACCGGTTTGGGTTTCAAATAATTTTGTGCCAGGATCTTCCGGTTCCAGTAGTTTAGCAATACCGAAATCAAGAACTTTGACCGCTCCATCAGGAGTCACCATGATATTTGAGGGTTTAAGATCGCGGTGGATTACGGCGTTATTGTGTGCATGTTGAACGGCTTCGCAAACAGATCGAAAGAGTTTAAGCCGTTCATTGATATCAAGACGATGCTGATCGCAATATTCAAGAAGTGGCTTGCCTTCCACAAACTCCATAACGAGATAAGGCAGGCCTTCGTTGGTAATACCTCCATCCAACAAGCGAGCAATATTGGGATGATTTAAGTTTGCCAATATTTGTCGCTCGCGCTTAAATCGGGCAATATTTGAAGGCGTATCCATGCCCCTGCGCATTAATTTTAAGGCCACTTTTTGCGTGTAGGCCTTGTCTGCGCGTTCGGCCAGAAATACTGACCCCATACCACCGTGCCCAATGAGCTCGATAAGTTTGTAGCTGCCTATTGTAGTGCCGATGAGAGAGGAGGTGTTCTTGTGGGATTGTTGTTCCGAAATTTCCCGGGCAAGGTGCCGGGGATAGTCTTCGAAATCTTCCAAAAAGTTTTCGGTATCGGATTGCTCAATTGATGCAATGAGGCCAGTAACTTGCTGCTTGAGCTGCTCATTCCCTTTACATTCCTCTTGAATATAGGTTTGTCGTTCTTTTCCACTAAGATCAAGAGCCGTATCAACAATATTATTAATTTTCTTCCACTGCTGTTGATCCATATGAGAAGACTTCTGAATTATTCCTTTTTTAATTTCTTATAAAGCCATCCTCGGGCCTTGGCCCAGTCGCGTTTGACGGTGCGTTCCGATACCTCCAGCGCTTTGGCAGTCTGATGAACGGTCATTTGTCCGAAATAGCGAAGTGTTACCACATCAGCCATTCGTTGATCCAGTTGAGCAAGTTCTCCTAATTTTTCATCGAGATTGATAATTTTTTCAGACTCTTGACGGGCTTTTAATAATTCGTCGATATAGGTAACATTTTTTTGTTCGCCGCCGCGTTTCTCGGCTTTCTTTTTTCGGGCATGATCCACCAGAATTTGTCGCATGCATCGGGCAGCAATTGCCAAAAAGTGATTTTTATCATTGGCCTCAATACAGGTTTGGTCAACCATTTTTAAGTAAACTTCATGAACCAACTCGGTTTCGGTAACGGTGATATCATCACGTTCATCTCTAAGTTTAGAACTGGCAAGACGTTTTAACTCGTTGTAGATGAGAGGGAAAAGTTCTTCATAAGCTCGTTCTGATCCCTCTTTTACTTTTATTAAGAGCTTGGTAATCTCTGATTTTTCTCTCATCTGTAATAGGTTTTTCAAAAAAATTATACCCCAGTTCTCTCAAAGAAACGTATGTCTTTGTCAAGGGATATTCAAGAATAGGTTATAGTTCGACAAAAAATAGTTCGTGTAACTTATTTATGAGGAGTGTTTGGTTTTCGGTCAGTTGTAAACAAAACTCAAATTTGAACCAGTTCTGTTTGATGTATCGCATGTTGCTATGTAGAGAAATATTAGCTGCAATAAAGTTTTGTTTATCATGAGACGATTACTGCCAACGATGTTATCCTTAATGATAATACTATTGTTGTTTACCTCGTGCGGAGATGATAGCACCGGACCTGAAACGACAGAAGAAGTAGAACTATCTAAAGAGGAAGTGGTTCAGGCTGTTTCAGAAGTTCTGCGCGAAAGGGGCTTTAATCTTCCTGAAGAGGATTCTACCGCCGGAAAAAGTATGGCAAAGAATACTATTCCTGGTTTATATAACTATGTTTCCGCCGAAATTGACATTATAGAAGGGGATTACAGAGTCCGTTTTAATATTGGACCGGACGGAAATATTATCCCCAATTTAGGTTGGAGAGAAGATAACCCGGACCATTGCAGGCAGAAGAATCGATATATGAAGGGGGCCATTAAGAGGTTGAATTATAAGATTTTTAAGCGCAATGATGGTTGGGCCGTCTTTGTGCAATATATCGATGTAGCGACCACAGAAATCGAAAACCAGCGAGAGGGGCAAGACCCAGATCCCGATATAAGCGGACTTAAGAAGTCGATAGATAAGGCTATGGATAAATTTGAGCCTGAGATCGGTGAAGTTGTTGGTCCCTGTGGAGAGAAGTTCCCTCTTAAATTTGTATTAACATCGCAAACAACACTGGAAGGAGTTAATACCCCTGAAGGAGGAACAGCTGACATTGTTATAGAAGATGAGGTAGAAGCAGAGGTAGCACTGACTTATAATGATCAGAAAAAGATCTATGAGGGCAGGGGTGAAGTCAAATGGGTGCAATACGATGTGCGTGCCCCGGAAAGTTCGCAACAGATCGATTGTGCACTACCTGGACCTCAAGATTTTAATATTCCTCGGTTTTATGATGGGACGGTTGATAGCCTTAATCAAGGTAATGAGTTAGTGCATATAGGGCCTATAGAATGGGGAATACCGCGGCCTACCTGCACGGTTACGTATGATAATAATAGCACATCAACCCAATTGTTTAAAGCCTTTTCATATATATGGGGAATGGTACCATCACCTACTCTTACTCAAATAACAGAATCAGATCAAAATTTCTATGTATATGCAATTGAAAATTGGCAGGAGATTTCTGACAACGATGATGTCCTTGCTCGCAGGGAATATAATCGAACTGAAACTGCCGATACGCTTGGATTTAAAACATATACCGAAGAGACAACCATGGAGATCAGGCGTGATTTCCAGTCTAATTAAAGCAGATGATGAATATCATAAGTAATAAGGCGGTTGATATAAGCTCGTTTTGGAGACCCGTAGAATGAAAGAAAAGAATTAATAGAGAGATAGAAGCACATTAAATAATACCCGTGCTATATATTTGTCTGCAGTGGTATGACGACCACTGCAGACTTTTCTCTTTTAAGCAAGTCCCAAAATCTTATTGCCTGCAGAAAATGTGTCAGAAGTCCCCCCATTGGTATTTCATTTGAACCCATTTCGATTCCTGTCACGCATAATACGATGTGGGAAATTTTAGAATGATGTTTGGCTCTTTAAAACTAAAACTAAATTAAACTAATTTGATTATGATGCGATATCCGCTACGCATGCTATTAATAGTTGCAACAGTTGTCACTTTTGTCGCCTGTGGCGATAACGGCCCGGGTGAACGTGATCCGATGATCTCGGATGTTCAGCCTGAGAGTGGCCCGCCGGGGACTTCTGTAACGATTTCGGGTAGCGATTTTAGTCCGACGGCTTCCGAGAATACTGTTGTATTTGACGGAGTAACAGCTTCAGTAAGTGAAGCCACTGAATCCGAGCTGGAGACGGAAGTACCTGATGGTGCCGAAACCGGTCCGGTTGAGGTAACTGTGGACGGTAATACGGCCAGTGGGCCGCAGTTCACGGTTGAATCTGAAGCACCGGGTATTAGTGCTGTCGAGCCCGATAGCGGAACGGTAGGTACCAAGGTAACGATCACCGGCATGAACTTTAGCTCGAATGCTGCAGAGGTGGATATTACATTTAATGGTACCAATGCCCCGGTAAACGGTGCGGCAAAAGACCAGCTGATTACCGAAGTGCCTCAGGGTGCTACTGATGGACCGATTGAGGTGACAGTAGAACAGAAGTCGACTACCGGCCCGGACTTTGATGTAATTATCGAGGGAACGATGGAAGTGATTACCAAAACAAGCGGTTCGGACCAGGATTCTGATGGATATACAATTACTGTTGATGGATCCGCCAGCAAGTCGGCTGGCAACAACGACACGAAGTACTTTGCGAATCTTGGAGAGGGTAGCCACGATGCTGAACTGTCTGGCATTGCTGAGAACTGCAGCGTTTCGGGCGATAATCCCAGAAGTGTAAGTATAACGGCCGGTGACACTACCTCAACCAGCTTTGAGGTGAGTTGCCAAACAGTGGCGAATAATAAAATCGCATTTGCCAGTGACCGCGATGGTGATCTGGAGATATTTAAGATGAACGCCGATGGCTCTGACCAACAGAAGCTGAGTGACATCGTATCTACGGAATATTATCCCGCTATTTCTCATGACGGCACAAAAGTAGCGTATTATAGTACTCGTAATTCGCAGACAGGAGAACTGTTCGTGATGAATGCCGATGGTACCAATGGACGGCAAATTACCAATTCAGCAGGTGCGCCGCTATACTACAGCTGGTCCCCTGATGATTCGAAAATTTTATTTCAGGATGATCGTGGCAGCAATAACGACGAAATATTTGTGATCAACGTCGACGGCAGTGGATTAACGCAAATTACTGATGACACGAATTATGATCGATATCCATCGTGGTCACCGAACGGCAACAAAATTGCTTTTACGAGCAACCGTGATGGTGATGCTGAGATTTATACAATCAATCCCGACGGCACCAATCTCCAGAAGATTACGGATAATACATCGAGAGATTATGCTCCGCGCTGGTCTCCTGACGGAAGCAAAATGGTTATCACCACTGATCGCGATGGCAATGATGAGATCTACACCATTGATGCCGATGGCAGTAATCCGGAGCGTATTACCAATAACTCTGCATCAGATCAGTATGCAACTTGGTCGCCGGACGGTAGTGAGCTGGTTTTTCAAACAGATCGTGATGGTAATTCTGAAATTTATCGGATTAATGCGGATGGATCAGGTAGCCCGATTAACTTGACGACCAACAGTGCACGTGATGAAGTGCCGTTCTGGAGTCCCGTAGAGTAATACGTCAATTACAACAGTACAAAATCCAGAATCTACAATCTTAACTTCAAGACCTGTCAGGCTTTCAAAACCTGACAGGTCTTTTTAATTCAGTTAGATTCCAATTGATCTAATTTACCTAATTTATCCCACTGCCGATAAAGATTGGCTAAAGCTGAGCGACTTTGTTCTGTAGTAGAGTCCGGAGCTTTTTGTGTATTTTGTAATGTTTGGTATCCTTGTTTTAGTAGTTGTTCAGCTCGTTCATATTCCTTCATTGCCGTAAGCGTCTCACCGAGAATCACTTTGGTATGAGCGATTCGCCAGTCATTTTTTGGCAGTGATGTTTTTCGTATTTCCAGTGCTTTGTGCAATTGCAACTCAGCTTGCTGCCATTCTCCCTGTTGAAAATAGAGGTTGCCAAGTTCGTGACGTACCGAGCCTATACGGCGATGGTTTGAAGGGAGCGTTTGTTGAAAAATAGTCAGGCTTTGCTCGAGTAATGATATGGCTTTTTCGGTTGATCCTATATTTTGTTCGATGCGTGCCATATTTGCAAGGTCCCCGGCTACGTATGGATGTTGAGGACCGTGGGCTTCTTTATCAATAGCTAAGGCTTCTTTTAGCAGGGGACGCGCTTTTTCGTATTTGTCCATTTCTATATAGAGTCGCGCAAGATTATTTAGACTCTCTGCCAATGCAGGGTGATCGGCGCGCAGAAAATCACGCCGCATATTTAAAGCTTCCAGCATATAATCCAGGGCTTTCTCATGGTTACCTGTTCTTCCGTATAACAACCCTATATTGCTAAGTATTTGAGCAATATCTCGGTGCGGACCGTCGTAAATTGTTCGATTCATTTTCAAAGCCCGGTGGTACAGAGAATCAGCCTCCTTAGTTCTTCCTTGCCTCTCCAACACTACTGCAAGATCATTATATGCAGTTGCTAAGTTAGGATGTATGTTGTCATGAATTTCTTGCCATTCTTGCAAGGCTTTTCGAAAGTACTTTTCTGCTTTGCCTAGTTTGCCTAATTCGCGCAAAACTCCAGCCCAGTTGTTTGCGGTCTGAGCAATATCGTCGGGCTTCGAACTGGGATTGGCTATGTAAATTTGCATGGTCTGGCTAAAAAGAGAGTCAGCGGCTTGATAGTCGCCCTTTTGACGCAGTACTAAGGCAAGGTCATTCATTGTACCAGCTAACATTTGACGATTTGCTTCGCCTTGGTCTCGAAGGATCGTAAGAGATTCCCGATGCAGGGACTCTGCGACTGGGAAATTGCCCATCTTGCGATTGAGTACTGCATATTCTCTCAGGCCTTGAGCATATTCTATACTATTGGTACCAAATTGTTGTTTACTCAATTGAAGGCTGCGCTGTAATAAGCTGTCGGCTCTTTCATAGTTTCCAAGTTCAGACCGTGCTTTGCCTATGACTGTAAGTAACTGTGCCTGAACCTTGGACTGGTTTTTAATTTGATTTATGCGTTGTTCACCTCTTTGAAGAAGCGTTGCGGCACTTACCGTATCTTTGGGATTGTAGTGGGGATTGCTTGCCCGAAACATATCGGTTAGAAATGCACTTACCTGTTTGGCCTTTTCAGCTTCGAGCTGTGCACGATTTCGCTCCTGTGTTATTTGCCAGGTATAAAAAACGGTAAAGCTGATAATGAGAAGCAGGAATCCGGCAGCGACGCTTAAGCTTTTTCTATGCCTTTTAACAAATTTCGTTGTTTTGTATTGCAGGGTATCTTTTCGGGCAATTATCGGCTGGTTGTTTTTACGGCGCCGCAAATCTTCAAGAAACTGTTCAACGGTATTATAGCGAGCTTGGGACTCTTTGCGCAGCGCTTTCATGATAATCGCATCAAGATCACCTTTGAGGGTGTCCGCCAGAGTAGAAGGACTGGTATTGCGCTCTTTTGCAATATTTTCTTGGTCTTTATTAGGTAGTTCCCCAAATTTATCACTGGGAGAGAGGGGAGTTTTTTTACGAATCAACTGCTCAATCTCGGTGAGATTTTTATCCTCCAAATCAAAAGGATGAATCCCCGCCAGTAACTCAAATAAAATAATACCCAAGGTATATGAATCGGTAGCCGTGGTGACGGGTTCCCCTTCAACCTGTTCTGGGGCGGCGTAACCGAACGTAAGCATTCGTGCACCGGTGCGCGTTTCAAAGAAACTGGCTTCTGGGTTTTCTGGTTCAAGAAGCTTGGCGATGCCAAAATCCAGTATTTTAACCGTACCGTCTTTAGTTACCAGGATATTGGAGGGTTTCAGGTCCCGATGAACTACCGTATTGGAGTGGGCATGCTGCACTGCGTGGCATATAGACTGGAACAAATCGAGGCGATCGCTGATCGAGAGCTGTTGCCTGTCACAATATTCATACAAGGGGGTCCCATCAACATATTCCATCACCAAGTAGGGCAGGCCGGAATCTGTTATTCCACCGTCGTGCAGGTGAGCAATATTGGGATGATTAAGTTTCGCGAGGATATTTCGTTCACGTTTAAAACGGGCGATGTTGGCGGGCGTATCCATACCAACACGCATTACTTTTAGTGCCACAGTATGTTGGTAGGAATCTTCGGCCCGTTCTGCACGATAAACCGATCCCATGCCGCCATGGCCAATAAGATCCTTAATTTTATATTGGTCGATCTGTTTGCCAACAAGTGACTTTCCAGAAGGGTGATTAGCAGATTCTACCAGATCAACCCTGAGTTCTTTATGCACATCCGGATCTTCGAGATAGTTGGTGTCACCTGATTTTTCTATGCTTTCTAAGAGTCGCGTAACGTTCTTTTGTAGACTTTTGTCTCCCTCACAGGCTTCAAGAATATATTCTTCGCGCTGAGATTTGTCTTTTGTTAATGCCGTATCGACGATCTGTTCGATCTTTTGCCAACGCTGTTCATCCATGATAACAACCTTTGATAATTAATTACTTCAAACTTAATGGGAAATTTGTGGATTCAATTGGAGTAGCAAATCAGGTTTGAATAATGGCTTAATCAATCATATAGTTTGGATTATCATCCTCCTTCCAATTCTTTGTACAGCCAGCCCCGGGCTTTGGCCCAGTCTCTTTTCACCGTACTTTCAGAGACATCCAGCGCCTTTGCCGTCTCATAAATGCTGAGCCTTCCAAAAAAGCGTAACTCCACCACATCGGCCAGACGTTGATTCAGTTTGGCCAATTCTTTTAGCTTTTCATCAATATTTATGAGTTCATCAGCCTGATGGCGAATCTTAAGCAATTTATCAATATAAGTGACGTCTTGTTGGTCGCCACCGCGTTTTTCACGTTTTTTTCTACGTGCGTGATCGATGAGAATTTGCCGCATGCAACGGGCGGCTATTGCCATAAAATGATTACGATCGTTGGCATTAAGCTCGTCCTGTTTTACCATTTTCAGATATACCTCATGAACGAGCTCTGTTTCAGTAAAAGTGATATCGTTTCGCTCCTTTTGCAGCTTAGAATAGGCCAGATGTTTTAATTCTTCATATACCAGTGGGAAGAGTTCTTCGTAAGCATCATCTGAGCCCTGTTTAACTTGAAGTAATAACTTGGTAATCTCTGATTTAGTTTTTGGCACTGGGTAAATAAGATGTTTTACATTTATTTTTAATGGATAGTAGTTGGCTTTGTTATGCCAAGCTATATCCGCAACAGTATAAAACAAATAAATTTATTTCAAAGAATCGTTTTGCGTTATGCTCTCGGATGAAACTCTTTGTGGACCTGATGGAGTAGGCTGCGATCTACGTGGGTATAAATCTCGGTGGTGTTGATGGAGGCATGTCCCAGCATTTCCTGAACGGCGCGTAAATCGGCACCGCCCTCTAAAAGATGGGTTGCAAAAGAGTGGCGAAAAATATGGGGATACACATTTTTTTCAATACCTGCTCGCTCGGCGGCGTCATTGACAATATTCCAGATACTCATGCGCGAAAGAGGGTTGCCCCGCTGACTCAGGAAAACTTTGTTTTCGGCTTTCTGTGGATTTTTATCACTCTGAAATTTAGGACGAACAATCTCGATATAATGTTCTAATGCTGATTGGGCTACTTCGCCAACTGGGACTAAACGCTCTTTATTACCCTTGCCGATTACACGAATAAAGCCGATTTCAAAAATAAGATTATCGAGTTCCAGGCTGGTAAGTTCACTGACGCGCATGCCAGTGGCATAGAGTGTCTCCAGGATAGCTGCATTGCGTATTCCTGCATTTGTTTCTCTGTTGGGAATATCAATGATAGCAGAAACTTCATCGGGGTTTAATACATCCGGCAGATTTTTGGCCTTCTTGGGTAAATCAACCAATTCTGCGGGATTTGCTTCTGCCATGCCTTCGACAACAGCGAATTCGTGGAAGCCGCGTATACTGGATATATTGCGCGCAATAGAGCTCACCGACAGATCCATGGCTGTCAGTTCTTCGAGGTAGTTTTCAATGTGGCGAAGCTCGATACCCCCCAAGTCAGAGATTTGCAAGTCGTTTGCTACAAATCGCAGATATCGTTTTAAGTCATTTTTATATGATACAACGGAGTTCTCGGACAGACTTTTTTCCAATTTAACAAACTGAAGATACCGCTGTAACTCTTGTTGAAAATGCATGCTGATTACGAATTGTAGTATTCGTCTACCCGTGGTGGCTTCTTGGGAGAATCGGGATGATCAGGCATTTCATCAGTAGCCGGTGTTTCTTCAAGATCAATATCTTCGGATTCTTTTTGTGCTTCCTTTTCCTCCTCTTTTTCATCATCCGGGTACTCAACACGGCTGTGGTATATGCCTACCAAAATATTGAGAAATGTTTCCTTGATCGTTCGAATATCCTGGAAAGTAAGCGGCGTTTTACTAAGTTGTCCTTCGTTTACCCGTTCATCAACCATCTTGTCGATGAGGTTTTCAAGCTTTTGATAGTTGGGATCCTTTATTGCACGAGAGGCCGCTTCTACGCCATCTGCAAGTAATAAAATTCCGGTTTCCTTGGTTCGTGGTATGGGGCCGTCATATCTAAAATCTTTTTCTTTTATCTCTTTTTTACTGGTATCGGCCTGCTCTTTGGCTTTTTCCCAGAAAAATTTAATAAGAGAATCACCGTGATGAGTTCTGATGAACTCGATAATAACTTCGGGTAGCCCGTGTTCTTCAGCTATCTTAACACCATTAGAAACGTGTGCTTTAATAACGAGAGCACTCATGCGTGGTTTTAGCTTGTCATGTTCATTGCCCTCAGTCTGATTTTCGGTAAAGTAACCGGGGTTTTCCATCTTTCCTATATCGTGATATAGCCCTCCAACGCGGCAGAGCAATCCATTTGCCTGAATAGCTCCAGCAGCAGCTTCGGCAAGGTTTGATACTTGTAAGCTGTGGTGGAACGTACCCGGAGCTTTCGTCATTAGTGTTTTGAGCAGCGGCAGGTTTGTGTCACTCAGTTCTAATAGTGAAAAATCGGTGGTTACGTTGAATGATTTTTCAAAGAGCAAAATTAAGGGATAGGTAAATAGGATAAATATAGCATTGATAGCTATAAAGAGCAGCTCGCTACCGAGAACACTCCAGCTGTCAAAAGTGGTCATGCTAAAGCCCAGCACTACCACAAGGTACGATCCAAATACGATGCCGGGAGTAGTAAAGAAAAATTGTGAACGCTTTTTAATATCACGCACCGAGAATAATCCAAGGCTACAAGCAACGGTGGTAGCGGTAACGAATTCAAAATTATTGTCGTTAATAAGTCCGATTAGAAGTGCCAGCGTAATTGTTGATAAGAGGCCTACTCGGGAATCAAAAATGATGGTTAGAATTATGGGAGCAATGGCAACCGGTACGATAAATGGAGAGATGTCATCAAGATGATAAACAATAGAGCTGCTGACAATTACAAGTGAAAATGCAATGAGCACGAGTGTCAACATCGAATTGTCGACGAAGATATACCGGCGATACAGATAGAGATAGAAGAAGAAAATAGTAAGGATAGCAATAACCGCTATTATATCCCCACCATAGCGTAACCAGCGTTCAAGGTTACTTGCATTTTGGGCGCGGGCATCAGCCAAGCTCTGCAGCATATTGTACTTTTCAGAGGTGACAATGTCTCCCCGACGAATAATAACTTGTCCTTGGGCTACAGCTCCTTTTGAAGTGGAAATTTCGTCAAGAGCATCTTGGATACGTGCTTGGGTTTCTTCTTTATTAAAGATATAGTTTGGCTGGATGATCTGGGCAAAAATTTCGCTGCCCGCCTTTGCCAGCTCGTCATAAAAGTTGCGTGAAAGACGATATTGTACATATTCTTTTGCCTCAGACAGATCACGCACATTTGCCAAATTGAGGGTTTGCTCGGTGCGCTTTTGTAAATCGCGAATTGTAATTTCATCGTTGGATAGTTCTGATTTTGGAACATCTAAAACGCCATCGTCAAGAACTTTAGCAGTGAGGGTTTCAAGCTGATCTTTAATATTTACATTAGAAAATTGGCCGTTAGTACCGTTGTTAGAGCTCTTGTTTTGGGTAGAAGCCGACTCATAGTTTTCCAGAAGAGTTTGCCAGGCGGAATCAGATAAATTTATGGGGGATCTGTTTTTTAACTCTTCGAATCGCAGGCTGTCTCGTTGGGCATTTGATTTTTTACCTTGTTTTGATTGCTGCCAGGTATCGTATCCTTTTTTTATTGGTCCTAAACTTTGAAATAGAGAGTCCAACTTGCTTTGTACCGCAATTTGAACATTCGGTTCCTTATGGAAAATTGGTGGAGTTGTTTCTCGTATTGTTTGACGTTCTTTTTCGAGCTCCTGATCACTTTTTTGTATGGCAAAGGTGAAAGGGGCTGTTAAATCATCGGCCCGCCAGGGTTCACCAATATTGTAGTTAATTGGTTCTTTATAGGAACTTTCTGGTATTGCAAGGACAATCACTGCCAAAAATAGAACAAGAATAAATGCTCTGAGATAGGGATTATACTTTAATGAAGAGGCTTCTTCCTTTTTTTTCTTCTTTTCTCCGAGTACAGGAGCGTCTGGCCTTTTTTTGGGGGCTAATCCCAATTTTTCAAGAATACCCATAAATATAAATTCAGTCCGTTTCTGTAATACCTAACCTAACAGAAGCATTAAAATGTTTAGATAAGATACGTTGATTACAAAATTATACCAACCCATAACGATATTCCCAAACTGGTAATAGGTTATGGTTTTTCATCAATAAGGTCCAGAAATGTATCCTGGTCAAGTATAGGAATGTCTAACTTTTGGGCTTCATCGTATTTACTGCCCGGAGAGTCGCCCGCCAGCAGATAGTCGGTGTTGCCACTTACGGAAGAGGTCGTCTTACCACCGTGTTTTTCGATTAGTTGTGTTGCCTCTTTTCGTGTTAGCGAGGGAAGGCTGCCCGTGAGTACAAATGTTTTGCTATCGAGCTTTTGTGAAGCCTTCTGCTTTTGCTCCATCACCAAATTCAGTCCGTGATTACGCAACTTGGCTACAATCTTACGGTTGTGTTTTTGATTGAAAAATTCAACGACCGACTGCGCAATTTTAGGCCCGATTGAATCAATTTCTTCCATCGTTTCTTGGTTTGCGTCCATGAGAGCCTCCATCGTTTGGAACGCATTGGCCAGATCACGTGCCACAGTTTTACCCACAAAGCGGATCCCCATAGCGTAGATCACCCGATCCAAAGGTTGTGATTTACTTTCTTCAATAGCATTAATTAGGTTTTGGGCACTTTTTTTAGCTATACGCTCCAACGGCAGAAGTTGTTCTTTGGTGAGATCATAGAGATCTGCATAATTGCTTATTAACTGCTCTGAAACCAGTTGATCTACTACTGCTTCTCCCAATCCGTCAATGTCCATGGCATCGCGCGAAGCAAAATGTTCAATACGCTGACGTACCTGGGGTGGGCATCCGGGATTGATGCATGTCCAGTCAACGTCGTCCCCAAGTTTAACGAGTTTTTCATTACAAGCAGGACAATATTTGGGCATCTTAAAGCGCGGGGCACGATCTTCTCGGTCAGGATTAACCACACTGACTACCTGGGGAATAATTTCACCGGCTTTTTCAACTACTACGCGGTCACCAACCCGAATATCTTTTCGGTGTATTTCATCTTCATTGTGTAGCGAAGCGTGTTTAACCGTAGTGCCGGCCAGTTGAACAGCTTTAAAGTCGGCAACGGGAGTGATTTTTCCCAGTCTGCCCACTTGAAGCCGTATATCTTTTACTACAGTGGTAGCTTGTTCTGCTTCAAACTTATAGGCAATAGCCCAGCGGGGAGCTTTAGAAGTCGTTCCCAGCGTATCACGGTATTTCTCCTCGTTAACCTTGATGACTACGCCATCTGTTTCAAAGGGGAGGTCATGGCGCAGACTTTCCCATTCATCAATTTGGGTATGTACTTCATCAATATCTGTACACTGTTTAAAGTGTTCACAGACTGGTAATCCAAACTTATCCAATAACTTCATTTTCCGATACTGTGTGATTTCTGCGTCAGTATCGTCAGTTAATAAATCAAAACTAAAAAAACGAATGGGCCGGCGGGCAACTTCGCGTGGATCCTGCATTTTCAATGAGCCAGCCGTAGAATTACGCGGGTTGGCAAAGTGATTAAGGCCCTGTTTTTCGCGGTGCTCGTTCAATCGTACAAAAGCCTCGCGTTCTATATAGGCTTCGCCCCGGACTTCCACTACATCCGGGAAGTCATCGTCGAGATGAAGAGGAATATCTTTAATCGTTTTGATATTTCGGGTAATGTCGTCACCGCTTTCACCGTCCCCGCGTGTGGCTCCCAGGACTAACGCCCCATTTTCGTATCGGAGTCGGATGGCTGCTCCATCAAACTTCAGTTCAACCAGATAGGTAAAATTATCGTGCCCTAATATATCACGAACACGACGATCAAAATCGTTGAGCTCATCTTCATTATAAGTATTGTCGAGACTTAACAGTGGTACAGGATGCTCAACTGTTTCAAAATCGCTGCTGGGTTCCCCTCCTACACGCTGGGTCGGTGATTGGGGATCAACGAGATCATACTCTTCTTCAAGCTTCTCCAGCTCTGCCAAATAATTATCAAATTCCTTATCCGAAATAAAAGGTTGTGCATCTTGATAGTAGGCTTTATTGGCTTTGTCGAGCAATTCGCGTAGTTCTTCAACGCGTTTTTTTGCCTCTTGTTTGTTCATTTTAAAGAGAAAGCTTGTATTGGTTTAATTAAAAGTAGGACGATTTCTGATGGTGGAGGGGGGAGGGGCATCAATTTTCAGGGAATCCGGAGCAGGTTGTAGCCATTGAGGGTCATTCTCAAAATAACTGCGGTTGATTTCCAGCAACCGTGAATCAGAATTGTAAAATTCCTCGCGGATGTTTTCAACAGGATGACCATTGAACAATAATACCATGCGGCTAAATTGCCCTCGGATATTGAGTTCATTTACAAAATTAAATCGAATTGCTTCACCTTGTTCAATCCAATAGGGATTAATATCATCCATAATATCAGTATATACACGTACCGGTTCCAATCGTCCATAAGCAGCATACAGTACGACACTCAGGGTGTCTGGTAGTGTGGACATGGCCTCATTTGGAATATCATCCCTTGTATTGGTTGGTTGTTGATCGGTAGTATTATTTGTTTCGGATGATGGAACGATATCCAGTTGCAGAGAATCAGTACTTACCCTTTCTTCAGAAGACTCTTCTTGTTGGGGAGGTGTTGTAGAATTATTGGTAACTTCATTAGATACTGGATCGGTTTCATAAAAATAGAAAAAGAACCCAGCCGCAATAAGTATTAAGAGAGTGATAAAAATCCCTGCCCATGTTCTGGACCGTACGGATTTAAGGGGTTGGAATTTTCGGCCCATGTCAGCCCAATCTACCGATTTAACATCGGGATGGTCGGCTTTTGGGAGAGGCGAAGATTTGGGTGTTTCGTGAGAATCATCCGATGAGTCTGCTTGGTCGGATTGAAACTCAGGTGAATGGTCATGAATCATATCTTCATCTTGGCGTTCTTTCGAATCTTCTGACTCCGCATCAGCGGTATCACCTTTCTCATCATATTCAAAAGAACGCTTGGGTTGTTCGTCAAACAGGCTTTGAAGAGACCCGGAATAGTCATTTTTTTCAACTTTATTTAGGGCATAGATAATCTGTTTTTCATCTATAGATAATGCTTTGGCGTAGCTTCGTACATAGCTGCGAATGTAGGTAGCATTTTCCTCGAAGTTGGTAAAAATTGAGTTGTCTTCAATAGACTTGAGAATCCTTATGGGAATCTTGGTAGCTTCATAAATATCCTCAAGACTTAATTCTTGCTCTTTGCGAATGTGGGCAAGATCTTTTCCGAGTGATGCCATAAATAATTTTCTGAATTAATAGTGGCAAACCGTTTATCCGGCGTATAATCTAAACAAATATAGTGGTTGCCAAAAATTTTTTGCTGAAAAGAAGTTTCTCTGTAAGGATTTGTGCCAATAGTAGATCTTACCTATAAAAATGATTATCGATGAGTACGTTTTTCCATATTTTAAACGGTTTTAAGAGAGTTGTATTTCCCAATGTTTGTGTTTGTTGTGGCCGTGAACATACAGAGCAGGAGCGGCAAATTTGTTCGTTTTGTCTGAGAGATCGCTTTGAGGACGGAAATCCCCAAAATGTAAAGGTTTCTTCCGATTCACTTTTGCCGGACGGGATTGTGATTCAGCACGCGCTATGGCAATTTGACAAGGGCGGAGATCTGCAGAATTTATTGCATCAACTTAAGTATGAGCGACTTACAACAGTGGGGCGTGATTTGGGCAGGGCCTTGGGGCGTCGTGTGCTAAAGCATCCTTTTATTGTAGATTTATTTGATGATCATCAATTAGTGATTGTACCGGTGCCACTGCACTATCTAAAATATCGGTACCGTGGATTTAACCAGGCATTTAAATTAGCACAGGGATTTCAGGAAGTTTGGGAAGAAATTCCAATTTGTGATATTGACGATATCGTTCGGATCAAAAATACTCGTTCCCAAACGGGCTTTAGCCTTGAAAAACGCCTTAAAAACCTGCAGAAAGCTTTCAGGGTTAGAAATGAAACGTTGATAAATAATCGATTGTGTGTAATTATTGATGACGTATTTACGACGGGTGCTACTACATTTGAATTGGCAGATACCTTAAAGGAAGCAGGGGCAGGACCTGTTATCATTTTAACAGTAGCACAGGCATAATTAATTGCATTGAGAATTCGTTTTTTGCAAAAAGAAGGATATTTTTCGGCTTATGAAAAAGCAAAACCCCGGCACGCAGAATTTATTTCTCGAAACACAACTTGGTATTGTTACACGAACCGGAGATTGGTTTCATATTACTACTGACCAGATTAAGCAATTTGTACCGGGTCTGTTGGAGAAACGGCCACTCGACAAATTGGTTGAAGAAGCTATTGCCTGGGTGCGCAGTGCTGATAGCCTTTCACTTACACTGTTATTAGGATTGTTATTGGTGATTCATCCTATATTTGCAGTGACCATAGCCATTGCATTTCACTTTTTATGGTATCGGTCCAAAAGTGCATTTGTGACAGTTTATCTCGGTAAGGTGCTTAAATTATTGAATAAGGATGGTTATTTACTGATTACATCGCTGGTCATAATCAGTGCATTGGGTATGAATGGACAGTATCTGGCTGCCGGTATTGGACTTGTATTTTTCTTTTTGATGAAGCTGGGTCTTTTAAAACGGTTGTGGGATAAGATTGATCAGGGGGTTGATAAAAAGCTGACGCTCAATGATCGTGTGTTTAAAATGATACTTGTTAAATACGGTATGCATTATAACCTGCAGTCCTCCGAGGTACAGCAGATGGAAGATAAATTTGTGGAGCTGGCAACAAGTAGAAAAGAAGGTAAGAGCTAACATGGGGGTAACGAATATATATCTGGCTCGTCATGGAGAAACGGAGTACAACCGCTGTAATCAAATTCAGGGTCGCGGTATTGATGCTTCATTGAATGATACCGGTATTAAGCAAGCGCAAGCTATAGCTCGTCATCTTCAGGATGTATCAATTCAACAAATTTTTAGCAGCAGCCTAAGACGATCTCGACAAACGGCGGAGACCGTGGCAAAACACCAGCGTTTGGATGTGGAGGCTTATCGTGACTTGGATGAGATGGATTTTGGTATTTTGGAAGGAAAACCGATTTCGGAGATAAAATCTGACTTAGAACATCTTCATGAACAATGGAAGTCCGGAGATGTATACTTTGCTTGTGATCAGGGAGAAAGTCCTACTGCTGTTTTCAAGCGAGCTGATAGCAGAGCAAGGATGATACTGAAAGAACATCAGCATAAAAACTTGCTTTTTGTGTTACATGGTCGATTGTTACGCATCTTGTTGTCTGAATGGCTTGGTTATGGACTTAGTAAGATGCACGAAATTCCACACAGCAATGGAGCTTTATACCATCTGCAGTGGAATGGTTCTGGATTTAAATCCTTATATATTAATAAGACCGATCACTTGACCGAAGTATTTTCTAAAGAAGTTGTATCCTAATTAACAGGTAAAAATAGATTAATTTGTACGAAGTTTTATGAGTGAGAAAGTTCGAAAAATGTTTGCGGATATTGCCGATGATTATGATCGGGTGAATAATATCCTGTCGTTTGGCATTCATCATATATGGAGAGACCGAGCAGTATCTTTAAGCGGAGCTAAGACTGGCGATCGGGTGCTGGATTGTGCTACCGGAACAGGTGATCTGGCATTAGAGTTTAAGGAGGTGGTTGGTGATGATGGCTATGTGCTGGGTACCGATTTTTGTGCCGAGATGATAGAATATGCTCCTGCTAAGGCGAAAGAAAATAATTTAGTCGTCGATTTTGAAGTGGCAGATGCGATGGATTTGCCTTACGAGGATAATATTTTTGATATTTCCAGTATTGCCTTTGGCATTCGTAATGTTGATGATCCTGTACAAGCACTTAAAGAGATGGCTCGTGTTGTAGTTCCGGGTGGTAAAGTTGTGGTTTTGGAATTTGGACAACCCAAAGGATTGCTAAAATATCCATACGAGTTATATAGCCAATATATTATGCCTACATTAGGAGGGTGGATAAGTGGCAATAGAGAGGCCTACACCTATCTGCCACGAACAAGTGCGGAATTTCCTGCTGGAGATGACTTTGTAGCACTGATGGAAGAAGCAGGATTATTTTCGTCACAATTTTTCGAAAAATTAACCGGCGGTATCACCTATATTTATGTGGGGACCGTAGAATAAATACTTGAAATTATTACATATTTAAATAAAAATATTAAAGGATTATGGATCAGTTAACAATTGATGAAATAAAAAAGCTAATTCCCCACCGGTATCCATTTTTATTGGTTGACCGAGTGTTAGAGGTTGAAGAGGGGCGCATTCTATCATTAAAAAATGTTACAGCCAACGAGGACTTTTTTAACGGTCATTTTCCGAATCGACCTATTATGCCGGGTGTACTACAGGTTGAGGCGATTGCCCAAAGTGGCTGTTTGATGTTGATGCATTCCCATATCGATAATCCGGAGGACTTTATCCCGGTATTTACGGGGATTAACAGAGCAAAATTTCGTAAATCAGTAGTGCCCGGTGATCAGCTTAGAATGGAAGTTAAGCTGGCTCAGGAAAAGCGCAATTTTTACAATATGACAGCAGAGGCCCGGGTTGATGGTAATGTTGTCTGTGAATTGGATGCCACCGCGGCGATAGTTCCAAGCGAGGAGTAAATGAGTACCCAACAATCTTCAGATCGGCCCCAAAAAGTTACAACCCAGACTGTTGTAGAAATGAAGCAGCAATCTGAAAAGATTAGCATGCTTACCGCCTACGACTACACGATGGCTCGCATCGTAGATCAGGCGGGTATTGATGTGATATTGGTAGGCGATTCGGCCAGTAATGTAATGGCCGGCTATGATACCACCGTGCCTATGACTATGGAGCATATGATTTATCATGCTTCGTGTGTGGTTCGGGGGGTAGAAACAGCCTTGGTAATTGCAGATTTACCCTTCATGAGTTACCAGGTTACAGCTGAAGAGGCACTGGAAAATGCCGGACGCATGATGAAAGAGGCGGGAGTGCACGGCGTAAAATTGGAGGGTGGAAAGCCTGTTGTAAAAACAATTGCTAAAATAGTAGAGGCCGGTATTCCTGTTATGGGACACCTGGGACTAACACCCCAAAGTATATATAAATTTGGGACGTACAAGGTGAGAGCCACTGAACAGACTGAAGCTGAACAACTGGTTGAAGATGCTAAACGATTAGAAGAAGCAGGATGTTTTTCCATTGTGTTGGAGAAAATTCCAGCTGAATTGGCAGAAAAGGTGACAGAAACAATTTCTATTCCAACCATTGGTATTGGAGCCGGGCCCAATTGTGACGGGCAGGTGCTGGTTACCCATGATATGCTTGGACTTAACAAAGAATTTAAACCGCGGTTTCTCCGTCGATATGATGACATGCATTCATCGATGACGAATGCGGTTCAGCACTATATTACGGATATAAAATCCGGAGATTTTCCCAATGAAAATGAGCAATATGATTAACTGAGTTTACTTATGAGTACATCCGACAAGAATCCGGTAATATTAGTTTGTAATGATGACGGCATTTTTTCCCCGGGCATACGAGCGCTTGCCCAGGTTGCCGATGAATTTGGCGATGTGGAAATTATTGCTCCTGATCGTCAGCAAAGTGCAGTAGGGCATGCCGTCACGGTAAATACGCCGCTTCGGTCGCGCGCTTTTCAAATTGATGGTCGGTTTAACGGCCAGGCGGTAACGGGTACTCCGGCTGATTCGGTAAAATTGGCGCATGATCAGTTGATGAAGCGCAAGCCGGATCTGGTTGTCAGTGGTATTAATCACGGAAGTAATGCCGGAATTAATATCTTGTATTCGGGAACAGTGAGTGCTGCTACGGAGGGGACCATTTTAGGATACCCCTCTATTGCTGTTAGCTGTACTGATTATGATGAGGATGCAGATCTCTCAGGAGCTAAAGATGCGGCGCGCAAGGTGATTGGCTATGTGCTCAGTGAGGGGCTTCCCAAGGGAGTAACAATGAATTTGAATGTACCTGCAGGACCGCTCAAAGGTATAAAATGGGCACGTCAGGCAAACAGTCGCTATGTAGAAGAGTTTGAAGGCCGTGTTGATCCCAACAACAGATCGTATTATTGGATGACCGGTAAGCTTGAGCTACTCGATGAAGGGGATGATCTGGATGTTAATGTATTAGAGAAGGGGTACGCTTCATTAACGCCCATCCAATATGATATGACGGCTTATAATCTGCTCAAGAAAAATAAGGATATTGAGCTGTAAGATTAATGCCCTTTGGCTTCGAGCATTTTAACTACATCTAACCAGAATGTGTTAAACAGTGCTTCGCGATCATCCTTAATGCGTAAGTTCATTTGCTCCAGGTGAGAAAGGTTGGAAGTCTTAATATGTTCGCCCCATTTGGCACTTTTTACCGATACCATTCCATCATTAGGGCCTTCAATGTCATAGATATGCTTGTTTTGATATCGCGCAATAACTCGGATGGGCTCGTTGGTTCCTTTACCCACTGCGGAGGTGTAGGAGTAATAGGGGATGCCGTCGACGTTTGGTGTTGCAGGATTGAAGACGTCCGTAACGTATTGACGCGTTAATTGGGCCGCTGATGCCACCGAATCACTTTTCGTATGGGGATAGATCCGGTCGCCCATCCAATCGAGAAAATCAGCCAGTTTGTCACGGATAGCATCAGGCGTTTTTAAGGTAAGCTCGGCCAGACTTGTTCCATGGTGTGGTGTGCTTATCGTAGTGAATGAAGCTACATGTTGTGCTACATCCATATTAGAAAGGGCGTATCGCATATCGAGTCCTCCCATGCTGTGAGCAACAATATTTATTTTATCGCTTTGAGTACTTTTTGTTAGTTCTTTTATAAGTTTGACCCAACCTTTCGCGCGGGTTTCGATTTTGGCATAAGGAACGATGTTTGGCGCAAAAGCCATCACATTATGAGTGCGCAGCATTAACGCCACATCATAAAGTGGAGAAGGCTTTACTAGGGATGCTATGGCCCCATATCCGTGGCAAAGCAGTACCGGGTGCTTGAGCTGCACGATTTCCGGTTCGGGAAATTTGTTGAGCTCAAAGCGTTTGAGCCACCTGTCAGTATCAAGACGATCAATCATATTATAAATTCATTTTTGGCGGTGGTATTATTCGAGCACCTGCTTTTTTAAGGTCAGGTAATTTCTCTATCAGCCATTCAACAGTTGTTTCCGTTCCTGTAATTAACGCTAAATAAGACCGTGTATTGGATTGTAATATTGTAAGTTCTTCAAGAAAAGCTTTTTTTCCTAACTGTTCATGTAGTAGTTGGGCGTTTGAGACATCGACAAATGTAAGTTTGTTAAATTTATTGATCAGCGGTGTGGCTTCATTTTCAGTGATCAAAACATGCGAATTCGGAGAAATGTCTTGTAATCGGTCAAGCCGGGCACGTGCTGCTTCCGGATTTGTTTTGATTAAGTCATCCCCATTTTTATTCTGAAACCAAAATATGACAGAGGGATATCGTCCATTGAGTTCTTTTTTCAGTGTTTGGACCTGCATTGGCTGTTCAATTTTTAATACAAGAGGAATGGGTTCTGCAAGGGCATTTAGTTGTGATATGATTTGTGATTGAGGGATCTCATCAAAACTTAACAGAAGGCTGATATCATTTTGTTGTAGTGAAAGTTCGGGATCGGTTTGCAGCGAAATTGTCCGAATTACGGTCTCCCGATATGATAGTTGAATATCCACATTTTTTTGGGGAAAGGTGACACGAGCCGGAGTTCGTATCCCGAATGGATAAAGGGCATCATTGAGTTCGGCGTGGAACTGAGTTTTTGAGAAGCGGTAGGGAAGTCCCACGTAATATGTTTTACGGGAAAAGTTTGAGTCTACCCGGGTAGTGGCAATAGATACTTGATCATCAGAAATATTAAAAATTGAAAACTGTTGCTGAATAAGTGAATCAGCCTGAGCGAGTGATGTGAGTCGTTTAGTGTTTTGATCCGACACAGAAAATAGGATGAATCCGCTTATAAAACACGATACTAACAACAGAATTGCTATTAGCTGTTTTTTCTTTTGTTCCTTCAAGCCAGTTGTCGATATTAAGTTGGCATTTTGCCGTCTAATAATAGGTGTTATTCTATTGTAAATCTATGAATAATTTCCCGAATTAGACGAATCGTAAGATTAGATTTTAAACGAAGTGACCTTCCTGACAAATGGCTTATAGCTTTGAATTGGTAAATACATCACAACAAATTGATGCATTCCATCAGTTGCCTTTTCGAATTTATAAAAACTATCCCCAATGGGCACCGCCATTCCGTTCTGAAATCGAAAGCATTTTTGATCGCGATGAAAATGTATTTTTTGATAAAGGGGAGTGCGAGCGATTTCTTGTAAAAGAGGGGAAAGAAGTTGTAGGACGTTTTGCGGTGATGAATACGCCAAAGCGTGATAGAGTGCTTGAACCTACAATGGGAGGGATGGGGTTTATCGAAATGCGGGAGGATCCGAAAATTGCAGAGGCAATAATAAATTTTGCTGCCGACTGGCATCAAGAACGCGGATATAGTGCCATGCGCGGCCCCATTAATTTTGGCGAAAATGATCTCTATTGGGGATTGCTTGTGGAAAATTATGATGCTCCTCCTATTTACGGGATGTTTTATCATCCGCCGTATTACAAGGAATTTTTGGAACAGGCCGGCGCAGAAAAACTTGACGATCACTGGAGCTACAAACGTAGCTTTGATCAGCCCATACCGGATCGTATGAAACGAATTACAAACCGGATTGAAGCCAGGTCAGATGTCACTCTGAGGTCACTGGATAAGAAAAACATTCATCGCGATGCAGAATATATTCGTCAAATTTATAACGAAGCCTGGAGTCAACAGGATATTACAGAGCGTGAAATGGAGTTTACCGAGCTCACGCAGGATACCGTTGAGGCGATGATTAAGAAACTTAAGCCGGTGTTGATTCCCGAGAGTGTGCTTATTGCTTTTGTGGATGGTGAACCGGCGTCGTTTATAGTTTGTGTGCCGGATCTCAACGAATTATCAAAAGAGACGGGCGGGAAATTGCGCTGGTGGCACTATCCCAAACTGTTATGGTTTAAGCGACGTGCACGACATTTACGAACACTCGTTTATGGTACGCGCCCACAATATCGCAAAATAGGGTTAGAAGCACTCACATTTACCCGGGGTATTCAGTTTACTAAAAAAGCCGCCCCTGCCCTGGAATATTTGGAAGGAGCTTGGGTAAGCGAAAGCAACTGGTTGATGCAGCGTAGCTTAGAGGCATTGGGATGTTCTCATCATAAAACTCATCGGACCTACAAATGGGAGTTTTAATTTAAGTTCACAAAACTTGAATTAGATAGATTGTTCAGTTACCCTTAGGGTAAAATAGAAGGACAAAATAAATCATCTATGGATCGGTCGCTTTTTGATTTAAACCCCAACCCCGTCCTTATCTACGATAAGGATTCGCTTAATATATTGGAAGCTAATGAGGTCTTTTGGGAAAAGTATGGATTTCAAAAAGATAAGCTGAAATCTTTGAATCTTTATGACTTGCGTCCGAAGGATACCTACGAGGAATTGGATCAGGTTATTAAGAATCGTGAGGATAATGAATCTAACCATACCGGAGTTGCCCGTCACCAAACAAAAGACGGAGATCAAATTTACGTGATGGTTTCTTCTCATCCTTATAAAAATGGATATAAAAATGCCCGTATGGCATTTATCCATGATGTGACGGAACGTGTAGAAGCAGAAAAGAAAGCAAAACGAGCGTTTGATGAGTTAAATCATCACGTCAACCACAGTCCGTTGGCTATGATAAAATGGGATGCGGACTTTAAAGTTATAGAATGGTCGGAAAGGGCAAAAGAGATTACTGGTTATACCAAGGGTATGGTTCAGGGACATTCTCCTGAAGTGTTTGATTTCTACGAGGATGATCTACAGGTAGTCAAAAAAAACATGGATTACCTTATAAGTGGTAAGGGCGATAAAACTCATTTTGAAGTTAAAATGTATCATCATGATGGTCATTTAGTAGACCTCAGCATTCATACTTCGGTGATGCGGAACGATAACGGTGATCTCATTTCCATTCTTACTTTTATTGAAGATGTCACGAATGAGAAACAGGCGGAGGTTCGGTACCAGCGTTTGTTTGAGAATGCCAACGACGGCATTTTTATTATGGACGGAGACAAATTCATTGAGTGTAATAGCCAGGTGGTTAATATTTTCGGATTGGACTCAAAAGAGCAGATCTTAGATAAATCGCCTATTGATTTTTCACCCGAATCTCAGCCCGATGGACAGAAATCGGGGGTAAAAGCACGCAACAAAATCCAAAAAGCCCTTGAGGGAACGCCACAAGTTTTTGAATGGCAGCACCAGACATTAACCGGCAAACCGGTAGATGTAGAGGTAAGCCTGAATCGACTGCAATTGGTTGAGGATGTTTATGTGCAGGCCATTGTGCGGGATTTGACAGAGCAAAAAAAGGCGCAGGAGAAACTTAGAAAAAGTGAAGAGTTATTTAGAAAGCTATTTCTGAAAGCGCCCGGTGCCATGGTGATGATCGACACCGAAAATAGGGTGCAGAAAGTAAATAAAAGCTTTGAAGAGCTTTTTGGATATACCGAACGGGAGCTGCTCAATAAAGATATTGATAAAATAATTGTGGGGGAAGAAGACAATCAGATTGTGCCTCGTATGCCTGACAATGGATTTGAGGAGGATAAGTTTTACACCGATATCATCAGGTATACAAAGCAGGGCGAAAAACTTAATCTCCTGTTAGGTGCCATCCCCGTTTATTTAGATGATAATCCTATTGCTGGCTTCGGTATTTACGTCGACATCACCGAGCAGAAGAAATATCAGGAGCAGCTGAAGCAGTCGGTCAAAGAAAAACAAGTGCTGCTGGAAGAAATCCATCATCGGGTAAAAAATAACCTGGCGATTATTTCTGGGATGTTACAACTGCAGGCATTTGAGGCAGAAAACGAAGAAATTCGAAATGCGTTGAATGATGGTCAGCTGCGAATACAGTCAATCGGTATTGTGCATGAGCTGTTGTATCAGTCAGAAAATTTTATTGATATTTCATTTGAAGAATATATATCCAAATTGATTGATACGATTAAAAATACATTGCCTTTTAATTATCAGCATATCGATGTTGTGGCAGATACCGGGGATGTTTTGTTGGATATCAACCAGGCTATACCAAGTGCAATTCTTATTAATGAGCTAATAACAAACGCGTATAAACATGCTTTCGATGATAATGAGGCAGGGACAATAGAGATCCTGCTTTCGAGATCAGATCAGGAAATTTCTATTATTGTACGTGATGATGGCAAGGGATTGCCTGAAGATTTTACAGTGGAGGATCACGCTTCAATTGGCATGAATTTGATAGAAACTTTGACCAATCAACTCGAAGGAGAGCTCTTTTATTCTTCTGATGATGGCACGGAATTTAAGGTTGTGTTTGAAAATAAAAAGCAAACCGGCAGTGGAAGTTTACTGCTTGCGAATGAGAATGGATCAAATTAACTGTTCTTAAAGATATGGGACAGCACTTGTTGTGCAACTTCCGACTTTAACCCTTCTATCTGGACTGTGTCTTTTTTTCCAAGCAGATGTACCTTGTTTTTATCGGATGCAAACCCGTACTCATCTTCATTGAGTGAGTTTGCTACAATCCAATCGGCCCTCTTTTTTTTGAGTTTACTTTGGGCATTTTCAAGCAGATTTTCCGTTTCCATTGCAAAGCCGATGAGCACCTGTCCATCTTTTTTATGATCTCCAAGCCAGGCAAGAATATCAGGAGTTTGCTTAAGCTGAATGGAAGAGTCGGCCTTATCTTTCTTTACTTTTTGCTGATGAATTTTTTGCGGAGTAAAATCAGAGACAGCAGCTGCCATAATCACTGCATTCGCATCTGCATGGTTTTTAACATGCTCAAAAAGTTGTTGGGCAGATTCAATTTCAACAGTATTAATTCCTGTGGGTTTTGATAAAGAAACGGGTCCGTGTATAAGGGTGACTTCTGCCCCCAATTGCTGTGCCGCCTCGGCCATAGCAAAGCCCATTTTTCCTGAACTGGGGTTGGAAATAAAACGAACCGGGTCGATATGTTCCCGGGTTGGTCCTGCAGTAACCACTACTTTTTTACCGGCTAAGGGTTCTTCTGATCGATATCCCTTGAGAACAGCACGGCATTTTTCGAGAATAATATCTGTTTCGGGAAGGCGCCCCTTGCCTTCCAATCCACTGGCCAAATATCCTTCTTCCGGCTCCAGAATGTGATAGCCAAATTCCTGAACGGTGTTCAGGTTTTTTTGTACGGCAGGCGACTCATACATTTCGCCATCCATGGTTGGACAGATAAGTAGCGGACAGCGCGCAGCCAATACCGTTGAAGTAAGCATGTTGTCAGCGGTACCATTCGCAATTTTGGCCAGAGTATTGGCCGTGCAGGGAGCAATTACAAAAAGATCAGCCCATTCTCCCCAGGATATATGCTGGGTCCACGATTGAGTTGCCGAATTATTTTCGGGAAAAACATCAACCGCAACTTCGTTTTTGGAAAGGGAAGAAAAGGTTTCGGTACCTACAAATCGAGTAGCGGCGGGTGTCATCGTTACACGCACTTCGGCACCAACCTTTTGCAAGGCACGTAAAAGAAAAGCAGCCTTATAGGCTGCAATTCCCCCGCTAACACCCAGTATTATCCGTTTACCGGATAACATAAATTAATCTTCTTCTTGTGGATATCGGAAATAAACTTCTCCACGACGCATTTCTTCAATAGCGCGCTGTGTAGAGTGGTTCCGCTGTTCAAACTCTTTTGAGATGTTTTCCTGTTCCTCGTTGAAAGTGAACTCATCGTCATCCTCAAAGCCTTCGAAGTACTTCAGCTTTTCATCAAGCTCAAGCTTTTCTTGGGCTGCAATTTGGCGTGCCCGTTTAGACATGATCGTAATCAGCTCATACTGATTACCAGTGTCTTTATTCAGCTTTTCAATATCTAATGTTTTAATACCCATGTTGTAATCCAGCTTTTAATCAGTGATAAAGGGTTCTATAATATTCTTGACTTCTGTGTATGCTTCCTCAAGATCGTCATTAACAACAGAATAATCGAAGCGATCGGCATATTTTATTTCCATTTCTGCCCGTTTGAGACGTTGTTGCAACGAGTTTTCTGTTTCGCTGCCTCGTTTAGAGAGCCTGTTTTTTAATTCCTCCAACGAGGGCGGTTTAATAAAAATGGAAATGGCGCCCGAATTGTAGAGCCGCTGCACATTAAGGGCTCCCTTCACTTCGATATCAAGCAAAGGAAAATACCCAGATTCCACCAGTTTATCAACTTCAGATCGTAGGGTTCCGTAACGATTACCGCTGTAGTGCTCCCATTCAAGAAACTTCTCGTTTTTTATTTTTTGATCAAACTCCTCCTCGCTTAAAAAATAGTAGTCTTCGCCATCTTTTTCGTCTTTTCGAGGCTCCCTTGTCGTGGCAGAAACCGAAAATTGTATCTTCGGATATTCCCTCAGCAGGCGCTGTGCGATGGTGGTTTTGCCAGCACCGCTGGGTGCTACAATTACAATGATTTTACCGGGTGTTGGATTTTTACTCAACGTTCTGTACCTGTTCTCGAATTTGCTCTAAACTTTCTTTGGCTTTAACAATATACTGCGATATTTCCGAGTCATTAGCTTTGGAACCAATCGTATTAATTTCACGATTTATCTCCTGACTCAGAAAATTGAGTCGCCGGCCGACGGAGTTGTCATTATTGACAGCTTCGCGGAAAAATTTGATGTGCGATTGTGTTCTCACAATTTCTTCTGTGATATCCATCTTGTCGACCAACACAGCTACTTCCATTTCCAGTCGATCGGGATCGATCTTATCACTGTCAATTAATTCGTTGATTCGCTCAATAAGATCTTCTTTAATCTCCTCAGAGCGTCCATCCACTTTATCCATCACGATATTCAGCATCTCTTCAATGTGGTCGATACGCTGGTTGAGATCATTTTCAAGCTGACTTCCTTCCTGCAAGCGCATCTTCTTTAACTCATCGGCGGCGTCTTTAACGGCTTGTTGAGCAAGATCCCAAATTTGTGCTCTGGTCTTTTCATCATCTTCGCGGGATTCAAAAATGTCGTTAAATTCCAGAAATGTTTGTAGCGTTATAGGCTCTTCAATGCCGGCCGCTTTGCGCAGGTCATTGAGCATCTCCTTATATCCCTGAACTAGATTCTCATTAAATGTAATCTCCGGTTCTCCGGTATCCGATTTATCAACTCGGATTGACACATTTACTTTCCCCCGCTCAACATGTTCTTGCAGGATTTCTTTAATATCCAGTTCTTTATCTTGTAGTGTTTGCGGAAGGCGCAGAGAAATATCAAGATAACGGCTATTTACTGATTTGAGTTCAACTGTTACCGTGATACCATTTTCTGAGGCTTCGCCGCGACCGAAACCCGTCATCGATGTAATCATAAATGAGTAATCTATATAAGGATTAGAAAGTCATAAAAAGCATAAAATACGAAAGTAACTTTCACTTGAAAATTATTGAATTGCTGATACAACAGTATTGGCCAGCTCTTCTGCTTTTTCGGGCGATATGCCTTCAGAATATACGCGAATAATAGGTTCGGTATTGGATTTTCTGAGGTGTACCCATCCATCCTCAAAATCTATTTTTACGCCGTCTGTGGTGTCGGGATTGTAATCTGCATATTTTGATTTTGCCTTTTCGAGCAGGGCATCGCCGTCAACGTCGGTCAGCTGCATTTTACTTTTTCGCATATAGTAATTGGGCAGGCTGTTGCGATATTCCTCAGCACTTATATCGCGTTCGGCCAGTAATTGCAGGATCATAGCGGTACCCACGAGCGCATCACGTCCATAGTGCAGATCAGGATTGATAACGCCGCCATTGCCTTCTCCGCCGATTACGGCATCAACATCCTGCATTTTTTTGACAACATTGATTTCTCCAACCGAAGAGCGGTGACATTTTTGGTCGTATTTTTTAGCTACATCTTCGGCTACTCGCGAAGAAGATAAGTTCGTAGCACAGGGACCTGCTTTTTTATCCAACAGAAAATCGAAAGCCGCAGCCTGGGTGTATTCTTCTCCAAAAAGATTGCCTTTGTCGGTTACCAATGCCAGCCGGTCTGTATCGGGATCAGTAACGATGCCAAGATCACAATTTTTCTCTTTTACCAGCTCACAAATATCCCCCAAATGCTCAGGCAGCGGTTCGGCTACGTGTGCAAAAATGCCGGTAGGTTCATCGTTGATAGCATGGATGGTATCCACGCCGAGCGCCTCTAATAGTTGAGGCAAGCTCACAGCTCCGGTACCGTTTACGGGATCAATAGCTACTGAAAAGTTTTTTGAAGTAATGAGATCGCGATCAATATAGGGAAGGTCCAATATTTTCTGGATATGATAATTCAGCAGCTCATCATCTTCTGTAACTGTTCCTACTTCGTCATATTTTTTGTAGGAATAGGATTGATCTTCACTAATCTCGATCACTTTTTTGCCTTGGCTTTCGTCCAAAAACTCACTTTTGCTGTTTAACAGCTTCAGGGCATTCCATTCTTCTGGATTGTGACTGGCCGAAATAATAATAGCTCCATCAGCCTGATGCTTTAGTACCCCCATCGCCACCGTGGGGGTTGGAGCAACGCCAACTTTAACCACATCACAGCCAATCGACTGCAGAACAGCGCACACTATATCTTCACAAATTTGTCCGGTAACGCGGGTATCGCGACCTACTACGATTTTTCCGCCGCCCGACCAGTGACCGAAAGCAGCTGTAAAGCGTGTTAGATTTTCCGGTGTAAGATCAGTACCAAATACGCCCCGGATGCCCGAGACCGAAATCATTAATGACATGTATCAGTGATCAGTTTTCAGTTAACAGTTGTCGATATTTATTGAAGATCGAGAAAAAATAAATGAACAGCGGGCGTACCAGAAATTATAATTGTTTAATGGTTACTGCCAACTGTTCACTGCTTTTCCGGTTTCCAGGTTTCTTCGCGCACACCGGCATGCTTGTTTTCATAGCGGGCTATTACAAAAAGGAAGTCTGATAATCGATTGAGAAATTTGATACAGTTTTCTGAAATATTATCAGATTTCGAACAGGTAACTGCTGCTCGTTCGGCACGGCGGCAAATAGTTCGGGCTACGTGCAGAGTTGCCCCGGCTTGAGACCCGCCCGGCAAAACAAAGTTCTTCAAGCTTTCAAGATCCTCTTCAAGCTCATCGATGGCATTCTCCAAAAAAGTAACATCACCCTCGGAAATACGGTCTATCCGGGTTTTTGAAGAGGGCGGCGTGGCCAAATCTGCACCGAGGGTAAAGAGTAGCTCCTGAACTTTACGTAAATATTTTGTGCCGGCACCCGACAGTTCATAGCTGGCAGCTAATCCCACAAAAGAGTTGAGTTCATCAACTGTTCCATAGGCTTCAATGCGCTCATTGGATTTAGAAACGCGGGTCCCGCCAAAGAGCGAGGTTTCTCCCGAGTCACCTTTTTTAGTATAAATTTTCATGATGTGATAATAGTATCTAAAATTTGATGACTAAAAGTACGGAGCACAAAGCATATTTTCAGATTTAATATTCTTGCTAATTAGTGTCGAGCGTCACAAAACTGCTACCTTTATCTGTCATCGAAACACCCTCGTGCTCTAATTGTTTGAGGGCTTGTTCAAAAGTATCAGCATGTATAGCTCTACAAGCCATTGTTAAACTCACCTCTTCGGTGTATTGAGCATCGATTTCTTTGAGATTAAACCTGTTTTTGAGGCGATCAATCTCTTTCTGTTGATCATAAGGATAGGTTATTTCAAATTTTTTGGTAGGGATAACCGTTCGGAGTGAAGCTTTTTTGAGGCAAAGTTCGGCTGATTTTCCATACGCTTGTATCAGTCCGGAGGTACCTAAATTCGTGCCCCCATAGTATCGTACAACCACACATCCGCAGTTTACCATCTCAAATGACTTCAACTTGTTCAGGATAGGCAGACCGGCAGTGCCGCTGGGTTCTCCATCGTCTTGGGTGAACTCTTCTATGTTGCTGGGATTGATCCGCCAGGCATAACAATGATGAGTAGCATCCGGATAGTTGGATTGAATATCTTCCAGTTTATCTTCAAAATTCTCTTTGGATAAAGTTGGAAGTAGATACCCAATAAATTTTGACCCTTTTTCTCGAAATGATGATTGGTAGGTTTGTTGAACCGTTTTCAATGTTGGAGTACAGGTTATTAAATATCAGTTAATAGTTATTGAGAATACCAAGTAATAACAAATAGCCGGCCGTAATTAATAAATATACTCTTCCAATTTAGAACATTTCTGAATAAGATTTTAGGGGGAAAACTAATTCGGAATACCTTGCCTTTCTATCCATTAAAACACATCTTCAACTCCTTGGATTAGGAGTCCAAACGTTGGCGTTTTGCAGCGGTTTAACAATAGATTAAATATTATCAGTTACAATGCCATCATTTTCAGACGCGCTTAAATCTCAGGTTGGTCGCAAGATATTAACAGGCGTAACCGGAGTTGGGTTAATCATCTTTATTATTTTTCATTTGGCTACGAACCTCCAGGTTTTTGGGGATGTTCATGCCTTTAATGAAGCAGCACATGCTCTCGAAAGTTTGGGCTGGTTGTTGTATGTATTAGAGGCCGGTTTAGCTATAGCTTTTCTCTTACATGCTTATGTGGGAATTTCAATCTGGTGGAATCGTCGTAAGGCTCGTCCTGAAGGTTATGAGAAATATCAAAGTAAGGGTGGACCGAGCCATATGTCATGGGCTTCCAAGTCGATGATTTTTACCGGTATCGTGCTCTTGGTTTTTCTGGTGATTCACATAGATACGTTCAAGTTTGGTGCTACCGATATGGTAATGTTGCCCGGTGGAGAAGAGGCGCGCGACCTTAAGGGACTCATGATCTCTACTTTTCAACAGCCGCTCTACGCTTTTGGATATACAGCGGTTATGATTTTGCTCGGTTTTCATCTGGGACACGGATTTTGGAGTGCGTTTACATCGCTGACGATGAAGCACAACAAGTATTCCGCACTGATTTATACGGTAGGTATTATTTTTGCCATGCTGATGGCTGTCGGATTTCTGTTTATTCCACTTTATATCTATTTTGGCGGAGGCTGTGAAGCAGCCCTCATTCAGTGCCAATAATCATTTTGTAAATCCACTTTTAGACTTATGAATTTAGACTCAAAAGTTCCTTCCGGACCGCTCGAAGAAAAATGGTCCAAGCATTTGAATGATATAAAACTTGTTGCTCCCAACAATAAACGTAAGCACGATGTTATTGTTGTGGGTACCGGTTTGGCAGGCGGATCTGCTGCGGCAAGTCTCGCAGAGCTGGGATACAACGTGAAAAGTTTTTGTATTCAGGATTCCGCTCGTCGTGCCCATAGTATTGCCGCCCAAGGGGGTATTAATGCCGCCAAAAATTATCCCAATGATGGGGATACCATCTGGCGTCTCT
The DNA here is from genome assembly GCF_052712805.1 of Fodinibius sp. AD559. Lineage (NCBI taxonomy): Bacteria > Pseudomonadati > Balneolota > Balneolia > Balneolales > Balneolaceae > Fodinibius > Fodinibius sp. AD559. The sequence continues at coordinate 220,604 of NZ_JBQPVW010000004.1, forward strand.
TTTATGATACGATTAAAGGAGGAGACTACCGATCCCGTGAATCTAATACGTACCGATTGGCCGAAATATCTAACGAAATTATTGATCAGGCGGTAGCACAGGGGGTACCGTTTGCGCGTGAATACGGTGGTTTGCTTGCCAACCGCTCATTTGGTGGGGCGCAGGTTTCCAGAACATTTTATGCTCGTGGTCAAACCGGTCAGCAGTTGTTGCTTGGAGCATACCAGGCGATGATGCGTCAGGTTAATGAGGGTAAAATCGAGATGCATACCCGCCACGAAATGCTTGATCTGGTGATTGTTGACGGAAAGGCACGGGGAATTGTAACCCGCGATCTTGTTTCCGGAGAAATTCAGCGCTGGATGGCCGATGCGGTTGTGCTGGCCAGTGGCGGATATGGAAACGCGTTCTATCTTTCCACCAACGCGAAGAATTCAAATGTAACGGCGGCATGGCGCTGCCATAAACGCGGGGCGGCTTTTGCCAATCCCTGTTATGTGCAGATTCACCCAACGTGTATTCCGGTTTCGGGAGATTATCAGTCTAAACTTACGCTGATGAGTGAGAGTCTCCGTAACGACGGACGTGTTTGGGTGCCTAAGGACAAGGATGATGATCGTCATCCCAACGATATTCCCGAAGACGAACGATATTACTATTTAGAAGAAAAATATCCGGCATTCGGAAACCTTGTGCCGCGTGATGTAGCTTCCCGGAATGCCAAGATTGTTTGTGATGAAGGGATGGGCGTTGGCCCGACTGGACGTGCTGTTTATTTGGATTTCCGCGATGCTATTAAACGCGAAGGTAAAAAGGCGATCTCCGATAAGTACGGCAACCTCTTTGAGATGTATGAAAACATTACGGATGACAATCCCTATGAAGAACCAATGCGGATTTTCCCCGCCGTGCACTACACGATGGGCGGTCTCTGGGTTGATTACAATTTACAGAGTAATATTCCGGGACTTTTTGTAGCCGGTGAGGCGAATTTCTCGGATCACGGGGCAAACCGACTCGGGGCAAGTGCACTCATGCAGGGACTTTCCGATGGATACTTTATCATCCCTTATACTATAGGTAATTACATTGCCGGTACGGAGCTCGATGATGTTAGTAAGGATCACAAAGCTTTTGATGAAGCGGCAAACAACGCTCAGTCTCAAATTGATAAGCTGTTCGAAGTGGATGGCGATAAGAGTGTTGTTGAATTCCACCGCGAGCTGGGACAGATTATGTGGGATAAAGTTGGAATTTCCCGAAGTGAGGAAGGACTCAAAAAAGCGATCAAAGAGATTCAGGATCTACGCGAAGAGTTCTGGAATAATGTGCGCGTGCCGGGCGAATCATCCAACTATAATAAATATCTGGAGTTTGCCGGACGCGTAGCCGATTTCCTTGAGCTTGGTGAGTTGATGGCGAAAGATGCCTTGCATCGTGATGAATCGGCGGGCTGCCACCTTAGGGAGGAGCACCAAAGTGAAGAAGGGGAAGCACTGCGGAACGACGAAGAATATTCATATGTAGCGGCCTGGGAATTTCAGGGCGTAAATGGAGAACTGCAGGAAGAGTTGCATAAAGAAAATCTGGAATTTGATTTTGTAGAACTGAAGCAACGCAGTTATAAGTAGAAGCTAACAACTGCGTTTCAATTTTTTATCCTTAATAGCTTAATTATGGCTGATACATTTACCATACATCTAAAGATTTGGCGACAAGACGGACCCGATCAACCGGGGAAATTGGTTGATTACACCCTTGATAAGGTAAACGAGCATATGTCTTTTTTGGAGATGCTCGATGTACTTAACGAGGAAATTGTTGCAGAAGGTAAAGAAGAACCCATCGAATTTGATTACGATTGCCGCGAGGGAATTTGCGGCTCTTGTAATCTCGTGATTAACGGTCAGGCGCACGGTCCCAAAGACATGACCTGTACCTGCCAGTTGCATATGCGCAATTTTAGCGATGGTGATACTATTGTTATTGAGCCGTTTCGTTCCAAGGCATTTCCCGTTATCAAAGATCTTGTTGTAGATCGGTCTGCTTTTGATCGTATTATTGAGGCAGGTGGTTATGTTTCAGTCAAAACAGGGTCGGCTCCGGATGCCAACTCTATCCCAATTGATAAAACAGTAGCCGATACGGCTTTTGATTATGCAACCTGTATTGGTTGTGGTGCTTGTGTGGCAGCATGTCCGAACTCTTCTGCTTCGCTGTTTACCGGTGCTAAATTGGCGCACTTGAACCGATTGCCGCAAGGTGAGCCCGAGCGCAAAAAACGTACGGTTTCTATGGTTGAACAGATGGAAGAGGAAGGCTTCGGGGATTGCTCAAATTATGCTGAATGTGAAGCTGTTTGCCCGAAAGGAATTTCCATTTCAGCTATTGCCGAAATGCGACGTAATTATGTGAAAGCTACCCTTGCCGGTACAGAAGCATAGCTTTTTAATAGGGATCAGTTCTTAAGGCGCAGGTTTAATGATCTGCGCCTTTTTTATTTGGCGTAATATGCTGAAGTTATTACAACGGAAATTTTGTATAAAAAGAGATTATGGAATCCAATCTGTTTGAAAAAGCTCAGCGATCTCTGAAAAAATACTGGGGATTTCCATCTTTTCGTCCGGGACAAGATAAAGTTATTCAAGCAGTACTGGATGGAAAGAATACGATGGTGCTTTTTCCCACGGGCGGGGGTAAATCACTCTGCTACCAGGTTCCGGCCACGGTGATGGATGGATTGACGATCGTGATTTCTCCGTTAGTGGCGCTGATGCAGGATCAGGTTGATCAACTTAATGATCGGGGCATTGCTGCTACATTTGTGAACAGTTCGATTTCATCCTGGGAGATTGAGCAACGTTTTGCCAATGCCCGAAACGGAATGTATGATTTGCTTTACTGTTCCCCCGAGCGGCTTAAGACTACACTTTGGGAAGCTGAAATGCCGAAATTGAATATCGATCTTATTGCGATTGATGAGGCACACTGCATTTCGGAGTGGGGACATGACTTCAGGCCGAGCTATCGGAAAATTCGTCCTTCTTTAGAAGATATTGCCGATGAGGTAACCTGGATTGCTTTAACCGCAACAGCAACCCCGGAAGTTCGGGATGACATCCAAAAAAGCCTGGAGCTGACAGATCCCGTTATTGTTTCCAAAGGTTTTGATCGTCCTAATCTCAAGTGGTGGGTTATTGAAACAGTCAAAAAAAATCAGAAGCTTTTTCAGGCTGTTAAAAAGGCTGCACCCAAAGGATCTGGGCTCATCTATGGGGGGACCCGTCGCAATTGTGAAGAACTATCCCAAAAAATTGAACAGAAGCTGGGAGTAAAAACAAAGGCCTATCACGCGGGAATTGATTCGGCCGACCGACAACAAATTCAACAGGAGTGGATTGATGGTAAGACGCCGCTGGTTGTAGCGACTAATGCGTTTGGGATGGGAATTGACAAAAGTGACTGTCGCTATGTGATACATTATGAGATGCCGTATTCGCTGGAATCGTACTATCAGGAGGCGGGCAGAGCCGGGCGCGATGGAGAAGAAAGTTTTCCCATATTGTTATGTAAGGGGGCGGATGCCATTATTGCCGAGAAAAGAATTAAGGATTCCTATCCCGGTAGAGATGAGCTACAGAAAGTGTATGATGTGCTCTGCGATCACTTGAATTTGGCAGTGGGATCCGAAATGGAAGAGTGGGAAGAGGTGTCGATACAGGCACTTGAAAAACGTTCAGGATTATCTGGTCGAAAAGTACGGACTGCTTTGGATGTGCTTAGTCAACTGGGAGTTCTTGAGATGATTGAGCATATAAGTCCGCAGGTTGGCGTCCAATTTATTGTAAGCCAGGATTATGTGCATGATCAGATTAGCGGTTTGGATAATCAGCAGAAAGCGGAGTTTTTGGATGTGCTTTTCCGTCAATTTGGAGGAGAGGCATTTGGGAAAATGAAATACCTGGAATTTGATTATATCCAGAGGAAACTGGGGGTTTCTGCAAATGCCGTAAAAAAAGGATTACAGGTTCTTCAGGATCGGGATCATATGCTAAAGTATGAATCCATCGGGGAATTGCCCCTTATTAAGTTAATTGAGGAACGACATTCCAATCTGACAATAAGCACAGAAAAACTGGAAAAACATCGCGATAATCTTTTACAAAAGTTGGAATATATGAAAGGCTATGTTTCAACTGAAAATTGTCGTGAAGTTTATATTCGTCATTACTTTGGCGAAGATAATGTCGAGGCTTGCGGACATTGTGACAACTGTTTGGATACCAGTGAATCAACAGTTTCGATTAAAAAAGAAGAGCTACATCGGATTAAAAATGTTCTCAAAGAAGGGGCGCTCTCATTTTCAGAGATAGCAGGCCGGGTTGGATGGAACAAAGCTCGTACCAAACGCTTATTGAGCTATTTGATTCGTGAAGAAATGTTGATTACCAAAGGGGATAAATACGCCTGGAAAGGGTAGTAGGTCAATTTGATGTAGTATCTTGCTTGGTGGTGTCTGATACCTGGTCCATTTTCAAGCGCTCAATTGCTTTTTCGATACGGGTTTGCTGCTTTTTGGGAAACTGTTGGTAATAGTTATGACTCTGAACAAATACAGAATCGGTTGTTTCGTACTTTTGAAAAACTTGATTGGTAAGTGAGTCGACTATAAGGCTATCCAGTGCATTGCTCTCCCCGTAAGATCGAACGAGCTGTAGCTCTACCATCAGGTTGATGTATTTGTCTTCCTTGATAAGCTGATCGGGTTTCGAGGGATTATCCGAACAGGCCGATATTGAAAAAAACAGCAGAAAAATGAGAGAAGAGAGCCACTTCATCTATTGATCTTCCGGTGCTTTGGGGTTTAATGGTCGCATGGTGATATCATTGATTAAGAAGTTGTCAGGCGTTTCGAGGATATTTACCAGAACCTGTGCTACTTCATCAGGTTGCATCATATTATCATGGGTATCAATGTCTTTGTCCCCAAAAAAATTGGTGGCAATAGAACCCGGATAAAAGCAGGTAACTTTAATACCGTCGTATCGAACTTCCTTAAAGAGAGCTTCGCTAAAACCTCGCACGCCAAATTTCGAGGCATTGTATCCAGTCATTTTAGGATTCCCAACTTTGCCGGCAATAGATGCAATATTGATGATATGGGAAACGGATTTCTTTTCTTTCATCAGGGGAACAATCTGACGAGTCATATAAAAGGTTCCTGATAAGTTCGTCTGTACCATTGCCTCCCATTCATCCAAGGGCAGCTCATCAACATCGGCAAAACGGCCCAGTCCAGCATTATTGATAAGTATATCGGGTTGGTGGTCTGTCGAAAAATTTTCATTAATCCATTCTTCGATGGCATCATGATCGGTGATGTCCATGGTAACAGGATTAAACTGTTTGCCAAGCTCCTGTTGCACTTTTTGCAGTTTATTCGTGCTGCGAGCCAGACCATAAACGATAGCTCCTTTATTTATCAGGGCCCGACTAAAATCGATTCCAATTCCACTGCTGGCACCTGTGATAATGGCGGTTTTAGCATTAATGTCCATAATAATATTCGATTAATATTCTTAGTGTCGTTCTGATTCTATTCAACAAAATTATTTGGAAACTGATTCGTTTTCCTCCTCCGTTACTTCGGTATTTTTAAGCCGATCTTGAATAAGAGCATTTACCATATCGAGTGCGACTTTATTTTCACCACCGTGGGGAATGATGATATCGGCATACCGTTTTGTGGGCTCTACAAATTCAAGATGCATGGGGCGAACATATTTTTGATACTGCGAGAGTACCTGCTCAAGCTCCCGATTGCGTTCTACGATATCCCGCTGAATACGTCTCATCAGTCGAATATCATCATCGGTATCGACATAGAGCTTGATGTTCATCAGATCACGGAGCTCTTTTTCGGTAAAGACGAGAATACCATCAATTAAGACAACCTGTTTGGGCTCGGCCAGTCGGGTTTCTTCTTTGCGGATATGTTTGGTGAAATCGTAAATAGGAATTTCAACCTGGTATCCTTCTTTAAGGGCTTGGATGTGACGAATCATCAATTCGGTTTCGAGCGAAGAAGGGTGGTCAAAATTTTGCTGGGTACGCTCTTCAAACGATAAGTGTTTAAGATCCCGGTAATAAGAATCGTGCTGGATCAAGAGAATATTTTCTTCTCCAATCGCATCAATGATATGCTGAACTACGGTAGTTTTTCCGGATCCGCTGCCACCTGCAACACCAATTATCAGAGGGTCCAATATATAATTATTTTAAAATTAGGGGTTCCCGTTTCCTTCCTTAAAATTTCTAATAGCTCGAAAAATAGCTGAGGCAATATAGGTTTGTCCACGATCGGAAGTTAAATAACGTGCCTCACTTGGATTACTGATAAAGCCAGTTTCAACGAGTACCGCAGGCATAGAGGCGTGATATAGCACCACAAAACGTCCCTGCTTTACACCACGGGAGTGGCGTTGGGCACGTTCGTCAAACTGATATTCCATCATCCCTGCAATTTGTTCACTGGCGGTGATATAGCTGCTATTTGCCAATTCATATACTAATAATTCTTCCTGGCTCAACTCACGTTGTTCAGTATCATTATTGGGACGCACGACTTTATTTTCACGTTTCATTACTTCAAGGGCAGATTCGCTGCGTTCCAGTCCCAAAAAATATAGTTCGGTACCATATGGGCGATGCGATGTGTGGGAGTTACAGTGTATCGATATAAACAGATCGCCCTCGGCTTCATTGGCAATGCTGCCGCGTTCTTCAAGTTCAATAAATTTATCAGTTTCACGGGTATACACTACTTTTACATTGGGCATATACTCGTTGATATAGTCTCCCACTTTTTTTGAAATATCGAGTACGATATCCTTTTCTTTTACATTTCTATGGCCGATGGAACCCGGATCATGACCGCCGTGACCGGGATCAATCACGACTACATCAAACTTCATTTTATTTCTCGTCTGTTCGTATTCGGTATTTCTTCTGTTGTTTTCACCGCGGCCGTTTCCTTCTAATAGATTTTTTTCGGTGATCGTAAAACTTGACCATATAATGGGTTCAGTATCCTTAGTAAGATACTCCAACTCAGTTTTATCTACTTCCGTAAGCCCCAGCAGAAGGTCATTGCTGTTCCCGTCGTGATACGCTTTGCCATCGTAAAATTTATCTTCAGTAATATAGATGTCAACCCCAATACCGGACGGTACATCGTAAAAACTGATTTCGTCAAAAGCGGAAGAGATATTGGGCAGCTCGATATCGGTCGTGTCAATATTGTCTTGGTAAAGCGTCATCTGTATCAGGTCTACATCGGGCTGATATATTTGAAAAGAGTCAACAGGCTGGGTTAGATGAAATCGAATAACCTGCCCCTTTCCGTCGCTGCGCTCGGCTGTGGTAACCATTTGCAACGAATTGTCTTGTGCCTGCAGGGGATTGGAAAAGCCCCAATTAAAAAAGAGACAGATTACCAACAGTGACCAAAAATGTCCACATTTTGAAAAAGAGGGCATCAAATATTTTAAAATGGGATCGATCACCTTACATTTCATTGTTATGCTGAAGAATATTTTGGTCGAAATTAACCAATATTTGCTCAAGAAGAAAAGGAGATTATTGCCAAGATTATTCAATAAGTAACGGTGAGTATTAGTTTGTATTTCACCATATTTTAATCAATTTATGAAAAATAAAATTAACGAAGGTATTTCTATTGGATCGTCAAGAATTTAGGGATAAGCTACAGAAGGAAATTGATGAGAAACTGCAGGCCAATCTTACCCGGCATATCGAGGTATTTTTTGATGAGTTTGAACGGTTGTTGAAACACTTAACGGTGATAGATCGGAAATATGAAGCAGAAGATATTATTAAAAAAGGATTTCCCGGAATATTAAAAAATATTGAGGATACTTTATCCGACAAAGAAAGCGAGAGTATTTTAGAGACGTATCTATCAGCTGCTGAAAAGATAGGTGAACAGTTTCCGGATAATGAAGTCTGGGAGCAAAAGGAAGAACGGTTTGTGATACAGCAGGAAGATTCTGTTTTAGTCACAATTGGGAAGGGAGGGAAAAAGACTTCCCGCAGTATTGCCAAAATTGGGAATACCATCATTCAATCTGTAAAAAGTCTTTTGGGAGGTACCAAAAGAAGATATCCTGAATGGGAACAAGAAATTCCTTTACGTAGAGCGGTGAGCTATCATTTGTTGGATCATGAGTCTGTTCTGAAATGGGGACATATCCTTCAGCGTGTTCAGTTAGATTTGATAAGGGATATTGAAGATCTATTGGTAAAAGAGGGAAACGAGCAGAAAGAGTTGGATTTAGCTGCTTTTGTATCAGACCAAAAGAAGAAGCTGGAGGAGAAAAAGGCAGAACTGCTGGGCAATGTAGAACAGTCACTCAGTAGCAAGCAGTCTCAGATAGTTGAAGATATTGAAAAAGTGGGGACGCTGGAATGGCGTGGCGAGTTTTTTGACGAAAAACGACTGCAGACAACGAAAGAAAAAGTAAGTACCCAGTTCAAAAGCCAAAAGGAACAATGGCAGTTTGTAAAACGGCTCTTTTTTGAACGAACCAAGGACGTTATTCATTTTTTGAAGCTACAATCTGAAATTGGAGAAAAGATTGCGCAATTCAAGGGAACGTTTGAGGATATTTTTTATGAATCATTAAGAGCTCCGCTCCAAGAATTTTTGGCGGATCTTGATGAGGCTATTGAGAAAGTTGGTCGAGGAGCTACGCTGGATGAGTTGCGTACGTTACATGAAACGTTTACTACCTTTGTGGATGAGCGCCTGATACAGCCCATACAGAAACTGCTGGATAAACAAATTTTACCAGAGAAAACGGAGCATCTTTTTGAGGATCTATTGTTAATGGTGGGGCAATCTCCGCAAAATGCACAACTTATTTTTGATGCCAATCTCGACAGAAACCCGCCGTCAGTAAATCAAGAGGAAGTGGAGTGGCAACAGCTGGTTATTCGGGCTCTTAGGGAGTTATTTATGAAACCTTTGCAGCCAGCTAACCAGCAGCATGAGGAATTTCTATCCCAGAATCTGGAAGAGATTATTGAGATTAAAAATATAATATCAGTCAATTTTGACTCGGCACTTAAAGCTCGCGATGAAGATGTAGCTGAGAAAGAAAATCCTACAAAGGTGGTGAGAGAAGCGTTACAGCGCATTCTTTTGAAGGTTCAGGAGCTAAAGGACCGTACGGATGAAAAATGGCAAGAGATTAATGATTCTATTGATGGAGGAAGTGAAAAGTTTTTTTCTGCTTTATTGGCCCTGTTGCACGAGGGGAATTCGAAGCAGCTTCAGCTGGTGAATGCTAAGTACACGATGAAGGAGAAAACAAAGGATTGGAAAACGATTTTAGACTCACGGTGGGCAAGAGTTGAGGATCGGCTGATGTTGTGGAGCCGATTTGTTTGGAAGAAGCTAAAAACATACGGCACCGATCTCAAAGCGTTTTTGGGATTTAAGGAGAATAAAATTCAGGAGACAAAGCGAGCAGATATTGCTACGTATCTTTCAGAGACGGATCAGAAAATGAACAAGCTGCCCTATATCTATCGGCGTTTGTTTGATTTTCATTCGCTGGCTGATAAACGATTTTTTGAGCCTGCACAGGAATCGACCATTACTTTTAAAAGAGCATATGAGCAGTGGCAGAATCAGTTTCCCACTAATTTTGCCGTGGTTGGGGAAAAGGGTAGTGGAAAATCATCATTTCTCAGTTTAGTAGTTGAATCAGAGCTCGGCGAAGAGCAGGTTGAAACCGTGGAGTTTACAAAAACTATTTGGGAAGAAGAACACCTCGTAAATAACATAGCAGCGGTATTTGATGTTGAATCTCCGCAGACGATCGAAGAGCTGATTACGGCTATAAATCAGTCCAATCAACGCAGGCTCGTTGTCTTGGAATCAATACAGAATTGTTTTGTCCGTAATATCAATGGTTTTAAAGCTATTGAGAAGTTATCGTATCTTATTTCAGAGACGCGCAATAATGTTTTTTGGATGGTCAGTTGTTCTCGTTACGCCTGGTCGTTTTTGGATGAGGTATTACAGATCAACGAATACTTTTCTCATATCAGCCAAAGTGATTCGCTTAATGCAGAACAGATAAAACAGATTATTTTAAGCAGGCATCAGGCCAGTGGGTATTCCCTTTACTTTGAACCGGATGATCAAATACGGCAGTCGCGTACGTATCGAAAGCTAAAGGATCAGGAAAAGGAGGCTCAGGAACACCTGAAGAAAGAATACTTCGAGAAGCTTACAAAATTGGCTGAAGGAAATCCCTCTATCGCTATGATATTCTGGATACGATCTATTCGGGATTTCGACGAGACTTATTTTTACATACAGCCGCTTGAGGTAACGTCTGTAGAAATGATTGAAGATTTAAATCCACCGGTACTGTTTGCGCTGGCGGCTTTTGTACTACACGATACCTTATCGGATATAGAGTTAGCCATGGTATTGAACATAAAGCTCGAAGAAAGCAGGTTATTGCTAAATCGGTTGCGATCGAGGGGCATGTTAATCAAAAAAAATGAGTCGTTCACCATCAACCATTTAATGTACCGACAGATTGTTCGGGTGCTTAAAGAACGTAACATAATCCACTTGGGTTAATAACAGATGTATAGATTTATTAAAATATTACTTCTTACGGTTCTTATACTTTTGGGATCATGTGACATTAGTTTTTCTGTGGTGCAAGACACTTTGGCCCAACAGACAGATACCACGGTTATAATTGGCCCTGTGCAGATTGATACGACCCTAATGGATACCGTAAAACTTGATACTGCCCGTGTCGATACGAGTTCTAATTTAGAGCAAGTTGCTCAAGATACTGATAAAGCTCTCTCGGAGATTGAAAATCTTATTTCGGTAGGTGTAATACTGGCTATTATTATTGCTTTAATTATCACCTATTTTTTGAATCGATTTGTAGTCGTAGTACTTGAGAATCTTTCGGAACAGTTTACCAGTTATCGACTGGGAATTAAACGCATGGTGCCGGTTGTACGACTGGTAATATGGGCGTTTGCAATATATATCATTATCGCCGGTATTATTACGCCTCCCATGAGTACTATTATCACAGTGTTAGCATCGGTGGGTATAGCCGTTGGGTTTGCTGCACAAGACATCCTGAAAAATATTTTTGGTGGATTTATCATTATTATGGATCGGCCGTTCCAGGTGGGAGATAAAATTCAGGTTGCCGAACATTACGGCGAGGTGCTTTCGATTGGATTACGGTCGAGCCGAATCGTGACTCCCGATGATTCTGTTGTGACGATTCCCAACAGCGAGCTGATGAATACGGCGGTATCAAATGCGAATTCCAGTGCCTTGGACTGCCAGGTAGTAGCCGAAATATTCCTGCCGATGAATGTAGATGTAGATGCGGTCAAACGAATTGCCTATCGTGCAGCGGTTTCGTCGCGTTATGTATATCTACAAAAACCTATTGCAATTATTGCATTGAATGAAGTGCATGAAGAAAATTTTGTGCTCAAACTTCGGGTAAAAGCTTATGTTCTCGACATCAGGTACGAATTTCCTTTTAAAAGTGATATGACAGAATTGATCTTGAGTGAACTAAAACAACGCGATATTCTTCCCAACCAGAAGTATATTGATAAGTCCTAAATCCTCTAACCTAAAATATTGATGAATATGAAAACTACTTTAACTACAGCGTTATTAACGTTGGCAATTGCCGTTTTTCTGGCAGGATGCCAGAGCATGGAAGGTGATAACGAGATGTCAATTGATGATCGTTTGAATCAGTATACTGAATTTACCTTAACGGCTGATATTTCATCCCTCAGCGATAATCAGAAAGAGATTGTAAAGTTGCTTATTGATGCCGGCAAAGCCATGGACGAAGTGTTCTGGGAAGAAGCCTATGGCAATAAAGAAACGCTGTTAAACAATGTGCCTGAGAAAGAGCAAGAATTTGCCCGCATTAACTACGGCCCATGGGATCGTTTGAATGGAAATGAGCCTTTTATTGATGATGTGGGACCCAAGCCCGAAGGGGCCAACTTTTATCCTCCGGATATGACTAAGAAGGAATTTGAGAACTGGGATTCTGAAGTCAAGGACGATCTTTATACATTGGTACGCCGTACTCAGGATGGTGACTTGACAACAGTACCTTATCATGAGGCTTTTGCCGAACAGCATCAATTAGCTGCTGACAAACTGAAAGAAGCGGCTAAGCTGGCCGAGGATGAGGGATTGAAGAAGTATCTAAATCTCCGTGCTGAAGCGCTCCTTACCGATGAGTACCAAGAGAGCGATATGGCTTGGCTGGATATGAAAGACAATACGATCGAAGTGGTGATTGGTCCCATTGAAACTTATGAAGATCAGCTGTTTGGCTATAAAGCGGCCCATGAGACTTTTGTGCTAATTAAGGATAAAGAGTGGAGCAGCCGCTTGTCGAAATATGCAGAAGTGTTACCCGAACTTCAGGAAGGACTGCCCGTTGCTGAAGAATACAAGCAGGAGGAGCCGGGACGTGATTCTGATCTCAATGCTTATGATGCCGTTTATTATGCCGGGGATGCGAATGCCGGATCTAAAACCATAGCTATTAATTTGCCGAACGATGAAGAAGTCCAGCTGGAGAAGGGAACCCGTCGCCTGCAACTTAAAAATGCAATGCGGGCTAAATATGATAAGATTTTGTTGCCCATCTCCAATGTATTGATAGCAGAGGACCAGCGTCAATATCTGAGCTTTGATGCTTTCTTTGGTAATACAATGTTCCACGAAGTAGCTCACGGACTTGGTATCAAAAACACGATCAATGACAAAGGGACGGTTCGCGAGGCGCTTAAAGAATATGCCTCGGCACTCGAGGAAGGCAAGGCCGATGTGTTGGGTTTATATATGGTTTCGGAGCTGCGCGAGGATGGAATGGTCAATAAGGGAGCGATCGAAAATAACTACGTAACCTTTATGGCCAGCATTTTTCGGTCTATCCGATTTGGATCATCAAGTGCACATGGCAAGGCCAATCTTATTCGGTTTAATTACTTTAAGGAAAAGGGTGCTTTCAATTATGATGAGAATTCTCAGACCTATCGCGTAAATTTTGAGAAAATGGCCCAAGCAACCGATTCTCTTTCGAATAAGATTCTGACTCTTCAAGGGGATGGTGATTATGAAGGGGTTGCAGCATTTGTAGAGGAATATGGCACGATCGGTGATCAGCTGCAGCAGTCGCTGGATCGACTGTCCGAGCAGTCTATCCCGGTTGATGTAACCTTTAAACAAGGTGTGGATGTACTGGGGTTGGAGTAAGTTGTTTTCGAATGTAATACCGAAAGGGGGATGCAGAAATGTATCCCTTTTTTGTTTGGGAAAATATTTTTTCTAAGGATTGACTATGATCTTCCAAACATTTACAATGCTTTTAGAGACCCACCCTTAATTCTAAATAAGGAGGTTTAAATATGGAAGAAAATGCCTTTCTTGAAGCAGTAGAAAACGGAGATTTGGAGAACGTAAAAAAGCATTTGGAGAATGGTACTGATGTAAATACCAGTGATGAGCATAATCGGACAGCATTGATGAAAGCGGCCAAACATGGTCACTTAGATGTTGTTCAGTACCTGCTTGATCACGGTGCCGAGGTGAATACCCGTGATAATCGGGGGACAAGTGCTTTGTACTGGGCATCCAGTAATGGCTTTGATGCAATAGTACAACTGTTAATTAAACACCATAGCGATGTTAGTGTGATGGATGATCGCGGTTGGTCAGCTAAAGATCAGGCCAGTTCTCATGATTATGAGGGCATTGTTAACATGTTGGAAGATGCGGGAGCATAAAACTTTAATTATCATTTAACTTTTAAGCCTGTTCTGTAATAGAGCAGGCTTTTATTTATGTGATAAATAACTTATACAAAATTTTTTGTTGATACTTCTACTATTTTACATCAGGAAGCATACAGCAGGAAGATTGTTGGTTCTTTATGAATGGAATCGACGGAATCTTTTCGCCAGCCCGATATTTTTTTAGATACAATTCGTTCATCAGGCAGCGTCAAATTGGTAGCCGTACAAAAACGAGTTGTCGGTTCACAATACCGAGTGACATCCTTGACTACATCATCATTGCGATGAGGTGCTTCCATAAAAATTTGTGTACCACCTGATGATTTCGACTTTTTCTCTAATTGTTGGATGGCCGCCTGACGTTTATTTTTATCAATAGGCAAGTAACCATGGAAGGCGAATTGTTGTCCGTTAAAGCCAGATCCCATCAGCGCCAGTAAAATGGAAGAGGGGCCCACCAGCGGCTGGATTTTAATTTGTTGATCGTGCGCCATTTTTATAAGCTCCGATCCGGGATCTGCTACAGCGGGACATCCGGCCTCGGAGAGTAATCCTGCATCCTTTCCTTTTTTTAAGGGGTTCAGAAACGAAGCAATTTCGTGGATGGGTGTCTTTTTATTAAGCAGTAAAAATTCAATTTCATACTCCGGAACGGTATCCCCAACCCATTGAAGATACCGTGCTGCTGTTTGCACATTTTCTACAATAAGCACTTCCATCTGCCGAATAATGTTCAGCACATAATCGGGAATGGTATTATTCTCGGGAGTTTTACCTAACGTATTAGGGATGAGATAAAGAGTGCCTTTGGCTGAGTCTGACGTAGTCATAACAAATTAATCTACTCGTTCGATAACCAGTTCTTCTTCTTGTTCGTTCATCTTTTTGTTTGCGAAACGATGAGCTGCCAGTCCAATAAAGAATGTTATCAAAAAAGCAACGCCTGCCATAAGGGCGTTTGTCCAGATAAGATTCTTTTGTGTTTTAAAAGTGGGCATTAGCACAATTTCCTGCATGGCACCGGGCTGGTAGCGGATGGGAATTACGCGAATATCTTGCAAGCCGCCTGCCATCTCGACCGGTAACGAAAGCTTACGTTCAATTTCCTGGTTATCACCTGTAGTAAATCGCAAAACGATATAGCCATTTGTCTGAGCTGCAATTTGTTTGAACTCAAACTCTACAACTTCAGCGGTATAGCTGTTACCATTTTCATAGGTATCAGTAATGCCGTAATAAACCAATCCCTGGTGTAGCGTGAGGAAAAGAAAAGCAGCGGGTAAAAGCCAAAAAAAATACAGGTATTTGTACTTATTCATTATCTAAAAATTGCAAAAGTTTAATAGAAAAACGCGTAGTAAATCACATAAAACCAGCTTAAAAGCCCGTGGATAATGGCCCATAAAATCGATTTGTTCACCGACCATGATATAGTTACTGCAAGGGCCGTGCCCAGTGTTATGCCGCCGCGAACGGTCTCGTTAACTTTATCTGAATTTGCCATGATGATTCGTTGTTAATTTAATATTGACTGTTGGCAATGTAATACTATTTGCTGATTTCCTGAAGCGTAGCTTCACGCAATGCAGGATCCCACATCAGACGTTGCTGATAATCCTGATGCATTAGATTGCTACTCATGTGAAACCAAAAAGCGACCTGTAGCGAGTCAAAAAATATTGCTTGCCCAAACGGCTCCTCGGAATAAACAGATGCGCCGTAGTCGATACCATTAAGGAGCCCCAGCCTGTTGTCATAAAGAGCACCATAGTACTTAAAATCATTGTTTAACCCCTGCTCTTGGTAGGGCCAATCCATAATTCCTTTTACTCTTTCCGAGACAGGGGCAGAAATAAGTTCGTTTTGCTCAAGCTGAATCATGATTTCTGTTAATTCCTGTCCCGTAGATTTTGGAAATAGGCTCAGCATATTTCTTCGTTCTTTGAAGCCAATACCTAATCCTTGGTTTTCCTTAAAGAGTTCCGTGACCTGGGCGTGGTATTCATTATCCGTTCTAAAACGTTCGGTATTCCTTAAAACCTTATTACTAAACTCATCTTGTGGTAACTTTGAAAGTGTCTCAAAGTGAGCATCAAACTTACTATTGTTTAAATCAGGGTGGAGGGTGATATATAATCCCGAAAAGGGAAGCGGTAGATCAGTAGATTTAAGCTCAAGCAGCTTGTATGTTTCTTCAATTGCTTGTTGACCTAATTTATAATACAGAAAGTCGGATATTGCCAGATCGTTATAAATGATCGCAGTCTGTAAAAGTTCATCGAGCGGTACTTTCCCATTTTTATTGACAGCCCCTTTATTTTTGAGGGCACTTTTAGCATCATCGTGGTGAGATTCATCTATATAAGGGAGCTGGTAGCGGTTTGTTCTGTCGACCGGAATTAATTCATCTGGATCGATTTTTCCGTCTTCTACCAGTCGGGCATAAGTTGTAATAAGAAAGAAATTTGAGATCGTTCCCATCGTACGCGGTTTATCTGCACCGTAGGCAATGGCCGTATCGGGATTCGTTATGGAGCGGGAGACAATAGTGGTATGCTGGGGATTTGATCCGATATACTGTGTAAGTCCTTTGAGCGAAGTAGCTTTGGAAACCCATTGTTGTCCCTCTTGCAGGTCGCCGCTATTATTATAAAGTGTTTTTAAGGCATCCAGATTAAATCCAAAAACAATAAAGAAGATGAGGATCAGGGTACCTAAAAAGACGCCAATAAATTTTAGAATGCGCATGCAGATATGTTGAAAAAGCTATTAAGAACTGATCTGCAAATATAGGAATTCTATGTCTTTTAATCAGTAAACTATTTGGCAAAGGTGAGATGTGAAAAGGTAAACGTTTGACGTCTCACTTTTGCCTTTTGGTTAGCTCACAAACTGCATCATGATAGCACAAATGTAGGCTGCATATGTTCCAACAGCATATCCCAATACGGCTAAGAGTACACCAACAGGGGCCAGCGCCGGGTGAAATGCCGAAGCTACAATAGGGGCCGAAGCTGCACCACCCACATTGGCTTGGCTTCCAACCGCAACAAAGAAGAATGGCGCATTGATAATTTTGGCAGTGATGAAAAGAATGATAACGTGGATGATAATCCAAAGCAGTCCGATGAGAAAGAAACCAGGACTTTCGAAAATGGCCAGCACATTCATTTTCATTCCAATCGTAGCAACCAGGATATACAAGAATAGGCTTCCAATTTTTGATGCACCGGCGCCCTCGAGCTTGCGTGCCCGGGTAAAAGAAAGGGCTAATCCGCCGGTAGTGGCAATTACAATAATCCAGAAGAACCGAGAGTCGAGGCTGAGATTACTAAGCTGCGGAAAGTTTTCCCCGATCCAGGGAGCAATGCCGTCGGCGCCCAGATGGCCAATAGCTGTTATTACAAAGCCAACAGCTACAATTGTTGTAATATCAGCGAGTGTGGGTATTTTGGCTACACTGGCTTGGTAATCTTCAATTTTCTTGCGCAGTGCTGTAATGGGCGAAGCATCTGCTTTAAACCAGGCATCAATTTTTTCTGACATGCCTGCGCCATACAGCAAAAAAGCCAGCCAGATATTTGCAACAATAATATCTACTGTTACCATGGCCGAAAAAAGATCGGCGCTGGGATCAAAGACTTCGAACATGGCCGTTTGGTTTGCACCGCCGCCAATCCAGCTTCCAGCGATAGTTGAAAGTCCACGCCATAAGGCTTCGGGTCCTGCTCCTGCGGTCATTTCGGGTGCAAAATAACTTACCGTAATGAGGGCCAATGGACCGCCAATCATAATACCAACGGTTCCCGCTAAAAACATGATAATAGCTTTGGGGCCTAAATTGATAATTCCTTTGAAGTCAATGCTGAGGGTAAGGAGCACCAAGCTGGCCGGAAGCAAGTATCGGGAAGCTACAAAATAAAGGTTGGATTCTTCCCCTGATATTAATCCGAGAGAGTTAAAAATAGATGGAATAAAATAGCAAAGGAGCAGCGAGGGCACGAAGGTATAGAATTTTTGCCATTTCGGATTGTCGCTGTTCGAGGTAACAAATATGAATGCCAGAATCAGTAATAAGATTCCTAATACGACTGCATCATTAGTAAAAACAGGAGCTGCAAATAAGGTATACATATTTGGTATTTTTTGAATTGTTAAGCCTGAATCTACATTATATTTGGGTAATTGCGCAAATGGATGAAAATAGACACTGAAAAGGTTATACTTATCACTCACTTAGCGTTTAATATCAAAAGAAAAGAGTATGAAATTTGCCGTTATAGGCACCGGAAAAACCGGTGGTAAGGTCGTTGAAATTTTAAAAGAGGATCAAATTGTTGGTCCGTTCGATTCATCAAATAAACCAACGGTTGAGAAGCTTAAAGAGGCCGATGCTGCTATTTTGTTCGTGCCGGGGGTAGCTGCAGATGAGCTGATAGCTCCGCTTATGGAGGCAGGAATTCCCGCTGCGTGGGGAACCACTGGGTATAATTGGCCGGATGATTTGGATCAACAGTTAAAACAAAAAAATATTAAGTGGCTACAGGCCTCAAATTTTAGTTTGGGAATGAATATTGTGCGCCGATGCTTGGATATCATTGGTCAAAGCTCTTCAGTGTTGGATGATCCTGAATTTCATATTCACGAGATCCATCACAAACATAAGCAGGATGCGCCCAGCGGTACGGCTATTTCATGGGAAGAATGGCTGGGCAAGGAAGCGAAGATTACCTCAGAGCGCAAAGGTGATATAAAAGGAATTCATCAACTGGAGGTGAATACTGATACAGAATCAATCCATCTGAAACACCAGGCGCATGATCGAAAAATATTTGCCCAAGGTGCAATATGGGCGGCCGAACAGCTCGTTAACGGTGATGTAAATCCGGGTTTTCACGATCTTTCAACTATTTTTGATAATATAATGCAACAATAATTATGAGTATTACAGACACAAAACTTTATACGGCATTGGTAACCCCCATGAAAGAAAATGGGGATATTCATCTCGATGATTTGGCTTCGCTCATCCATAAGCAGGATGAAGCGGGCAATGGTGTTCTTGTTTTAGGCAGTACGGGCGAAGGTCTGGCGCTGTCTCTTGAAGATAAAAAGCAGGTGGTAAAAACAGCTTCAAGCCTTAATATAGACGTGCCTATTATGGTTGGAGTGGGCGGCTTTAATCTCCGTAACCAGATTGAATGGATTGAGTATTGTCATCAGTTTGATGTGGATTCATTACTGCTGGTGACACCACTCTATGCCAAGCCCGGCCCTAAGGGACAGGTAGAATGGTTTAAATCGCTGTTGGATACGGCCGAGAAGGAGTGTATGCTCTATAATGTGCCGTCACGCACCGGCAGTAAAATGAGTCCCTTAGTGCTTAAAGAGCTGGCTGATCATCCCAATTTTAAAGCGGTTAAAGAAGCCAGTGGAAGCATTGAGGATTTTCAGAATTACCGTAAAACGGCCAAGGATATTACGTTTTACAGTGGAGATGACGGATTGCTTCCATTCTTTGCAATGGCAGGATGCAACGGGCTGGTTTCAGTGGCTTCAAACGTGTGGCCTAAAGCAACGCATCAATATGTGGACTGGTGTTTGGATGGACGCGGTCCGGAACTACTGCCCCTTTGGCAGGAATGCACAGATGCTCTGTTCAGTGGTCCAAACCCTGTCCCGGCAAAAGTGTTGTTGAAAGATAAGGGATGGATTGAAAATGCTACGCTGCATCCGCCACTGATGCAAGATGATGTTGAAGATCTTAGCATTTTAAAAAATGCTGATAATATGATCCAACGCTGGTACAAAGAAAATAGTTAATTTGGTGAACTAAATAAGTCCCCGACACTTCCAAAGTGCAGGGGAATTAAAAGAATTTTAGGAAGCATTAATTTCAAAATAAATTATTTCAAAAACTGATGAGTGATAATAACTGGG
This sequence comes from Fodinibius sp. AD559, assembly GCF_052712805.1. Classification (NCBI taxonomy): domain Bacteria; kingdom Pseudomonadati; phylum Balneolota; class Balneolia; order Balneolales; family Balneolaceae; genus Fodinibius; species Fodinibius sp. AD559. Next base: position 240,458 of record NZ_JBQPVW010000004.1, read on the forward strand.
AAGAAATTTTAGATAAATTGGAAACTGGAGAAGTGCGTGCAGCCGAGCCCAAAGGCGACCGATGGGAGGCAAACCGAGAAGTAAAGGAAGCAATATTGGCTTCTTTCTCAGCCGGTGAAAATACTGAGTACTCGGGTATTTATGATGGATTTGTAGACAAACACAATTTGCCACCCCGCAGGTTTTCGGCTGATGAAAATGTGCGGTTGGTACCGGGGGGATCATCCGTTCGGCGTGGAGCCTATGTAGCTGAGAATGTGATTATTATGCCTCCTGCTTATGTAAATGTAGGCGGTTATGTAGATGAAGGATCAATGATTGATAGTCATGCCTTGGTTGGATCCTGTGCACAAGTTGGCAAAAATGTACACCTGTCAGCCGGTGTTCAGTTAGGCGGTGTGCTTGAACCCGTAGGATTATCGCCCGTTGTTATTGAAGACGATTGCTTTATCGGCGCGGGGTCAGTTATCGTAGAAGGGATTCTTGTCAAAAAAGGAGCTGTGATTGCTCCGGGTGTGACGCTCTCAAAATCAATACCGGTTTATGACTGTGTAAATGAGGAAGTACTTGGAAAGGGGGCTGATATTCCTGAACGAGCCGTTGTTGTTCCGGGCACGCGTCCTATGAGCGGAGAGTGGGCCCAAGAGCAAGGACTCAATGTATCTTGTCCGCTGATCGTCAAATACCGCGATGCTGACAGTGACGCTTCACTTGAATTGGAAGATGCACTACGGTAAAATAATTTTTGCTATAAGTCCCCGGCACTTCCAAAGTGCCGGGGATTTACTATTAAGTTACCGTTGATTTCATGGCAATGGCCAGACCCTTGGTAAAGGCTTGGATAACTGCTTCAAGGGTATCCGGCGAAGCACCTTTGGATACCCACTCCTGATCGTTATTAGCCAGAGTTAACGTAACGACAACCAGCGAATCGGTATCGGGACTCAGGATATCTACTTCGTGGTTTTTAACTTCTAAATGAAATACCGAATTTGTTTCGGCGCGGATGGCTGATAAGATTGCATCAATAGGGCCAACTCCTTTTGCTTCGGAGATAACTTCTTCACCTTGAATGTCTAACTTAACAGCTGCTTCAATGAGCCCATGTTTACGCATGGTTACCTTATAATCGAGCACTTCTGCCGGATACTCTAAGTCCAGATCTTCATTGAATATTAATGATTGCAGTACTTCGATTTCATTATTACTGAGCGTTTTTCCACGTTTGTTGATCTTATCGACATATTCGTTGTAGAGCTTCTCGTGATCTTCATCCATCTCGAGATTTGCCATAAATGTATCACGCGACTTACCCCATGAATCCTTCTGCATCTCGATAAAGCCAGACTTAATATAGTTGGTTACTTTATCGATGTCTGGAGAAAGAACAGGAGAGGAGAGGGAATGTTTGGCAACGACTTTAGTATCTTTAAGTCCTGATCCGGTGAGAATAAATAAGCATTTTTTATCCTTAAACGTATCGATATTATTTTTGAATGCTGCTAAGGGAAGGGCACAGGCTGGTTCAGTAAAGTGTCCCTCTTCAACGGCCATCTCTTTAAGTGAATTTAGAATTTCATCTTCCGTAACGGTAAATGCAGAACCGTTCGACTCTTCAATACCCAGCATTACCTTGTGGAAATCGACAGGGTCCGAAGCAGCTACTGACTGTGCCATCGTATTAACCTGCTTCTTGATAATTTTTTTCTTTTTAAAGATCCCTTCAACCACTGGAGAACTTTGCTCGGGTTGAATAGCAATCATTTTTGGTCGCTTTGAAATTTGTCCCGATTCTTTAAGTTCAGTAAATCCTTTCCAGATAGCACCAAAGTTCGTCCCGCAACCAACAGGGACAAAAATGTAATCGAAATCATCACCATTCTGCTCCAGAAGTTCATAAGGGAACGATTTTTGTCCTTCTTCACGGAAAACATAATCTCCGGCCAGGTAGTAGTTACCCGATTTTGCAAATTTACGGCAAAGTGCTTCACAGGTGCTAAAATCTCCCTTTATTCGGATGATATTAGCGTTATAAATAGTGGCCTGAGCGATTTTTGCATCTGTTGTTTTTTCAGGTACAAATACAAAACAGGGAATCTTGAAATAACAAGCGTAGGCAGCAACCGAAGCAGCCATATTTCCAGTTGAGGCAAGGCAAATGGCATCAGCGTCAAGTTCAAGTGCTTTCTGGACTTCAATATAACTACCCCGATCTTTAAAGCAGCCGGTGGGATGTTCGAATTCGAGTTTGGCCCAGAGATCTGCACCATAGGTTTCCGACAAGCGATCCAGTTTTTTGAGAGCCGAAGGATGGGTTTTCATCGGGTCGGGCTTCAGTTCCTGTAGCGGATACTGAATATCATCCGAGGGTTCATTGTAGTAGACCCGAAGAACGCTATCGCATTGGGTACAATAGGTGGTTGTTTCATCTTCTGAGTTAAGGTGGCCATTGGCCACGCACTTAAGTTGATAATCTGTTGTCGCACTTGCCATAATAAGTAAGAACCCTAAGTTATATTTGAAACGTGTATATCATATCAAGATATGTTTGAAAATAGGTGATTCCGTTTAGGAATGATATCCTTTTTCAAAATTTAAAACTTTTATTAATTCTTTAGCGGAAGTAGAGAAATTTCATCAAAATCCATGTCGAGTTCATCAAGAACCGGTTCTGCTACTTCAGAAATTTCTTCGCCTGAAAGCTCATCCAGACCTTCAATTTCAATAAATAGGGTATTTTGATGTCCGACTACGCTAAACCGTGCTTTCTCAGCATTAAAGCATTTGCGAAGTGTATCGACCAGTAGCTTAATATCCTGTTCGTAGGCTTGGTAATCGGTATTGTCGAGTTCGCTCATTGCTGTGAAATTTGTTCAGATGATTGGTTGTATTTGTGGTAAAACAATACGCTATAGATAATAGGCAATCCCTGACAGTTGTGAAAGTAGGAGATCCTGAACTTGCCGCGTCCCGATTGTTCGGGGTTTCAGGATCTGTAAGTCTTCAGTCACAAAGAGCTTTTAGTAGATGGTTGTATTCTCTTATCAATTGCTTGCGGATGGGCTGCGATTTTTCGTAAATGGCTATTTGTTTCTTCATGTACTCTCGCCGCCCCTTATCAGTCTCAATCTTGATAGGCTCCAGTCCGCGATCACGTAAGTCATAGGGACTGGCTTTCATATCCATAACACGGGTCTCTACAGCGAGCTCAAAAGCTTCTCTGATTGTTGTACTGGAAATCCACGGATACATTTTGAAAGCCCACTTGTATAGATCCATATTGGTGTGCAGACAGCCGGGCTGTTCCATATCAGCGAACTTTTCACGATTGAGCTCAAATTTATTTTGGGGTTTGGCCTCATCCGTAAAGAAGCGAAACGCATCAAAATGAGTGCATACCAGCGGACGTGATTCCACAAACTCAGCTAATTCATCTTTATCCATGCGTAGGGAGAGATAATCATGGCGAACCCGATCGGCTTTATATACCATGGCCCATTCGTGCATCCCAAAACAACCAAACGAAGGTCTTCGGCTTAAGGATTGCTCGAGTACATTCAAAATCCATTTAACAGAGGAAATGCGATCATCATCAAAATAACTGATGTCCAAAAAAGAATCCCCATCCGTTGTCTCCATTTCATCGAACTGCCAATTGTGCGAAGTTCCGTCAATGAGCAGGATGCCCAGGCCCGGAGACCATCGTTTTAGGTATGAGGGACGAAAAGCATAATATTCAAACAGGAAATCGAGCACCGGATCTTTTTTCTGGTGCGATCGCCTTTCCAGATAATCGTCAATAAGATCACTAATTTTTTGGTAGTGATCGTTTTTTTGAGTTCGCCATTGGTCTGGCGATAATTGCTTGTAGATATAGGAAGCTGTTTGTGTCTCGGTTGAAATCATAATTCTTAAAATACCAATCTTTTGTTGGATTGATAAGCCTTAAATTGGTAAGATGGGTTTTTAAAAAGCAGTAAATTTAGATGAAGCTCAACGCCGAATCCCAAAATATTAGAATAGCTAAGCAACTCTGGCATTTTGTGATGCACCTGCGCTGGCATTACCAGTTATTTATTTTGTCGGGCGGATTTTTGTTAGGCGGGTTTTTGAGTCCGGATCTGGAGGTGCAATCATTTCTTGTTCAGTTCGGCAATGTGCATTTATTGCTTTTTGGCGGTGCCACAGCCTATAACTCCTTTTGGGATAAAGATGAGGGTCCGATTGGCGGACTTCGAAATCCTCCGAAAATGCAATCGTGGATGTGGAGTGCTTCTCTTGTTTTACAGGGAATTGGACTGGTGATTGCTGTGGCTCAAGGTTTGTTATACAGCAGTATTTATCTGATCAGCATGCTTTTCTTTTGGTTGTATTCCACACCGTTGGCAAGATGGAAAGGTCATCCTATAAAAAGCTTGGTGGCAATAGGCGTAAGTACGGGGCTGAATTCTGTACTGTTAGGCTACTTGGCGGCGGGAAATTCAGTAATTGATATTACAGTTTTAATAGCTTCCGTGGGAGTTACGCTCATACTGTTGAGCCTGTATCCCATATCACAAATATACCAAATAGAGGAAGATCGCAAGCGAGGCGACCAAACATTTGCCGTCCGATTTGGGACAAAGGGGGTGACGTATTTCTTTGTTACGGCATTTTTGATAGGACTTATTTTTGTAGGCTTAGCTATAGGAACATTTAACTTTTGGTTTGCCCTTCTCTTTGGTGGGATAGGAGTTATTGTGGGATTGTTCATTTTTGTGCTGTTGAAAAAACTGTCAACGACAAACGAAGATTATGCTACTGTTATGTGGATTAAATACGGTACTTCGCTGGGTTTTGTGTTTTTTTTAATTGTGGCTATTGGCTTAAAACATTTCCAGATGGATGGAATATCTTGGGTTGTCAAATTGTTGTTAGAGTAAGACTTTCAAGGTATTTTCCCTCTACAGAAGTAACACCAAAACACAATTACATCTACAGAAATTATGAGTATTGCAGCAGAGCAAATTATTACGGAAAAAACTATCGACGAAGCGTACACGTACGAAGAATATCGGGATATGATTGATGAACTCCTGGAACAAAACAAAACCACGGGCGATAACCATTCTGATGAGATGGTCCATTATACCAAGATGAACGTGCAGCGCATGAGTCGTTGGGATAAACGTATAGACCTAAATGATTCTTTGGTAGATAAGCTTAATAGCCTGGATCAAAAGTGGACTTGGTTGGTTATTACCGAAGCATGGTGCGGCGATGCGGCCCAGAATATTCCAGCCCTTGTAAAGATGGCTGAAAAAACTGACAATATTGATATCCGCTTTATTTTGCGTGATCAGAATTTGGATCTCATGGATGAGTATTTAACCAATGGCGGTCGTTCTATTCCCAAGCTGATTTGTTTGGATGCGGAAACGTTGGAAGAAATTGGGACTTGGGGACCGCGTCCGAAACTGGCACAGCAGAAAGCAATGGAATGGAAGGAAAATGAAAGTATTAGCAAAGAAGAGTGGGCAAGAAAACTGCACAAATGGTATGCCGAGAATAAAACTGAAGGAGTTCAACAGGAGTTCGCCGAGCGTATCAACCAGTGGAGCGAATAGCTAACAATATTCTGTCGACTTTCTGAATGGTCGGAGATACTGTCAGAACTGTAAAGAATTCGAAGGATTTTAATAAAACTTTCTAAGTTAGTTCTAATTATTGAGCTACTTTATTAACGTCATTTTATCCGATTCCATATAGGTTTCACCACCAGTGGTTTTTGCAACAACGCGATAAATGTATATTCCGCTTGCAAATTTAGATATGTTAATATTCTGATTATAAGAGCCTGCATTATATTGTTTCTGGTAAACAGGTTCCGAAACTTTTTGCCCATTCATATTATAGATAGCTATTGTTACTCGACTATCAGAAGGTACATCAAAAGGCAGGGTGGTTGAGGTGCGAAATGGATTGGGATAATTTGATTTTATAGCAAAGTTGTTGGGTGGTAATAGAGTGAAAGTTTGACTCGCATTAACATTACCAGAAGTTGCTTTTATTTGAATAGTATTGGACTCGGAGTCGCGTGGGGCTGCCCCACGCGGAACTTCAACAACTAATTCATTTGTGGTGGCCTCAAGTACATTGGCCATAACTGTACCAAAGGTCACCTCATTATCTTCAGGATTGGGATTGAATTCGAAATTTGACGCCGTGATTGTAACTTTTTCACCGGCCCGACCTTCATTAGGATCAACTGCTATTGAAGGGAGGGAAACGCTGCCATCAAAAGAGCCGCGGTACATGCCCAAGCCATGGGTACCTGCAACAATAGTTCCATCATTATATCGAGCATTAACCTGCTCAACTACCGCATAACCAATTTCATTGGTTGCCTCCTGTTCCCAGTTGGTATTTGATCCGTCGAGGTTCGTAGTCGAGTAAATACCGGTACTGGTTCCAACAAAATAAATATTTCCTTGGTCTCCCGGAATAGTTGCCGAGGAGCGTACTGAGGGACCTAAATCCCCGCTATCGCCGAGGTTCCCTTCTACTCCTTGCCACGTTTCTCCACCGTCGCGTGTGTGATAAATGCTTTCAACCTCATAATTCGATATTATAACTGTAATTTCATCGGCGTTGGTAGGACTAACTTCAATATCGTGGATGTATGCACCATTAGCGGCATCGGGTATAGATATTTCTTCGGCACCAAAAGTAGCCTCGTGGGAGTTTGTCAGTTTGTAAAGAACTGGCTGTTGATTTTGAGAAGATCCGGCATAAAATAAAATATTGGCAGGACTTCGCGAAACAGTAAGAGCCGATATTTCATATCCAGAAGGCACGTTCAGGTTGTCCAATTCTTCCCATCCTTCTGAAGCTCCATTACTGTTTAAATTAGTAATTTCATCGGCTTGAGTATTACGCCAGATATTCCAGGTCCCCCCCTCGGTGCTGGCTCCCGGATAATACATAATCCCTTCATCATTAGGATCTACTACATACGGGTGCACAAACAATTGTTCTTCTACGTCAATGGGATCTACATAAGCAAATGTGTTAGTAGGATCACCTCCGTCAGATTTTTGATAGCGAATGATACTTCCATTTTGTCGAGATACGAAAAGATATGATGAAGTAAAGTATGCATATCCTCCGTCACCAAAAGAGATATCACTTGAAGTTGTGCTTTGACTGGTTTCACTATCAAAACGAAAAAATGGCGTACCATTATCCTGTGTACCGCCCATCACCCGATTATCACCTATTTCTGAGGATATAGCAGCCGAATAGAACTGTGTAGTAACATAGCCTTCGTTCATATCTTGCCAGCTCACCGAGGTAGCTGTAAGATTATCGGTGACGCTGATACCCCCATCGTGGGCCGACCACATCCGGTCGGGATCGTTTTGATCAAAGAAAAATTCGTGCTGGTCCGGATGATGATTGGGATATTGACTAGCGTTATTATCTTTAGCATATCCTCCTATCCAGTATTCGTCTTTGTCCTCTTCTTCGTAGCCGCCGGTGGGGCTAGTGGCGAATCCGTCACGAGAACGAAATAGATTAATACCACCGACGACTACAAAATCCGGATCGTCGGGTTTTACCGCTACCATCATATTATATCCTCCCTGAAGCTCCATATCACCTACAGGATCACCGAAATTTGGAAGATGTTCGGAACGATCATCTGATTTTTGCAGTGTTTCTCCCCCGAGGTCGATATCAATCATATGAAAACTGACCCCCTGATTGGTTTCATCGCCTTGTCCTTTGAGTGTTAGGACATAGGCGGTATCCGGAGCAGAAGGTGCAAATGCCGCAACACTGCGGCGGTGCGTGCTGGGAAAAGTGGCTGGTGAAACGTTGGTCCAGCTGGCACCGTCATCAGTAGATAAATAGATGCCGGGATTATTGGTCTGGTTTGATTCGCCGGCGTCTGTTTCGGAGATTACTGCAAGTAGATCTCCATTGGAATTGGTAACAATATCAGTGTACAGATGTTCTCCAGCTCCGCCGAGAACCAATTCAAATTCTTGGGTAGATTCATTGAGTTTTAATACGCCAAAGCCATGGCTTGCAATAAATACAGATCCCGTAACCGGGCTAATGACAACACGGCTCATAAAGTCAAACGGTTTATCAAATGAAGCGTTCTCATCTTGAGTAGAAGGAATAATAGACCAGGTTTCTCCGTTATCTGTAGATCGATATACGCCGGTTCCGTAATAGGAAGCAGTAAATCCTCGGTCAGATGCTGAGTTTCCCAAAAATTCACCGGTTACATAATACCATGTGTCTGGATTTGTGGGATCTTGAGCCAGTGAAGTAACGCTGAGGTTTGTAAAGTCACTTGTTTTAAGGTTCCAAGAGCTGCCACCATCGGTTGATTTCCAGATGCCTCCCGAAACTCCTCCGGCAATAATAGTACTTGGATCATTGATATCCACGGCCATTGCTCGCGTTCGCCCTCCTATATCAAAAGGTCCGGCCTGTCCCCAAGTAAAATTATGAAAATCGAGCAGTCCTTTTTGTTTATGGGGAAATTGAACATCTATATTTTGGCGCGGTGGAATCTGCTTAGCTTTCTGTATTTCTCGCTGGCGGGCATTATCGGGAATTTTATTTGTAGCCGGATTTCGAAGCATGCGAAAATAATACTGTCCCCGTGCTGCTTTTTTCTCCAATCGCTCAACTTGATTAGAGTTAGGTTTTTCAATTTGCTTCACTTTTTGGTTATGAGGAGAATCTTGGGGCAAAAATAAAAAAAGAGCAAACAGTCCAAATACGAGTATGGATGAGAAAAATAAATATTTTAGATAGTTACGAGTCATCGGACGCGTTTTTTGTTGTTAAATCAGTTTTAATTTTGTTTAGAGTCCAGTTCTGGGACTGCTTACCAAGCGATTGAGTATATCCCACAAATAGAATGAATTGTTTCCCCTCTTTTAATGTGAGAAATTGTTGTTCTGCATTTTTTCCAAATGTTGTCGCATTAACTTTAACAGTCTTTCCTTTCGGCAATGATGGAGTAGAAGGACCCCGTTGGAGTATTTGAGCTACTGAAATATAAATAGTTGTCTCATCTCCATCTTTTTCTATTTTTTCTATATTCGCTTTTATCTTTACTGTCCCTGGAGAAAGGGAGGGAGCAGGTGGTTGTACCCGCATAGTATCTTTGTGAGATTTTGTGATAACAGAATCAGTATCTTTTTTCTCAGTTTTTTTAGAAACGTCATCTTTTGATGGAGCGCAAGCAGTGATCAGAATAAGAAAGCTAAAAATTGTGCCAAAAGTTGACATGCAAAAAGACTTTTAGTTCAATAATCAAGATAAAACTTAGACATATAAACTCAATTAAAAAGTTATCTTGTTTCTTATAATATTTTAATTAAATAAAGAATTAAGAAGTAAACTAACGTATTTTGAATAAGAAAGAATCTTTCTATAACCACGTTGCCCAGACTAGCGATGCGCCTATTGGGTTGGAAGTGGATCATGCCAACGGACCTTATATCTATACAACCGATGGCAAAGAGTATGTTGATCTTATTTCCGGTATTGCCGTCAGCAGCTTGGGGCATCGTCATCCCGAAGTAGTAAAAGCGGTCAAGCGCCAGGTTGATCGTCACTTGCATGTGATGGTGTATGGCGAATTTATCCAGGAGCCGCAATCGAAATATGCCGAACTGTTGACATCACAGCTACCTGATTCACTGGATCGCGTATACTTCGTGAATAGCGGTACTGAGGCCAACGAAGGAGCGCTTAAGCTGGCAAAAAAACATACCGGCCGGCATAAACTTGTGGGATTTAATCATGGATATCACGGAGATACACATGGTTCACTCAGCGTTACGGGGCGAGATGTGTATCGTGATCCCTATCTGCCGCTGTTACCTAACGTTCACTTTCTGGATTTTAATAGTTTTGATGCATTGCAAACCATTGATGAAGAAACGGCAGCTGTGATTATGGAACCCATACAGGGGGAGGGCGGTATCATTCCCGCAAAGAAAGGGTGGCTAAAAGCTGTGCGCAAGCGTTGTGATGAAGTAGGGGCATTGCTTATTTTTGATGAAATTCAGACGGGGTTCTACCGTACGGGTTCGCTGTTTGCTTTCCGGGGATACGAAGTAGTACCCGATATTATGAGTCTGGCCAAGGCCATGGGCGGAGGCATGCCGATGGGTGCTTTTGTATCATCATCCGAGATATTTGAATCATTTAAACACGATCCGCCGCTGAATCACGTAACTACATTTGGTGGCCATCCGGTCTCATGTGCTGCGGCACATGCTACATTATCGGAATTACTTTCTGGGGATTACGGCGCGAAGGCCCAAAAAATTGAGCAAATTGTCCGAAAAGAATTAACTGCTGAGGGAATTACAGAAATTCGTGGTGAGGGAGCGATGCTTGGAATGGAGCTGGAAGATCGTAAACTGACTCAGCAAGTGGTTGAGGAGTGCATGGAGAAAGGTATTATTTTGGGATGGACGCTCCATTCGAATACATTGGTGCGACTGGCACCACCGCTTATTATCGAAGAAAAACTGTTGCGATCAACGTTGCAGAGCATCAATAAAACGGTCAAAAAGTATTGTTGACAGTTGGTTCAAAGGATTGCTATTTGTAAACTGTTTCTTAGACAAAAAATACTAACAATTAAGTAAGAGCTGTTATGAAAACGATTAATCCGGCTACTGGAGAGCTTATCGAAAAGTATGACCAAATGAGTGATGATGCATTGGATGTTATTACCAGAGATGCAGCTACGGCTCAGGAGAAATGGCGCCGTAATTCATTTTATGAACGGAGTTTATTACTACAGCGAGCTGCTGAGTTGTTGGAAGAACATAAGGAGAAATATGCCAAATTAATGGCCCGTGAGATGGGGAAACCATTGGCACAGGGAGAGTCTGAGGTCGAAAAATGTGCCTGGGTCTGCAACTATTATGCAGAGAATACCGAGGATTTTCTTGAAGAAGAAGTTATTAGATCTGATGCCAGCAAAAGTTATGTGACGTTTAACCCACTGGGGACGGTTCTTGCCATTATGCCTTGGAATTTTCCTTTCTGGCAGCTTTTTCGATTTGCGGCCCCTGCCCTGATGGCGGGCAATGCGGTGATCCTAAAACACGCGCCCAATGTAACGGGATGTGCTTTGGCTATAGAAAATTTGATGCATGAGGCTGGAATTGCCGATAACCTTTTCCGTACCGTAATTGCAGATGTAGATCAAACGCAGAACTTGATTTTACATCCGGATATAGCAGCTGTTACATTGACAGGGAGTACACGTGCTGGTAAATCGGTAGCATCAACGGCAGGCAGTGTGCTAAAGAAAACAGTACTCGAGCTTGGGGGAAGTGATCCTTATCTCATTTTGGAAGATGCCGATGTTGAAAAAGCTGCTGAAACCTGTGTGACTTCCCGTCTTATCAACAGTGGACAGAGTTGTATTGCGGCTAAGCGTTTAATTGTCGTTGAAGATATTTATGACGAGTTCCTCGAAGCGGTATTTCATCATATGAATGAGAAAAAAATCGGTGATCCATTTAACAGTGCTACTGATGTGGGTCCAATGGCTCGCGAAGATTTGCGGGATGATCTTCACGACCAAGTTCAAAAAAGTGTTGCCAAAGGAGCAGAGTGCATTCTTGGGGGATCTATTCCTGACCAAGATGGTTTTTACTATCCGCCAACAATTCTTACTGACATTTCAAAGGGTATGCCTGCCTATGAGGAAGAACTGTTTGGCCCGGTAGCATCAGTTATTAAAGTAAAAGATACCCGTGAAGCTATTAAAGTAGCCAATGACAGTGATTACGGGTTGGGAGCGGCCGTATTTTCCGAAGATTTGCAACATGCTGAGGAAATTGCGGCCTACGAGTTAGAAGCCGGTTGCTGTTTTGTTAATGATTTTGTGAAATCCGATCCCCGACTGCCATTTGGAGGTATTAAAGAATCAGGTTATGGTCGAGAGCTATCTCATTTTGGGATTAAAGAGTTTGTTAATACCAAAACGGTTTATCGGGCATAAAAAAATGTAAGTGTTTTCTCTTTGGTTAGTCATAAAGCTAATATCTAAAAAATATATGTAGAGAGTTATCGAAACTTTGATAATATATCCAGTAGCTAATAACCATTGTATGCAAATTTAATACAAGGTCCGGGTAGTAGCCCGGGCTTTATAATTTTGGGATGGTTGGATCTGTATGACATGATGCTGTCATTAGAGATGTTATATTGGTGCATAGAAAATTAATATTATTAATAGGATTGTGTTGCCATGCATCAGAACGATAAAAATCCCATTCGAGGTCGCGGTGCTTCAGACAACCCGGCCAATCGTTTTGAGGGAAAGTATATTGATTATGAACTTGATGAGGAAACGGGAGAAAAACCTACGCAAGGTACCAAGCTTATTGCTGATGATACAAAAGAGATATTATCCAAGAACGACAGCCCAGATATTCCGTTCACCTATGGTTTAAACCCATACCGAGGATGTGAACACGGATGTATTTATTGTTATGCGCGTCCCACGCACGAATTCTTGGGTTTTTCGGCCGGACTCGATTTTGAGTCGCGTATTATGGTGAAATATGATGCTCCGGAAAAGCTGAGATCCAAATTTGCATCCCAAAAATGGAAGCCCGAACCCATTATATTGAGCGGCGTCACCGATCCCTTCCAACCGGTAGAAAGAAAACTGGGAATTACGAGAAGTTGTCTAAAAGTTTTTGCCGAGGTGCGTAATCCGGTAGGCATAATTACAAAAAACTATTTGGTTACGCGCGATATCGACCTTTTGGAAGAGCTCGCTAAGTATAATGCCGTTCATGTAACGCTGTCAATTACTACACTGGATCGTGACTTGGCCCGAGTGATGGAGCCTCGGACATCACAGCCCAACCGGAGACTCAAGGCCATCGAGGAGTTGGCAGAGCGGGGTATTTCGGTGGGCGTCAATGTGGCTCCCATTATTCCGGGACTTACCGATCATGAATGTCCGCAGATTTTAGAACGAGCAAGAGATGCTGGCGCAACTCGGGCTGCTTATACGATTGTCAGATTACCTCATGGGGTAAAGGATCTTTTTAAAGAATGGCTCGAACAGCATTTTCCCGACCGCAAGGAGAAGGTGCTGAGCAGGATCCGTGATATCAGGGATGGTAAATTAAATAAAAGTGAATTTGGAGAGCGTTTTCACGGCAAGGGTGAATTCGCCAGTCAAATAAGAAATATGTTTAAAATTAATGTTGAAAGACTGGGTTTGAACGAGAAAAAACTACAGCTTTCAACGAAATACTTTCAGCGGCCTCAAGAGGGGCAATTAAAGTTGTTTTAAGTGCAACATGTTGCTCATAAGTTCGTTTAAAAGCCTTAAAGATAGTACCTTCAGCCCGATATCTGCGAACAGGATTTTTATTAATTATTATAGCCCTGATTTGTTATACAGATATCGGGCTTTTTTATTCATATTCCCTTTCATTTCACGTATATTCACTGAACATAAGAGGGCTAAATTTTGTACGTTCAGCCCGAATATAAAGTATAAATCAAAATAACTATTTCCGCTATGTCTGATACTCCTTCTACAATGATGGAACTTGGAACAGAAGCACCAGATTTTAAATTATTTGATACGGTAAACAATCAATTAGTTTCGCTTGATGATTTTAATAATGCCAAAGGGTTATTAGTAGTATTTATGTGTAATCACTGTCCTTTTGTGCAGCATATCCTGGATGAGTTTGTTATAACAGCCAGAGATTTGCAGCAGAAAGGAATTGGTGTTGTTGCAATAAGTTCCAACGACGTCGAAAATTACCCCGATGACAGCCCGGTAAAAATGGCTTCTTTAGCTCGCGAAAAACAATTTTCATTTCCTTATCTGTATGATGGCACTCAGGAAGTTGCAAAAGCCTATAGAGCCGCCTGTACCCCTGATTTCTTTTTATTTAATGAGAATGATGAGTTGGTCTATCGCGGACAATTTGATGACAGTCGTCCGGGTAATGACAAGCCGGTTACGGGTAATGATATTCGCGAAGCTGCTGACCTGCTTTTTGATGAAGAAGTAAAAGAAGATCAGAAGCCAAGCTTGGGTTGTAATATTAAGTGGAAAAAAGGAAATGCTCCTGAATATTTTGATGGGTAGTATTAAGAAATGACTGAAGATAGCCGATCTAAAAAAAGTATAGCGGAATTACGGCGCGAGTATTCTCAGCAGGCGTTGGCGAAGTCTGAGGTTTGCGAAAATCCCATCGATCAATTTACCGAATGGTTTAAGCAAGCCTTTTCTGCTGATCTCCTGGATGTTAATGCTATGACCCTTTCAACAGCTACAAAGCAGGCAAAGCCATCATCCCGTATTGTATTGCTCAAAGGGATAGATGAATCCGGATTCCGATTTTATACTAATTACGGAAGTAGAAAAGGTAGGGAGTTGAAGGAGAATCCCCATGCTGCTTTATGTTTTTACTGGCCCCCCTTGGAAAGACAGGTTCGTATAGAAGGAAAGGTTGAAAGGTTAAGCCGATCAGCATCAGGGGATTATTTTGAGCAGCGGCCCAGAGAAAGCAAATTGGGTGCCTGGGCATCAAAGCAGAGTAGCCAGGTCAGCTCCAGAGAAGAGTTAGAAAAACAGTTTCAGGAGATTAAACAAAAGTTTAAAAATAAGGAAATTCCAGTACCAGACTTTTGGGGTGGATTCCTATTACGTCCGCAGCGAATAGAGTTTTGGCAGGGGCGAGAAGGGCGTATGCACGACCGTATCTGTTATGAGAAATCAGATACTGGATGGAATATTTTCAGGCTTGCGCCCTGACATAGCATTTCTAACATTAGACCATTTCGTTATTTAGGATGAGCAAAGGAAAGCTGGAAAAGTTTAAGGAGGTAACAGAGTTTCTGAATACGCTGGAACTTACTGACTTTCAGGATGAGAAATCACAAAAACCAAAGGGACGCTGGCATTCCGATATATTTGAGAATGATAATCCAATGGTCTTAGAATTGGCCTGTGGTAAAGGGACTTATACATTGGAGTTGGCACGACGAAATCCTGATAAAAATTTTGTTGGTGTTGATATAAAGGGTCATCGCATTTGGAAAGGAGCTAACAAAGCGTTGGAAGAGGGATTGGATAATGTGCGGTTTTTACGAATATATATTGATCATTTGGATGAGTATTTCGGGCCTGATGAGGTTGATGATATTTGGATTACTTTTCCCGATCCGTATCCTCGCTATTCCGATCGGAATAAGCGATTATCGGGTCCAAAGTTTCTAAAGATTTATCAGCGTGTCTTAAAACAGGGAGGTGCCATACGTTTTAAGACAGATAGTGATGAGCTCTTTGCCTTTACAAAAGAATCTGTAGAACAGTCGGGGTGCAAGATTCATGAGGTAGTTGAAGAGATTTACCAAGAGCGTCCCGATGACGAATTACTCACGATCCAAACTCATTTCGAAAAAGACCACCTTGAAGAAGGGCGAACCATATCATTCATCAATTTTTCGCTTCCTGTTGCTCCCATAACCTGGGATTTAAAGTAAACTCATTTTGAGTTGTAATTTGCAGTGATCCCTGATTATTTTTTATGATTTGCACGCAGACGTTGGCATAACTATAAGGCTAATATCAATAGAGAGTTAAATTAAACTGGAGAGATTACTATGGCTAATAACACTTCTATATACAATAATTTTAAAAAGCTAAGTTGGCTACTGGCTATTCCATTAATATTAGGAGTTCTTATCACCTCTTGTGGTGACGATAGCCCGGTAAGTCCACAAGAGCAACTTGAAAATGCAAAAGGCACTGTGCAAGGGGTTGTCGTAGACAAAGCTACCGGTGATCCCCTTTCGGGTGTAGGCGTAACGCTTGTCTATGAAGATAGCACTGACGAAGGGAGTCAAACATTCTCAGGTTCCACAAGTTCTGATGGGAGCTTTACATTTCGTGATGTGCCGGTAACTAAAGATGCCAAGACAAATGAAGGAAACCCTTATACGTTAAGGTTAGATGCTTCTTCGCTTGATAATTATAGAGATAGTTATCTGGCAAAAATAAACGTTGTATTTGAGTCTACAGAAGGTGACAATGGCGCTGTAGCTACTGATATGGTTTCTAATATCCGTATACCGCTGAGCGAACAGGCTGTGACAGTTACTGGTAAAGCCCACACATTCAATGATAAAGTGATCTCCGGTGCTACCGTTGAACTATATCAGGTGTTTAACCCTGTTATTAACGGTGATAATAGTACCGAAACAGATATGTTGGTGGCTACCGGCGAAACCGGAGACGACGGTAGTTTTACGTTTGAAGGAGTAGAAGAAGATGCTTCTGTATACTTCAAATTTATTGACAAAAGTGATCCTGCAAATGTTATTGATGCTGAATCGGGACAGTATACTACTCCGGCCGGATCAGAAGGTAATGCGACTCTGGATTTAGGCGTAATAAAGGCTTCTGAACAAAATCAATCAGGAGCATTCTACCTGACAAGCGTAATGCCTGCGCCTGGTTCCGATATACGGACGGATACGGTTTTTAAGTTCGCCTTTAATCGTCCGGTAGCAGATAATGAATATACCCGTACTGATCTTGGGTTTGGTAATGGTACCATCAAGGATGATATACAATTTAACGATCAAGGTTCTAAGAAAGCACCGGGAGATGTAGAGTTTTCAGTGTCGTTTTCAAGTAACAGGGACACACTGATTGTTAATCCTGATGACGGTATGTTAGTAGATGCTACCGAATACGAATTAGAGATGGATGATGCATTAGATGATGAAAAATTCGTTGATAGGTTTGGTAATGAATTAACATGGGGTGCTTCTGATTATGAGGAAAATAAAGTTGACTTTTTTAGCTTTTCCACCAACAATAACAATGCAAAGCCCCATACCCCACAACTTTCTGTTGATGGTGCTTCCAGTGTAGATTATAATGAAGGTTTTGTTGAACTGAGTTGGGAGGTTGACGAATCTCCGGCAGATGTCAAGGAATATGAATTTTGGGAGAAAAAAGGAGATGAGTCCGCTTATGAATTATTAGCCGTAGTGGACCGCGATCAGATCACATTTAATAAGATGGATGAAACTGCTGTAGTATCAACATATGATGATCCATTAGTCATTATTCGCGGTCTAAATGGTAATACGCCGGATGAAGCAGTAGAACGTAAACTTAAAGTTCGGGCTATCAGTGAGAACTTGCGAGAAGGAGACTTCAGCAATGTGCTCACGTTCTCGGATGAGATTCAGCCTGATGTCACGTCGGCTAATTATACGAGTGGTAACGATCGGTTAACTGTTACTTTCGAGGAACCGCTCGAAAAAGGACCTGCTGAGGATCCTTCAAATTATACCATCGAGGATACCAATGGTAATCAGGTCAACGTAACCATTGAAAATATTTCTTATGAGGCGTATTATGGAAGTAGTAATGCTACCGAAGATTACAATGTTGTCATTACTGTGGCCAATGGTAATAACCTAAATACCGGTCAAACCGTTATCGTTGATCCTGCTGTTACCGATCTTGCCGGAAACAGTATGGATACGAATGATTCCAATAACGATAATGATGGTAAAGAAAACGAAGCTACTTATTAATCTTAGGTATTAATCAATAAAAAAGCCGTGCACCCAAATGTGCACGGCTTTTTTATTTGTATCTATTTTAGAGATTGCTTTATCCCAATAAGAATGTTTAATTACATAAGTTAACACTGTTAACCTGTACGTATAT
The DNA here is from genome assembly GCF_052712805.1 of Fodinibius sp. AD559. NCBI lineage: Bacteria > Pseudomonadati > Balneolota > Balneolia > Balneolales > Balneolaceae > Fodinibius > Fodinibius sp. AD559. The sequence continues at coordinate 258,228 of NZ_JBQPVW010000004.1, forward strand.
GAGTGGAACCAAGGAATTGAGTCTTAAAGAACAAATTATTGAAGCTGCACGAAATGTGTTGCTTTCGGAGGGATATCGTAGTTTTTCTCTGCGAAAAATAGCGCGTAAAATCGATATGAGTGCCACCAGCATCTATCTGCATTTTGAGAATAAAGATGATCTGGTGCACACATTGATGGAACAGTCGATTGAACGACTGAATAATCAGCTTCAACAGGCTGCATCTGAGGCTGATAGTCCAATAGCAAAGCTCGAAGCTTTGGCGTACGAGTACGTTCGATTTGCGCTTAAATATCAACGGGAATATCAAATAATTTATTTGATAAGTTCAGATGAAATGACCCGATATCCCAAAGAAAAGTTTCGTAAAGCACGCAAGGGTTACGAAATTGTAAGTAATGTATTACAGGAAGGTGTTAATGCCGAACTTATTGCCGAGGAAAAACCTCGAATGGCGGCATATACGTTTTGGGCACAATTGCACGGCGTAATGTCGGTAGTTTTGTCAAAGCGATTGGATACCCGTATCGATCAGCAAGAATTTATCGATGAGGCCATTGAGCATGTAATTGATGGATATAAGAAACGAACGGCTTTACATACAAATTAACAAGTTAGTACGATTTAATTTATAGGTGACTGTTATGGAATTTTTAAATGAAAGCTTAGGATTTTTATTCCAGTATCCACTCTGGGCTGTAATCGTGAGTATGATAGTTGTAGCAACCTTACTGGCCTTTTGGGGAACTCCGCTTTGGGTTTGGGCCATTGCCGGATTTGTAGCACTTTGGGGGTTTTCGGCACCCACCTGGCTTTTTATAGTCTTTGCGGCATTGGTAGTTGTCTTTAATATAAAGCCCATTCGACGTACCTTGCTTACAGGTCCGCTGATGAAGCTGTTGGATGCAATGAATTTTCTGCCTCAGATCTCGGATACCGAACGCACCGCTATTGAAGCCGGTAATGTTTGGGTGGATGCCGAGCTTTTTTCGGGCAAGCCGAACCTGAAAAGGTTGGCGAATGAGTCTTATCCTGATTTAACAGAAGAAGAACAGGCCTTTTTGGATGGTCCCGTTGAAGAACTTTGTTCAATGGTTAGTGATTGGGATGTTTTTGTACGTAAAGGTTTTACCGATGAAGTTTGGGAATTTATGCGAGAGCATAAGTTTTTCGGGTTAATCATACCTGAAAAATATGGCGGGCTCGAATTTTCTGCTTCTGCACACAGTGCCATTGTTACGAAACTGGCATCGCGATGCGGACCACTGGCAACAACGGTGATGGTTCCTAATTCATTGGGACCGGCAGAACTATTGATGCACTATGGAACTGATGAGCAAAAAGATCAATATCTGCCGAATTTGGCAACGGGTGAGGAGATGCCCTGTTTCGCTCTTACCGAACCGACTGCTGGATCTGATGCTGGGGCAATGACGGCTGAAGGTGAGGTGTTTAAAGGGGATGACGGAGAGCTTTATATCCGCTTGAACTTTACCAAGCGATATATTACTCTGGCTGCTATCTCAACGCTGATAGGTCTCGCTTTTAAACTGCGTGATCCGGAGAACCATCTTGGAAAAGGAGAGTATCCCGGTATCACCTGTGCGCTGATCCCCAGTGACACTGATGGTATCAAACTCGGACGCCGCCACGATCCGCTGGGGGTTCCGTTCTATAACTGTCCCATTGATGGGGAAGATGCCGTGGTATCAGTCAATCAGATTATTGGTGGGCCTGAACAGGCCGGTAACGGATGGCGCATGTTGATGGAATCACTCGGTGTGGGACGTGGTATTTCCCTTCCGGCACAAAGCATGGGCGGTGCCAAAGTGGCTACACGAGCACTTGGAGCCTATACCGCTGTCCGAAAACAGTTTGGTATTAACATCGGAAAATTTGAGGGTATCGAAGAGCCAATGGCACGTATTGGTGGGTTTACCTATCTGATGGATGCCGCGCGACGTTATACCTGTGCTGGCTTAGACATCGGAGAAAAACCTTCGGTGGTAACGGCTATCGCCAAGTACAACTTTACAGAATTGGGGCGTCAAATTATTAATGATGCGATGGATATACAGGGTGGTGCCGGAATATCACGTGGTCCCCGTAATATTTTTGCACACGGATATATTTCACTGCCTATAGCCATCACGGTCGAAGGAGCAAATATTCTGACTCGAAGTCTGATGATCTTTGGACAGGGAGCTATTCGTTGTCATCCCTATGCCTATGATGAAATTGACGCATTAACTCGCGGTGATGTAAAAGCTTTTGATGACGTGTTCTGGAAGCATATTGGTCACGTTGGGCGAAATAAGGCACGTGCCTTATTGATGAGTATTACAAGAGGAGCGATTGCCTCTTCACCGGTTGGCGGACCGGCTAAAAAATATTATAAGAAGTTATCATGGGCATCTGCCTCATTTGCTTTCTTAGCTGATATTGCGCTGGGTTCATATGGAGGTGGACTTAAAATTAAGGAGAAGATAAGTGGTCGGTTTGCTGATATCTTAAGCTGGATGTATCTCGCTACGGCAACGCTGCGAAGATATGATGCAGAAGGACAACGCGAAGAAGATCGTATCTTTTTTGAATGGTCAATGGATTATGCTTTTGCTCAGATCCAGGAAGCCTTCGATGCCATATATCGTGAAATCCAAGTACCGGGGCTCAGCTGGTTATTTCGTGGGCCTATTGCACTTTGGTCACGGATGAATCGGATCAGCAGCATGCCTTCAGATAAGCTGGGACACAAAGTTGCCCAAGCGATGCAAGAGCGCAGTGAACAGCGCGATCGTATTACGGACGGAATTTATCTTCCTGATGATAAAGAGGAGGCGCTCGGTCGTTACGAGTACGCATTTAAACTTTCTGAGGAAGCTGCTCCGGTTTATAAGAAGATCTATAAAGCGACGAAGAAAAAAGAGCTGCCTAAAACCCAGGCACGCTTTGTCATTGATCAGGCGGTAGAAAAAGATATCATTGATAAGGATGAAGCAGAATTACTGCGCAAAGCCGAAGATGCACGAATTGATATGGTACAGGTGGATGAGTTTACACTCGAGGAATATGAAAACCTGACGCCTTCAACTCCAAAACTCGAAGACAGTGCTGAGGCTGAAAATATAGCCGGTTAGCAGTTGTAGTAAACTTACTTGATTGTTATTAGCCTCGTCAATCTATCTAATTGGCGGGGCTTTTTTATTGCAGTAATTTATATTGATTAAATCAAAGATAAGTAGTTATTTAATCTATATAATATAGTATATATAGTGTATTGTTCTTTTTATAAGCTTAAATACAGTTTAATATAATATGAAGGATTATAATTTAGATAATATTGATAGAAAGATTTTAACCATTCTGCAGCAAGACGGACGTATAACGAATAATAAATTAGCCGAAAAGGTTGGCCTTACTACAACGCCTACTTTAGAGCGTGTAAAGCGCTTGGAGCGGGAGGGTATTATTAAGGGATATGGTGCTCGCGTAGATGAGGAAGCGATTGGGAAAAGTTTGGTCGTATTTTGTTCACTTCGGTTAGCAGTCCACCAGATGCATACCTTGGACGAAGTTTGTGATCGTATTGAAGAGATGCCAGAGATACAGGCCTGCTATCATATAACCGGGGACTCTGACTTTTTGTTGAAGATTGTGGTTGAAGATATGTCGGCCTATGAAAATTTCATGCATGATAAATTAACACGGCTGCCGGGAATTGAGCGTATCTACAGTAATATTGTATTGTCTACAAAAAAAGAAAATCATCACCTTCCAATAGACGAGGATCAGGACAATGAATAAATCTAAATTTAGTATTGAAAGTGAAACTGTACATGCCGATCATCCAAAAAACGATCCATTCGGTTCGCATGTGATGCCGATTTACCAGACTTCAACATTTCAATTTGATTCCGTAGAAGACGGACGCAAATTTTTTGCCCAAGAAGAGGGCGGGGCCACACATTCATATTCGAGGTTAGGAAATCCGACCGTAGATAGATTGGAAGCTATACTTGCTCGGTTGGAAGGTTCTGATCTGCCGGATAGTGATGATATATCTGCTCTGGCATTTAGTAGTGGAATGGCGGCAATCAGTACAGCCTTAATTGCGATGGCAAAGCAAGGGACAGTAGTGGCACAACCTGCACTTTATGGGTGTACCGGACAGTTTCTAAAAGAGGAAGCCCCTGAGTTGGGTATTGATACGCACTTTTTGGATTTGAATGATCTCGATGCTTTGGATAAAGCCTTGAAGGAGAATCCGGAGGTAAAGGTGATTTATGCTGAAACGATAGCCAATCCAACAATGGAGGTCGTTAACATATCGGCAATTGCTGATTTGGCTGAAGCTTATAATGTAACTTTTATTGTTGATAATACTTTTGGTACCCCATACCACGTACGTCCACTGGAGCATGGAGCAGATGTGGTGGTACATTCAGCGACAAAGTACTTAAATGGTCATGGTACGTTGATTGGCGGGGCAGTAGTTGGTCGGAATACTCTTCTTGAAGAGTTTAACTTAGCAACCTACCGCAAAAATCTGGGGGGTGTGATGAGTCCTTTTGAATCTTGGTTGCTACTAAATGGCTTAAAAACCTTCAACCTGAGGATGGAGCGTCATGCCGAAAATACGATGGGGGTTGCAGAGTATCTGGACCAGCACGAAGGTGTTAATAAAGTATTTTATCCGGGACTGCAATCACATCCAGACTACAATTTAACTTCTGACATGTTCGATGGCGGGTATGGAGGGGTATTAAGTTTTGAACTTGAAGGCGGTTTTGAAGCTGGTGTTCAGCTAATGGAAAATGTTGAACTTTGTACGCTGGCCGTCAGCTTAGGCACGGCCGATACGCTTATTCAGCATCCAGCTTCAATGACGCATTCGGTGATGGATGAAGAGTTGCGTTTGCAAGCGGGTATTACTGATGGGTTGGTCCGATTAGCTGTTGGTATTGAAAAGATTGATGATATTATTGCTGATTTAAAACAAGCATTGGCTAAGATTGAGCCGGCGACGGGTTAAAATTCTAAAAGCCCTCCACTTTTTAAGTGCGGGACTTTTAGATTAAGGTCTTGTCTTAAATATTTCACCATCCACCACTGGCGCCGCCACCGCCGGAACCGAATCCGCCACCGCCGCTAAATCCGCCAAATCCTCCACCGGAAGAGCTGCCCCCGAAACCGCCTCCACCGCCGAGGAAGATAAATCCGCCCGGGCCAAGTGTACGACGCCTTTTGCCTTTACGGCCCCCTTTTCCACCACCACGAGAAGAAGCATAAAAGACAAAAAACAGAAAGAGCATAAAAATAATAAAGTCAGCGGTGCCACCGCTGTCAGATGATTGGTTATTTGCTAATTGACCTTCAAATTCTCCGCTGGCAAGCTGAATGAGCGCTGAAGTAGCTCGATCTAATCCCCCGTAATAATTAGAATTTTTAAAGCTGGGAGTTAAAATTTCTCTGATAATACGTCCGGCCATCACATCGGGAATAGCTCCTTCGAGTCCGTAGCCAACCTCAATGCGCATCTTTCGCTCCTGTTGAGCAATAAGGATAAGTACCCCATTATCCTTATTATCTTCCCACATTTTCCAATCATTAAAAAGGGTGGTTGCGGCTTCTTCAATAGAAATTCCACCTAAGTTATCGAGCGTAGCAATAGAGATTACCGTTGTTGTGGTATCTCTATAATTACGTAATTTTTGTTCGAGCTGTTGTCGTTCACCCGATGTAAGCATTTTGGCAAAATCATTGACGTGACCTACCGGTTTGGAGGGCAGATCCTGAGCCAACATTAGATTGGGCAACAGGAAAAGTACGATTAGAAAAGTTGTAATAGATGTTGTGCGTTTGATGGAAAACATAGAGGCTGTGCTAAAAATTAAATCCTAATTTTTGTTGTCGTGAAAGCTTATGTCGTTTGACAGCTCTTCGAGATCTCCCTTCTGATGATAGGGGAAGAGTTCCTCCAGCTTATTGCCAACTTTGTAGACCGCTTCTTCGATTCCCTCTTCGAATTCTTCTTTCTTAAAGTGATTGATTAAGATCTGTAGAACGTCATTCCAAAAGCCGTCTTCTACTTCGCGGTGGATGCCTTTGCCAGCATAAACAGCCGCTTTATGGTCTTCAGTGGCAATATAAATCAGTACTCCATTTTGAAGCTTGGTTTCGTCCATACCCAAATCATGAAAAACATGGTCTGCACGGTCTAACGCATTGTTAGCACAATGGTGTTCAATATGCACGCGAACTTCACCGGATGTTTTTTGTTCAGCGGCGTTGATTGCATCTACAATTTGTTCTTCTTCGTCCTCCGTTAAAAACTGTCTGGCAGGCATAAAATGAAAGATTTACAATTAAAAATTAACTTCCGGAACTTCCTCGGCACCTTTATCAGCTTCAAAATAGGCTTTCTGATCAAATCCGAAAATACCGGCAAAAAGATTATTTGGAAATCGCATTACAGTAGTGTTATAGCTTTGGACCGTCTCATTAAAACGCTGGCGCTCGGTAGCAATACGATTTTCTGTACCTTCCAGTTGAACCTGTAGGTCCCGAAAGTTCTGGTTGGCTTTTAATTCAGGATATTTTTCGACTGTTACAAGCATTCTCGACAAGGCTCCCGAGAGCTGCTGTTGAGCCTGCTGGAACTGCTGGATCTTTTGTGGATTGTTAAGATCATCAGCTGATATTTGAATTGAACTGGCTCTGCTGCGTGCTTCAGTAACTTCGGTGAGTGTTTCCTGCTCAAAATCTGCTGCTCCTTTTACAGTGTTGACTAAGTTGGGGACTAAGTCGGCTCGCCGCTGGTATTGATTTTCAACTTGTGCCCAAGATTGCTCTACGTTCTGTTCTTGTTCAACAAGGGTGTTGTATTTTCCAATTCCGATAAAAACTAACAAAGCAGCAACGCCTAATCCGATGAGGGCCTTAATATTCATATTGATGATGTTTGGTTAATAATTTTAAGGCAATAAATATACGAAAGCCACAGTAAAATGATGCAAGTAATATGATTAATCAAAAATTTAAGAATCACACAGAAGGACAAATATTTTGAGGGTATCATTTTTAAATCTTAGCAATCAAATTGCTATCTTTGAGCGAAATATTTTCAACTTATATATCTACAATTTTGTCTTACGAATTTATCTATTTTGATTTGGATGATACGCTACTCGATCACAAATCAGCCGAAACCGCAGGTCTGAAAGATGTTCATGCTCATTTTGACATTTTTGAGAATATAAGTGCCGGAAAATTAATTGACGTATATCATCAGGTAAACAGCAGGCAGTGGGGCCTATATAGCCAGGCAAAAATTAGCCGTGAGGAATTACAGCGCAACAGATTTGAACTTACGCTAAAAGAACTCAGCTTGGATCCAACTCTATATGAAGAGGTAGGGAACTATTATATGCAGTGCTATCGTAACCACTGGCAGTGGATTGACGGGGCCAAAGAAACATATTATGACGTCGTTGAAAAATATCCCGTCGGAATTTTGACAAATGGTTTTGCTGAAACACAACGAAAAAAGTTTAAAGCTTTTGATCTTTATAATTCAGCAGAAACAACCGTTATTTCTGAAGAGGTCGGAGTATTAAAACCTCATCCTGACGTATTTGAGTTTGCCACAGAACGTGCTGGTGTAGATGCTGATAAGGTACTCTACGTGGGAGATTCCTTTAGCTCTGATGTTGAAGGCGGTACGAAATTCGGATGGAATGTTGCTTGGTTTACACAAAATGGAGAATCGGAGAAGCATAAAAAAGCCCACTATGTGTTTAATGATTTTAATGCTTTGCGAAATTTACTAAAAATTTAGAATGCAAAGGTTTAGGGTTCATTGATGACCTTAAACCTTCATTTTCAAACACTCAATACCAATACGTAATGTCTGATAAAAAGATGAAGGAGCCGGAAGTAACACTCGAATTAGCCAAAGATCATGGACTGACAGAAGAGGAGTTCGAGATGATTAAAGATTACCTCGGACGTACTCCCAATTTTACAGAACTGGGTGTTTATTCAGTGATGTGGAGCGAACATTGCTCATATAAGAATTCTATACTCGAGATTAAGAAACTGCCGAACGAAGGTCCACAAATGCTTGTGGGAGCGGGAGAAGAAAATGCAGGATTGGTGGATATCGGCGATGGACTTGGTTGTGTATTCAAGGTGGAGAGTCATAATCATCCGTCGGCTATTGAGCCATATGAAGGTGCTGCTACCGGTGTGGGGGGAATTCATCGTGATATTTTTACGATGGGTGCACGTCCCGTTGCCAGCCTTAATTCGTTGCGTTTTGGAGACATGGATACGCCCCGTGTTCGATTTCTGTTGGATGGCGTTGTGCGTGGTATTGCCGATTACGGTAATTCGTTCGGTGTGCCGATGGTGGGCGGAGAAATCTATTTTGATGAGAAGTACGAAGGTAACCCGCTGGTAAATGCCATGAGTGTTGGAATCGTGAAAGAAGATCAAACCGCCTCTGCGATTGCCGAGGGCGTTGGAAATCCGGTAATTATTGTTGGATCAGAAACGGGCCGCGATGGTATCCACGGAGCAACGTTTGCTTCCGAAGAGATTAGCGAAGAGAGTGAGGACAAGCGCCCCAGTGTGCAGGTAGGCGATCCTTTTGCAGAAAAGCTGCTGCTGGAAGCTACGCTCGAAGTAATTAAGAATGGGGGCATTGTTGGTATCCAGGATATGGGAGCTGCCGGAATTAGTTGTTCCTCATCCGAGATGACCGCCAAAGGCGGCGTGGGTATGCGGCTGGATCTGGATAAAGTTCCGGCGCGTGAAGAGGGCATGACAGCTTACGAACTATTGCTTTCCGAAAGCCAGGAGCGGATGCTCGTGGTAGCAGAAAAAGGGCGCGAGCAAGAGATTATTGATATTTATGAAAAGTGGGATCTGAATGCCGTTGAGATTGGAGAGGTTGTGGAAGGTGAAAATGTGACCTATTTCAAAGATGGGGAAGTGAAAGCCGATATCCCCGCCGACAGTCTGGTGCTTGGTGGTGGCGCTCCGCAGTATAAACGCGAGGCAAAAAAGCCCGAATATCTTGATGAGGTTCAATCATTTGATATCAGTTCTTTGGATCATCCCGACGATCATAATGAAATTGTTAAACAGTTACTGGGATCGCCTAATATTGCCTCAAAGCGATGGGCGTATGAGCAGTATGATACGATGGTTCGCACGAATACGGTGAACGGTCCGGGCGCCTCTGATTCCGGAGTGGTGCGCATTAAAGGCACGAAAAAAGGTCTGGCCGTAAAGACTGATTGTAATGGACGATATGTGTATCTAAATCCGCGAAAAGGAGGACAAATTGCCGTAGCCGAAGCGGCGCGGAATGTGGTGTGCAGCGGAGCTAAGCCGATGGCAATTACGAACTGTCTGAACTTCGGAAATCCCTATAAGCCGGAAGTGTACTGGACGTTTAAAGAAGCACTTGCGGGGATGGGAGATGCGTGTCGGATGTTCAATACCCCGGTGACCGGTGGAAATGTAAGTTTTTATAACGAAAACCCGGAGATGGCGATTTTCCCAACACCGGTAATTGGAATGCTTGGTCTTGTTGAAGATGTAGAAAATCATCGAATGACGCCGGAGTTTAAGAATGAATCTGATGTCATTTACTACGTTGGGGCACCTCGTAAAGGGCTGGGCGGCAGTGAATATCTGCACGAAGTTTTTGATCTGACGACCGGCGATGCCCCCGATATTGATCTGGAATTTGAAGGACGTCTGCAGTCTGCACTGTTGGAAGCCATTCAGAATCAATTTGTGAATGCTGTTCACGATATTTCTGATGGCGGATTGGCGACCACTCTTGCCGAAATGGCAATGTTCTCAGAAAAGGGAGCCGATGTTTCGGCAGACGACCTTGGAGAAAATAAGCATGAAGTGCTTTACAGTGAAGCCCAATCCGGAGTGGTTGTGAGCTGCAATTCAGAATTGCAGAAAGATGTCGAATCCCACTTTAATGATAACAATATACCTTTTGTAAAATTAGGAGAGGTAACTGATTCAACTTCATTAAATATTAATGGAGTGGTAAGCTTGTCGGTAGAGGAGATGTATAATATCTACGACAACGTTATTGAGCGAGCCATGAAGCAAAAGGATGATGTGGTAGCGTAAGTTCTTTTTACAAGATATAATATAATAGGCTGTTAGTGAATTTTTTGCTGACAGCCTAATTTTTTTGAACGAAAGTCCAATTAATTCTATTCATTTACCTTACGATTGAAAAATTAATTATCCGTTTAGATTGGCAGAAATTTACGGCTAAAAAAATAATGTGCTATGGAAGATAAAATTGTACTTATAGTTGGCGGTTCGGGAGCAATAGGAAGTGCCTGTGGACGTGTATTTGCAAAGGCTGGTGCAAAGGTTGTGCTTGCTGCCCGAAATCAGGACAAAGCTGAGAAAGTTGCTAAAGAAATTAACAGTTCCGGCGGTGATGCATTTGTTATAGGCGTTGACGTCACAGATTTAGCTTCGGTATCAAAAATGGCCCGGGAGGTAACCGAAGATCTGGGTCCCATCGATGTATTGGTGAATGCATTCGGTACGGCTGTTATTCAGCCATTGTTGGATATCAAGCCGGATGATGCCAAAGAGATGCTGGACGTGAATATTTACGGAACATTTTTGGTGACACAGACTGTCGTACGATACATGGCGACCGAAAACAAGGGGCGCGTGATTATGTTTCCGGGCAGCGTTGGAAAATATCCCATGAAAAATTCTTCGGTGTATGCGGCATCAAAATTTGCAGTCACAGGGTTTACCAAATCATTAGTCGAAGAACACAAGCGCAGCGGTGTCAAGTTTACGCTTATGCATCTCGGCGGTGTGGATACCCCAATGTGGGATAGTGATACAGTGGATATGCGCGTGCAAAAAGACAAGATGCTTACCCCCGAAGAGGTGGCTAAATCGGTGTATTATGCTGCCAATCAACCAGAGGGATCCGTACTTAACGAAATTACGATTCAGCCCGAATCACATCAGATGGTGTAACACAGTTGGCAGTTAGCAGTATTCAACTTTGATGTTTACACTGCTAACTGATACTGTTGGCAACCTGTTATTTAAGAGCCGGACATTGATCCATTGCTGACTTGATGGATTTTTCGATAATATCAACGCCTTCTTCGATCTGCCGTTTATTAACAGTTAACGGTGGACGAAAGCGCATAGTTCGTTCCCCACAGGATAAAATCATAAGATTGTTGTTAAAGCATTCTTTGATGACCGAATCTCGGGCATGAGCATTAGGAAAATCAACAGCACAGAAAAGTCCTTTTCCTCGTGGATTCGTTACGTGTTCAAATTGCTTGGACAGATTGCGGATTTTATCCTGTAGGTAGGTACCAACGGTAGCGGCATTTTCAACGAGATTTTCTTCTTCAATAACCTGTAGGATACGACCGAATCGAACCATATCCACCAAGTTGCCGCCCCAGGTTGAGTTGATTCGTGAGGAAACATGAAAACAGTTTGTTTCGATATCGTCGACGCGGTTGCTGGCAAGAATTCCGCATACTTGCGCCTTTTTGCCAAACGCCAAAATATCGGGCTTTACATAGTGCTCGTGTGCCCAGAATTTTCCGGTTAGTCCAACACCGGTTTGAACCTCATCATAAATGAGTAGCGCTTCGTGTTTATCCGCCAAATCCCTTAGTGCCTGATGAAACTCCTTGCGAAAATGACGATCGCCACCTTCTCCCTGTATAGGCTCAAGAATGATACAGGCGATTTCATCTTCATACATTTCGAAATAACGTTCTGCCTGGGCAATAGCTCGCTCTTCATCTGCAATCGTCTCTCGGATGCGTTCGTCCGTAGCGGGATATGTCATAGCCGGTGAAATAATTCGCGGCCAGTCAAATTTTGGAAAATACTTTACTTTTTTGGGATCAGTGTTCGTCAAAGACATCGTATATCCGGTACGACCGTGAAAAGCCTGTTCGAGATGAAGTACCTTATGTCCTTTTTCCTGACGATATCCCTTCTGAAAGTTCTTTTGTACTTTCCAGTCGAAAGCCACTTTCAGGGCGTTCTCGACAGCCAGTGCTCCACCGGAGATAAAGAAGGAGTAGGGTAGGTAATCCGGAATGCCGACGCGATCAAAGTTATCCACAAATTCAGCCATTTCTTCGGTATACACATCCGAATTCGATGGTTTATTGATAGCCACTTTTCCAATTTTATTACGGAACTCTTCATTGGCCAGTTGTGGATGATTCATTCCCAGTGGATTGGAGGCAAAAAACGTGAAGAAGTCCAGGTAACGCTCTCCCGTTTTCGCATCGTATAAATAGGTGCCTTCACTCTTATCGAGGTCGAGCACAATATCGTAGCCGTCGGTTAAAATATGTTTTTGTAAAATGTTGTGCACTTGTGCGGGAGCAACTGTATTATTCGTGGACATAAGCCTCCTAATAGTATTTAATTAGTGTTTATGTGTCGGAGTCTAACCGGGAAAGAATTTTGAATTTACTATTGACAATTACCCATGTCAAGCCTTATTATTACCGACTCACATCGCGGGGTAGAGCAGCTGGTAGCTCGTCGGGCTCATAACCCGGAGGTCGGAGGTTCGAATCCTCCCCCCGCCACTACCAAAAGGCGACTTTCTGATATTCAGAAGGTCGCTTTTTTATTTTAGGCCAATCAAGTAGAAATAATATAGCTTTTACGAGCTGTATCTGTCGAACTACAACAAGATTTAGCCTACAGATTGATCTGTGGGCTTTAATTATTTTAGTCTACGATTTAAACCTTCACCTTTTCATATGAATGAATGGTATCTTTAATAATGGAAATACAATCCATAAGCTGTTCTTCGGTCATTACCAATGGTGGAGCAAAACGAATGATATTTCCGTGAGTGGGTTTGGCTAACAGTCCGTTTTCTTTCAGTTTTAGACAAATATTCCAAGCCGTCTCACTGTCTTCAGAATCGTTTATTACTATAGCGTTCAGCAGCCCTTTCCCCCGAACGAGATTTACCAAGTCTGATTCTTCCACAAGGTTATTCATTTCCTCTCGAAAAAGTTGACCCATTTGATCGGCGTTTTCAGCAAGGTTCTCATCTTCTACCACTTTAAGTGCTTCCATGGCAACTGCACAAGCCAATGGATTTCCGCCATAAGTAGAGCCGTGCTCACCGGGGCGCAGGCACTCCATGATATGATCATCAGCCATCACTGCTGAAACAGGATAAGCTCCACCGGATAGGGCTTTACCCAAAATTACAATATCGGGGCGAACATCTTCGTGATCTACACATAACATTTTACCTGTCCGTGCAATACCCGTCTGGATTTCATCAGCAATAAAAAGCGTATCGTATTTGTTACAGAGCTCCGAAGCTTTTTTAAGGTATCCGTCATCCGGAACAACAACTCCGGCTTCGCCCTGAATGGGTTCTACAAGAAAACCGGCTACATCTTTCTCTTGTAATGCTTTTTCGAGAGCATCTAAATCGTTGTAGGGTATAGAAACAAAACCAGGAGTATAGGGCCCAAAATTTTTGCGGGCAACCGGATCATTGGAAAATGAAATAATGCTGGTTGTTCGCCCGTGGAAATTTCCCTTAGCTACAATGATCGTTGCTTTTTCTGGCGTCAGGTTTTTCTTTTCGTATGACCATTTTCGGCAAAGTTTAATAGCTGTTTCCACCCCTTCAGCACCGGTATTCATTGGCAAAAGCTTGTCGTATCCGAACAACCCATGCATATACTTTTCAAAAGCTCCGAGCTGATCGCTGTGAAAGGCCCGAGAAACAAGTGTCAATTTTTCGGCTTGTTCTTTTAGCGTGTTAATAATACGAGGATGGCAATGGCCCTGGTTTACTGCTGAGTATGCCGACAAAAAATCGTAATACTTATTCCCTTCCGGATCCCAAACGTATACCCCATCGCCTTCAGAAAGCACAACGGGTAAGGGATGATAATTATGGGCGCCGTATTGGTCTTCGAGCTCAATAGCTTTTTGAGTAGTAGTCATCTTGGAAAAAGAAATTAAGGATTAATAATATCGGTAAAAGATAGAATCTAATTAATGGAAGAGAAATAAGATTTTATAGGATCAGGTGCATTGTAATCCTGACTCCGGATAAGATATCAGAATTATGATCCAATAGTAATCAGATGATACTTAAATATCAGACACTTAAGTATTCATATTCTTGGCCGATAAAAATATATCTCGTAGCAATCTTTGAGCGAAGCAGGTACAATTGATTGTTACAGTATTATAAAGATTAAAAATTACCTGGTTGGTATATAGGCCAGAAGTCATGGCAATTAAATTCTTATTATGATGGATATATCAGTATTTCCAAGTGTATATGAATCGACACGATCAGACTTGAGTAGAGTCAGTAATGATTTGTTAAGTGGGCTTAAAATTGACTACAACGACGAATCATATATGATTGGTAAACTCGCTCTTCAAGAAGGGTTGTCCCCTCATCGCTTAATTAATACTTCCCCCGGGGAATTAGATTTCGATGTTTTATTTCAAGCGGCGCTGTTATTAGCTCAGCAAAAAGCGGGCAGCGACTTTTCGATGACGATGGGCTTTCCTTTTGAGATGTATCAGAAGCACAGTGATATGGCAAAGCAGCGGCTTACAAAGTCGTTTGATGTGCTTTATGACAGTTCTACTTTTGCTACAAATGGAGCCACCGGTAAGCAGGCTGCTACTATTCAATTACGAAATGTCGATGTGATTCCTGAAATTGCAGGTAGTGTAATATCATTGCGATATGGTGACGACCTCGAAGAAGATGACGACTTTTTTGTGATAAGTCTGGGATACGGTTCCATGGAAGGAGTGGTAAGCACTACAAACGGAATTATTCGCCGAACGGCTACCAGTACTCACGGCATGCGATATGCTGTAAACATGATGAAAGAAGAGCTGCAAAAAGATTATTATCTTGGTTTTAAGACAGAGCATCAGCTCAATGTAGCATTTCAAAATGGCAAAATTACTGTTGATAAACGTTCGGTAGATCTTACTGCAATTCGCCGGAAGGTGCTCAAATCATACTTTGAAAATATCATTCGCCCGGCGCTGGCCAACTCTTTCCAAGATTCGGATTTTGCAACTTGTTCAAAAATATACCTTGTGGGAGGAGGGGCTTATTTTACTGAACTTACTAATCGTATCACTGAAGAGTATGACGGTATTTTAAGTGTTGAAGTACCTGACAAACCTGAACAGATGGCCGTCAAAGGATATTGCCTTAATACGGCGATGCAGTTCGAAGATGAGAGCACCCCGGTTGGCATTGATATGGGGAATGCCAATACGCTTATTGCTGTAATGGATAAAGCTTAAGTGAGTGGTTCAGCGTGGACGATAATGATACGTTTATTAGTAAATTCTCTTTCTTTCAGGGAAATGTCTTTGCCAAAAGTATCATTGTTGAGGGTAGAGTTGCTGGAAATTTAAAAGCATCTTCTTCAATTTTGATTAAAGAAGATGGAAGGGTAGAGGGGGATATTCAGGCTCCCAACGTATACCTGGAGAAAGGTTGCTATCATGAGGGAGCTATTTATTTAGATGATTCAGAAAATACTTCTTCGCCAAAGGAAGATATGAACCAGCCTGAATTTAAGTCAGGCAGTAAGGGTGAGGCGAAGACTCAGGAAAATAACCCCCTGAAAACACAACCAGTTTCAAGTTGCTCAAAAAGTAAGTTATGGTAATCCTCAAAGGGTTTGCACTATACAACATTTATAAGGTATATTAACCCATCATAAAATAGGAACCCTTGAGTGTAATGGCTCAAGGGTTTTTTTATTAAATGTAAATGAAAGTCCAATTACAGAGTAACAAGATATGCATTGGATTGACCTGACGATCTTTTTCCTATACATGGTAGGAATGTTGGGATTCGGTGTCTTTTTTCTTCAGAGAAATGAAGGAGCCGATGATTATTATGTGGGCGGACGTAATATGACCAGCCTACATATAGGCCTTTCGGTTGTTGCAACTGATGTGGGCGGTGGTTTTTCCATCGGCTTGGGCGGTCTTGGTTTTGTAATGGGCTTATCGGGCTCGTGGATGCTTTTTACCGGCTTGCTCGGTGCTTGGCTGGCAGCCGTTTTTCTTATCCCCAAAGTAAAAGGGAACCCCGTTTTTGATAAAGCCTTTACTTTTCCCGAAGTATTTGAATACTATTTTACACCGCAAGTAGCACTGGTTGCCGGAATTATTTCTGCCATTGGTTATGCGGGCTTTACAAGCTCACAGATTTTAGCTGGTGCTAAGTTGGCAACCGGTACATTTGCTGATCTGGATTTGCAAACGGCATTAATTATTATGGGCTCAGTGGCCGTGCTTTACACCGTAATGGGTGGACTTAAAGCGGTTATTTATACTGATACCGTGCAGTGGGCGATTCTTATGATCGGACTTATTTTTATCGGCATACCCATTTCGTACACAGCTGTTGGCGGATGGGAGGCGATTTCTAAAACGGTGGATCCGGCCTTGCTTTCCATGACCAATATTTCTTGGCAGGATGTTATCTATTGGACTGTAACGATTATACCTATCTGGTTCGTAGGGATGACGCTCTATCAGCGCATCTATGCCTGTAATGATGAGGAAACAGCTAAGCGAGCATGGTATCTGGCCGGTGTTTTTGAATGGCCCATTATGGCGTTTATGGGTGTATCATTAGGATTATTTGCCAAAGTTGGAGCCGAACAAGGCATGTTCGCATATTTGGGCGCTGCCGATGTATCCGAAACCGATCCCGAAACTGGCCTGCCAATGCTGCTTCGCACGGTACTGCCTGTTGGTCTTATGGGAATTATGATGAGCGCCTATTTCTCGGCTATTTTGTCTACCGCAGATAGTTGCCTGATGGCCGCGTCCGGCAATGTGGTTTCCGATATAATTGGCTATTTCAAAGATATTGATCATGATAGCGATACTTTCTTACGGTTTTCGCAGATTACAACGTTTGTAATTGGAACATTTGCCCTGTTAATTGCTACAACAATGACGAATGTCCTTGACCTGATGCTGTATTCCTATGCCTTTATGGTATCGGGTCTTTTTGTTCCGATTATTGGCGCTCTGTATTGGCAAAAAAGTAGTAGCATTGGAGCTATAGCAGCCATGATTTTTGGAGGATCTACAACAGTTTCATTGGAAATATTTTTGGAAAATCTGCCAGCCGGGTTAGATGCCAATGTTTTTGGAATTACTGTATCGGCAATTGTGTTTGTTGTCGTTTCGTTGGCATTTCCCGATGAAAATACCGAGAATATAACTGATAAATCAGTAGATAATGTTAATACTATTAATGAATAATGATTGAATTCGATTTAATACACTCTGATATCGAAAACCCGACGACCTTTGGTCGAGAGGATATTGCCAATTTTCTTTACGAGCATCTGGATGAATTTGGAGATGAAAAAAAACATATCTTATCAAGTATTGCTTATGCTTACGGAGATGGAGAAGGACAAGACGGTTTTATATTAGTTGCTCACGAAAAAGATCAAATTGTGGGAGCTGTTATTATTAATCATACCAATATGGGGGGATTTATTCCCGAGCATATTTTGGTGTATATTGCCGTGCATAGCGATTATCGCGGAGAAGGCCTTGGCAAAGAGTTGATGGAGCGTATTATTGATGCAACAGAAGGAGATATTGCGCTCCATGTTGAACCCGATAATCCTGCCAAATATCTGTATGAGAAATACGGGTTTACGAATAAATATCTTGAAATGCGACTTAGCAAATAGGGATGGCCTATTTAAAATTATATAGAGACAAGCTGCGTCATAATTATAATTACCTGGATACCCTTTTCAAGGATAATGATATTAAGTGGGGGATTACCACCAAGTTGCTCTGCGGGCATGAGGAATATTTGAAAGAGGTGGCAGACCTTGGTATCGGGGAGATGCTGGATTCCCGCATCAGCAATCTCAAAAAGATCAAAGAGATCGATCCCGATACACTTACTACCTATATTAAGCCACCGCCCAAAGATATTATAGATTCGGTGGTTAAGTATGCTGATGTGAGCCTGAATACAGAGCTCTCAACGCTGCATGCCCTGTCAAAAGCGGCACAGAAACAGGATGAAATTCACAAGGTTATTATTATGATTGAGCTGGGTGACCTGCGTGAAGGGGTGATCCGTGAAAACCTCATCGATTTTTATGAAAAGGTGTTTGAGCTTACCAATATCGAAGTTATTGGTATTGGGGCGAACTTGAACTGCATGCATGGTGTGATGCCGGATGAGGATAAACTTATTCAGCTATCGCTGTACAAGCAGATTATTGAACTTCGCTTTGATAAGAAAATTCCGTTGGTATCGGGAGGCACTACGGTGACTATTCCTCTTCTTTTGCGGAACCAGCTGCCAAGCGGTGTTAATCATTTTCGAGTGGGAGAAGCTCTCTTTTTTGGGAAGAACCTATTTACCGATGGCACTATTGAAGGCATGCACAATGATGTCATGGAATTGTATTCTCAAGTCATTGAAATTGCTGAAAAGCCCAAAGTGCCGAGTGGAGATCTGGGTATGAATCCCCAGGGTGAAGTTGCTGATATTGATGAAGAACAATATGGCAAAACATCATATCGGGCTATTCTGGATATCGGTTATCTCGATATTAATCCCGATCATCTGATTAATATGGATGATAATGTAAAAATTGCCGATGCCAGCTCAGATATGCTTATTTTGGATGTAGGTGATAACAAAGCCGGTTACGAAGTAGGTGATTTTATTCGTTTTCGCATGAAATATATGGGAGCATTGGGAATCATGAACTCTGACTACATCGATAAGATCGTAGAGGAGTAGTTTGGCGACCCACCTGCTTGTAGTATTTGGACTTGGATAATAGTTTGAGGGTGAATTTAGTCCCTGTACAACTTAGGTATATCTATCCCATAAATACTTGAGGAACTGCAATGATTACATACTCCGATTATAATTTTGCCAAGGTAATGGATTATCCCGAAAACAGGGATGAGCTATTTGTATTTGATTTTACCAAGGGATACGATGCCGATTTTATTCGGTCAAAAAAGTGGGGAATTGGTAAATACAATGAAAAGCGCTCTAATATGTACTTGGATTCAATGTTTCATAATGAGCGGAATGTACATATAGGTGTCGATATTTGGACGCAATCGGGAGCACCGGTTTTTTCATTTTGGGATGGGAAAGTTGTGTATATCCAGAATAATGATCAGCCCGGAGATTATGGTCCCACGATTGTAATTAAGTACGAACTAAATGGTTCATCCCTTTACGCTCTTTACGGACATTTGTCGAAGGAATCTCTTGCGATGGTTTCGATTGGAGAAGAAATTAAAAAAGGCCAAAAAATAGCCACGCTTGGAAGTCAGGAGGTTAACGGAGGTTGGGCGCCACATCTTCATTTTCAGCTTTCAGTCGAAGATCCCCAGGAAGCTGATATGCCGGGAGTTGTAGCACCTGAAGATAGGGAAGAGGCCTTGCAAACCTATCCCGATCCCAGAATAGTTTTGGGAGATTTGTATTGAGTTGTTGCGAGAGAGTACAACTCTCTTGCAACTATTTTTTGTTGGTCTCGCAACTTGTGATAGCTATGGTTGCCAAGATTGTTAACTAAATAAGCTCTGAGGGAAGTTGTACTCTTGCAGAACTAACCACCAGTTCAGAGGGAGTTGTATTCTCTTGGAGAAAGTTGAATTCCAGAAAGACATAGGGCTCAGTGATAGCATACTATAACAGAATGTATCAAAACTTAGTTTTGAGGGAGTTGAACTCCCGAGAAACGATGTTTATTGGTTATAGTATTTATAGTTTATCAATATTTATGGCCACATTATAGTGACCGCCATAATTTCCAGTACTGGAAAATCTCCAATGTTCTGGCTCATGAACATATCCTTTTTTGACAGGATTTTGATGAATATAGTTGAGTTTTTGTTTGAAAAAGTATTCTGTTTGTAAAGCGATTGGATGGTAACTCGGTTGCCAGACTTTGTATTCTTGATTGTGTTTACACCCAATGGCTGCTTCTTCAAAAATTCTTAAAGCATTTTTCTGATTATTTGTTTTGAGTAAAGAACTTATTTCAGAGGAAGTATGGCGTTTAAAATCCCTAATAATATCTGGAATGGAGTTAGAATCAATTGCAGAGATGATCAAATGTATGTGGTCAAGCATTATTACATATGCATGGAGCAATAAGCCTTTATTTCTTTGACAGTACGCTAAGCTGTCAATAATTATAGAAAAGTATTCTATTTCTGTAAAAACAGGATACCAGCTTGTAATAGAGGTAGTACAAAAATAATATTTAGTATCTGGATATATTTTCCATGAGCCCATAAGAAAATCTTTTTATAAGTAGGAGGCTTAAGAAGTCTTATCCTTACAAAGTTTATTTTAATAATTCCATGTTGCTCGAGAGTGCAACTCTCTCGCAACGGTTTTTTTGTTGGCCTCGCAACTTGTGATGGCTTACAATTATTACTCCGTTTTTTGTTCAACACCACCAGTTCAGAGGGAGTTGTACTCCCGAAGAACGTTGAATTGGCAATTCTGCTTTAAAATCCACTACTTACGCTTTGCACAAATTGTGATTTAGGAACTTGCGGTATGCCCCTCAATTTTGATATAAAACCACTTCTGCCTGAATTAAAAAGGTTGCGTCATCAGCTGCATGCTGCAGCCGAGGTATCGGGAGAAGAACAGCAAACAGCAGAAATTATCTCTTATTTTTTATCCGCTACCAATCCCGATGAGCTGCAGGAAAATGTTGGGGGGTCTGGTTTGCTGGTAACGTATGATTCAAAAGAGCCCGGTCCGCATGTAATGATTCGTTGCGAACTCGACGGGCTTCCAATCTCGGATGATATTGAAGCCGACTACCAATCTAAAACGGAGGGCGTCGGTCATAAATGTGGTCACGATGGACACATGACCATCGTTGCCGGGGTATCAAAACTATTGGGAAAGCAGCAACTGCAAGCGGGAAAGGTTACTCTTCTGTTTCAGCCGGCTGAAGAAACCGGAGAAGGGGCAGCACGTGTAATTCGGGACTCACAATTTAAGGACTTAGCACCTGATTACTGCTTTGCCCTTCATAACTTGCCGGGCTTTAAAAAGCACCAGATTGTTGTTAAAGAGAATACTTTTGCAGCGGCTTCTGTGGGTCTGATTGTTCGCTTTGATGGAGCTACGGCTCATGCCGCACATCCCGAAGAAGGGAACAGTCCGGCGTTGGCAGTAGCGCAAACAATACAGTCATTTTCGGCAGTTCCACAGTTTCAAGTACCATTGGAAAAATCAGCTAAAGTAACCGTTATTCATGCTGCAGTGGGCGAACGTGCTTTTGGGACTTCACCGGGGCAGGGTACCGTGATGGCTACGCTTCGAACCTATGGTGATAAGTTATTAGCAAAGCTGAAAGATCATTGCATCCAAATAGCAGAAGGGTATGCAGATACCTTTGATCTTGGGATTGATGTTGAGTGGGTTGAGGAGTTTCCTGCTACTGTAAATAATACTGAAGCAGTAGAAATTATTGAAGCCGCAGCCAGTAAAAACAGATCTGAAATACATCACAAAGAAGAACCATTTAGCTGGTCGGAGGATTTTGGTCATTTTACCGGGAAATATAAAGGAGCAATGTTTGGATTAGGTGCAGGAAAAAGTCATCCGGCTTTGCATGCCCAGAACTATGACTTTCCCGATGAGATTATCGCCAGCGGCATATCAATGTTCATACAAATAATAAACGAAACGATAGACAGATCATGAGTAATGAGTTGTATCCTTCATGGATTGAGTTAAGTAAGCAAGCTTTCGAGAAAAATATCAGCTTTCTGAAGGATTATATTGGCAAGGATGTAGTGTTTAGTTCGGTTATTAAAGGAAATGCTTATGGACATGGTATAGGTCACTTTGTGCCTATGGCGGAGAAATGTGGTGTCCGTCACTTCTCGGTGTTTAGTTCTGACGAAGCCCGGCAGGCGGTCCGGGCAAGTACCGAGGACGATACCCATATCATGATTATGGGCATGATTAATAACGGAGCATTGGGATGGGCTATCGAGCGTGACGTTTCATTCTTTGTGTTTGAGTTGGATCGCTTGAAAAATTCCGTTAGGGAGGCACAGCGTCTTGGAAAGCCGGCGCGGATACATCTTCATCTGGAAACGGGAATGAATCGTCTGGGATTGGAAAGTGATCAATTTAAAGATGCAGTTAACATCATTAAAAAGAATAGTGAGCACCTGCAGGTTGATGGCATCTGTACTCATTACGCCGGAGCCGAAAGTGTGGGTAATTATGTGCGGATTAAAGAGCAGATTGAGAATTTTAAAGAGTACTGCTCATGGTTTGAAGAACAAGGTATTGAGGCCAAGCGTCGCCATACAGCCTGTTCGGCCTCAGCGCTGAATTACCCGGATACGATTATGGATTTGGTGCGTTTTGGGATTGCACAGTACGGCTTTTGGCCGAACCGGGAAACCTATATGAACTTTGTTAAGAAGTACCCGGATATTAATAAAGAGCACAAAGATCCCCTCGAGCGTGTGTTAAGTTGGAAAAGTAATGTAATGAGTACAAAGGATATTCCTGCCGGTGAGTTTGTGGGATATGGCAATACTTATTTAACCGGTCGAGATGAAACGATTGCTACGGTTCCCATTGGCTACTCGCATGGGTTTGGTCGTAATCTAACAAACGTGGGCATTGTACTTGTGAATGGTAAGCGTGCGCCCGTAGCCGGATTAGTCAACATGAATTTGCTGACGGTGGATGTTACGGATATTCCTGATGTTCAAAAGGGAGATGAGGTAGTTATTATTGGTAAGCAGGGAGAACAGGAGATAACGGTTTCTTCTTTTAGTGAAATGCGAAATAATATGAATTATGAAGTACTGGTTCAGATCCCTTCTCGTATTCCCCGCAGTATTGTGTAAAGTGTGATTAAGTAAAAAGAGTAACAAAGCTACAAGAAACAAAGTTGCTAAGTAAGATCGAGTGCCCATCCAATGGCTGAATTTGCCATCGGATGGGTGAAGAGGGTACTTGTAAATCTATCGGATAGCACTGCAGCTATCCGATAGGGGGTGGCTTAATCCTGAACGTTGCAAAGTAAGACTGGGTGGTTATCAAGATGTCATTCCGAGAGCAACAAGGTGGAGTCGAGGAATCTATCATGCCTTATCTTTCTTTATAAGCTTCTACAGATTTCTCCACTCCATCCCGATCACTTGGGATTTCGGTCGAGATGACAGGAGAATAACAAGGCTGTCATTTCGAATAGAGCGAAGCGGAATGAGAAATCTTTATTTTTAGCTTATTACTATTTACCTAAAACAAGGATCTCTCACTAACGTTCGAGATGACAGGGTGGGATTAGGTAAAAAAGTAATAAAGTTCAGAGGGATTTGTGCTCCCGATGGCAACGTTACTCGAGAGTACAACTTTCTCGTAACTGTGGGATTAGGAATTATAATACCACTTTAAATTCAAAACTAGTTTATTACCGCCACTACTTTGTTACTCTTTAACTTTATAACTATTTGCCTAAATCTGTCGCTCTAAAATACGTCCACTTAGCCACAAATCCCGTTGGATGTATTGTCTGCTGTGATAGTAATTCTGACGTTGTAATAAATAATGGTCGAAAGGATAGAACTTGTTATTCAATTGTGGTTGTACAAATTGAAAACGGTATTCAGGATCTTGAAGATTATAGGAGTAATGCCAGGTGAGAGTTCTGAGCCGATCTCTGGTATAGAAAGGCTCACCGAATAAAATATAAATCATGCCGCGGTCGGTTTTCCATCCCTCCTTAAAGTTGGAAAATTTTTTATTAGCTTCCTCAACACGGGTGTAATACAACTCAATTACCTGACGTGTTTGCTGCTTATTGCCAATGTTTTTGAGCCAAAAGCGATCTATGGCTTGTTTTAAGGAGTCATTATTAGAGATTTCCATGAGCGATTCATACTCATCTGATCCCATCAGGTAGACAAGCGGACGAGCTAACTCTCGCGTGTTTTTTACGGCCGGAAAATTTGGGCTTTTAATTCCAAAGGCACGTCCGTTAAACTGGTCGTTTTCATCTCCTTCTTTTTTTGTTGTTACCTCAAAACGGTAGTTTCCCCGATTTTGATTGGCAAATTTATATTCAACAAATACATTCCCGTAATCAGAAAGAACACGACGAGTAGATTGAATTTCAGATTGTTGATCGAAATCGATGCCTTTGTACTCAATAGATGATGAGTTGTAATTGTTCCGGGTCATCGATCGGGGCAATCCAGTATCCGATTTAAATTCCACAAGGCGGCTGTCAATCGTCATCGGCCGTTCTGTTTGGGGACTAATAACCTGGAAAACAAAACGCAGTGAATCTACATTGCTTTGTACATGATATCCGGTAATGGGAGACCAGTTAGCATCATCCTCAGCCTCTTTTCCATACATTTGTATAGAGCTGATTGTAAACTCCCCCTGATCAGTTTCGGGGATAAAGGTTTCAGTGGTTTGGGTAAGTTTACGTTCGGAGTTTAGATCCGTAACAGTAACTGAGATTTTGTAGCTACTGGGAGATACTTTTTTGGAATGGGTAATAGTAATGGATTCGCGACTGTTGGTGATATTTTCATCAGTGCTGGCAACTGATTTGGTAATACGCTTACTGTCAATAATATTTTCGCCATTTTCCAGATCAATAATCTGAACATCTATTGCAATATTTGCGTAGAGTGAATCATTTTCCTGGCCATAAATCAGGCTTCCCTTTATAATATCAGCAGTAATTTCCAGTTTAGGTCCTTGTTCTTCATCAACAAACCCAAAAGCATTTATAAGAAATTCGGGATGACCAGCTTGATACGTAAAATCTGACCCCTGCTGTGTAGCGTTAATTTGACTGGAACTACTGCAGCTAATGCAAAATATTGTTCCAGCAAATGTTAAGAAAAGTAAAAATATTCGCAATGAGTTGAACATAATGGTATGATTGCAGCTGGATAAAGCTTAACTTATTAATAAATCATCTACTTTCATTAGCGCAACTTAATAACACGGGTAAAAAACACAAAATTTTTAGTTGACAAGTAGTTGGCGAATTGTTAACGTAGGAAAGTTCAGTGGGAATAAATTACACTTCTTTGATGCATTATAAATTTACAGAAAAATTATTCAGGCGTTTGGTAAGTAAGGCTATTAGAAAAAAAAGGTTGCTCTTTTATTCGAATTTAATAAGAAATTAAGATGCATTGATCAATCAATGTATCTTAACACAAATAAACTCCTTCCGATGTTGCTCTTTTCACAATGGCTAATACGTTATTGTGTCGGCGGCATTTGAGGGCTAATTATCTAATCCAAAACTATCTAATTATGAAGTTGAAGGTACTATCTTTATTAGTATGTGCTTTCGGTTTTCTGTTTGTCTCTTCGGCAGTTGCACAAGACGTTACCGTTTCCGGTACCGTAGTGGCTGCAGAAGATGGCGAACCGCTGCCGGGAGTTACAGTTATGTTACAAGGAACTAACCGGGGAACCGCAACAGGTCCTGACGGTACGTATGAAATTGACGCTCCGTCTGATGGCGTGTTGAGATTCTCCTTTGTTGGTTATGTCCAGCAAGAAATTCCTATTAATGGTCGCTCAACAATTGACGTTGAAATGGAAACCGATGTTGCTGAGTTGGGGGATGTCGTTGTAACCGGTTATGGTGAGTATTCCTCACGTAATTTTACCGGTTCTGTCTCTCAGGTAAGTTCTGATGATTTTGAGGACATTCCGGTAACATCTATTGACCAGGCCATGGAAGGGTCAATTACCGGTGCAAATATTTCTGCATCTTCAGGTACCCCTGGTGCGGTACAAGATGTACGTATCCGTGGAATTAGTTCCATTAATGCCGGTACGTCTCCACTATATGTAATTGACGGAGTGCCTGTAGTAAGCGGGGATGATAATGTTGCATCCACTGCTACTAGTTCATTCGGCCTGATGGCAACCTTGAGTCCATCTGATATTAAATCAATTACGGTGTTGAAGGATGCCGCTTCTACTGCTCCTTACGGTGCGCGCGGTTCCAACGGTGTAATTGTGATTCAAACAAAAAGCGGATCAGCTGGCGACGTTACGTATACGGTTGATGTGAAACGTGGTTGGAGCAACCGTGCCGTTGAAGGACCCGGTGCGATGAATGCACAGCAATGGGCTGAATGGTCAGCAGAAGCATATCAAAATGCGGGACTTAATTATCCACCATCAGTTTTTTGGGATCAAGAAGGAACTGGTACTGACTGGGGAGATGTCGTTACTAATGATAACGCTGTAACTCAGCAGTATAACCTTTCTGCCCAAGGTGGAAACGAGCAAACTCAGTTTTATGTTTCAGGTGGTCTTTTTGAGCAGGCAGGTGCTTATATCGGTTCTGAATTAGATCGGTATTCTGGAAAGTTTAATTTTAATCATGAGTTTGACGAAAGAGTTACTTTTACCAATAATTTCACGGGTTCTTTCGTAGAGCAGGATGGTGTGCTTGAAGGGGCCGGGTATTTCGGTAGCCCTGTATTGGCGGAATACTTTATCCCTCCAACAAGTGAAGCCTTTAACGAGGATGGATCGCCCAAAATTGAAAACTTTGGTACATCTATTTTTAACCCGGTTTATACTCAGAATAACGATATAGATCGTAAAAGAAATTCCAGGGTTATTAATAATTCCACTTTGGATATCCAGATCTTAGAAAACCTATCATTTACATCGAACTTTTCTCTGGATTATATTTTGACTGAAGAAAAGTATTATGATAACCTCAATTATGGTGATGGTGCTGATATAGGTGGAGCTGTAGATGATATCATGACTCGGAATCTAAATTACGTATGGCGTAACAACCTGAATTATACATTCCAGCCTAAGGAAGACCATGTCTTTGACGTCCGATTGATCTCTGAAAGCCAGAAAAACCATCAATACTACATGGAGGCTTACGGTGAAAGAGTCGCTTATGAAAATCTGTATAACCTAAATACAACCGCCTCCCCACAATTTGTTGGTGGTTCTACAACTGATTGGGCTGTACAGTCATTTACAGGATTGGTTAATTATACCTTTAATGACAAGATCATAACCGACTTAAGTTTACGACGTGAAGGTAACTCGCGCTTTTCTGAGGAACAGCGCTGGGGTACGTTCTGGTCTGTTGGTGTCGGTTATATCCTTTCTGAAGAAGAATTTATTCAGAATATTGACTGGCTTAGTTACTTAAAGCTCCGAACCTCTTACGGTGTTACCGGTAATGCTGATATTGGGCTTAACAACTACCAACGACTCGTTGGTTTTGGTGCTTATAATGGAAGGCCTAATATACAGTTATCACAACTTGGCAACCCTGACTTGACTTGGGAGAAAGCAAACTCACTCGATATAGCTCTTGAGTTTGAACTTATCGATAGAATTGATGGTTCGGTTACATTCTTCCGCAAGGATGGTACAGACCTTCTGTTTAATGTTCCCCTTTCTCGAACAACAGGACATACTTCACAAGTTATCAACGGCGGTGAGCTCTACAATCAAGGTTTTGAAATGGAACTTAGCGCAAACATCGTAAATACTCGTGATGTTAGCTGGAACCTGGGCGGTAACTTGACACTCATTAAAAATGAGGTTACTGACTTGCCTCTTGACCTAAATGGTGATCCCATTGAATTAACCACAGGAACACGATATCGTGGGGTTGAGGGGTATGCTGTTGATTCTTGGTACATGCGAGAATGGGCTGGTGTTGATCCTGAAAACGGTGATCCGTTGTGGTACATGGATGACGGTAACGGAGGTCGTACAACGACAAACACTTATAACGAAGCTGATCGCTACTATCAAGGTGCGAATGCACAGCCGAACCAATTCGGTGGTATTAACACCCGGATAAATGTGTTTGGGTTTTACGCGCAAGCAAACCTCAGTTTCTCATTTGATTATAAGATTTACGACAACTGGGCTTTCTATATGAGATCAGATGGACGTGTAGCCGGTGCTTTTGGACAGTACGAAACAGCACTTGACTACTGGACTCCAGAAAATACGGATGCACAAAATCCGAAGCCTATTGCGGGTGGTAATAATAACGCATACAACACCTCCTCTCGGTATTTGTATGATGGCGATCATATCCGTTTAAAGTCACTCAATGTAGGATATAACATTCCTACCCAATATTTAGAAAATGTTGGATTGAAGTCTGCTACAGTGTATTTCACTGGTCGAAACTTGTGGACACACATGTTTGATGAGGAGCTTCAATATGACCCAGAGCAGAAAGCAGATGGATTTACTGATTTGAGTGCTCAGCCTATGCGGACCCTTACTTTCGGAGTTAAAGCTAATTTCTAAAAAAATTAACAATGAAGAACATAACTAAATATTTATTAGTACTGCTCGTTGTAGCAGGGGTTAGCAGTGGTTGCGAAGATTTCGTATCGCCTTCTGTTGACCAGAACAAACCTACAGAGACGGTTATCCAGTCTGTTGGTGACCTTCAAGCTGTAGTTAATGGTGGTTATGACTACCTGAATGATGTGGACTTGTACGGCCGTGACTTTTATGTAGCCGGCGATGTAATGTCTGACAACGCCTTTTCAAATGGTAATTCCGGGCGTTTTGTTAATCATGACCAGATGATATTTACCGTGAACAGCGGATATGCCTCTGGTGCTTGGCAGCATTTTTACCAAGTTATCGGAACTGCTAATTTGGCACTTGGTGCTGAGTTGGAAGGTGACGGTGTCGAAGCTATAAAAGGTGAGGCGTACGCACTCCGGGCTTTCTCTCATATGAACTTGTTGTTGGCGTTTGGTCAGCAATATGTGAGTGGAGGAGATGCCTCAGATGGAGTGCCGTATGTTACGACCTATGCTGATAGCGATGAATTTGCTCCTTCTCGGGATGCAATCGCTGATGTTTGGGCGAATATCGAGGCTGATCTTAACAGTGCAGCACAACGGTTAGATCCAGGATCATTTAATGCGACTTCCTTGAATTACTGGGCCGTACGCGCACTTCAGACCCGCTTTTACCTTTATACTGAACAGTATGATCAGGTAATTCCGATTGCGGAAGAAATAATCAATAGCGGTAATTTCTCTGTTACACCCACCGGTGAGCTGGTGGAAACCTGGGCATCAGGTGAAGGCCCGGCGTCATTATTTGAAGTTGCCTTTATTGATACCGATGCATTGGGTACAGACAATATCGCGCGAATCTACCGACCTACTAATTACGGTGACGTAGAAGTTAGCGAAGATTTATATAACGCCCATGCTTCGGATGATGTTCGGCTTGACCTCTATGGGGAACCCGGTGATGAAGTTCAAACCCTGCTTGGTCCCGTTACAATAGATGGATATCGAATGTTGGGTAAATATACCGACGAAACAGGTGCTGAAAATGTACGTGTAATTCGTTACGCGGAAGTTATCTTAAACTATGCTGAGGCTATTGCCGAAGGTGGTTCTGGTGCTACATTGGCTAACAATACGACAGAAGCACTGAATATGTTAGCAGAACATCGATATAATGGAGGTTCTCCATATAGCGTTGCGACCAATCCTGCTGATATAGATGATGTTCTTGCCGAACGCCGTCTTGAACTGGCCATGGAAGGGCATCGCCTTTATGATCTGATAAGAACCGGTCGTGATATTCCTTTGGGAGATAGTGAATCTTATCGCGCTAGTACCGGAGGTACTCTGAACTATGGCACCTATCGTGCTGCACTGCCAATACCGGATTCTGAAATCCGAGCAAACTCTAATATTTCACAGAATGAAGGTTATTAATAAATAACTTTTTCTTCTGGAATTATTTTTAAAGCCGCCTCGTTTTCGGGGCGGCTTTTTTATTTACGATATATAAACCTGCCGAAGCAATCCGGCGGGTTTAGCTGTTTAAAGGAGTGAAGGTGTTGAGCCGGTTTAGTGATTTTTCCTGTACTGATCATTATTGAAGACTTGTAATTACGTTGCGCTTAAATAATTTGTGAATGGGGGTGGAAACTAAAGCAGGTCTTAAAAATAGCATTGAAGGTTGTTCTGACGTTCCCCGTTATTTGATGCCATAGTCGTTTTTCATAGTTTTGTCCATCATTTGTGGCTTGTAGCTTATAACATTCCTTCGCTTTTAGCCGCTGTTTATGGTGTGCTTCTTAGTTATCAGGGAGTTGTTACTCCCGTAATGGTAATGCTCAAGGGTACAACCCTTTCGCAACTAATAGAAGAATACGTTTTTACTCTCTGTTGCTGTGCTTATAAGCCCATAGTCACAGGCTGGTAAGAAGCCTTTCAAAACAACTGTAACTATTTGGATAATTTTTACATTGCCAGTGAGCCCCTCCCAATAATTCACGCAGTCATAAGTAGAGAATCGGGTGTTATGTGATGTTATTCGCTCAGAATGACTATACGCTGTTTTTTAAAAGAAGCAGTCATTACGAGGGAGGCCTTGGCCGACCGCGGTAATCTCCCCATAGCGATTGACCTTGGAATAAGGAAGATTTCCCAAATGCACTTGCAACCTGAAGTTGTTTTAAAATGAAGTGTCATTGCGGGGAAGGATCGTTATACGATCCGACCGTGGCAGTCTCCCGAGAAAGGATCGCGTAGGATCTGAAGGGCTATCACTCACACAAGGCTATTAACGGGAGATTACCACACTTCGCTCATTACATTCGCTCCGTTCGTAATGACAGGCTTTGATGGGTGATTGCCGCGCTGCGTTTTACTTCGTTTGCGATGACAGCCGTTGTTATTTTTTAATAAAAACCGTAAGAAATAGTAGGCGAAAGGGTCTTACTTTCTTATGGCTAAAACATATCACGTATATATAATGACCAACGTCCACCATACGGTTCTTTATACTGGTATGACCGGCGACATTATCAAACGAGGCTGGCAGCACAAGCAGCAATTTTTAGAAGGGTTCACCAAGCGTTACAACTGTACCAAGTTGATCTATATAGAAGAATACGACCATCCGCAAGATGCTATTGATCGGGAAAAGCAAATTAAGGCAGGTTCACGACAGGATAAAATAGATTTGATCGAGGATTTGAATCCTGATTGGCGGGATTTGTATGAAGAACTCCTATAATAATAGAAACTTGTCATTACGAGGGAGGCTTGTCGACCGATGTAATCTCCTGATGGCAATTCGTGTAGGATCTAAAGGGCTGACCCTCACACATGAGTAGTCTATTACTGGGAGATTACCACACTTCGCTCATTACATTCGCACCGTTCGTAATGACGGGCTTTGTTGGGAGATTGCCACGCTACGTTTCACTTCGTTTGCGATGCCGGGCGTTGTTTTCCTAAAAAGCGGTCATTCCGAGTGAAGCGCAGCGGAATCGAGGAATCTTCTGCCATAAGGGTCGCGTAAGATCTAATGGATCATTTCCTGTTCGTTTGTAGCCTATTTCAAGGAGATTCTTCGACTCATGTTGTTCGCTCAGAATGACCGGCCGTTGTTTTAAAAACAGTGTCATCCCACCGTGTCCTGTCCTACGGGGAGCGTAGCCGAGGGATCTATCATGCTGACTAATGGGATGATGATTATAGTTTCAAGGGAGTTGTACTCCCGTTAGCTTGACTACTCGAGAGTGCAACTCTCTCGTAACTAAGTAAGTATGTTGGCATGCTGGATTTCTCCGCGCGTCCCAAAGGCTCGGGACTTGATCGAAATGACACCTCTTTTTTAGATAATAATGCTGTAATGGAGATTTCCAGTCCGCTTAGTCGGGATGAATCATAAATAATGTTAAACAGATTGTCATTCCGATCCCTGTTATGCTAAAGTTTTGAAATATAGGCCGGCTGGGGCATCTATTATGCTTGTACTCCCTTGATTACTCGAGAGTACAACTCTCTCGCAACTATTCTCTGTTACTTTGTCACTTAGTTACTTAATCACTTTATAAATTCCGCCGCATAATAAGTCCCGACAACCAAAGGTCTATCTGCTGATATTGGAGGGTAAAGTACGATTGTGATCGCCTGAGAATGTAGTGATTAAAAGGGAAGAATTCGTTTTTGTTTCTGGGTTCAAAAAAATAGAAATTTCTGTCGGGATCAGATCTGTTGTATGAGTAAGACCATTTCATTTCGTCTAACCGTTCATCAACGTACCAAGGGGGGCCAAAGAGTATATACATCATGCCCGGATCGGTTTTCCAGCCTTCTTTAAAGTTTGAAAACTGTTTATTGGCTTCTTCTACCCGATTGTAGAATTTTTTGATTACGCTTTTGGTACGACTCTTATTCCCAATATTTTTTAACCAAAATCGGTCAACAGCAGCTTTTAGGGAATCGGTGTCGTTAATAGCCATTAATTCTTTGTACTCATCTTCTCCCATAAGGTAAACCAGTGGCTGGGCCAATTCATGAGCCGACTTTATTGCAGGATAGTTTTTACTTTTGACCGCAAAATCACGGGCTTTATATGCGTCTCCAGATTCCTCAGAAGAAATATTGGTTTGGACTTCAAACCGGTAGTTACCACGCCGTTGATTTCCAAAGGTAAATTCAATAAGTACATTTCCCGGCTCTATCAATTTACGCTGGGTAGATTGAATAACTTCTTCTTCGTCATAATCAATCCCTTTGTACTGGATGCTCGAGGGGCTGTAATTATTGTAATGCATCGGTCGGGCATACGTAGTATCCGATTTGAAACGGAGTAGTTGTGAATCTACTGTTAGAGGCTCACTGGAGTTATTATTGGTCACCTGGAATACAAATTTTAATGAATCCACGCGGCCGGGCACGTCATAGGTGGTAATGGGGGACCAAGACGGATTTTCTGAGTTCATATTTTTCCCTTCCATCCGAATGTTCGTGAGGTTAGATACATTATTTTCGGGATTCGGAAGGTAGGTTTCAGTAGAATGCGTAATCTTTTTATCCGAGCTCTGATCTGTGAGGGTGAAATTAATGGTGTATCGTCCCGGCTCTACGTCAAGCTCGCGTTCGAAGGTATAAATCTGCTGGCTATATACGATATCGGGATCTTCTCTTTCGATATCAATGTTATACTGCTTTGACCCAATCACATTATCAGGGTTCGTTTGATTTATAATCTGAACATTAATAGTGACGTTAGAAATGTACTTGTCGCCTTCTTTATTATAGATGAGGCTTCCCAGTACTATATCAGCTGCAATATCGATTTGGGGATCTCCCTGCTGGTCAATTAACCCTATCGCAGAAAAACGAACTTCGGGATAGCCATCCCTGAAATTATAGTCTGATCCGCGTTCAATGTCGGGATTCATGGATTTTGCACAGCCCATTAACCCGATACCAAGAATTAAAACGTATTGAAGGAGCCTCTTTTTGTTAATATGTGATTCCATAAAAGGTATATTTAATAGAATATATCGGAAAAGACATAAAACAGCATCAGAATTAATATACCAATTGCTTAAAACTTTTAAAGTAATAGTTCGGTTTTATAAAGAGTTGTCTATATCCGATAACGTTTATAGTTATAATTTCATACATTAAAACGTCTCTTTACAAAACTATTTTAAGTAGCAAAATATTTCACAGAATTGTTATAACATATCCATGTGGCATCCTGAATTTATTACAGGTCTATTAAAGGTTTTCAGCGAACAAACAGTTTATAGGTGGTAAGACAACACCTGTCCCGAAACATCGGGGTTCAGTATTACATAGGTGGTTTTGAAAGCCCTTACAAAGTTAATTTTACAGATAAAGATTAGAATTTAATGAGTATTAGCGAACGACGAACGAAAATTGTTTGCACCCTCGGCCCCAGCAGCAATACAGAAGAGAAAATAGATAAGCTGGTTAGAAATGGGATGAACATCGCCCGAATAAATTTTTCTCATGGCACACACGAAGATAACGGCAAAGTCATCCAGAATGTAAGAAGAGTAGCTGATCGCTATGGAGTAAGTCTTCCAGTTATAGCAGATTTACAGGGTCCTAAAATCCGAATCGGTACGATGAAGGATGGAGGACAGCAAGTAAAATCGGGAGACTATGTTACGCTCACAACCAAAGATATTGAGGGTACATCTGAAACAATACCTGTCGACTATAAAGGCTTGATCAGTGACGCCGTAGAAGGTAACAGGCTGCTGATTGATGATGGATTGCTTGAGCTGAAGGTAATCAAAAAAAATGAATCATCATTGGTGGCCCAGGTAGTTGTCGGCGGATTATTAAAGTCGCGCAAGGGACTTAATTTACCGGATGTTGATTTGTCGATGGCTTCGCTGACCAAAAAGGATATTAAAGATCTTGAGTATGCGGTTTCACAAGATGTGGACTATGTGGCTATGTCGTTTGTTCGTACGGCTGATGATATTCAGGAGGTTATTTCCAGGGTCCGCGCCAAAGGTTCCAATGCTGGTATTATTGCAAAGATTGAGAAACCCGAAGCGATAACGGTTATCGACGATATCATTGAAGAGTCGAGCGGTATTATGGTTGCCCGAGGTGATCTTGGGATAGAAATTGCCAGTGAAAAGGTTCCCATGGTGCAAAAAAATATTATTGATAAATGCCGACAGGCTGGCAAACCGGTGATTACCGCTACACAAATGCTCGACTCAATGATCGAAAACCCCCGCCCAACGCGTGCTGAAAGTTCCGATGTAGCAAATGCAGTACTCGACGGGACCGATGCAGTTATGCTTTCCGGGGAAACGGCTGCGGGTGAATATCCGGTGGAGGCTGTTAAAACAATGGATAAAATTTGTGGCTTGGTTGAAAAAAATGCCGATCATATTTATAACAGCCTGGAGTATCGCAAACCTGAATGGAAGGAAAAACAGGTGATTGAATCATTGGCCTATTCTTGTGTTATGTTAGCCGAAAATGTGGATGCAAGGGTTATCAGCACCATTACTCATTCCGGCAGTACC
The DNA here is from genome assembly GCF_052712805.1 of Fodinibius sp. AD559. Classification (NCBI taxonomy): domain Bacteria; kingdom Pseudomonadati; phylum Balneolota; class Balneolia; order Balneolales; family Balneolaceae; genus Fodinibius; species Fodinibius sp. AD559. Next base: position 293,249 of record NZ_JBQPVW010000004.1, read on the forward strand.
GCTCGACGTATTGCAAAGTTCCGGCCGCGGGTGCCCATTGTGGCATTTACCGAGAGCGATGAAGTACGTCAACAGTTAGGAATGGTTTGGGGAGTACAGCCCATAAAAATTGATGAGATATTTGATACGGACAAAAGTGTAAAGTTGATGGAAGAACATCTCAAAAACCATGGATTTGTGAATAGGGATGACCGTGCTATAATTGCCACGGGTATGCCAATCGCAAAAAAAGGTCGGACGAATATGATCAAGGTGAGTACGATCGACTAACAGAAATAAATGATTAAACGTTGAGGAAGTTTCTTCTAATACTGTTGACAGGTATATTTTTAGTGGGATGTGGGAGTTCCCTGAAAAGTTCCTGGAATAACTTTACGGCTTATTATAATACCTTTTATAATGCCCGGGAGAGCTTTAAATCAGGGTTAAAAAAAGTCAATAACCAGCCTGTTACCATTGATCCTTCTTCACCGGTTCGTATCCATGCTGCCCCCAATAAAGCCGGTTACGATGATTTCCAAAATGCGATTGATAAAGGAGCACGGGTGTTGCGCAAGTTTCCGGAATCGAAATGGGTGGATGACGCTATTCTACTGATTGGGAAATCAAATTATTACCGGCAGGAGTTTTATCCGGCCCTCCAAAAGTTTGAAGAACTGATGAATGTCGGCTCTTCTTCCGAAATGATTTCGCTTTCCATAATTTGGAAAAGCAGGACACAGCTTGACTTAAAGCAGTATACAGCCGGAGTGAGTTTTGTTGAGTCTGAGCTTGAACAATATCCCGCGAAGTGGCCTCAAAAATACAGGGGAGAGATACAGGCACTGGCTGGTCAGCACCACGCCATGCTGGAAAACTGGGACGAAGCGGTTGGCTATTTATTTGATGCGACTGCAAATATTCAAGAGAAACCGCTGCTTGGGCGAACATATTTTTTACTTGGACAGGTATTGGAGCGGCAGGAGCGATATGGGGAGGCTTTTAATGCTTTTAGAGAGGTTGAAAATAATTTTCCCGACTTTGAATATCTCTATTGGTCACAATTTAAACAGGGTGATATTGCCCGAAAGGGCAAACGATTTGATTTGGCGCTCGATATTTTTCAAACCTTGCGAAATGATGATAAAAACCTTGACCGGCGGGGACAACTTTTGTTTGAAATAGCCAGAACACATGAGATGATTGGAGAACACCAACAGGCCGAAAAAATGTTTAAAAATATTTTGCATGGTTCTGAGAGCCAACAGCAGCCACGTGCTTTAAAAGCGGATATTTATTTTCGGCTGGGTAAAATTTATAGCGATCAATATGATCAGTATCAGGTGGCAGCTGCTTATTTTGATTCTTCCTCCACGATTAAAAGCTCTTCGCCATCCGGCAGCGATTCAGAAAATCCGCGCGAATTAGCGGATACCTATGGAAAATATACCGAACTGCAAAACTCAATAACCCGAGCAGATAGCTTGTTGAAGCTGGGCTCCCTTTCAGAACAGGAGCTGGACTCTGCGCTGACTGCCATACGAATGCAAAAGCAGCGCGAGCTGGAAGAGGATGAAGGAGAGAAATCAACGGTTATTGCCAATACCGGAATGAGAGGAGTAGAAGGTGAGGGTACTTCTGATATCCCTGCCAGATACGGTTATCTCAATTACAAAAATGCTGAGCTGGTAAGGCAATATAAAACACAGTTTAGATTACGGTGGGGCGATCGTCCGCTTGTTGATAACTGGCGAAGAGCAGAGGCGATTAGGGGGACAGAAAGACAAGTGGATTTTGAAGTGATTGACAATAACAAATCAGTAAATGATTTAGAAAATACAGAATCGGTTATAGAGCTGAATATTGAGGAAATACCTCGAACCGACGAGCAAAAAAATCAGCTAAGAACAGAGAAGGCCAATGCACAATATAATTTGGGCAATTTATTATTCCTGAATTTGAATATGCCTGATAGTGCCCGCCACTATTTTCACAAGGTTCTCGAAAATGATGTTGCCAAAGAGCTGCATCCTCCGGCCATGTATTCCCTTTTTGAAATATTTTCTACTGAGAATAATACTGATAGTCTTCAGTATTGGGGAGAAACTATTCGAGAAAAATATCCCAAAACAAGGTATGCACGGAGGGTAGATATTAGGCTGGGAGATGCTTTGGAGGGTACTTTTAAGCAGGATACGACTGCAAAATTATTAGATCAGTATTATCGTCATTTAGAGGATACGACAGCACAGAAACCATTAAAGTTGAGAAAATTGGCACTGAATAATCGCTCCTCTGATATGGCTCCAAATATATTTTACCAATCGATCGAAGCTTATATCGAACAGGCGAAAAATAATAGCAGTTTTATCGACTGTACCTACAAACATCCTTTATCGGATGATTTGAGTGATACGTCACGGGTCGATTCAGTTACAACATCATCTGCATTGGAAGCCCAGCTACAGTTTTCCGGTGCTGCCTGGGATAGTGTGCGATTTGCTATTCAGCAGTTTGATACTACATTTCCCAATGCCCAACAGCAGCAAAGGGTGGATAAGTTGAGAAAACTGTTGGAAGAGCAACAATCGAAATCACAAGAACATGCGACCTGTAAAGATCTGGGAGTTTCGCTGAGTGTAGAACCAAGCATGGAATCGTTTTTATCGCAGGTTACCTATCCTGAAAAGTTACAGGGCATGTCAGTGTCAGGTAGTGTGACCTATTCGTTTACGGTGACAAAGCAGGGCGAAGTCAGATTATATGAGTTAATCTCACAAAAAACCTCTCTGGGTATAGAAAAAGCTTTTGAAGATGCTTTTGAGCAACACTTGCAGTTTGCCCCATTAGAGGCAGAGCAAGTCTCTGATGACGTTACATGCCGGATATCCTTCCCCATCCAGCGTTAGTCGATTGCTTTGACCAGCTGATGGATGGATTTGATATTCAGCTCTTCCAGTTCGTGTAACAGCTGGCGGTTAATCGATTTCACCAACCCTGGGCCTTCATAAATAAGTCCGGTATACATTTGGAGTAAATCTGCGCCGGCTAATAACATTTTAAGAGCCGTATTAAAATTATTGATACCTCCAACTCCAATGATTGGTTTTTGTCCTTTGGTCGCCTCACTGATCCATTCGACAATTTGAACACTTTTGTTGGCAATAGGCTTTCCGCTAAGACCGCCCTGACCAATATCATCGAGCTCTGCGTCGTTTGTTTGTAATCCATTACGTGATGAGGAAGTGTTGCATGCGACATATCCGTGGATGCGATGGTTTTCGCATATTTCCAAGAGCTGCAAGAGCTGATCTTTGGTGAGATCAGAAGAGAATTTTACGGTTGTTGGTACAACGCGAGCATCATCACGTATTTTAAGGGCAGAAAGCAACTCATCCAACGCTGAGGGATCTTCAAATGTTTTTCCCTTTGCGGTATTGGGACACGAAATGTTAACAGTAATATAGTCAGCCACTTTTTTGGCTTCGGTGAAGCTCTGTACATAATCCTGAATGGCTGCATCCCCCATGATTTTGGGATCATGTGTTTTAGCGATATTTATTCCCAGGGGAATAGATAGTTTTTTATTTTTTAAGCGTTTTACAACAGTTTGAGCTCCATCATTATTCAGTCCCATCCTGTTGATAATTGCGCGATCTTTGGGTAAGCGAAAAGCTCGGGGCTTGGGATTTCCGGTATTAGGATTGGCGGTAATGCTGCCTACTTCTACAAAACCGAAGCCCAGTGCTTCCATTATTTCCGGAATTTGTCCATTTTTATCGAAGCCTGCGGCCAGTCCAATAGGATTTCTAAATGTTAATCCCCATATTTGTTGACTTAATTTTGCAGATTGATAATTGTATAAGCTCTTTGCCAAGGCTTTAAGCGCGCTACTATCCGATGCTGTCTCAGCAAAGCGATGGATGGTAGAATGCGCTTGCTCGGCGTCAAGCTTGAATAAAAGTGATTTAACTAACGAGTTATAAATCATAGTATATGGCAGCCATGTTTGGGCTTGGCAAAGTAAAGAGCTTTTTTCTAAGAACGAAATTAAAACGATTAATTAAGTCGTAATGAGTTTTACCTCTCCAGAATCCGTTCGGGAGTATCTCGAAAGCATACCTAAATTTCAATCCAAAGGGTCTTCTGCCGCTAAATTTGGTCTATCCCGTTTTAGAAACTTTTGCGATGTTATTGGTAATCCGCACAAAGAATTTGATTCAATTCATGTTGGGGGAACAAATGGAAAGGGGAGTACATGCAATATATTGGCTTCTGTATTGCAAAAAGGAGGGTACAAGGTAGGAGTGTATACTTCACCGCATATTATTACGTTTAACGAGCGTTTTCGTATAAATAATGATGTTATTTCAGACGAAGAGCTTTTGCTGTTTTTTAATACTTATATAGATCACATCGAAAAATATAAGCTAACCTATTTTGAAATAAGTACGGCGATTGCTTTTTGGTGGTTTGCACGCTCTAAAATAGATATAGCCTGTGTTGAAGTAGGTCTCGGAGGCCGGTTAGATGCTACTAATATCATCGAGCCGGAAGTAAGCGTGATAACCAGTATTTCGCTGGATCATACCGATATTCTTGGGGATAGTATTACCGAAATCGCGAGAGAAAAAGGTGGTATTATAAAGGACCAGTGTCCAGTAGTGATAGGAGATCTACCCAAGGAGGCCGAAAACGAAATTATTGAAATCGCCGAACAAAAAGAGTGTCCGTTATTTACAATTGATGACTTAAATCCGGAATATATAAAGTCAGGTCGTTATAGGTTAACGGATAATGATACGATAATTGATATTTCCAGTAATTTAACTTCCCCGATACAGGCAAAAAATATAGCAACTGCATGGCAAATTTGTTCTGCTATTGGGGATGAGTATACAATAACAAAAGAGGATTTTATCAGTGGTCTGAAATGTGTTAAAACCGGCTTTGGAAGGTTTGAGAGACTTGTTTACGGGGAACAGTGGTATTTCGATGGGGGGCATAACCTGGAGGCTGTAAAGGCTTTAAAAGGATCAGTAAAAACGATAGGAGATATAGAGAATGCAACATTGGTGCTTTCATTGATGAGAGATAAAATTCGGAAGGAAGTGATGACAGAATTTTTAGAATTCAAAAATATCTATTATTATCCCTTGGACCTTGAACGGGCAGCAACTTTTGACGATATTAAGCAGTGGTTGCCTAAGGCAAATCCCTTTCCTGTTTCTGATGAAGATCGAAGAAAAATAATGCAAGACGATTTTGATTCGGAATTAGTTATTTTTTCAGGAAGTTTTTACTTTTATGAAACAGTTCGGGGCTGGGTTTCAAATTTTGCTTTAAACCAATAATTCATATCTGCCTGGATTTGCTCCCTTTTACAGCGTAGATCTATTCTCTATAGCTTCTGGCAAAAGATTATAGGATCATTTTATTCATCGTAACCCATTTTCATATTTAAAATAGAAAGAAGAAGATTATGTCGGATTACCAAACCGATGGAGTTTCTCTTGAAGAAATAGATACTCTTCAGGAAAAAACAGTTAAGGAACTTCGTTATTTAGCCCGTGAACAGGGATTAAGTTCGGTGTCAGACTTGCGGAAGCAAGAACTGATTAATCGTATTACCCAATCAGTGCGTGATAAAGCAAGAGCTCGGGGAGAGTTGGATACTGATTCCAATGATCGACCATCAAATAATAATGGTGATCGAAATAATTCCGGGCACTCCGACAATAACAGGGGTAAGAAAAAGAAGAAAAAAAGCGTACATGATATCCTGCCCGAATCGGATGCGCCGACACTTGATGAACGGTTGGCTGAGATTCAGCCCGAATTAGGTCCATATCTGATACAGGAGGGAACGCTCGAAATTCTTCCTGACGGATACGGTTTTCTACGATCGGTGAATTATAATTATAAAGCCAGTCCCGATGATATTTATGTATCACCATCTCAGATAAAACGCTTCCGGCTTAGGCAGGGCGATTGTGTAATTGGTATTATTCGTCCGCCCAAAGTAGGAGAACGATATTTTGCCCTTCTGCGCGTGGATGGGGTGAATGGGAAAATCCCTCATGATATGGATAACCGTGAGGAATTTGAAGACCTTATGCCGATTTATCCCGAAGAACGATTTAAGCTGGAGCATAACCCAACAGAATATACTACGCGTGCTCTGGATTTGTTTACGCCGATGGGAAAGGGACAGCGCGGTCTCATTGTTGCACAACCTAAAACGGGTAAAACGACTATTCTGCGTAATATTGCAAATGCTGTCAATGAGAACAATCCAGAAACAAAGATTATCATTCTGCTCATTGACGAGCGTCCCGAGGAAGTAACAGAAATGGAGCGCAGTGTAGAAAATGCAGAAGTGGTAGCATCTACGTTTGATGAAAAGCCGGAAAATCATATTGGTCTTTCTGAGATCGTTTTTGAGAAAAGTAAGCGTCTTGTAGAAAGCGGCCACGATGTATTGGTTTTGATGGACTCTATCACACGCTTGGCGCGAGCATACAATATTTGCCAGCCGTCATCTGGGCGAACAATGTCGGGTGGTATAGATTCAGAAGCGCTAAAAGCGCCGCGTCAGTTGTTTAGTTCAGCCCGCAATATTGAAAATGGGGGTAGCCTTTCCATTCTTGCTACAGCGCTGGTTCAGACCGGTTCTCGCATGGATGATCTTATTTTTGAGGAGTTTAAAGGTACCGGTAACATGGAAATTGTGCTCGACCGTAACCTATCTGAGCGCAGAATTTACCCGGCAATGGATATCTTTAAGAGTGGAACGCGGCGCGAAGAACTTATTGTGCCCGAAGCGGAACATGAAAAAGTGGTACTCTTACGTCGTTATCTAAACCGCATGAATAGTTTTGAAGCGATGGAATTTGTCCTTGATAAGATGAAAGGCACTGAAGACAACGAAGAATTCTTGCTTTCCATGAACAAATAGCCAACTCTATAAGGGAAGCTGTTTAGCTAATACATATTTTTTATCATCATCTTTAAATAGATGTCCTGCTTGGCCATTTCCCGAGTGATAGAATAGCAATAGGGCTTTTTCATTACAGACCTGTTGCAGAAGCCGAACCTTCTTTTTTTTGGCTTCGAGGGGATAAATATCTGCTTTTTCCATGGCATATTCATTAAGCTGATATTCAGTCGGTAGCAAATCTCCCATATAGTAGGCTTTTTCCCCGTCGCTTTCGAGAATTACAATTTGATGTCCGGGCGTATGCCCACCTGTTTTTACGAGGGTAATACCTTCCATGATTTCTGTAATATCACCAGATAAAAAAGAGATTCGGTCATCACTAATCAATCGGTAAAGATCATCCAAACGATAGCGTTCGGTGTATGATAGTTGTTGCCCTTTACTTTTTTTAAGAGCAAAGTCCCACTCCTGCTGGTGTACATAGTAGGTAGCATTTGGGAAAGTAGGTTTTGTTTTGGCTTCGGCATCAGTATAGGAGGAGCCAGCGGCGTGATCGTAATGCAAATGGGTTAGAATGACATGAGTGATATCCCCGGGTGTTAATCCAAATATGCGCAGATTGGTGCATACGTTAGAAACATCGGTATATTGGCTGCCCGCATCCAATCCCCAGCCCAGACCGGTATCGAGCAGGATATTTTGATCTCCTGATTGTACTAAAACCGGGTTGATCCCAACCATAGCCGTGTGGCTATTGCTGGGATCTTTGGGGGTTGAAGTCGAATGTGCAGTTCTTACAGATCGATTGATGTGTCCATCCTTGAAAAGCTCAAAATGCCCTTCGCTTAGGACTTCTACGGTGAAAGAACCAATATCCATGTCGGGTATTTATTGAATACTAATTTCGTATGGAAATAATGTTAATGCATCGCGACGCTTGAGGACCGAAAACTGCTGTTCAATGTTTTGCATCTCATTAGAAAAAATCCAGCTGCTGGGTAAAAATGCTTTGGCCTGTGTTGCAGCTGATCCCATAAATAGTTCGTAAATTGTTTTAGGTTCAGGATATTTGGCAATTTTGTAATCACTGATCTCGGCTTTTTTAGCTGCTAAGCTCAGTGCTTTTTCGAGGCCGCCTAACTTATCAACCAAGCCATTTTCATAGGCATCAGCCCCAACCCAAACACGTCCTTGGGCAAGTTCGTCCATCTGACCAACTTCCATGTTTCTTCCTTTAGCCGCTTTGGTGATAAAAGTTTGGTAGAAGTTATCGATATACTGTTGGAATGCTTTCTCCTCAGATGCCGTAAACTCCCGCGTCGGAACCAACCAGTCAGCATGTTCGTGGGTTTTTACCTTATCAAAGGTAATGCCCAGTTTGTCATTCATTAATTCCCTGGTATTGAATTTTGTGCCGAATACACCTATAGATCCTGTAATAGTTGTTGGTTCTGCAACGATAGAATCAGCGGCCATGGCTATGTAATATCCACCGGAAGCTGCAACACCGCCCATGGAAACAATAACCGGCATATCCTTCTTGGTTTCTTGCAGCATGCGCCAAATTGCATCAGAAGTACTGCCTGAACCGCCCGGACTGTTAATACGTAGGACCAATGCCTTAATGTCGTCATCCTCACGGATTTCTTCGAGCTGCTCTTCTATAAAATCGACGGTAATCTGTTGCTGATTGTTGAATGGGGAATTAGAACCTACATCTGGCATAATGGGCCCATTGGCATATACTACCGCAATTTTATCTGATGTTGAGGGAGTTGAAAGGCCGGCTGAGGATGATGTAACTTTTGAATAGCGGTTAAAGTTGACGGTATTTATAGAAGCACTTTCATCAAGGCCTATTCTGTTTTCTATATGAGCAACTAACTCATCCGTATAGACAAGAGAGTCTATCAGCTGATTTTCAAAACCGAACTGGGAAGTTAAGTTAGGTTGACCGTTTAGCAGTTGGTCAAGCTCTTCGGTAGAATGGCCGGTTTTGGCACTTACTGCATCTAAAAAGGTAGTGCTTGTTTGATTTAATATCTGGGTAAGTTGATATTCATTTTCATCGGATAGATTTTTTCTGAAAAAGGGTTCAACGGCACCTTTATATTTACCGTGACGAATGACTTCCGCATCTATTCCCAGCTTTTCAAACATCCCATCGTAAAATGTTACCTGGCTGAAAAACCCGTCAAATTCGAAGAATGTTTCCGGCGGAGCAAAGATAGAGTCAGCTGCTGTTGCTAAATAATACCCCTTCTCGTTATATCCAATATCATTAGTACTGGCGTATATGAATTTGTCAGAACTGTCCCGAAACGCACTAATTAGTCGGTGTGCCTCTTGAATATTTGCCCAGCTTTCGGTCATGAAATCAATTTCAAGCCAAATGCCTTCGACATTATCGTGAACTTCGGCTTTGGCTAAATTTTCTTTCAATGTTTCCAGGGAGACCTTATCATTCTTTGACTGATTTAAGAGTTCATCCAATGGATTTTGAGAATCCTGGCTGGGCAACATCCCGCTGAGAGAAATTTTTAGTACGGAATTACTCTGGATATATGGCTCTGGCTCTTGAGAGCTTGTTGAAATGGTAATAATGCCAACAAAGAAAATAAGCAACAGTGCGATGAGTGTCCCCAGTGTGGCAGCAATAAGTGTTTTGAAAAAATTCATAAAATTAAACGAAGTATATTGTTTCAGAATTAATTACGGTAATGAATTGTTAAAACCCCTGTACGTTAAATTTTGAAGTATGTTATTAAAAGTAAGTATTATAAACAATGCCAAAACAAGATGTTATAATTATAGGTTCAGGTCATAATGGTCTGGTTACAGGTTGTTATTTGGCCAAAGAAGGCTATTCTGTTAAAGTGCTTGAGCGTCAGGAGCAACTGGGAGGGGCGGTGAGTACCGAGACGATGTTCAAGTCTGAGAAATATCCGAAGGGATTTCGGATGGATGTGGGATCATCTGTGCATATTATGATTCATCAGACCGGGATTTTGGAAGAGCTTGAACTGGAGAAATATGGGTTAGATTATATCGAAATGGATCCCATTATGTCGTATCCCGTGCCAGAGGGAAAGGGCGTTATCCATTTTTTTAAGGACCTGGAACGTACCCTGGATTCCATTGCCAAAGTGGCCCCCGAAGATGTCGAGAATTATCGGGATTTTGTAGAGTTTTGGGGACGTATCAACAAGGGGGTTCTGAAAGCGTTTATGGTCCCGCCCAGCGGAAAAAATATTGTTACTGAAGTTGCAAAGGGACAGATTCGTGATGGCAGAATGTTCGAAAAAGGAAAGCAGCTTGGCGGTCTTCAGAAAATACTGAGCAGCTATGGTAAAGTGGTTGATGATGCGTTTGAAAATCCGCATATGAAGGCAGCATTGACGTGGTTTGCAGCACAGTCGGGACCAACCCCCGATCATCCCGCTACGGGCGACTTTGCCGGGTGGCAATCGATGTTGCACCAGAGTGGAGCCAAGCATCCGCGCGGCGGCAGTGGAATGTTAACGCAGGCGATGGCCCGATTTATTGAAGCCCACGGCGGGGAAATCATTACCGGATCTCCTGTTGAGGAAATTATTATTGAAGATGAAAAAGCTCTGGGTGTTCAGACGGAAGGAAGAGCATATCGGGCCGATACTATTATTTCCAATGCTCATGTACAAACGACCATGATGAAGCTGGTGGGTCGTGACCATCTGCCGAGTTCTACCTATGAAAAGGTAGAAAACATTAATGTTGGCAATGGTTTTGGGATGGTTATCCGCTGTGCCGTAGAGGAGCTGCCGCGATACACTGCCTGTTCGGATGATCCCTATATTCATAACGGAATGCAGCTGCTGGCACCTTCGGTTCAGTATATGAATGATGCTATTGGTGATTATCTGCAGAAAAAGCCTCCGACAGATCCTGCTGTATTGGCGATGACGTTTTCGCAAATTGATCCCGATGTGGCTCCCAGTGGGGGGCATACCCTTTTTGCGTGGGCGCAGTGGCATCCCTATCAACTGCAGGATGACTTGCATTGGGATGATATTCGAGAACGGGAAGCACAAAAAATTTATGATGTAGTGACACGTTATGCGCCGAATATGGAAGACAAGCTTATCGATTGGTATATACAGTCGCCGCTTGATATCGAACGCAAGCATGGATTATTGCGTGGGAACGTAATGCACGTAGAGATGAGTTTTGATCAAATGTTTATGTTTCGTCCCATTCCCGAAATGAGTGAGTATAAAACTCCTATTGAGAACCTATATTTATCATCGGCATCATGTCATCCCGGAGGTGGCGTTTTTGGTGCAGCAGGATATAATGCTGCAAATGTAATTTTAAAAGATACAAAGAAATCCTGGTTTAATATATAATCGTACGGCTTTTATGATTCAGAAATCGAATGCTACAGTTGAGATTAATCTTTCACAGCTCAAACAAAATTTACAGACGCTGCGCTCGTATTTAGATGAAGATACTCGTGTTATGTCTGTGGTTAAGGCGGATGCCTATGGACATGGAGCTGTAGAGGTGGCCGGCACGCTGGAACCCATGGTAGAGGCTTTTGCTGTTAATGATATCCACGAAGGTATAGAACTGCGTAAGCAAGATATAACGAAGCCTATTCTTGTTTTTGAGGTTCCACAGAAAACGACAGCATCACAATACAGGGTACATAATCTAACGGCTACGGTGAGTGCCAAAGAACATTTCGATTGGCTACCCAATGGAACTTCGTATCACCTCAATTTTGATACGGGCATGGGTCGTTTGGGATTTGCACCAGAAGAAGCGGAACACGTCTTATCGCTGATGGAGGAAAATAACAATTTATTTTGCACTGGTTTGTACAGCCATTTTGCAACAGCGGATAGTCCGGGGTCGGACTTTGTTACTGAACAGCATCGTTTGTTTACAACTATTCGAGAGCAGTTTCCCCAAGAATTATCAGCACATATTGCCAATACCGGTGCTACCGCTTTTTATTCAAGTGAGCAGTTTGATATGGTTCGTCTGGGTATTGGCCTTTATGGTTATGCCCCCGGCAAAACGGATATTGAGGGGATTAGTCCTATACTTCAGTGGAACTCAAAGCTTGTGCAAGTAAAACCTATTATTGAGCAAAGCACCGTAAGTTATGGGGCGACATGGCAGGCTCCTGCAGATGGAAATTTGGGGATTATTCCCGTGGGATATGATGACGGTCTCAAACGAAGTTTATCAGAGGAATTGACGGTACGAATTGATGGCGTAGTATATCCGTTGGTGGGAACTATAACTATGAATTATTGTATGGTTTTTCTGGGTGATGACCAGTATAAAACCGGGACTCCTGTTGAGTTACTTTATACCGAAAGCAATGCACGCGATTGGGCATCAAAAATTGATACCATCCCTTATGAAATATTGACGAGTATCAATCCCAAGATTTCCAGGGAATATATTTTATAAAGATGTGAGTTGTTATAAACCGGTTAGCTTCACGTCGTAACGAAGAGTTTCATCTCTTAGATCCATGCCATTAACTCCTGGTCGGTTGTCATTATATCCCAATGATGGGGGAACAATAATGACTCTTTTTTCCCCTTCTTTCATCCCTAACAGTCCGCGACGAAAGCCTTCAATTTGTGCTGTCTGTTGCTGAGTTGAATTGGGAGTGAGATTTGTTATAATTGCGGAAGTGGTATTGCTATCAGCATAGGTGCTTTCAAAGATTTCACCTTCGCCGGTTCCACCATCAAAAATACGACCTGTGTACTTTACACTTATCTGGTCAACCGGTTGAACGGTACAATATTTTTCGATTCCTCCGGGGCAAATGCCTTCTTCAATGATATATATTTCAACTTCCCCTTCTTTGGTATAGGTAGAATCTGCTTCTGATAAATTATAGGCATCAGGTACGAAACTGTAATCAGGTCCGGTTGGCCTGTTGTTATCATCGCTGCAACCCTGAATAAGAAGTGCTGAAGAAATGAGTAGTAGAAACAGCAGAAAAGGTAATTTGCTAAAAAATCTCATCGATACGATACTATTTATAATCTGATTGTATTGAGGTAGTTGTAAATTCTGTCTACGCTTATTTTAATAGCGTTAAAGGTAACGTATTTACAGTGCACAGGAAAACAAAATATTTGAGTCCTTACCCGTCACTAAACGCTTTTTCCAGCTCTTTGTTGCGTTTGCGAACCCCTAATTTACTGATCCATATAGAAAGCTGGAAAAGCAATACCAATGGAATTGCTATAAGCACTTGCGAAACGGGATCAGGAGGCGTTAAAAAGGCCGAGAGAACGAAACAGGAAATGATGGCATGTCGTCGGTATTGCTTTAGAAATTCGGGGGTAAGTAATCCGAATTTTGAAAAGAAGTAGCTTAGTACCGGCAGTTGAAAGATTATACCGCATGATAACACCCACATTGTAAGCGAGCTGAAATACTCGTTAATGTCGAAATCGTTGTGGATGGCATCAGATATTTGAAACTGACTAAAAAACTGAAGGGCAAAGGGAACAAGAATGAAGTATCCAAATGCTACGCCCAGCAGAAAAAAGAAGGTGATGAATGCACTATGGCCAATTGATTTCCATTTTTCTGATTTTTCCATGGCCGGCTCTATAAATGACCAGAGTTGATAAAAGAGAATGGGGGATCCCAGAATGCCTCCAAAAACGATAAGTGTGCCCCAGTAGGTAAAAAATTGCCCGGGCAGTTTTCGGCTTTGGATGGTGAGGTCGATAGCATCAATGCCGAGAAGCTGATACACAAAAAAGTTCGAGTGGGTTGGCCCCAGCATAACTTCCGCAACAAGAAAATCGCCAATGAAAAAAGCGATAATCATACCTATACCAATACCGCCAAGCCCCTTAATGAGTCGCCACCGGAGTTCCTCGAGATGATCCAGGAATGACATGTTGGCGGTACGATCTTTAGGTTTTTTGGCTTCGGGTAAATCCCCGGTCATTATTTGGCGCTCTTCAGTCATAAAAGGTATGGGACAATTTCTATGCAGTTACGAAATCATAAAGTGGAAATGAATCACAGAGCTCGGAGACTTGGCCTTTCACTTTTTTGATGACGGATTCATTTTCCGGATCTTGCAGTACTTTATCGATCAGTTCAGCGATTGTCTTAAACTCGTCGGTTCCAAATCCACGGGTAGTCATGGCCGGGGATCCAATACGAATACCCGAAGTTACAAACGGACTTTCGGTATCGAAGGGTACCATATTTTTGTTGAGCGTAATATTTGCTTTTTCCAGCGCTTCTTCGGCAATTTTACCCGTTAACCCTTTGTTGCGGAGGTCGACAAGGATAAGATGATTGTCCGTACCGTTGCTTACCAGGTCGTATCCCATCTCCATCAAGGTATCGCCCATTGCTTTGGTATTTGCTTGCACCTTCTTTTGATACGATTTAAAATCGTCTTGCAGTGCTTCTTTAAAAGAGACAGCTTTTGATGCAATTACATGCATAAGCGGCCCACCTTGCGTTCCCGGGAAAACGCCGGAATCGAGTATTTCACTCCAGTTTTTGGTTCGCCCTGATTTTCGAGCCGTTACACCCAGCGTGTTTTTTCCATCTTCTCCAAGCAGTATCATTCCCCCGCGCGGACCACGTAACGTTTTGTGGGTGGTTGTGGTAACAACATGGCAGTGGGGTAGAGGATTATTTAGTAAGCCTGCGGCGATAAGTCCGGCAGTGTGTGCCATATCCATCCACAGATAGGCTCCAACTTCATCAGCAATTTCGCGAAATGCCTTGTAGTCAAAATCGCGGGGATAGGCAGAGGCTCCGATCGAAATAAGTTTTGGCTGAACCTCTTTGGCTTTTTTTCGTACTTCTTCCAGGTCTATGCGGCCCGTTTCTTTGTCAACGCCGTAGAATTCAGAGTTATACAGGATTCCGGAAAAGTTGACGGGCGACCCATGGGTCAAGTGTCCACCGTGCGAAAGGTCGAGTCCCAAGAGCGTTTCACCGGGTTTCATAAAAGTGAGATAGATTGCGGCATTTGCCTGGGCTCCTGAGTGAGGTTGCACATTTACCCAGGATGCTCCGAAAAGTTTTTTAGCTCGTTCACGGGCAAGCTCTTCAACTTTGTCCACAACTTCACAGCCGCCGTAATATCGTTTTCCGGGCAGCCCCTCGGCGTACTTATTAGTCAGCGTAGATCCCATTGCTTCCATGACGGCTCGTGATGCAAAATTTTCGGAAGCAATAAGTTCTAAATTATCATTTTGACGCTCTTTTTCTTCGGCTAAAAGTTGATATACATCAGAATCTTGATCAGATAGAGATTGCATAAACGTTATTCTTTATTAGTTAGATCGTGAATTTTGTTAACGCGACGTTCGTGGCGGCCGCCATCAAAATCGGTGTTTAACCAAATTTTCACAATTTTTTTTAAATTCTCGTCACTAAGCTCTCTACCCGGCAGGCACAAAATATTTGCGTTATTATGCTGTCGAGTCATTTCAGCAGATTTATCATCATATACCAGGGCAGCGCGAACGTTCTTATATTTATTGGCTGTCATACACATACCCTGTCCGCTTCCACAAATAAGAATACCCTTCTCGTGCTCACCGTCGTTAACCTTTTCGGCTACTTGCACAGCAAAGTCAGGATAATCAACAGACTCATCAGAGTGGGTTCCAAAATCAACGGGCATGTGATCCATTTCTTCGAGCCATGTCTTAACTTTCTCTTTGGCCTCAAAACCGGCGTGATCGCTGGCTATTGGAATGATCATAAATACATGAGATTTGCTTGAATTTTACGTTGGTTAAATATCCGTAAATTACGCCTTATTAAAAAGGGAGTAAGTATAATATATTCGTTCCCTTTCAATCTGAACCGATCGCAGTCCTACTGTCCGCTGGTAAGTGCATATATTAAGATATTTGTACCCATTTGAAGAGCCTTTTCTCTGACGGCGGCAGGATCATTATGTACATCAGGATTCGTCCAGCCATCTCCCAAATTCGTTTCATAGGTATAGAATACGGCCAGCCTGCCTTCAAGAAAGATGCCGAATCCCTGAGGTGGTTTTCCATCGTGTTCATGGATCTTGGGGAGCCCATCGGGAAATTCAAAAACTTGATGGTAGATGGGATGGTCAAAGGGAATCTCGATTAATTCTTCCTCGGGAAATACTTTGGTGATCATTTTTCTGAAATGTTCATCCAGTCCGTAATCATCGTCAACGTAAAGAAACCCGCCGTTTTGCAGATATGCCCGCAGGTTTGAGGCCTCGGCCTGGTTTATAGTGATAGTACCATGACCGGTTAAAAAGGCAAAGGGATAGTTAAATAGATCGGGACTGCCAATTTCTACATCGTCGTATTCGGGATTAATAGCAATAGGTACCTGTTGGCGGGCAAATTCAGCCAGATTTCGTAAAGCCGACGGATTGTTATACCAATCTCCGCCTCCGCGATATTGGATGCGGGCTAAATTAAAGGAGTCGGTATCCTGGGCTATTGTCGGCCAGGTAAAGCTTGTGGCCAAAACGAACAACAGGATATATTTAAGGATGTTAGAAATAGAAACCATTGAAATATTAAGTTACGGTCGGGCAATATAAGTTCCATTCGTATCACTGGCCATGCTTCCAAAAATACCAATCCCACCGTTTACATTATAACGGATATTTTGAATTTCTCCGGGTGATAAGGTAGTACCTCCTGATTGTGTATCATGAGATCGGAGGAAATCATAAAGATTATCATCTATGGTATTTACAATGATATTATTAGCCCCATAGAAGGCAACGGCTAACCAAGGTAAACGTAAGGTGATGGTGCTATCAGAATTTTGCTCAAAATTACCCTCATTAACAATCCCCGATGAATTAACGTAATACTCCTCAATATCGGTTTCATCGTTATCTACTTGATCGGCATAAAAGGGCGTTAAATTACCGGGATTTGTATCTAAGGCATTAATAGTAAAAACAAAATAGGTTTGGCGGTCAGTAATATAGGAGCTTGGAGTGGTCGTAAGCTCAACCTGCTGTTTACCTTGATATATATAGCTGGGTTCCAACTCATTAACAGTTTGAAAGTCGCCGGGAACATACGTAGTGGAAGAAATATTATCCCCATTTTTTGTAGTAACGTGTAGGCGATACAGTTGTGCGGCCCGGATGGTAGTATTATTAACAGGGGTGTAAATGCCCGGCTGCTGTTCTTGGTACGGATACTGATCGGCGACGGAGCTGTCAGGGTTTAAACGCTGAATTTCTACTGTTGCCCCAGATACAGTATTATCCTCAAATCGGTAGGTCTCATCGATGGGATTCGTTGTGGAAAGTCGAACCTGTTGAAGATCGCCGTTAGCAACTAAATACGATTCTACGACATAGTATTCTTGGTATTCATCTTGTTCGTAAAGTTCGCATCCTGACAAGACTGCTAAAGCCGTTATTATGGCAATTAGTTTTTTCATTGTTAAAAATCGACGGTGTATGAGATGGTTGGTAAAATGGGGAGCAGTGTTATCGCTTCGCGCTCCGCGGGATTTTTATCTAAATTATAATTATAAAACCAGACATTGCGACGGGAGTAGACATTTATGACTTGAAATTGCCATTCTGCTTCTCCCATCCCAAAAAAAGTACCCTTGCGACTAAAGCTAATATCCAGCCGATTGTAATCGGGCAGACGTGATGCGTTAACGCGCCCTACAATCAGTTGGTCATAGCTGAGTCCCGAGGTTGGAACATCGAATGCGGTTGTACGTCCCAGCGGTTTGGTATAAGCTTGACCGGTGGCATAGTTAAAGGATACCGTTGTTGACCATCGCTTGCTAAGATTGTATTGCAGAACAATGTTGAGATCATGAATGCGATCATATTTAGGCGGATAATATCGGGCCGTACCTTGGTTGGTAATCGGATCATTAAAATTGGGAAACCTACGTCGGGTTACGCTAAAGGTGTATCCGACAAATCCTGTTAGTCGGCCAATTTGCCGTTCAAAGAAAAGTTCGGCGCCATATGCATATCCCTCTCCAAATCGGAAAACTTCATTGTAGGGTAATCCAGCCTGATCGGTAATAAAAGGATCGAGTTCAAACAGATCTTTCATTGAACGGTAGTAAAGTTCCAAGTCTAAGCCATATCCTTCCCATGGTATTGTTTTGGCTCCTATTACATATTGATTGCCATAAGCGGGAGGGACGCCGTCGTCGGTTGTAAGCCAGACGTCAAATCCGGTAAAAGCTTCGTTGGAAATAAGCGTTAAAAACTGGTTGTATCTTCCATAAGCTCCCTGTAGACGAATACGATCGGTGGGGCGGTATTCCAGGGCCATGCGGGGTTCCAGTCGCAGGTATTGTCCTTCGCTGAATCCGGCTATTCGCAATCCGGGCGTGGCAATCCACTGGTCTGTTATATCCCATTTATCCTGAACATACCATGAACCGTACTGCGTTTGGATTCGTGAGCTAAATGTATCTTCACCGTCGAAGCTGTCTTGTAGTTTTAATGTTAGATTTCCCATCCAAAAACCGGTAGAAATTTCATGATTTTCATTGGGCAGGTATTCGATGTCCCCTTTAAGTGAAAAATCGTAAATATTATTTGATCGCTCGATAGGGGTTGATGCAAGATTTATGGTGGGATAGTTAAAATATCGTGATCCGGTTAGCGTAAAGTTGGAGAAGACTTTGTCAGAAAAAATGTGAGTCCAGGTTGAGCTGAGCGTCTGATTCCCATAATTCAGATTAATACCCGCATCAGTGGCGAAGGGAAATTTTAAGTTATCAGTTCCGGTATAAAAAGCCAGTGAAAGTTTGTTATTTTCATTGGCATCGTAATTAACTTTTCCATTGACATCGAGGAAGTAAAAACTCTCGGGAATGTTCTCAGTTGTCTTTTGTAGTATGGCAAGGGCCGGTTCAAGGGTAGAGCGGCGAACGGCAAGCATGTAGGATCCTTTTTTGAATGGACCTTCAATGGTAGCTCGTGAAGAAAGCAGACCTACCGAAATAGATCCTTCAAATTCCTTCCTATTGCCATCCTTATTGAAAATAGTGAGCACCGATCCCAGTCGGCCACCGTATTTGGCCGGATATCCGCCTTTATAGAGACGTACATCCTTAACAGCATCAGGGTTGAAGGTAGAGAAGAATCCAAAAAAGTGTGAGGGATTGTAAACAGTGGTGCGATCGAGCAGGATTAGGGTTTGGTCGGGACTTCCCCCGCGAATGTATAATCCGCTGGAAAAGTCGGACGCCGCTTTTACTCCCGGGAGCAGCTGAAGCGACCGAAAGACATCAGATTGAAGAACAGAGGGCAAATCTTTGATAAGTTTCGTCTGCATCTGGGCAATACCAATATTGCGTTGCTCCTCTTTTTCGCGCTCGGATTCAACGACTACTTCATCAAGTTGAAATCCTTCCGGATCAAGTTCAATATCAAGGCGTAAGCTTTGTCCTGGCTCGAGGGTGATTTCTTGCTCGTACCGCTGATATCCTACATAAGTAGCAACAATGGTATATGTTCCGGGATCAATATCTGTGAGGGAGAAGTATCCCGAAGTATTTGATGATGTACCTTTGCGACTGTCTTTTAGTGCAATATTGGCTGAAATAAGCGTTTCACCGGTTTCGGCATCAGAAATATATCCATTTAACGAAGCAGATTGTTGCCCATACGTAAATTGTGCCGATAGAAAAATAACCAGCACTGCTATTAATTTTTTCACGCCTCGAATAGCCATAGTTTGAAAATCATATTTAACGATACCCAAAGTAAGAGAATTAAAAGGTTCACTGAAAATTAGTTACCGAGTTTTTACAAAAAACGGATCCAGAGATTATTATCTTTATGGCTCATTATAAATGAGCAAAATAAAAATTACAGTTAGCATTAATACAATATGAGCAGTGAACGTTCGAATTGGATCGTATTAAAATTTGGAGGCACCAGTGTATCATCCCTGGAGAATTGGGAAAAAATTGCATTGGAAGTTCAGAAACGAC
Organism: Fodinibius sp. AD559; assembly: GCF_052712805.1. Lineage (NCBI taxonomy): Bacteria > Pseudomonadati > Balneolota > Balneolia > Balneolales > Balneolaceae > Fodinibius > Fodinibius sp. AD559. The sequence goes on from NZ_JBQPVW010000004.1 coordinate 313,167, forward strand.
GCAATGATGGCTATAAGGTATGTCTGGTGCATTCTGCACTGAGCGGGGTCTCCAATACGCTCGAAGAAATTATTGAAGTGCCGTCTGATAAGAATATCTTTAAAAAGGTAGAACAGATTAAGAAGCAGCACCTTGATTTAGGTCAAAAACTGGATGTTGCTGCCCAAGAACTACTTTCTGATGATTTTGAGGAGTTGGAACATATTGTAAAGGGAATTGAGCTCATCGGTGAAGCAAGCTATCGGGTTCGCGCGCGACTTTTGGCGATGGGGGAGCTGATGGCGACGAAACTTGGCAGTGCCTATCTGCAAAAAACGCTGGATGGTGTGCAGTGGATGGATGCTAGGGATCAAATCAAAACGATTGTTCGCAAAAATGCCACGGAGCGCTCGCGTATTATTTCTGCGGTAAGTACTACGGATTATAACGAAGGAGTTGCTGAAGCGCTAAATAAAGCGGGCTCTATTGTAGTTACCCAAGGATTTATTGGCAGTGATTCGGAGGATAAAACTGTAATTTTAGGTCGTGGAGGATCGGATGTTTCCGCAGCCTATTTTGCCGCAAAAATTGGAGCAGAACGGTTGGAGATTTGGACAGATGTACCCGGGATGTTTTCAGTAAATCCACATGCTGTGCCTTCTGCAAGATTATTAAATCACCTCAATTACGAAGAAGCGCAGGAGATTGCCACCAATGGGGCCACGGTGTTACATCCACGGAGCATAATGCCTGCTCGCAAACACGGTATTCCTATCCATGTGCGCTGTACATTAAGACCCGAATTGTCGGGTACCGTTATTTCAAATAAGGGTTCTGATGATGAAGCAATAGTTAAAGCGATTGCCGTCCGTGACGATGTAATTCTGGTGAGTATGGATTCGCTGGGAATGTGGCAAGAGGTTGGTTTCCTGGCGGATGCTTTTGAGGTATTTAAGCATTTTGGTTTATCTATTGATCTGGTATCCACTTCGCAGTCGAATGTTACGGTTTCTCTTGATTCCGGATTGAATGATCATTTTCATGATATTCGCGATGAGTTTGTTGAGGATTTGGAAAATTACTGCCAAGTTGAGGTTATTGAATCTGTTTCAGCAGTAAGTCTGTTGGGACGCCGCATCCGTACCATTTTGCATCAGCTGGGTTCAGCCTTTGAGGTCTTCCAAGAGCACCAGGTTTACTTGGTTAGCCAGGCTGCAAATGATCTGAATTTTACTTTTGTAGTAGAAAGCGAGCAAGCAGACCGGCTGGTGCGTCAGCTGCACGAACAAGTAATTCTGCAGTCGGGCAAACAGGATTCGTTTGGCCCCACTTGGTCACAGTTGATGAAAGAGAGTGATGAGGTAAAAGAAAATGGTAAAGACTGGTGGAGAGAAAAGCGTGAACTACTTCTGGAGATTATGCAGGGTAACGGTTCTACATATATTTATGACCTGGATACGGTTAAGCGATACGCCGGGTTTATCCAAAATCTGGATGCGGTATCATTTGGCCTATATGCAATGAAAGCTAATGCGAATGATGAGGTATTAAAAACCTTTAGACAACTTGATTTCGGCTTTGAATGTGTATCAATTGGGGAGGTGGAAAAAGTTTTTGAATTATTCCCTGATATCGATCCCAAAAAGATACTATTTACCCCCAATTTTGCTCCCCGATCTGAGTATGAAGAGGGGTTGGAGCTGGGCGTTAATGTGACGCTCGATAATATTTATCCACTGCAGAAATGGCCTAATCTGTTTAAGGGAGAGGAGCTTTTTTTACGTATCGATCCCGGTCATGGTGGCGGACATCATGAGCATGTTAAAACCGGCGGTGTGCAGTCCAAGTTTGGTATTCCTCGCTTTGAGCTTGACGAACTTAAAGAATTGGTTGAAGCTCATGAGATATCCGTAAAGGGATTGCATGCCCATATCGGAAGCGGTATTAAAGATCCGCAATCGTGGAAAGATACGGCTATAATTTTGCATAAAGTTGCCGAACAGCTGGGTGGTGTTGATATATTGGATTTGGGGGGCGGTTTTGGAATTCAAGAAAATGAAAACCAAGCAAACCTGGATATCGAAGAGGTCGATAAATCATTAAAACAATTTAAAGAGGCCCATCCACATTATGATCTCTGGGTTGAACCCGGGCGATTTTTAGTTGCAACGGCCGGTGTATTATTGAGTAAAGTAACACAGCTAAAAGGGAAGGGCGAAATGCAATATGTAGGTATCGAAACGGGGATGAATTCTTTTATCCGGCCCGCTCTCTACGGAGCGCGACATACCATTGTTAACCTTTCAAAAATAGAGGAACCTACTAATCAGACTGTGAATATCGTTGGACCTATTTGTGAATCAGGTGATAAGCTGGGTATTGATCGCTTGTTTCCGAACTCAGAAGAGGGTGATGTTATTTTGATTGCTAATGCCGGCGCTTATGGGAAAGTGATGAGCTCAAATTATAATTTACGTCAGCCAGCCGGAGAAAAGGTGATCAAATAAGTAATTTTTATAAGCTGGATTTAGTGATGGTAAAATAACGTCTTGGCGGGTTGGGAGCCGTTTCCCAAACCAATTTGCCATTATACCAGATACGCTCAGCTATGGAACCTCGACCCTCATTGTAACCCTGTACTTGCAGGGTATCAATGTTATCGCGATGATCTTCGATTAACGTTGTGGACTTGCCGTCAATAAATTCTCGATTGGGAAATACCCGGAGTGCATAGCGATTTGTTCCCTCATCTACATAAAAAGAAGATTGGTTATCAGCTGCTTCGACACGCTCAAACTCTCCGGATTCTTCATTTTTTTTCAGATAGTAGATATTGTAAAACTGGAAATAATCGGGTTTCAATAAATCCTCTCCTTCTTCGTTTACATAACTAATGCTAATATCCATTATGGGAGGGGTGTTACCGAAATCTTGATTATTCGTAATACAACCGAAAGTGAGGAAGAGACCAACTGCCAGTACAAGAAGGAGTTGTTTTTTCATAATGGTAGGAATCCATCAGGTTAAGTCTTTAAAATTAGATTATTGAACTTCTTGATAGAAATCAATCAGAAATATTTATAATCTTATTTCATTGACTTTGGCACAAAATACTTTGAATTTTATGCCGTTTTGATTTGTTGTATACAATGAGAACATAGAGAAAGTAAAAGGTTCTCCACACAGTTTTGTTCTTTAACATATTGGGGGTGTAATGGATTCGACGGAGTGAGTAAAATCGCAGGCTGCATGCCGAGCTTGAGCGATGATCTCGTAAATCATCATCATGCAATTAAATGTAGTTGACAACAACTATTCTTATAGCTTAGCTGCGTAACGCAGCTTAGCCGTTCCTTCAGCTTCTTGCCTGTCAGTGCTGAATGGAGCGCCGACTATGACAGGATAGCGTAGGTTTCGCAGACTGTCGAACCTGCGTAAAACTTTAACAGTCTAGTCTGAAGTTGCCTGTTGCCGGGCGATGCTTCAGGCGAACTTTAAACGGCAACTAAGCATGTAGATGCTTGAACGATATACCATTTCGGACCGGGGTTCGATTCCCCGCACCTCCACAAGAGATTAAAAGCCTAACCTTAAGAGGGTTGGGCTTTTATTTTTTACTTTTCAAATTCCTTTGTACCCTGTAGCAAATTATCAAAAAAGTTTTTTAGATGAATTATCGTATGCTGGAGCTTATTGCTCCTCCCGAGACTGCTAAAGAAGCACGCACTTTTGTTGAGGATGAAGAGGTGTTAGGGGTGTGGTCAGATAATTTAGAGGATGGTTGTTCGATATTACGGATATTGATAGATGCCAATCGTACGGAAGGTCTTACTGATACGCTAACCGAAAAATTTTCGCACGTCGACGGATTTCGAATTATGCTCCTTGAGGTGGAGGCTACCTTGCCACAACCCAATGAGAAGGAGGAGGAAGAAGATACGGATGAGGAGCAGGACGATTCGGAAGAGAAAAGTATCGGGAGAATAAGTCGCGAAGAACTTTACTCTGATATTGCCAGCGGGAGTGAGATGAATACTGTATTTATAGGATTGGTGTTGTTATCAACACTTGTGGCAGGGGTTGGGCTTGTTCGTGATGATGTGGCGGTAATCATCGGGGCAATGGTTATTGCTCCACTGTTGGGACCCAATGTATCTATGGCGTTGTCTGTGACCCTCGGTGATCTCGATTTGGGATGGCAGTCACTCAAAACTAATATAGCAGGACTTCTGGCGTCGGTTACATTGGCTTTTATAATGGGATTAGTGATGCAGGTAGACGTGGAGTCGCAACAGCTCATTAATAAGACCAGTGTAAGCTTGGGAGATATAACGATTGCAATGGCTGCGGGGAGCGCAGGAGTATTAGCCTATACTCGTGGCGTACCTGCAGCAATTGTAGGAGTGATGGTTGCCGTGGCATTGCTGCCCCCGCTGGTTAACGTGGGATTGTTGCTCGGTGCGGGATATATAAATTTGGCAATAGGATCAGTGATACTTACGACTACTAACCTTATTTGTATTAACTTGGCTGGAATTCTGACCTTCTTAGTGCAGGGCATTCAGCCTCGTAGCTGGTGGGAGGTAGAAAAAGCAAAAAAGGCTACCCGTATTGCTATCGGGATTTGGGTAGCTCTGTTGGCAATTCTTGCTATAATTATCTGGTACTGGAACTTATCTGTTAACCCTCTTTAAGTAGATTGTCCAATTGTTGCCGGCTGATGCAAGGGCGATCCGGTGCTACTTTTACGATATTTGGGTAATTAATACTTCCTTTCTTATAGTATCACTTTTCAATAGAGCCAGTCGTTTGGCAAGAGGTTCAATACGGATCGTGTCATTCTTTGATCAATATATTTTTAGTTCCTCCTCCGCCACCGGTTGGCCATTCCTCATTAAGGTAGATAAGCAAGGAGATAACTCTTTAAAATAGATTTATCGAGCTATGTCTTTGTGGAATTTATTATTGATTGTGTTGAACTTCTGCTGTTGATACACATATCCCGAGGGCTATTCTCCAATCCTTTTGTAGAAAAATATTAGAAAATATTAACAGTTCTGATTTGTAACAACTGTGTAGCTCGATACTCTTGTTAACGCAAATACAGTTTTAAGATTTACTTATATCCCAACGGCTTATATGGAAACAAAAAAAGTATTAATCGTTGAAGATGAGATGATTATTGCGATGTTAATTGAACGAATGGTTGTTAATCTCGGCCATGAGGTTATCGATAAAGTGTCATCGGGAGAGGATGCTATAAATAAAGCATTAGAACACCGTCCCGATCTTATTTTAATGGATATCCGCCTAAAAGGAGAGATTGATGGTATTGAGGCTATAAGCAGAATCCAAGAAAAAATGTCAATTCCTGTAATTTATATTTCCGGAAATTCTGATTTGGCTCATCAAAAGAAAATGAATAATACGGATTACATTGACTTTCTTTCTAAACCTATTACTGAATCTGAGTTAAGCAAATCTTTTAGTATAGCATCATGATATTCTACAGGATTTTGTGAAAAAGGAAATAGTGTTGAAACTCCTTTAGAATTTATTGGCCCGCTTGCTTGGCGGGCCTTTTTTATTTTTTAAAACTATAATTTTATGCTGAAATGATTTCAGTATTTTGACCACATTTTTGAAAGAGTAAATTCCCAATCAGCTTTTATGAGATGCTTTCCGAAGCTGGCGCAATCTGTAAAATTCACTTGTAATTTTGGCTGAACATTTACAAGTTCATAGCCGTTTAAATCAGATCTAAATAATGCTCTAAATTACAATTATGCCGGAGATCAAACTCCCAGAAGTAGAATTAAATATCTATACCCCTAAAGATCCTGTCGAAGTTCCCATCGTTGAAAATAGGATTTGCACAAAAGAAAGTAGTCCCAATTTTGTACGTCATGTTACATTTGATATTTCCGGAACCGATTTAGAAGGTCACGTTCGCGTGGGACAATCCATTGGTATTTTGCCACCGGGGAAAAATGAAAAGGGACGTGATTACAAATTGCGGTTGTATTCGGTTGCTTCGCCCACGAAAGGAGAGGGTGGTAAATCACATTTGATATCGACTACCGTTAAGCGAACGATTGAGGAGTTTGATAACAATGAGCTGTATTTGGGGGTTTGCTCAAATTACCTGGCAGACCTACAGCCGGGGGATAAGGTGAAAATGACTGGTCCCAGCGGCCGTCGTTTTTTACTGCCCGAAAATGCAACTGATTTCAATTATGTCTTTTTTGCTACGGGTACTGGGATTGCACCATATCGGGGAATGATTAAAGAACTACTTGATAACGGTTTTGAAAATGAGATCGCACTTATATTTGGCTGTGCGTATCGTACAGACTTGCTTTATGCTGATTATTTTGAACCTTTGGATGAGGAGTACGATAATTTTCATTACCTCCCTCATATTTCCCGTGAAGATCGGCGCCCGGATGGTACCAAGAAATATGTACAAACTTGTTTGCGGGATGAGGCCGAGTTACTTGATCCCCTTATGGAGCAGGAGAACACACTAATGTATATATGCGGGCTTAAAGGGATGGAAAGTGGTATTTATCGTGCATTGGCTAAAAAAGGATTTGCGGAGTATTTGGATGTTCGTGAGCCGGCGTCCAGTAAGATGCCCGAAGAGTGGGACGAAAGAGACCTAAAAAGATATGTCAAACCTTCTACCCGTACCTTTGTAGAAGTGTATTAAGTAGTGATCCAGAAATTTATTGTACTTCAGTGGTAGCTTGCTTATTTATTATCGGCCATATTTGTAACACCGCCCGAAACGACGTACTTCATAACGTCGGTGGAATTGTAATCAAGAGGTGTTACGTTTTGGGGTGGTACTAAATACAAATTCCCTGAAAAATTATAGGAGTGAGGGCAGTAGACAGCGACCATATCTTGAATGCCCAGCTGACTAAGATCCTTCTGTGTTACAAAGCCGATACGCTTGGCTTCCATGCCACCTAAATCAATAAGAACCGGTTTATTGAATCGCTTCTTATCTCCAACAAAAGCTTCGGTAAGCTCTTTTAGTGAAGTGTAGATAATTTTGATGAAAGGGACCTTTTTTAGAAATTGTTCAAAATACGTAACAATAGGTTTGGTGATAGCTCTCGAAAAGACGTACCCAATGGCCGAAATTCCAAAGAAAACAGTGATAATACCCAATCCCGGGATATCGATACTTAGCCATTCAAAAAGAAGATTATTGAAAAAGTTGTTAGACCATCTGACGGCCGAATAAATGATATAGATAGTGGCACCAATTGGAAAGACGAGCAATAATCCCCGCAAAAAATTATTAATAATGGGACGCATAGCTACAAATATTTAGTTTGTGATAACAATACATGAAGGTTAACTATCAGTGCAAATGACAGGGTGCAACAGTTTAGTTTATTTGCTCTGTTTTTAAGATGAGTTCAACACTTATTTTTGCTATTTTCAACGGTCTGAATAATATACAATTAAGGTAAATAAAAACTGATGACCCACAAGAGCTCTGCACAAATTCGCCAGGAATTTCTGGATTTTTTTAAAGAAAAAAAACATCTGATTGTCCCGAGTGCTCCGGTCGTACCCCAGAATGATCCCACTCTGCTATTTACGAATGCAGGGATGAATCAGTTTAAACCGATCTTTTTAGGGGAGCAATCCGGTTATGAAAAAGAAGGCGAAACCTGGCAGCGAGCGGTCGATAGTCAGCGCTGTATTCGTGTGAGCGGTAAGCATAATGATCTTGAAGAGGTCGGTTATGACACCTATCACCACACGTTGTTCGAAATGCTCGGCAACTGGTCGTTCGGGGATTATTTTAAGCGTGAAGCTATTCGCTGGGCATGGGAGCTACTCGTAGATGAATGGGGACTTGAGCCCGATCGCCTGTACGCTACTGTTTTTGAAGGGGATGAAGACGATGGGCTCCCGGTAGATCAGGAGTCAATAGAACTCTGGGAAGAGGAGACTTCTATTAATCCCGATCACATTCTGAAATTTGATAAAAAAGACAATTTTTGGGAGATGGGAGAAACCGGTCCGTGCGGCCCGTGCTCCGAAGTACACGTGGATATTCGTCCCGATGAGGAGCGCAAAGAGAAAGACGGCGCCGAGCTCGTGAATATGGACGATCCCCGCGTCATGGAGATTTGGAATCTTGTCTTTATTCAGTTTAATCGACAGCCCGACGGCTCGCTCGAAAAGCTGCCTGCTCAGCATGTGGATACCGGGATGGGCTTTGAGCGCATTTGTGCGATCCTTCAGGAAAAAAAGTCAAATTACGATACCGACCTTTTTACGCCCTTACTCGATAGAATCGGGGAGCTGGCCGATGTTTCTTATGGTGATGATGACGAAGTTGATATCGCTATACGGGTGATTGCCGATCACATTCGTTCGGTAAGCTTTTCTATTGCGGATGGGGCATCGCCGGGCAATGATGGGCGTGGTTATGTAATTCGTCGGATTTTACGGCGCGCCATTCGTTACGGCTGGGATAAGTTGGATCTGAAAAAGCCGTTTTTCTATAAGCTGGTGCCAACGCTGGCTGAACAGTTCAAGAATGTGTTTCCTGTACTAATTAACCAGCAGGATTACGTGCAGAATGTTATTGAATCCGAAGAGAAAAGCTTTTTAAATACGCTCGGACAGGGCATTGAGCTGTTTAATGAGATGGCTGAAGGTGAGGATGAGATATCCGGTGAAGATGCCTTTAAGCTGCACGATACATACGGGTTTCCTATCGACTTGACGCAACTGATGGCACGCGAACGGGGTGTGGATGTCGATGTCGAAGGATTTAACAAGCGCATGAAAGAACAAAAAGAGCGCGCTCGTGCGGCAGGTAAGTTCAACGTTGATCAGTCATCCCAAAAGCAATGGGTTACCGTTACTGATACCGACGACTTTGAGTTTGTCGGATACGACTCGCTGTCAGCCTGGGGAACTATTAAATCCATGCGCAAAGAAGGGGAGCAAAATGCACTTATTTTGGATAAGACGCCCTTTTATGCCGAAAGCGGGGGGCAGGTTGCCGATACTGGCATTATCAGCAACGGCGATGAGCACCTGCGGGTCTTGGACGTGCAAAAATCACCGGATGGTTACATCCATATTGTCGATAAGCTGCCCAAAGATCCAAAAGGAGAGTGGGAGGCGATGGTCAATGGCGACCGACGCCGAGAGATCAGAAAGCATCACTCTGCTACGCATTTGGTTCATGCGGCACTGAAACAGGTGTTGGGTGATCACATTGCACAAAAGGGATCGCTCGTAGATGAACAGCACCTGCGATTTGACTTTTCCCACTTTGATCAGATTTCCAATGACGAACTCAATCAGATTGAAGGAATCGTTAACGATCGTATTCAACAGAATATTTTCAAGAAAGAAGAGCGTAATGTGCCCATTGATGAAGCAAGAGAACGTGGCGCAACGATGCTGTTTGGCGAAAAATATGGCGACAAAGTACGGGTGATTTCGTTTGATCCTGATTATTCGATGGAGCTTTGTGGTGGAACCCATGTGGATGCCACCGGTGAAATTGGCTACTTCCGTTTTACGGGTGAATCTTCTGCAGCGGCCGGAATCCGCCGAATAGAGGCCAAAGTAGGTAAAAGTGTGGATGAGTATCTGCGCGAAGAAAATGAACTGGTGCAGCAAATCCGATCGGAGATAGGACAGAGTCAGGATCTGGTGCGCGATATCCATCAGCTTATTGAGGAGCGTAAAGAGCTGGAGAAAGAGGTCGAGGAATTGCGGAAACAACAAAGCACTTCCAAGCTTGATGGACTGATCCAAAATGCGCAGAAGCTAAACAATGGTATTAAATTGGTATCCGGTGAAGTGCCTCATGCAGATATGGATCTGTTGAAACAGCTGGGGTATGAATCGCTTGATAAGCAGAAAGAAGGAACGGTTACGGTACTCGGTGCCAAAGATTCTGAGGAAGGTAAAGTATATGTTATGGCGGCAGTTACGGATGATCTTATTAAAGAAAAAAAGTTAAAGGCCGGTGCACTGGTTGGTGAACTGGGACAGATGCTTGGCGGTGGAGGCGGTGGACAGCCGAATCTGGCTACAGCTGGTGGACGAAGACCCGAAAAACTGAAAGAATTATTTGATCAGCTGCCGTCAATTATCAACAAACATTTAGATTAACTGTTTACCTGTAATCTTCCATAATTTTAGGTATATTTTCTGACTCTGATTAGAGTAAAATTTCAATTGAAACGTTGTAACAGCTAACCTGCTGTTAAGATATTATGGCTAAAAAAGAAAAAAACGCAGAAGAAGTTTCGTTTACCCCGAAAGGGACTGGTATCCGTACCAACGGAGACATCGTTCGCAGTACGGAATTGCCTGATCCCACAGAGAAAAAACATAGTGATCTCGACTTATCGGACGATGACGTCGTTGATATGTTTGAGCAGATGTATTTGCAGCGCCGATTTGAAGAGCGCGCGATGCAGATGTATCAAAAAGGGAAATTCGGAGGATTTCTTCACCTTTATATGGGGCAGGAGGCAATTTCTACCGGAACGACGTACGCCCTGAATGATGACGACGATATTATTACGGCTTATCGCGATCACGGCTGGGGTTTGGTTCGCGGAGTATCTCCCAAAGAGGGAATGGCTGAGCTCTATGGAAAAGTAACTGGCTGTTCGAAAGGCAAGGGCGGGTCGATGCACTTTGCCAATGTGGATGAACACTTCTGGGGCGGCTACGGAATAGTGGGCGGACACATTCCACTTGGCGGCGGAATTGCTTTTGCCAATAAATACAAGCAGAATAACCGTGTTACAGCTTGTTTTCTTGGTGATGGAGCCGTACCACAGGGCGCTCTGCACGAAACGTTGAATATGAGTCAAAACTGGGGCTTACCTTGTATCTATGCCGTAGAAAATAATGGCTATGCAATGGGTACGGCCGTTCATCGACACTCTACTGGTGAAATCGTGGATCGTGCTGACGGATTCAATATAAATAAAAGAGTCATCAACGGTATGGATGTGTTTACCGTTTATGAAAATATGAAAGAAATTGCTGAAGATGTCCGTGAAAATTCTGAGCCTTGGTTTGTAGAAATCCGAACGTATCGTTATCGCGGTCATTCAATGTCAGATCCGATGAAGTACCGGACAGACGAGGAGCTCGAGGAATATGAAAAGCTCGATCCGGTAGCACGCATTAAAAATTACCTGCTGGATGAAGATATTATTGATGAAGAGAAGGTGGAAGAAATTAAAGACAGTGTAGAGGATACGGTGATGGAAGCGATCGATTTTGCCGAGGAAAGTGATTTCCCTGAAAAAGAAGCGCTTTACGATCATATGTTTGCCGAAGATGATTATCCTTTCCACAGATAGGATATAGGATTTAGAAAACTACAAATTGACAATTTTTGAAATAACTACATAGAAATGGCTGAGTTACAATTCAGAGAAGCAATCCGGGCTGCAATTGATGAAGAGATGTCCCAGGATGAAGATATTTTTGTGATGGGCGAAGAAGTCGCCGAATACGATGGAGCTTACAAAGTAACCGAAGGTCTGCTCGATAAATATGGGTCAAAGCGGATGATCGATACTCCTATCTCGGAGCTCGGCTTTGCCGGCATCGGAGTGGGAGCAGCTATGAACGGACTGCGTCCCATTGTAGAGTTTATGACCTTTAATTTTGCCGTGCTGGCCGCCGATCAAATTATTAACCATGCTTCCAAGGCGCGTTATATGACTGGCGGACAGGTTGAGATTCCAATCGTATTTCGGGGCCCCAATGCATCTGCGGGACAGTTGAGTGCAACGCACTCGGTTTCGTATGATTCGATGTATGCGCATTTTCCCGGACTTAAGGTGATTTATACTTCTGAACCGGCCGATGCAAAAGGATTGCTGAAGTCGGCTATTCGGGATGATAATCCGGTATTGTTTATGGAGTCGGAGCAGATGTATGGAATGAAAGGCGAAGTACCTGAGGATGATGATTTTACCATACTAATTGGCAAAGCCAAAGTGAAACGCGAAGGAAGTGATGTAACGGTGGTAGCCCATGGAAAAATGTATCATGTTGCTACCCAAGCGGCCGAGAAACTGGCTAAGGAAGATGTGGATGTAGAAATTGTAGATCCCCGTACAGTTAAACCGCTGGACATGGAAACGATTGTGAAATCGATCCGCAAAACCAATCGTTGCGTAATTGTGGATGAAGCGCATCCGTTTGGCGGGCTGGCGGCCGAGGTTGGATATTTAATTCAGCGCGAAGCTTTTGATTATTTAGATGCGCCTGTTCAGCGTGTTACGTTGCCGGATACGAATGCGCCCTTTGCCAAGAATCTTTTTGATGAGTGGTTGCCGAGTCCGGATCAGGTGATTGATGCAATTAACACCGTTACTTATCGCAAGTAACGAGCTGTGTCATTCTGAACTTGTTTCAGAATCTATAAAAATAAATCCGATCCTGAAATGAATTCAGGGTGACATTAGTTTTTAATTACATTTTGTTGAATAAAATTACAATCAGTAAACGATTTAAATTTAACTACTATGGCAGTTAAGGTTGAAATGCCCAAGCTAAGCGATACGATGGAAGAAGGCGTTATCGCTGCGTGGAATGTTGAAGAAGGAGATACTGTAGAATCCGGTGATGTAATTGCCGAGGTAGAAACCGATAAGGCAACAATGGAGGTTGAGGTTTTTGATGCCGGAACCATTCTTAAAATTCTTGTTGATGAAGGTGATGCAGTGCCGCTCGGCGGATTGATTGCTGTGATTGGCGAAGAAGGCGAAGATATTAGTGATATTTTGGAGGAGGATCAATCTGATGACGATTCCGGAGAATCTTCTGATAAAGAAAAAGACGAAGCCGAAGAAAAAGTTGAGCAGGATGAAGGAGGGGAAAGTTTTGATCCTGTGTTTGGTGATCTTGATGATAAAGGAAACGGTCAGCCTGATGAGGGACGTATTAAAGCGTCACCGCTGGCACGAAATATGGCGGAAGAACAAGGTATTAAACTTGCAGATGTAGAAGGCAGTGGTCCGAATGGACGTATTATTAAGCGCGATATAGAAAGTTACGAGCCGTCGAAATCCCCTGCCACAGCACCGGCAGCTACCGTATCTCGAGAGGACAAAGAGCACCGCGTATCACAGATGCGTAAGACCATTGCTCGACGACTATCAGAAAGCAAGTTCAGTAGTCCACATTACTATGAAACCATCAATATTGATATGAGTGCGGTCTGGGATGCCCGGAAGCAGCTCAACGAAATTAGTGATATAAAAATTAGCTTTAACGATATTGTGGTGAAAGCCTGTGCAACAGCACTGCGCCAGCATCCCGATATCAATAGCTCTTGGCAGGGAGATAAAATTATTGAGCATGGCGATGTAAATGTCGCAGTGGCCGTAGGTATTGATGAAGGGCTGCTTACACCTGTGATTGATAATACCGATCAGAAAGGATTACAGCAGATTGCGGCCGAAGGTAAAGAGTTGATTGAAAAAGCTCAGAATCGTGACTTGCAGCCCGAAGAAATGGAGGGTAGTACATTCACAGTCAGCAACCTCGGAATGTTTGGCATTGAAGAGTTTACTGCTATTATCAATCCACCGAACGCCTGTATTCTTGCAGTTGGGGCCATTCGCGATGAGCCCGTTGTCGAAGATGGGGAAGTGGTTCCCGGCAAACGGATGAAAGTCACACTATCAAGCGATCATCGTATTGTTGATGGTGTTTCAGCCGCTAAATTCTTGAATACACTTAAGCGGATGCTTGAGAATCCACTGGGTATGGTTTTATAAATACCTGTTTTATTATAAATTTATGTCAAAGCCCTGGATCGAAAGATTCAGGGCTTTTTAATTTCAAGGCCCTTCTTAATGTATATTCTGGTTTATCTCCTTGAGTATATCTGTCTCTCTATCTAACTACTCGGAAGAATTTTCCGGATTTAGCCTTTCTTTCCGGTAATAAAACACCCTGTTTTAAATTCTAATGATTGTAAAACAACGGGTAGAACTACTTCAAGCCCTTTTCTAACTATTAGAATAGTCTAATTAATATTAGAATTTATTAATATTAAAAATTTTTAATATACTGATGGTAGATTCAATCAAGAAAAGACATTATGGTCAAGAAAATCTACATATTGACAATTTTAATAACCGGACTCTTTTTTCAGGATAGCTTCGGACAAGGTTCTGCACAGGCAACAATGCGTGTAAGTGTTGAGGTTGTAGAGGGAGCTAGTGTTGCAATGAGTCAGCCGGATAAAGTCAATTTATCTGAAGACGGCAACCCCATCCTTGGAGCAATGCGGATGCAGGGTAGTGATAATACATTAGTAAGTGTTTCAGATCAGCTTCAACTCTTTAATTCGAGTGGAAGCCAAATAAATCTCGATATCATAGCCTCAAAGGATATGGAGGAGAATGCTAATGAGATTCGTTTTCAGGGATTAAAGACACTCAACAATACTGAAAGAGGTTCTTACACCGGAGAGCTTAAAGCCACTATAGAATATCTTTAGAGAAGAATTAAGGAAGCTCAACTAATAGCTACTATCTTTCAACCAGCACAGTTATTAGATGTTGTTCTATCGCAGAGATCTCAGCAAGCTTCTGTTGCAATTCTTTGGTCCGAGTCCATGAAGTAAGCCCCTCAAAAACAATTGTACCGTCAGAAGATTTTTTAAATTCTGCTCCTGATTCAGGATCAATCAAGGATTTTAAAAGTTCTTCGTCAGCTTTCCCCAATGAATTTTCTATGCGGATTTGAAAACTAAATTCCATCGCGCGCTCTTCTTTCTCACCAATAAATAGAGAGTAATTTTGGATGTTTTCAAGAGAGGCATCTGCATAAGAATATTTATTTTGGATAGTTGTCAGCTGTGATTGCATCTCTGTTTTTGACGAATATCGCTCATCTACATATACCAAATAATTATCATTGGCCTCATTAAAACTGAAAGAGGTTTGTATGTTCATTTCGTTTGTGGCTTGATCAGCAAAGCGGCTGGCAGTATCTTTTGTTGGAAATTCTCTCAGCTTGATAAAGTCTGCTTGGGGAGCATCAGGTTTAATATTATTGCTGTCAAGGACAACGAGCGCGGCTCTTTCAAATGTATTACCGTGATATGATAAAATGTTTTCGATAGCTTGATCCCGATTTGGTAAAGAGAGGCTACGAATAGCGTATAAGTCGGTGTTGGTATTAAGGATTACGCTAAAAGCCCCATTAAGCCTACTTGCCGCTTCTTTAGCAACTTCTTTAGCTTTTGATAATGTCCTGAAACTGGCAAGCTGAATTTTATAATAGAGTTGCTGATCGGAGATATAAGTAGTTTCGGTTGGATCAGGCGTTACAGTATCAGCTGCAATGGGCTCAATAGTTGATTTGGGTTTGAGGATAAAATTCAATCCTTCGACGAAATCCCCCTCAGCGAGGGCTTCAACCTCAACCTGCATGGTGTCAGGGTTGGAATTAACATCGAGGAATTCCAGCTGTTTCCTATCTATATATAAATTGTAGTTTCCTGGAGGGATTTCATAGGCATAAAACGTACCGTCGCTAAATGTGCGCATTTCTTTTTTGTAGGTCGTATCTTTTTTGGAATCTAAGTAAACGCGGAGGCCGGATTGCGGCTTCTCATTCCCGTTGTTCATTTTTACAACTTTGCCAGATACTACGCCGGAAGTATAGAATGGTACATCTATCGGTTTATACTGATTGGGATCTGTGACAATAGAAAATTGCTCTATTTCAGGCACCAGCATTGGATTTTTTATAGCTGATTGATTGATCTCCATATTAATTCTGTGGTAGGACTGAAGCTGGCTGAAACGGAAAATGCCCTCTGAAGATGTAGACATAACTCCTGCTCGTCCAATACGAACGGCTTCGTCGTTTATTACATCGTCCCCTTCGTCGTAAGTACCAGAGTTGTTCGAATCTACATAAAGACGAACAGATGTTGCAGAACGTCCTACCTGCTGCCTGTTCGAGACGGTTAAATCGTTATTGTAATCATCATATCCGATCGATCCCCTAATATTCTGGGAAAAGGTGTATTGATTGCTCAATTTCCTGGCATTTGTGGTGCTACGAAATGCATTAAAATCAATGGTCAGTCCAACGTTCAGGAAATTGAAATCACGTAAAAAATTTCTGGAATAGGATGCCTGAATTCTTCCATTTTCAAATATGCTTTTGGAGGCTTGTATTTCGGCTTCTCTGAAGGCACCAATTCCCGGACTGTAATTGATGCTACCACTAACGAAGGTATTTTGAAGATAACGGGGGATGTTGGGGGTTCGAGAAATAAGATACGTAGCGGATGCGCTAAGATCTGAGCTATTACTCGGGTCGAACGAAAATCTACCGAACTGACGGTCGCGGTAACTGAACCTTAGATTCAGGCGATTAATTCGTGAGTTCAAGTCAATGGCATAGCTGATATTATCCAGCGTAGAGTTTTGAGCGTAACTCCCCCGGAATCGGAAATTAAACGGCATTTCTCTTATCGATAACGGGAAAAATGCATTGGCTGAAAATTCCTGCTCGTTGCCGACCGGGTTATAAATTTGGTTATCGGTATAATTGGTATAGTTTAATCCCCAGCTGGCAGATGAGGGATAAATAACATTCCCGGATATTCGATAGAATGCATTGGGAGCGATATCGAGATTTAACAGGTAATCGTCGAATACCCGTGCAGAAGTCGAGCTAAAGAAAACAGGAGACTGATTGGAGTATTCATTAAAGTATTCTACCCCCACTTGCTGGGTCAGCCAGTTAGAAATACCGTACGCAACATCACCTTGGGCCATATAACTTTCGGTGGTGGTACCAAAAAAGGCATTATCCAGTTGACCAGCATTAAAATGATAGCTGACTTCACCTTCCGGCAGAAAGTTAAAGGGGATCTGTATTCGTTCTTCTCGCTCCTGTATTCGCCCGTCAGGACCATAAATTCGCAACCGCAATCGGGAAGTACCGTAGGTGAGAGGCACTAAGAAGCGATACTGTTCGTCTTCCGTTATTCGGGCAAAATCATAGAGTGAATTATTGTAGTAAAGCTCAACTTCTGATCCGATAGGGGCCGTTCCTTCGATCTCATATGAATCGTACATGTAGCGGGGCTCGATGGGTTCGTTTGTTAATCGAATGCCCGTAAAATTTCGGCTGCTTAAGCCATCCGATCGTGTTTGCCCGGCATAGATTTGGCTTAAATAATCGTTATTCCGCATAACGTATCGCCAGCGTAGGTTATTGGTGGTAAAGTTAGATGAACCGCCAGAATAGCTACCAAATGCAGAACCCTCAAGATCACCGCCGGCTACTTCCGTGCCAAGATCAAAATTATAGGTATAGGAGTTTTGTGTTTCGTTTATAATAGACGTGAGCGAATAATCGAAAAAGCCGCCACCGAAGAAAGTTCTATCTCGTTCAAAAACAAGGGGATGATAACTCTGTCCAATACTGGCTTTTTCTTGACGCTCTCTACGCCGCTGCCGCTCATACTCTTCAACGATGGGCAAGGTGTTTGGAGTTTCGAGCTGCAAAAGTAGATTATTCATGTCAACAGAAAAATTTAGATCAAATACTTCTGACAACACATCAAGACTCACGTAGAAATCTAACTCCTTAACCAGCATCTTAGAGCTGTCATAACGGAAGGTTCCCTTATTCTCCAGGATTACTTCATAGTTGCTGAAATCGAAGTGGAAATTATTATCGGGATCAAGGTAAAAGCCTTCGATGGATAAACTTCCATTGTCTACCTCGTGAGAAATTTTAAGACTGCTGAATATTTCTGAAACCGGAAGATAGTAGGTGCCATCTTCATAATAGGCGGTTATAACCCTTTCAAAAAAATTACGGTAGGTAAATGAAAGAAATATCTCTTGTTGATTTGGCCGTTGCTGGTCAGCCTGTGCTTCCTGGAATTCGGATACCGGTGCGGCCTTTATGGCATTGTCAAAAGAAAGGACAGGTGTACTTAAAGAGAGTAGAAGGAGGAATAAGATTAAGAAACGGCCTTCTTTACTCACTTTTTGGTAAAGCTTATAGATTGAGATACCGGTTCCATTTGAATGATGTTTTCCGAAGGCACATCGGGTCGTTGCGTTTCAAAAGTAATTTCAGCCGTATATTTCCCATTTTCTAGTTCATTTTGGGCTATCTCAAAAACTTGCCGGTATTCGAAATAGATAGAAGTGGAAGCGCGCTTTTCAACAATCTCATTGCCATCACTGTCGGTAACGGTTAAAATAATCGATCCAAGAAAAGGGGAGTTGCCTGACCTGTTGACATCGGCAATAAATTTAAAATTATCTTCAGCATTTTGTTGGGTAAAGTTTTGGATCTCTATTCCGGTATTGGTATCGCCGTGTTTATAAAATAGGGTGGTGACCTGCTCAAATTTGTAGGTAATTTGAGCCGTAATGCCATCCTCGGTTTCTTCACCGATAGGAGGATTTTGGGCACTTGACGTGGTTTTAATACGGGTCCAGTAGGTGCCGTCCGAAAAGTCTTTGGGTCGTACCGTCATTCTTACTGTCTGACGCTGGCCGGGTTGCAGTACAAAATTCTGTGGAAAGCCCTTGACCAAGTTGCTAATACCGTATTGTTGGGCCCGGCTGCTGTCGTCATAAACCATCTGGACATTGCCTTCATTGTTGGTTGTGGGATAGCCGAAGGGAAATTCAATGGATACTTCCTGGGCCTGGTTTGATCCGTTTAGCACCAAAAAGCTGCCAAAACGTTCTTGCTGGTCTATGAATACCATGGTGGGAGCGATGGTTATTTGTGCCTTGGCGCCTGCAAGAAACACCCCAAAAAGAAGCAGAAATATAAAGGACAGTTTTTTCATCTCGGGTAGACTGGTTTTAATTACCGTTGGGGGAACCTAAGAAATTTGTGCAAAAAAGCATAGGAAGCTGCTATTGGAACAATTCTAGGCTTGTCTATAAATAAAAAAGCCAAGACGGATTAGATCTTGGCTTTTTTTTAATAAAAGTATTTCTTAGTTATGTGTGGCAGTCAAGGTAATAGTTTCCTCATAGGTACCGGCAAGTTGGTTATTTGCAGATTGGATTGAACCACCAATGAATACATAAATTTCACTATTGGAAGCTCCGGCTAGGTTGACGCCTGTTTTGGTATTAGTTGGATTCCAAGTTTCATTTTGAGTATTGGCGTCTTGTCCCCAGGCAGCATCGTTATTATCAAAAGTGATGGTCATTGGAGCCCCTGGACCTTGTAACTCTCCACCATTGGCAAAGCTAAATTCCAAAGTTAAATTACCACTGTAGCCATCTACCGTAAACTGGCCAGCTTGAGCATCATCACCTACTAGAACTTCACTAGTAGCACCTTGAGCTATCGTGCCAAAATTTAGAGCTTGAACTGGAGAGACATTTATAGATGCTTGAACCTTAGCAAAGCTTTTAATATTCGTAGTAGCAGTATTTTGTGCATTAGCAATTGTGGTCAAGCCTGTTGTAATAAGTAAGATGAGTGTAAGTTGGAGTAATCGTTTCATGGTTAGAGCCGTTTATTATTTTTGTAGATAAATTGAGTTTCTTTGATTGCTTCACTCCCAAGATAAAAATGATCTCTCGGATCTCTTAGTTAGAGCCTTTTAATTAAAGGATTCTAAGCTTTTCAAAATCACTATTGAATAGCGCCATTATGAATAGTTAGTAACACCAAATATCTTAAAAGGCGTTTCAATACTGCAGAAGATTAATAAATCGTAATTTCTATTGGTAAACGACGTTCAAAACCAATGTGCCCGAGTAGGAGCCGGGAGAGATATCGCCGACCTCAATATTTCCAAAAATATAGACATAGCCGGTATCCCAAACCTGTTCTTTATTGTTGTTAGGATTCTCATCATCACTGAGGGTTACCTGTAACATATCGTTGCCAAAGGGTAACAGATCTTGATAATTGCTGGCTTGGTGTGAATAGGCGGCATCCAGATTAAGGGGGATGGTATTGGTGGTGTCTTGCCCGCCAGATTGTGTTAAGCGGTCGGGTCTTTGCAGTGTAAGTATGGCACTTTGCGCCGCAAGGGCTCTTATTTTGAAAATGCCCATTTGCGGATTGGCCAATTCAATTTGATGAGTACCGCTGTTACTTATTACCGTACCAAAATTTAGATCCTGTAGTACTTCTACGCCTAACTCAGGCTGAACATCCATATTGAAACGTAATGTTTGGCCTTGAATAGGCAGTGAGAAAAAGGTGATACTAACAAGTACTATGGAAAAAAATCTGAAGTTCATTAGATCAATTAGTATAGGTGACAGAAATTGTTATTTGACCTTTATATTTTCCGGCTTTGACATTACCGACTTCTATACCGCCGTAAATATATACATACGCTGTTGCAGTAGATCCTCCCCCTCCGCCACCGGGAGCACTACTATTTCCCGTATCGTTACTGCTGTCATTTTGACTACCTTGGCCATTAACTTCGAATATGGCCGTATTGCCATTAAAAGTTATTGCATCCTCTATATTTTCCCTCCCTTGATTTGCATAAGCGGCACCTAAGGTGTAGGGTATGGTGTTTGAGGCATCCAGCATCAGATCTTGGGCAGATATCGTAACTTCAACACTTTTATTTTTCTGGCCCTCTATACTAATAATTTCAGTTTTTGGATCGTCAAGTAAAATATCATAAGAATTATTTTGGAGTACAGTCTCAAAATCTAAAACCCCACCGGTTTTTACTGTCACTGTTAATTCTGGTGGTGCTTCTACATTGATAGCAAACATTTGGGCACTTACAGGCCCAAAAGGAAGAATTAAAAATATAAATGCAATTAGAATTTTTTTCATAAAGCGACTGCTATAGGTTTATATATATTCAACCTCAATGGTGAAATTGCCGTTGTAATTCCCCGGTCTGGCATTTTCAACGTTTACCTGGCCGCCGATCCAAAAATAATATTCTCCATTACTGTTGAGTGTCAGATCGCGATTATCGGTTTGCAGGATTTCAGCTGAGCTCTGATCGTCCTCATCATTGCCGGCAATTTCATAGGTAAAGGTTAGTGTACTGCCACTGGCGTGTGTTAACGTGCGTCCACGTACAAAGCTAACCCGAATTTGGGAATCCGCATTCCCCAAGGCAATCATTTTGCCCGTATTGGAGTCAGAAAGCGGATCGATAGAAATGGCCTGCTGGCTGGGTCGTACGGAACTAAAATCCATATCTCTAACCGTTACCATTTCGATAGATTCGACCACCTGGGCAGAAGCAGCAATGCTTATTCTGCTGGTCTCCCCATTTTGATCTTGTGCCATTGCTGTGAGGGTAGTAATACTACTTACAGCTACTATGAGCAACAGTATTGTGGTAACTTTTTGCATTAAAGTCTTAATTAACCAATTCTCATTTGTTTGCACTATGTAAACGAATTGTCTTACAAAATGTTGGTCAAGAACTCGACCGTATTTATAGTTAGCCTAAAATAAAAAATGCAGAGGAGATGTTCCCTCTGCATTAGTAAATCTTAAGGTAGATAAGTGAATTCTAAATTAGCCTATGGGCAATTGTTTATTCATAAATGCTGTTTTGCTTATAAATACGATCGGCATCCAGATCTTTTTCTGCGGCTAAGTTGGCGTACTGGTGAGCAGTACAATCGTATTGTAACTGGACATCCCCGTTAATATCAATATTGACCATTTGGTCTTCGGTAGAACCTACAATAACGCTGCCATTGATGGTAGGAGTTCCTTTGGCATCCATCTCCCAGGCATTTTCGAAAACTACCAAACCGTTAAATGTAAAATTGCCTGCAACATCCAATTCACCTTCTAAGTCAAGTTGGCCACCGGCTCGGACTACCATAATTCCGTACCCTTCGGTTATACCGCCTGTTAATTTGGTATAATCTTCAACAAAGAAAATGCCC
The DNA here is from genome assembly GCF_052712805.1 of Fodinibius sp. AD559. Classification (NCBI taxonomy): domain Bacteria; kingdom Pseudomonadati; phylum Balneolota; class Balneolia; order Balneolales; family Balneolaceae; genus Fodinibius; species Fodinibius sp. AD559. The sequence goes on from NZ_JBQPVW010000004.1 coordinate 335,090, forward strand.
GGATCGTCTTGGGTACCCATATCTCCCTTGTAGTTGCCACTAATTGTTTGAGTTTGCGGTTGACCTTCAAGACGGTTTACCAACTGGGCATAAGGTTCATAGTCAATATTACCTACGGCCGCTTCATCTTCAGGGGTTCCGTCAATACGTTCGTTTTGCCCCACTTTTGTTTTTCCGGCTTCTGAGTTTACTTGTACCCCGGGCCGGTCTTCGCATTTTCCGGTTGAATCATAACCATTAATATTTGATGATCCGCCCAAAAAGAAATTGAAATCATCCGTCGCAATACCCAGACTGGAATTGAATTCCGGTACAAGCTGTTCTTTCTTACTGATATCATAGGTTGATATCGTGGTATGATTATTTACAGCATTGTCCATTTTTGAAACTGACGTAACTTCAATGAGTACATCCGGGGTAATCTCCTTAAGTGAAATTTCTATTGTTCCTCCCTCAATTTCAATTGTTTCGGGTCCGCGCCACTCATTGTTATTATTAAACTTATATAGGGCAAATTGAAGTCCGGTGTGGGAAAGATTTTGAGCCATTGCCTTGGTGGCACTGTTAACCGATTGTGTTGTTAATCCTTTTTTCTGGCTGTTCATCCCCATAAAGGTGTATCCCAGAGCTATCAACAAGCCCATTACAATAATTAGCATTGGTCTACCCATAATAGAACCTCTATAACCTTAAATTTTGTGGTGTATATTGTTTTTCCCAGGTGGATTTAGTGTAGTCAGCATTGCCCGGCCGTCCTATTTTTTCTTTGCTTTCCACAGTAAAATTAATTTCGATAAACCTGATTTTATCGCGTTCGGTCTGGGCACCCCCCAAGAGGTTAGAAAGTAAACTTGGACTTATTTCACTACGATCTTTATTTAGATAGGTAATTTCAAATTTAGTGATACCGGTTTTGAACTTCGATTCTTTACCATCAACCCGACGAATTAATACTTTGTCATTCGGATTAGAACTGTTTACATCAGTATCGGTGAATTTCCATTCAATAGTTTCGACAGAGCCATCATTGTCGATATCACTTTTAAATTGGATAAAATCACTATCGGCATCGGTTATGGGAGAAGATATAGTTCCGTTCTGCTGATAACCAATATTGGGAATATCTTTTTCTAAAATTTGGCTTACCGTACCGGTATGCATTTGAGTAACCTGCCGCATGGTCAGTTCCTGTGAACTCTGCGAAATGTTTCTATTCATGCTGAGAATACTCAGTAATAAAATACCCGCAATAATAAAGCTGGTTGTTAATCCGAGATTCATAGTTAGTACATTACCTATTGTGTTTTATAATATTGACGAAGATAAGGCAGCTGTATTTGAATATTTTCTCCATTGCTTCTTTTCAGATACTCACTTGTTACTGTTACAACCATTTTTTTGTATTCGGTATAGGGCGCGCCAGTATGGCCGCTTGCCATATCATAGTTTGGTGGATTTACATATTGTACTTCTATATCTACCTGGAAAGCCCCATCACCGGTACCGGGTTCCCAATCTACTATTTCAGTCCAATTGTGGTAGTCGTCAAAATCATTAAAATCAGATCGGCTATTTTCTCCCGCTCCCGAGCCACAAGCAGAAAATCCTTCGGGAATATTGACCGGGGGACCGCTTGTTGAGTTGGCATCGAAGGCCAAAACTCTGGCTTCGTCGATATATGTTTGTGCAATAGTAAGCGCTCGTTTTTCGGCCTCACTTTCCGTTTCTACTTGACTGTTAAGGAAGATGAGCTTATTTGAAGTCATCAGTATTAGGGAAAACAGCACCATAGCTGCCATTGTTTGAAGTAGTTCGCTAAATCCGACCATTGTTGTAAGTCTTTATATATTTTATGTACCCCTGTTAAAAATCTCTGTGAATCGCATTCTTTTTTATTTATTAGTCCCGACTAATATTATAATAAACGCAATCGTGGCCTAATTAAATTTCATTAACTAATATTGTAATTATTTAAACTTATTGGGTTTAGTAATTATTAATAGATAGAATCTACAGGGGATATAACAAATTAATACTCTATGCTGTTAAAGAGTTCTATAGATTTGATTTCTAAATTTTGATGCTTATGAAATGAAAGGTCAAATTAAAACGACTATATAGAGTTCCATTTGGCATTTTTTAATTTTAATTTATTAATCTCTTTTAATCCCAAAGATAATCTATTCATGAAAGGAATTATTTTAGCGGGCGGTACGGGTTCTCGTTTGTATCCCCTTACAAAAGTAACGAACAAGCATTTATTACCGGTCGGGGATCAGCCGATGATTTATTATCCTATTCGGAAATTAACCGATGCAGGTATTGAAGAGATATTGATTGTCACAGGTACCGAGCATATGGGCGATGTGGTGAATCTGCTGGGATCGGGTAAAGATTTTGGCTGCCGGTTCACCTATAAAGTACAGGATGAGGCCGGGGGCATTGCCCAGGCGCTGGGACTGGCAGAAAACTTTGTAGGCGATGATTCCATGACTGTGATTTTGGGGGATAATATCTTTGAGACTTCCTTGGATAAAGCGATTAATTCTTATCCCGGCAAAGGAGCACAAATTTTACTTAAAGAAGTAGATGATCCTGAACGTTTTGGAGTGGCAGAAGTAGAGGGTAAGAAAATAGTAGGGATTGAAGAAAAGCCGGATCAGCCCAAAAGTGATTTGGCGGTGACCGGTGTTTATATGTACGATGCCCGGGTATTCGATTTTATTCGGGATCTGGAGCCGTCCGATCGTGGAGAGCTTGAGATTACAGATGTTAATAATCACTATATCCAAGAAGATGCCATGCGGTTTTCGATAATGGAAGGATGGTGGACCGACGCTGGAACGCCTTCATCATATAAGCGAGCGAACAAATTGGTTGATTCTATATAATACAATGATGAAAGCATTACTACTTGGGGCATCGGGACAATTAGGTGAAGAGTGGCAACGGATTATTAATAAAGACTATTCCGATGAGATCGAGTTGCTGTCTTACACGTCAAGCGATCTGGATATTACACACTACCAGGAGGTTTCGGATGAGTTTCGTGAGCAAAACCCGGATGTGGTTATTAATTGTGCAGCCTTTACTGATGTGGATGGGGCTGAAGATCACAAAAAACGGGCCCGCAAAGTCAATATGGAAGCCCCGTTATACCTGGCAGAATTAAGTCAGCAACTGGAATTTAAGCTGGTGCACTATTCGACGGATTATGTTTTTCCCGGTACAAAACTTAATAAAAGGGAATTTCCGAATGGGTATCCTGAAGATCATCCGGCCGATCCTGTTAATTGGTATGGAAAGACAAAATGGGAGGGGGAACAGGCTATTCGCCAAACAACGGAAAACCATCTTATTGTTCGCGTGTCTTGGTTGTGCGGCCAGTTTGGTTCCAACTTCGTAAAAACGATGCTACAACTGGGACAGGAGCGCAATGAGTTACAAGTTGTTAACGATCAATGGGGTAGCCCTACCTTTGCTGAAAACATCGTAAAAAATTGCCTGAATTTACTGCGTAGGGACATAGACGGGACTTATCATATTACTTCTAAAGGGTTGATCAGCTGGTATGATTTTGCCAAGGCTATTTTTGAGATGAAAAATATTGATGTTTCACTGGAAGCTGTTACCTCGGATGTTTTTCCTACGAAGGCTCAACGCCCGCACTTCTCGAAGTTGGATACTGAAAAGATTGAAGAAGTGGAAGGAAGTGAGATCATTGACTGGAAAAAGGGATTGAGGAATTTGTTAGATGAACTACAGTAAAATTCTGTCCCCAAATTATTATATTAGCGTTCAAATTTTAATCCGCAATGATTGAGGAATGGAGATTGTAGAAACAAGTATTCCCGATGTGCTACTGTTAAAACCGGAGGTATATAGGGATGAACGGGGCTTTTTTCTGGAAACCTACCGGGAAGAGTGTTTAAAGGAGAAAAGTATAGACGTCCATTTTGTGCAGGATAACCTTTCGAAATCCCAAGAGAACACTGTCCGGGGATTGCATTATCAGATTGAGCGCCAGCAAGATAAATTGCTGATGGTTATGCAGGGAGCTATTTTGGATGTGGCGGTAGATTTGCGTCAGGATTCTCCCACATTTGGCGAACACGTGGCAATGGAACTTTCAGCTGAAAATAAACACCAGATGTTCATTCCCAAGGGATTTGCCCACGGGTTTTCGGTACTGTCGGATGATGCGTTGGTGTATTATAAATGCAGCGATTATTACTATCCGGATGGAGAACGGGGTTTGCTGTGGGATGATCCTGAGCTGGGTATTAATTGGAAGGTTACCGATCCCATAATCTCAGAGAAAGACCAGCATCAACCACGGCTACAGGAAATTAAAAACGAAGATTTGTTTTGATTTCACAGGACAAGGGAATGAAAGTTAAAAATTTCAATAAGAATTAAGAGTAAGAATGAGAATATTAGTTACAGGTGGGGCGGGATTTATAGGATCTAATTTACTATTGTATTTGCACGAGAAGTATCCCAATTATCAGCTATTGAATATTGATAAACTTGGCTATGCTTCGGATTTATCATATCTGAATGAGATTAAAAATTCGAATCGGTACACTTTTAAAAAGCTGGATATCGTAGATCGTGAAGCTGTTCGGAGTATTATTCGGGACTATAAACCCGAAGGCGTATTTCATTTAGCTGCGGAGTCGCATGTAGATAATTCTATTAAGGGACCGGAGCCATTTATTCAATCGAATGTGGTAGGGACGTTTAATTTAATTGAGGAGTGCCGACAGTTTTGGAAAGCAGATGAAGAACAGTGGCAAAAGAATCGATTTTTGCACGTTTCTACCGATGAGGTCTATGGGGAGCTGGGAGAGCAGGGGGCTTTTTCAGAGGATTCCCCGTATGCCCCCAATTCGCCGTATTCGGCATCAAAGGCGGGTAGTGATTTCATTATCCGATCGTATTATCATACCTACGGGATGAATGTAGTTACGACGAACTGCTCCAATAATTTCGGTCCGCATCAGCACGACGAAAAGTTAATTCCCACTGTTATTCGTACTGCGCTGAATCACGATAATATTCCTGTCTATGGGAAAGGAGAGAATGTCCGCGATTGGCTCTATGTTAGGGAACATTGTCGCGCATTGGATCTGGTTTTTAATGAAGGGGAATCGGGGGAAACCTATATTATTGGCGGCAATAATGAGTGGAAGAATATCGACCTGGTAAAGAAGATCTGTAATATTTTAAATGAAGAGATTGGAGATGCACCGAACTCTGATTTTAAAAATCTGATTACCTTTGTCAAAGATCGCCCGGGACATGATTTTCGCTATGCTATTGATGCTTCTAAAATTAAGGAAGAGCTGGGATGGGATAGTGAAGAATCGTTTGAGCAGCGTCTGAGAGAAACAATACAATGGTATATCCAACGATATAGAGAGTAGTTTAGTCCGTCTGGCCCTTTTGGTTGCAAGTCTCATTATCGTATATAAAATAGTTGAAGGTCTTTTATATTTGACATATTTTTAAGATAAAATTGTCTTAATACTAAAATTATAATGATCTTCTCCAAATCATGTGTTTATGGCCTACGGGCAATGATCTATCTCGCCTCGATATCGGGAGAAGGTTATGTTTCAATTAAAGGATTGAGTGAAAAACTGGATATCTCATTCCACTTTTTGACAAAGATACTGCAGGAACTAACGGCGGCAGATCTTTTGGAATCAATGAAAGGACCCAAAGGTGGGGTAAGGTTATCAAAACCAAGTAGTGAAATTACGCTGAAAGAGGTTGTTGAAGCTATTGACGGCGCAGCCATTTTTACGGAATGTGTCCTGGGGCTACCTGGCTGTGGAACCGACAAACCTTGTCCGATGCATAACATGTGGGAAGATACTCGGGATGAAATAAATGATGTGTTTACAGACACCAGTTTACAGGATATGTCAAAGGAAGGAAAAGAAAAGGATTTGAGGATAACTCCAGATGGAAAGTTTACCTGGAGCTGAGTATGAGACGGTATTGCATGACTGCAAACAGTTGCAGAACACTTGTTGCATTAATGCAACGTATCGAGTTATTAAAGCAGAACTTGAATATCTGCGGACTGTTATAACAATGATTTATACGTTTAAAACCTGAACAGAAACCTAAATAAACCTGGCACATAAATTGCATGTTTTTTAATAGAAGACAAGAAACTCTTAAAACAAAAGGGATGATGAACACTACGATTACAAAAGTTGCTGGATTGCTCGTGCTTACGGCAGCGTTGCTCATTGGCTGTGGAGGAAGTTCGGATAACCAATCCGAGAATGCTGACTCTCAAAAAAAGGAGCAGGAGCTGACCGAATTTGAAATGACAAATGGCATTGGTCCGGTTAAAGAAGAAATTACTATTGATGAAATCGATCCTGAATTAGCCAAAGAAGGGATGCGGGTTTTTGATATGAAGTGCGGAGCGTGTCACAAGCTGGATAGTCGTTATGTAGGTCCGCCACTGGGTGGCATTATGAATGCACGTACACCTGCCTATGTAATGAATATGATTCTAAATCCGGAAGAAATGCTTGCTAAGCATCCGGTTGCAAAATCGGTAGGGTCTCAATATCCGACACGGATGACGAATCAGCAATTGACCAGAGAGAAAGCGCGAGCCGTGGTAGAATACCTGGCACAGGAATCACAATAAACAATCGTTAATAAATAACAATAAAATACATACTACTATGAATAAACTGTTAAAAAAATCATTGCTGTGGCCGCTTGCGGCAGTAGCAGCAATTGGTTTTATATCTATGGGATGTAGCTCGAATGGGGAATTTGGTTCCTCTTCTGATGCTGCAGAGAAAGTTTACGTTGCACCGGGAGAGCATGACGAATTTTACGGCTTCTTTTCTGGTGGATACAACGGACAGCTTGGCGTTTATGGACTACCATCCGGCCGACATATTTATACTATTCCGGTCTTCTCACAGTCTCCAACAAATGGCTGGGGATATAATGAAGAAACCAAGCCGATGTTGAAAACGACCGATGGTTTTGTGCCATGGGGCGATGCTCACCATCCTGAGCTTTCTCAAACAGATGGGGAAACGGATGGTCGCTGGGTTTTCATTAATGAAAATAATACTCCACGTATTGCCCGTGTAGGACTGGATGAGTTTAAAACACAGGAGATTATTGAGATTCCAAATTCTGCCGGTAACCACGCCTCTTCATTTGTTACACCTAACACCGAGTATGTGACAGCAGCAACACGCTTTAGTGTGCCGATGGATGAGGATAACATGCAGAACATGGATGTGAGTATTGATAGCTATAAAGAAAACTTCCAGGGTACTATTTCCTTTGTTAAAGTTTCTGATGAAGGACATATGAATGTTGACTTTCAGATCAGGATGCCTGGGTTCAATTATGATTTAAGTCATTCGGGCAAAGGTCCTTCTGATGGCTGGGCGTTCTTTACTTCTTATAACAGTGAGGAAGCGCACACGATGCTGGAAATCAATGCTTCAAAGAATGACAAGGATTATATTGCAGCTATCAACTGGGAAAAAGCCGCTGAATATGCCAAAGAAGGCAAAGGAAAAATGGTCCCCGGTGAACATTATCGGAACTATATCGATCATGAAGAAGGCGGAGTTGCCAAGAGTGAACTGATCGAAGAAGTTAGAGTACTTGACCCACGTGAGTTGGATGGTATTGTATATTTCTTGCCTACGCCTAAATCACCCCACGGTGTTGACGTAGATCCGACGGGACAATATATCGCGGCCGGCGGTAAGCTTTCTACAGTTATTCCTGTTCACTCATTTGCCAAGATGCAAGAAGCCATTGAAAACGAAGATTTCGAAGGCGAAGAGCAGGGTATTCCGGTCTTAAATTACGATTCCATTCTACACGGTGAGGTTGAAAATCCGGGATTAGGACCGTTACACACCGAGTTTGATGGACGTGGCAATGCTTATACAACGGCCTTTATCTCATCAGAAATCGTTAAATGGGATATCGAAAATACTGAAGTTGTTGACCGTATTGATGTGTATTACTCTCCGGGACACTTAATGATACCTGGCGGTGACAGCAAAAAACCTGCTGGTAAATATTTGGTATCGCTTAACAAGATTACCAAAGATCGTTACTTGCCAACCGGACCTGAAATGTTCCACTCGGCACAGCTGATAGATATATCCGGTGAGAAGATGGAGCTGCTGCTCGACTTCCCTACCGAGGGTGAACCGCACTACGCTCAGGGTATTGCTGCTGAAAAGGTGAAGAAAAATCAGAAGCGATTCTATGAAATCGATGAGAATAATCACCCTCGTGCTGCGAAAAGCGAAAAAGAAACGAAGGTGGTACGTGACGGTAACGAAGTACATGTATATATGACGACTATTCGAAGCCACTTTGCGCCCGATAATATCGAGGGTATTAAAGTAGGTGACGAAGTGTACTTCCATGTTACAAACCTCGAGCAGGACTGGGATGTACCTCACGGTTTTGCAATGAAAGGTGCCAATAATGCCGAGCTGCTTGTTATGCCTGGCGAAACGAGAACACTAAAATGGGAGCCCAATAAAGTAGGCGTTTTCCCATTCTATTGCACCGATTTCTGCTCAGCTCTGCACCAAGAGATGCAGGGTTACGTTCGAGTATCACCAGAAAATTCAGATACACCGATCTCTTATAGCATAGGTCAGTAAGTGACCTCAATCCTTGGGGAGGGGAGGGTGAAGCCTCCTCTCTTCTTATTTCAATAGAATATCAATTTTGATTTGAATATTATGGATAAGCAAAAAAGAGTTTGGATGGCCGTTGCTGCACTAATACTTATAGGAGTTTATTTTGTTCCTATTTGGAGTATCAGTATGGAAGCCCCGCAATATCCCGAAGGTATTGGCATGAATATTACGGTAGATAATATTGAAGGGAAATCGAAAAACGATTTACAAAATATTAACGGGTTAAACCATTATATAGGGATGAAAGAGATTAATCCCGATTCTATACCTGAGCTTAAGATCATGCCGTTTATTTTTGGCTTTTTGATTATCAGCGGATTAATTATTGCCGGTGTTGGAAATGAAAGATGGATTTTGTACTGGCTTGGATTATTCGTGTTGCTTGCAATTGCCGGGCTTGTAGATTTCTATATTTGGGGCTATGATTATGGGCACAATTTAAATCCCGATGCCCCGATTAAAGTGCCGGGCATGACCTATCAGCCACCGCTGATCGGTAGTAAACAGCTGCTGAATATTAATGCCATCTCGCTGCCGCATATTGGATTTTACATTTCATTAATATCTATGAGTATAGCAGGAACAATATGGTGGAAAAGCAAAGAGGATTGATAAAAAAGACGAATAAAACGATGTATTTATCCCGAATATTAAAAATTACTGTTGTTATTGGGCTGTTGCTGTTGGCTACGGCCTGCAGCCAGGAACCGGCCGAGGTGCACTATGGCAGTGACGAATGTGCACATTGTAAGATGATGATTACGGACGCTCAATTTGCATCACAAATTGTTAGTGATAAAGGTAAAGCCTATAAGTTTGATGCTATAGAATGTATGGCTGCTCATTATCGCATAAATAAAGATGAACTGGACGGAGCGAAACTTTATGTGAGCAATTATAATAAGCCCGGCAATTGGTTAAATGCTAAGGAGGCCCAGTTTGTAAAAAGTGAAGAGGTTAACAGTCCCATGGGTGAATCGCTATTGGCTTTTCCCTCCCAAAAAGAAGCAGAAAAACACCTAAGTGAGCGCCCTGGCAAATTGTTAAAATGGGCGGAGGTGTCCCAAATAGAAATGTAGTAATAAAGCTGCATGTTGGTACTGAAAATTTAGAATAAGGATAAAAGGATTGAGGCCATGAGATTATTTAAATTTACAATAATACTGTTTATTGGAGTGGGGCTATCGTTATTAGCTCACCAAGCATCGGCGAACCAGGTTACTGTCGCCAAAGATAGTGATATCGCTTCTGTACAGGCCGGAATTGACCAAGCTCAGCCGGGTGACACTGTACTCGTTAAAGAAGGGCGATATGTTGAGTACGATATTCGTATAAATAAGCGAATTACATTGTTAGGGGAAGAAAACGCCATTATCGATGGCGATAATCAGGGTTTTGTAGTAGTAGTGAATGCGGATAGCACGGTGATCAAAAATATTGAAGTTCGCAACAGCAAAGCCGGGTTTATGGATGACTATGCTGGAATTGTGGTTGAAGGGGCTCACCACGTGCGTATTGAAAATGTGAAGCTGGTCGACAATTTCTTTGCAATCTATCTCGCAAAATCGGAGGGTACCGTTGTGAAGAATAATCATATTACCGCCTCCCGTCAGCGCGAAACGAACTCTGGTAACGGTATTCATCTCTGGTATACAAAAGATGTAGAAATTACAAATAACTATGTAAGCGGCCATCGTGATGGACTCTATTTTGAGTTTGTAGAAGGAGCCTTTATTGCCGGAAACGAAAGTGAAAACAACATTCGTTATGGTATTCACTTTATGTATTCCGATAACTGCCGTTACGAGCGCAATACTTTTCGTGATAATGGAGGAGGGGTCGCGGTAATGTATACTTCAAACGTAGATATTGTAGATAATCATTTTGCTGATAACTGGGGTTCATCGGCATATGGAATGCTGCTAAAGGAAATTAATAGGAGTACGGTAACCGGAAATACGTTTACCAACAATTCTGTGGGTTTGTACATGGAGGCATCCAGTCGAAATAAGGTTGAAGGCAATAAGTTTGAGCAAAATGGATGGGCTGTACAATTGATGGCAAACTCCACGAATAATACATTCAGTAAAAATAATTTTATTGCTAATTCTTTTGAAGTATCTACAAACAGTAGAATGAATTACAGTAATAATTTTGATAAGAATTACTGGAGTAAATACGAGGGTTATGACCTAAATCATGATGGAACTGGGGATGTACCGCATCGTCCGGTGCGTCTGTTTTCGATTCTTGTGGAAAAACAACCGCAGTCGCTATTGCTTTTGCGAAGCTTCCTTATCGATATTCTGGATGCCGCTGAAAAATTTATGCCGGCTCTTACCCCGGAGACGCTCCTTGATTCTAAACCGCAAATGGAACCTGTGCTATGATTTCAATACAAAAATTACGCAAAGACTTTGGGGCCCGTACGGTCCTTAACGAGCTGGATTTAGAAATTCCGGTCGGACAGGCTACCGGCATCGTTGGTCCCAACGGCTCTGGAAAAACAACAACCATTAAGGCTTTACTGGGACTTGTAAAGCCCACGTCTGGAGATATTTTGGTTGATGGAAAATCAATTGAAGGAGAATGGGAGTATCGCAACAAAATTGGCTATATGCCACAAATTGCCCGCTATCCCGAAAATATGACGATTGGGGAACTGTTTCAGTTTATTAAAACTATGCGAGGCAGTGATACGGATCGTGATCAGGAACTGCTCGAATATTTTGAGCTGGATAATGAAATTGACAAGCGAATGCGCGCGCTTTCCGGTGGAATGCGTCAAAAAGTGGGCGCTATTTTGGCCATGATGTTTGATCCTGAGATCCTGATTTTCGATGAGCCTACGGCAGGTCTTGATCCCAAGTCGAGTGTGCAGTTTAAGAGACTGGTACATCGCGAAAAGGAAAAAGGGAAAACAGTCTTGCTTACTTCACATATTATGAGTGAAATAGAAGAACTGACTGATCATCTGATATTTATGGTAGAAGGAAATATTCGGTACGACGGACCAATGCGCGAGCTCATGGAACGGCAACAGGAACAGCGGCTCGAAGGTGCCGTGGCAAAAATGATGGAGGAAACAGCAGCATGAAAGCACTCACAATTTTAAAATATCAATGGAAAGATCTGCTTCGTGGCAAGTGGATTGTCGGATACGGATTGATTTATCTGCTTATTGCTGATGCAATGATTCGATTCGGGAATGCAGGTCCCAAAGCAATGCTCAGCATCTCAAACATCATGCTATTGCTGATACCCCTTGTAGGGATGATTTATGGTGCGCTGTACCTGTATCAGTCGCGGGAATTTACTGAGCTGTTACTGGCTCAACCCATCGATCGCCCCTCACTGTTTTGGGGGTTATTCGGCGGTTTGGCAGTACCATTAGCGGTTGCTTATGCATTAGGTACGGTTATTCCGATGATTTATACCGGCATGATTGTTACCGCCAGTACACAGTCAATCTTGTTGATACTACTGTTGGGCATCGCATTAACGTTGTTGTTTACCGGACTTGGTTTCTGGTTTGCCCTCAAATTTTTTGAAGATCGTGTAAAAGGACTCGGTTTTGCACTCATAAGCTGGCTCTTTTTAGCGGTACTTTACGATGGATTAGTACTGCTTGCAATATTTGCTTTCGGTGATTACCCCATTGAAAAGCCGATGCTGGCACTGGCCTTGGCAAATCCCATTGATCTGGCTCGCATTACTGTGTTACTTGAGTTTGATATTTCGGCCCTTATGGGGTATACCGGAGCAGTTTTCAATCGCTTTTTTGGCAGTATGATGGGTATTAGCGTGGCGATAAGTTGCTTAATGCTTTGGCTGGGTATTCCACTGTGGAGAAGTCAGCAACAGTTCAAGAAGAAAGATTTTTAACATATAGCCACAGATTTACACAGATAGATGAGTTTGTAAAGGACTACTTCAAAAATTTAAAATTAGACGATAGCGCGAGCGTCCGCTCGTGCTATTAGTCAATAATTCTAATCTGTGCTACGCTGTGGCCAAAGTACAAATATTATGAAAGATGTAAGCCTCGATCTCATCAAGAAATACAATGTTCAGGGACCGCGCTACACCTCGTATCCCACGGCTGTGCAGTTTCAGGAAGCCGAAGAGGATGATGTAGCATCTTTGCATCAGTACCTGATTGATCGCAATGCCGATCCCCATCCCATATCCCTCTATTTCCATATTCCGTTCTGTTTTTCACTCTGCTGGTACTGCGGTTGTACAAAGGTGATTACCAAAGATCAGGATCGCGGTGACCTCTATCTTAATTACCTGGAAAAAGAGATGGATCAGGTGGCCGAAATGTTGCACCCCGATTCGGAAGTGGTACAGATTCACTTTGGCGGAGGTACCCCTACATTTTTAAAGCCCGATCAGCTACAGCGTCTCGGCAAGGCTATCCACAGCCGATTTAATTTAACTAATGAAACAGAGTTCGGCGTCGAGATTGATCCGCGAAAATGTACCCGAGAGCATATTCAAATGCTGGCAGACATTGGTTGTAATCGTGCATCGCTTGGTGTACAGGATACGAATGAAGAAGTACAAAAAGCGATTCATCGTATCCAGCCTTTTGAGCAAACGAAGCAGGTTTCCGAGTGGCTGCGCGGAGCGGGAATAGATTCAATTAACTTCGATCTTATTTACGGTTTGCCGCTACAGAGGCTCAACACATTTCGCAAGACAATGGATGATGTGCTCAGTCTGGCACCCGACCGCTTGGCAGTATACAGCTATGCACATATCCCGAGCATGATGCCTGCCCAAAAGTTGCTCAATGAAGAAGATATGCCTTCGACCGATGAAAAGTTGTCTATGTTGCAGCTTAGTATTTCATACCTGACTGATAATGGTTATCGCTTTATTGGAATGGATCACTTTTCACGCGAAGATGAAGAACTTTCTCAAGCGATGGATGACGGTACATTACAGCGAAACTTTCAGGGATATAGTACATTGGCCGGAGCAGATCTCTACGCTTTTGGAATGTCTGGCATTTCGAATGTGGGGGAGTATTACTGGCAGAATACCAAAGAACTCCCTGAATATTATAACATATTAGATAAAAATGAGAGTCCTGTGGCCAAAGTGTTGCATCTCTGCAAAGATGATAAGTTGCGACATCATGTAATAATGCAAATTATGTGTAAGATGGGCCTCTCATTTGATGAGATCGAAGAAAAATGGGGCATAGTTTTTGAGGATTATTTTAGTAGCAGTCTTGAACGTTTGTCTGAGTTACAGGCGGATGGATTTGTGGAAGTATCAAATAATAAAATTACAATAACTGAGCGCGGCCGACTTTTTCTTCGCAATATTGCAATGTGTTTCGACAAATATTTAAACAGAAAAGAATCGACCCGCTCGTTCTCAAAAACAGTGTAAGGTGATTCTTATGGATGCTCAAAACCAAGTATTTACGTTTGGCGGTGGTAAGGGAGAAGGCGATAAATCAATGAAAAAGCTGCTTGGTGGTAAGGGAGCCAACCTTGCAGAAATGAGCAGCATTGGAATGCCCATCCCGCCGGGATTTACGATCTCTGCCAAGGTCTGTAAATATTATAATGAGCATGAGGGTGAGTGGCCGGATGGACTGGCAGAAGAAATAAATGAAAGTATTTCTCACTTAGAAGAATTAATGAACTTGCAGTTCGGGGATCCCAAGGATCCGCTGTTGGTTTCAGTTCGTTCGGGAGCGGCTGTTTCTATGCCGGGTATGATGGATACCGTCCTAAACTTAGGTTTGACAGATCAATCGGTACAGGGATTGTCTGAAAAAACCGGTAATGAGCGCTTTGCTTACGATTGCTATCGCCGTTTTATTGATATGTTCGGTGATGTGGTGATGGGCGTGGCTCATGAAAAGTTTGAAGAGGCTCTCCAGAAACTGAAGGATGAGAAAGGCGTTGAGCTGGATACCCAGCTGGATGTGGATGATCTTAAGGAGCTGGTCGATCGGTATAAAAAAGTTTATAAAAAGAATACGGGAGAAGACTTTCCCCAAGATCCCGATGATCAATTGCGATTTGCAATTAATGGTGTATTTGGTTCCTGGAATACCAAGCGAGCTATCAAATATCGAAAAATAAATACAATAACCGGTCTGCTGGGTACGGCTGTTAACGTGCAAGCGATGGTTTACGGTAATATGGGTGATGACAGTGCCACGGGCGTCTGTTTTACCCGGAACCCCTCAGATGGTGAGAATGAGCTATACGGTGAGTTTTTGATCAATGCACAGGGGGAAGATGTGGTGGCAGGTCTTCGTACGCCTCGTGATATTAAAGAGCTCAAAGAGGTGATGCCTGATTCTTATGATGAGCTGCTGGAGCTGACGGATCAACTGGAAGAGCATTACCAGGATATGCAAGATATCGAATTTACCGTACAGCAGGGGGAACTGTTTATCCTGCAAACGCGCAACGGAAAGCGGACGGGTGCGGCAGCGGTTAAAATTGCTATTGACATGGTGAATGAGGGAATTCTGGAAAAGGATAAAGCCGTAGCTAATATAGTTGAGCCCGGGCATCTCGATCAGCTATTACATCCACAGCTAAAGGAAGATGAGATTGATGAAGATGATATCCTTGGAGAAGGTTTGCCGGCATCGCCTGGCGCTGCGGTGGGGAAAGTGGTATTTGAATCTGATACGGCAGAAGAGGAGCATAGTAAAGGCAACCCGGTAATATTGGTTCGTATCGAAACAAGTCCAGAAGATGTGGGTGGAATGTCGGCTGCCGAAGGTATTCTAACATCGCGTGGCGGAATGACGAGTCACGCCGCGGTAGTAGCTCGCGGATGGGGCAAACCCTGTGTGGCTGGTTGCGATGATATCAGTATTGATTATGATGAGCAGCAATTTATAGCCGGTGATGTTACTGTTAAGGCGGGCGACTGGATTTCGATCGACGGAGCGCGCGGAACGGTAATTAACGGTAAAAAAGAGGTGGAAGCACCCCAATTTGGTGACAACTTCCGCACCTTTATGAACTGGGTGGATGAGTTTCGTGATATGAATGTGCGTACAAATGCTGATACGCCTGAAGATGCCTTACGTGCACGAGAATACGGTGCGCAGGGCATTGGGCTGGCTCGTACCGAGCACATGTTTTTTGGAGAAGAACGGATACGCGAAATGCGTCGGATGATTATATCCGAGAGCGAAGAGGAGCGTCGAAGTGCCCTGGAGAACTTGCTTCCGTATCAACGCGAAGATTTTATAGAAATTTTTGAGGCGATGGAAGGATTGCCTGTTACAGTACGATTGCTGGATCCGCCGCTGCATGAATTTCTCCCTGATGAGGAAAAAGAAGTTAAAACGCTTGCGAAGGAGCTGGGAATTAAGAAGGCTGAATTGAATCGAAAGATCCGGCTGTTGAGTGAGTTTAATCCTATGCTGGGGCACCGCGGATGTCGACTTGGAATTACCTATCCGGAAATTACCGAAATGCAGGCGCGTGCTATTTTAGAAGCGGCTGTAGACGTCAAAAGTAAAGGTAAAGAGGTGTATCCGGAAATCATGATCCCGCTGGTGGGAACCGCCGAGGAGTTTATCCATGAGCGACATGTTGTGGATGAAATTGCCGAGAAAGTATTTGCTGAAAAGGGTAGCGAGGTCGATTATAAAGTAGGTACAATGATCGAAATTCCCCGGGCGGCTCTTATTGCCGATAAAATTGCTGACGAAGCAGACTTTTTCTCTTTCGGCACGAACGATCTTACTCAGATGACGTTTGGTTATAGTCGCGATGATGCCGGCAAGTTTTTGGAGCACTATCTCAATGAAGGGATTCTTAAAAACGATCCTTTCCAGGTTCTGGACGAAGAAGGGGTTGGTCAACTCGTAGAGATGGGAGTCGAAAAAGGTCGCGATGCAAAATCTGATCTCAAGGTTGGAATTTGCGGTGAGCACGGTGGCGATCCCAGTAGTGTGGCTTTTTGCTATAACCTTGGATTAAATTACGTATCCTGTTCACCATACCGCGTTCCTATTGCACGACTTGCTGCCGCCCAGGCTTTTCTGAATTCCGGAAAAGAAGTGGTTTCATAATTCCTTCATGACTGTATTATATTTTCTTCTGCCCTCTCATTAAGAGGGGGCAGTTTTATAATTTTGTGAGGGAAAGAACTTTAATTTGAAGGACTTGAATCCTTTAAATAAATTCTGGCACAAACAATCATAAGTAACCGACGAGCGATACATTTTTGTGAATTCTTTTGAAAGAAAAGCGGTAAGAACTTGGTTCTGGACTGGAGCTATTCTCATTTTTATTATAATGGTTGTAGGAGGAATCACCCGCCTTACAGACTCCGGACTTTCGATGTCCGACTGGAGCCTTATTATGGGTGCCATCCCTCCAATGAATGAGGCGGAATGGCTGACTGCTTTTGAACGCTATAAAGAATTTCCCCAATATCAGCAGCTAAATGCCGGGATGTCGCTGGCAGAATTTAAAACTATTTTCTTTTGGGAATACCTACACCGGCTGTTGGGACGACTGATAGGTGTTGTATTTTTAATTCCGTTCGCATTTTTTTGGATCCGAGGCTATTTTAACTCCAAGACCTTACGCCGGGCATGGATTTTATTCGGATTGGGAGCGCTGCAGGGAGCCATGGGTTGGATCATGGTTCAAAGTGGTCTGGTAGATCTACCCTACGTTAGCCACTACCGATTGGCAATTCATCTGCTGTTGGCGATGCTTTTGTTCGGGTTTTGTATCTGGTATGCGCTTGATCTTTATGAGGATCAACCCGTAAAGAAAAGTCCCGATCTTCTTTCATTGAGACGATGGTCGATAGGATTGCTTATTCTATTTATTGCTCAGGTTGTTTGGGGAGCCTTCACGGCCGGACTTGATGCCGGATATATTTACAATACGTTCCCCACGATGAACGGTGATTGGGTGCCAAAAGGGACATGGACACTACAGCCAGTACTTGCAAATTTTGTAGAACATCCGGGAACAGTACAGTGGACGCACCGAATTCTTGGCACATTGTTGGGTATTGTAACGTTTGGGTTTTGGTGGCGAAATCGTAATGCTAATATTGGACACTTGGTGAAACAAAAAGCGAGAATTTTGTTGGGAATGATGCTTACACAGTATGTGCTGGGCATTTTAACGGTGATTACGCATGTGCAGCTGTTGATGGGAGTTGTACATCAAGCTGGAGCTTTTGCCGTTCTCTTTTTCTGGATCTGGTATCATTATGACATCAAATCTAATTGGGCAAATGTCTAATTTTATTCTTAATTTAAGATAAGATAGTCTTAAATACTATAAGGTTAGGGTCTTAAAAATATTAGAGTACAATTATGAGTATTACAAAAGAACGAACAATCGGACAGATTGTTAAAGATGATTACAGAACAGCACAGGTATTTCAAGAATATGGATTGGATTTCTGTTGTGGTGGAAATCGTACAATTGAAGAGGCTTGTGGGAATAAGGAGATCAATCCCAGTGAGGTTATTCAAGCCTTGGATCAGTTAAATAATGCCGGATCGAAAGAGAATAATTATGATCAGTGGTCGCTGGATTTTCTGGTGGATTATATTGTCAACAATCACCATGAATTTACCCGAAATAAATTACCTGAAATTGGCAAGTATGCAAAAAAGGTTGCTGAAGTACACGGAGACCGCCACGAGGAGTTGAATGAGATTTATTATGAGTTTACAATGCTGCATACCGAAATATTCAACCATCTGGACAAAGAGGAACGTATTTTGTTCCCTTATATTAAGCAGTTGGTAGAGGCAGAGAAGAAAGGAACTAAGCCTGAAAAACCAGAATTTGGAGAGGCTGCAAATCCTATTGCAATGATGGAAGAGGAGCATGACGAAGCGGGCACCTCGATGGCAAAAATAAGCAGGTTAAGCAACAATTTTACTCCACCTGAAGATGCTTGCACTACCTATCGATTGCTATATGAGAACTTGGAGGGTTTCGAAAAAGATCTGCATAAACACATTCACCTTGAAAATAATATTCTTTTTCCAAAAGCGCTTGAGTTGGAAAAAGAATTAGCATAAACCAAAGTTACGTTATCTACGCAATACGCTGCATTATTGTGTAGTATTATATTATATAAATGCACATAAATTTTTATATCTAAGAATAGTAAAGTCATGTCCCATTCTCCTCATAACTTTTCGATCCCCGTAATGGGAACCGGTCATTCTATTGATTCACCTATCAGGGTCGGCCCGTACGGTATTAATTCAGTAATCTCTATTGTTGATGATCTGCTGGTTGAAAAAATACGCAAGCATTATTGCAAGAAGTATGATTTCGAATACAATAATATAGCACGTAATGTTGAAGATGGCCGTGCCCGACGAATAACTGCTTACTTGGATACGGTGAAGGAAATTGTCGACAAGAAGTTCTCGGCTATAAAGAATCAACCTTTTTTTGAGAAGAACGAGAAGTCGAAGTATTTCGAGATGCTACCCGACAGCAGTACGTTAAAAGAAAAGTATAATCAGCTGATGAGTACCGAAGAGGGCAGCTTGCGCGATCGCCTGTCGTGCGAACTTTCTCGGATGATGAATGCCGGTTCCATTGACGTAAATATCATGGCCAAGGTCGATAAGCTGAATTATACTAAAGGTGGTGCTCCGATGAGTAAGGAGTTTAGTGATGCCAGTGCGGCTCTTCGCGGATATGCAAAAAGCAAAGTTTCATCCAGTCTGGTTCTATCAGCCGGATTTAACCCGCGCCTCTATAATTATATCACGGAGTTCAAGGATTTTTACCGGGATGCAAAAGGGGAGATCAAAAAGAAAATTATCCTAAAAGTGAGTGATTTTCGGTCAGCGCTGATACAGGGCAAATATTTGGCCAAAAAGGGTTTGGAGGTTTTTGAATATCGCATCGAGTCCGGATTGAACTGTGGGGGACATGCGTTTCCATCTGATGGACATTTGATGCCGAGTTTGCTTCATGAATTCTGCGAAAAACGTGATCAGCTTACAAAAGCAGTGCAGCCACTCATTGAAAAATATTACGAAGAAAATGCTGATGGCTTTCCGGATAATTGGGAAATTATTGAGCCGCGACTTACGGTTCAGGGCGGTATTGGCGTTAGTGGTGAAGCCGATCGTCTGCTGAATGATTTTGAGATGGATGCCACCGGTTGGGGTAGTCCATTCTTGCTGGTGCCCGAAGCTACAACCGTGGATAAACCCACACGTCAGCTGCTGGAAAATGCGGGTGAAAAAGAGTTATACCTAAGTGGAGTTTCTCCATTAGGGGTACCGTTTAATAACGTAAGAGATACAGGATCCGAACAGTGGCATCAAGAACGAATCGAAAAAGGTAAGCCGGGATCACCCTGTCCCAAGGGATTTTTGAAATCCAATACAGAATTTACCGAGCAGCCTATTTGTACGGCTTCAACGCAGTATCAGCTGCTTAAGCTTGATGAAATAGCACAAAGTGAGATGCCCGAGGATAAAAAAGAGAAAAAGCGAGAGAAAGTGCTGGGTAAAGCATGCTTGTGCGATCACTTGGGTAATGGTGCACTTATAAATTTAGGAATTCTGGCAGAACATCGTGCTCCTCAAGCGATCTGTCCGGGACCGAATATTGCCTATTATGATGGTGAGTATTCGCTTCGTGAGATGGCGGATCATATCTACGGTCGTAGCGAATCGCTTGCAGACGAAGAGCGTCCCCATATGTTTGCAAAGGAGATTGCGTTGTATGTCGATTACGTTGATGAGCTGGCCGAACAGCTGGATGGTGAATCGGGATTAAAGAAATTGCAAAAGTTCCAGAAGAATCTGGAAGAGGGGATGGAATATTGTTTAAAAATTGCAAATTCAGAGCCTTTTCAGGATGAAAATCTGTCGTCAATTTCGTTTACTGTATCCGAGCAGAAGCAGCGTTTGGAATCTATTGTGAATACTTACGAAGAACGCATTTCTGTTGGAGTGTAAATTAGAAATTGGAAACTTAGAATATGATATAATTATGACAGATAATCGAGAAAGGTCTTGGGCCGAACCATACAAAATTAAGATGGTGGAACCGGTTCAGATGATTAGTCGTGAGGAACGGGAAAAAGCAATTAAAGAAGCCGGTTACAATACGTTTCTGTTGCGATCGCGCGATGTGTATATCGATCTTTTAACCGATAGCGGGACTTCGGCAATGAGTGATCGCCAATGGGCAGGAATGATGATGGGAGATGAGGCTTATGCCGGCAGTGAGAATTTCTATCACCTCGAAGAAGCAATACAAAAATATTATGGATATGATCATGTCGTTCCTACCCACCAGGGGCGTGGGGCTGAGCACATGATTTCTCAGCTGATGATTGATGATGGCGATTTTGTGCCCGGCAATATGTATTTCACCACAACAAAGCTGCACCAGGAACTGGCGGGCGGTACGTTTGTGGATGTGATCATTGATGAGGCGCATGATCCGGAGAATGAGCATCCATTCAAGGCGAATGTAGACCTCAATAAGCTCGAAGATCTTATAAAAGAGAAAGGACCGGATAAAATCCCATATGTATCCATTGCTACATCAGTAAATATGGCTGGTGGACAGCCTATTTCGATGTCCAATTTGAAAGAAGTACGTGAGCTGACAAACAGGTATGATATCCCGATTATCCATGATATGACCCGCGTGGCCGAAAATGCGTATTTCATTAAGCAACGTGAGGAAGGTTATGGGGATACTCCTGTCAAGGATATAGTGCATGAGATTTGTTCGCTTACTGATGGTGCTACCATGAGTGCCAAGAAGGATGCGCTGGTAAATATCGGCGGATTTTTGGCGCTTAACGACGAAGAGCTTTTCCGAAAAGCACAAAATATGGTAGTGGTTTATGAGGGATTGCATACTTACGGCGGAATGGCCGGGCGTGATATGGAGGCGCTGGCGATTGGTATTACGGAGTCGGTAGATGAAGATCACATTCGTGCCCGCGTTGGACAGGTGCAGTACTTGGGCGAAAAGCTGATTGACATGGGCGTGCCGGTTGTGCGGCCGATTGGAAGTCACGGTGTGTTTTTAAATGCCAAGAAGATTCTGCCGCACCTAAGTCAGGATGAGTTGCCTGCACAGACGCTGGCTGCCGAACTGTATTTGGATGCCGGTATTCGAAGCATGGAACGCGGTGTTGTTTCTGCAGGACGTGATCCCGAAACAGGTAAACATAATTATCCTGATTTGGAATTGGTCCGCTTGACGATTCCACGGCGCGTATATACACAAGCCCACATGGATGTGGTCGCTGAATCGGTCGAAGCGGTTTACCAGCAGCGTGAGGATATCACCGGACTCGCTTTTGATTATGAGCCGGAGTATCTTCGATTCTTCCAGTCACGCTTTAAGAAGCGATAAGTTGATTATTGATTACTTTTTAATTACCCCTCAACTTTTCCATCCCAAGTTCTGCTTGGGATGGTTTATTTTTGTCCTGTCTTGATGTCAGCTTCATTTCTTATAACGACAAATAATGAAGTAAAAAGCGATCTCTTCCATAACTTATAAAGATTTTAGCTCTTCCTGAGTTTTCTTTGGTAGTTTGGCAACTACCAATTGGTATGAATTCGAGATCCACTCTTTTAGCAAGCCGTCCGGTACCGGATGATCCATCTTAATACTATTCCAGTGCTTTTTATTCATATGATAACCGGGGATGACAAAAGGATATTTTTCCCGGAGTTTAATTGCTTTTACCGGATCGCATTTTACATTAATTAGCTCAAAGCTATCAACGTCGGTTGCACTGAACATCTTGCCTTTTACCTTAAAGACTAAGGTCTCCTCGTCAAAGGGAAAGCTTTCTTCCGCACCGGGAAAAGAAAGGCAGAATTCTCTGTATTCTATAATATTCATCATTCTAAGACATCTGAAAAGGTCAGGATAAAGCTATTTGGATCTTGAATTGCAAACTCGCTAGCCCCGTAAAAGGTTTCGTGCATTTTCTTTATTAGATTGACTTCATCCTTTATTTCCTGATATAAACCTTCAAAGTCCTCCACTTTAATGTAAAGCGTTAATGCACCGCCGCTTTGTTGGCCTTTGAGTTCGGGGTATTCATCCCTGATGGATTCTGTCTTTTGGAACATAAGGGAAACATCATCTCTGCGTACCATTGCCCATTCCAAAACTCCTTCTTCTGGAACTGTTTGAAGAACCTCAAAATCAAGAATGTCCGTGTAAAACTCTATTGTTTTATTTACATCTTCAACCATCAAATTTGGGGTAAGGGATTGGAGCTTCATAATAAATAATAGGTATTGTGTAGTTGCGGTTATTTTCTCTCAAGTTAATTGATTTAACAGAATGAAGCTTTGTAAAAAAACGACATCATCGCATTTCAGAGGGCATAGATCCGGCCATTTTTTTGAAATCTCTGGTCAGATGGGCATGATCATAGTAGCCGTTATCAAAGGCAATATTGAGCAGGCTTTCCTGAGGTTTTTCCTTTATTAATGATTTTATATGGAGAAATCGAACTATTCGGGCATAACTTTTCATGCTAACTCCAATAGCTGATCGGAAACGTCGCTCGAACTGTCGCTTACTAATGCCAAAATTGTTGGTTAAATCGTCAATTATAATATTTCCCTTATGTTCTCTAATATATTGAACCGCGGCGGCAGGAATAGAATCAAACTTGTTATCGGATTTACTTTTCATCCTAAAAATTAGTTGATCTAATTCTGAGGATAGTTGCTTCCGGGATTCCAGGCCGACCATCCTTTCCCAGATTGATTCGTTTAAACTGGGAAATATATCATAGGCCCCGACATTTATATCCTTAAATTTATGAAGAGGAACGGAGGTTAACGGACTCATGGTCCCGGTTTTAAAGCGAATGCCCACAAGCCTGGTATCGGGAGTTACGACGACTTTTTGTATCTGGTCATCATCCCTACTGCCGATATACTTTCTTTTGATAAGTCCGCTTGCTTTTCCGCAGATGAAACAGCACTCCCAAAATTAAATATCAGATCTGTACAGCTATCGGGAAGAATATGCAGTGACTGTTTGCTGTTAGAATCCGAGATCCAATAACAGTCAACTATATTTCGGAGTGTCTTGTCAGGCAACAGCTCTTGGTAACCGCTCATCTGCAAAGAGAAATTTGATTAAAACCAATATTTGAGTCTGTATTTAAGGTAACAGAAGACTAATAACGTTTTTGTAAATAACAATATCGATACTGGGAAATTTCTTCAAGGTATAAATAAAGTCAAAACCATTTTCATCTTTATTCTCTACTTTCAAGCACAAAAGGATATATATAAAATATAATTTCTTATGTTATCTAAACTTCATACCTAATAATAAAGGGTTGATAATTATATATAATCTATTATTAATTATAGATTAGTTGTATATTAATGAGCAAATAGGAGAAAGACTTGTTCTGTATAGGGTAATACCCTTATGTTATAAACAGTTGATCAAAAAAGAGCTCTGCAACCGCAGGGCCTTTTCTTTTTTAACCCCCTCTCTTTTCTTAAAACCCCATTATTTTGTCGCGGTGTTATTTCTGTTTTGAGAACAAAATAATCCACAGATGAATTAAGGTTTATTTTGTTAAACAAGTTTAACTTTTATTACTCTGCAATTGGTTTCAGTCGGGCCGAGAAATGTCTTAGAACATCTGGACTGTCAATAATTTTATATCCGCCTAACTTATCGCGCTGTTTATAGGCAGAGATAATCACTTCAGCCAAATAATCTACATGACTTTGAGTGTACATGCGACGCGGGAAGGCTAAGCGTACGAGTTCCATGGCAGCCGGTTTTTCAGAGCCATCGGGTTGCTTACCAAACATTACGGTGCCGATTTCTACACCGCGAATGCCTCCCAGTAAATAAAGTGCATTATTAAATGACCACGCGGGATATTCCGTCGGTGGGATATGGGAAAGAATCTCCTTGGCATCCAGATATACCGCATGTCCGCCGGTAGGTTGAACAATAGGAATACCGGCATCCGTTAGTTTATCTCCAAGATAGCTGATAGAACGAATGCGATAGCGGAGATAGTCGGGATCAAGGGCTTCATAAAGTCCTTGTGCAACAGCCTCCATATCGTAGCCGGCCATGCCACCATAGGTGGGAAATCCCTCAGTAAGAATTTCAAGGTTGCGGCATTCGGATGCCAGTTCATCACTGTTTAATGCTAAGAAACCGCCAATATTTGCCATCCCGTCTTTTTTTGCACTCATGGTGCAGCCGTCGGCATAGCTAAACATCTCTTGAGCAATTTCTATAGGTTTTTTATCACTAAAACCATCTTCACGCGTTTTGATAAACCAGGCGTTTTCTGCAAATCGGCAGGCATCAATAAAGAACGGAATGTCATGTTTTCGAGCGATTTCCGAAACTCCTTTTATGTTGGCCATGCTTACCGGCTGTCCGCCCCCTGAATTATTCGTTACGGTAATCATAATAACAGGAATATTTTCGGAATCAACTTTCTGAATGGTTTCTTCCAGCTTGTCCAGATTCATATTTCCTTTAAAAGGATGATCACTTTGCGGTTGTTTACCTTCGTCGATAACGAGGTCGCGTGCCTCAGCGCCGGCATGCTCAACATGGGCGCGGGTAGTGTCGAAATGGGTGTTGCTGGGGATGACATCGTCTTCACCGGCAATGGTCGTAAAGAAAATATTTTCTGCGGCGCGTCCTTGATGAGTAGGAATAAGATGTTTGAATCCGGTAATATCCTGTACGGCTGATTCCAGCTTATAAAAGGAGGAAGATCCGGCGTATGACTCATCACTTTCAATCATACGCGCCCACTGTTTGGATGACATTGCCCCGGTGCCGCTGTCGGTGAGCAGATCAATGAGCACGTCTTTCGCTTTCAGTAGAAAAGGATTGTAGCCTGCCTCTTTGAGCAGTTGTTCGCGCTCTTCCATGGTCGTAAACCGAATGGGTTCTACCGATCGGATGCGAAAAGGTTCGATGATGGTATCTGTTTGAAAAGGAGAAAGGGACGAAGTTTCCATAGTGAATATTATGCCGATTCGAGTTTATATTTTTGAATAAAAAGAAGTGTTTTGTCTTTGACAAAGTATAATATTAACGGTAAAATAAGACAAATAACTCTTAAATATTAATTGCATCTAAAATGCTTAGTCCATTCTTCAAGCCGCAGGGTGTTGCAGTCATTGGAGCTTCTCGAAATCCACATAAATTGGGATACGGGGTGGTTCGAAATCTTAAGGAATATCGGTACCAGGGTGGGATTTATCCGATTAACAAATCGGCATCTGAGATCTTGGATCTGCCGTGCTATTCTTCTGTAGATGAGGTGCCCGATCCTGTAGATTTAGCTATTATCATTGTGCCAGCGCCAGTTGTTCCTAAGATTATAAAGCAATGCGGGCAGCGGGGTATCAAACATGCGATTGTAATTAGCGGTGGATTTAGTGAGACCGGAGAAGAAGGTCAGAAGCTGGAGAAAGAGCTTAAAAGAGTTGCCGACAAATGGGATATTAATTTTATCGGTCCCAACTGTATTGGCACAATCGATACCCATACTCCGGTGAATACAACTTTTGTAACTGGAATGCCCGAGTCAGGAGAAATTGGATTTTGTTCGCAATCGGGAGCAATGGTGGCCTCGGTGATCGACTGGGCACGTGGCGCTGGCGTAGGATTTTCGAGAATTGTGAGCCTGGGCAATCAGGTTGATATTAATGAAACACAGATGATTAGAGCGCTACATGAAGATGATCAGACCCGGGTAATTACCGCATATATCGAAGGTGTTTCGGATGGAAAAGCATTTATGGAAGTAGCCCAAAGAGCAGCAAAAGATAAACCGGTAGTAGCGTTGAAAGGGGGCCGTGGGGAGGGCGGTGCCCGAGCGGTGGCGTCGCATACGGGAGCGCTGGCCGGGAGTACGGAAGCCTATGAAGCTGCTTTTGATCGAGCTGGTGTACAGCAAGCGAGTACGATGGAGGAGATGTTTGACTGGGCGCGGGCTTTGGCTTGGCAACCACTCCCAAAAGGAAAAAATGTCGCGGTGCTTACCAATGCCGGAGGGCCAGCTATTCTGGCCGTTGACGCATTGGAGAACGTAGGATTAGAACTGGCTGAATTAACAACAGAGACTAAAAATTATTTGGAATCGCGCCTTCCTAAAGCGGCAAGCGTAAGCAATCCTGTGGATGTATTGGCGGGTTCTGGGCCGGGGACCTATGCGGTGGCGTTAGATGCATTACTTACTGACGAAACGGTGGATTCGGTTGTGGTTATACAAGCCCCGCAGGATTGGTTTTTGCCAGCCAGTTTGGCTGAGGTGGTGGGCGAAGTTGCGGGCGTTCATGACAAGCCGGTAATTACATCTATAATGGGAAAAGCCTCGGTAGAAGAGGCCCTAACAATACTGCATAAACGAAAAATTCCGAATGTCGCTTTTCCGGAGCGTGTAGCTTCAGTGCTGGCGGCCATGGTTAAGCGCAAAGAGTGGCTCGATATCCCTCAGCAAACACCTGAACGATTTACTGATTTTGATGAGGATGAAGTACAAAAGGATGTCTCAAAAAATGATTGGAAATCGTTGCTCCAGGAATATGGCATTGCGTTCCCTCCCGAAAAAAATGCCCGAAATGAGAAGGAGGCAATTAAAGCTGCTGAATCTATTGGATATCCTGTAGTTTTGAAGTTGATGTCTGAATCGGTTTCGCATAAAACGGAGGTCAACGGGGTAAAGTTAGGGCTTCGCAATTCTGATGACGTACAATCAGCATGGAAAGAGATCAGGCAGTCAGCCAAGTCCGCAGACGTAGATATGGAGGGCGTGCAGGTTCAGAAAATGCTGACCGGCGGACAAGAGGTAATTATGGGAGTTCGTCGAGATACACAGTTTGGGCCAATGGTGTTGTTTGGAACGGGAGGTACAGATGTAGAACTTCTTCAGGATGTTGAATCTGCTATTGCTCCGTTGAACCGCTTGCAGGCTGAAAAATTGATAGATGCTACGCGTGCTGGAATTAAACTCAAGGGGTGGCGTAATCAACCACCAGCTGATCGTGAAACGGTAATCAAATATTTGATGCGACTGTCACAGCTGGGAGAAGAAATGCCAAATATTGATGAGTTGGAAATGAATCCCTTATATGTGTTACCTGAAGGGCAGGGAGCTTATGCCGTGGATGTCAGGGGTACAATGGTTGAGGATGAAAAAAGGGCAGGATAGTTTAGGATTGTAAGTGAAGTAAAAAGACAATTTAGAAAGGATTGGAAAACAGGTGTCCGAGCATAATAATTTTTCTGATGACAACTATTTGAACAACCAATGGCTGTGGCATGCTTCAGTAGCCTGTTTTGTGCTGGCAGGATTAACGGGCTTTTTGTATCGGTTGGGAATGATAGGGTGGGTCCCCGGAGAGCTGTCATTGGGGAATATCCGTCATGCTCATTCACATCTCATGTTCTTTGGGTGGGCAGTGCCGCTTCCGTTGTATATCATCATGCAAAAAATTATTGACAAAACGGATGATGTAGCAAAAGGTATCAGCTGGATGAGATATTCTATTGCTGCAATCTTGTTTTTTGGATTAATGGCTTATCCTTTTTTCCTGTTCTACGGATACCGTCCCGTGGCCCTCGGATCCGCTACGTTGCCGCTATCAGTTATTTTTTCTGGCTTCGTTATGATCAGCTGGTATGGATTTATAATTGGTTATTGGCAAAGCCGCTCGTCACTTCAGGATGATGAAAGTCTGCCTTGGATTGATGGGGCACTTATTTTATTGGTGGTCTGCTCACTCGGTGCATGGGGAGTGGCTGTTATTCAGGAGTGGGCCCCGCAATCGCACCTATTGATGAAAAGCATGACGCACTTTTTCCTTGCAGCATTTACTGAGGGATGGGTGGTATTAGTGATATGCGGTATTTTGATAAGTGAACTTAAGATTGATGACCAAAACTGGTGGACTTCCCCGCAGTTTGCATTGGGAGCTATTGCTATTGGAGCGCCGCTGACGTTTCCATATGGGATATCCGAATCACTGCTTACGCCCATACTGCTGGGTACGGCGCGTTTTGGCGGCGGACTGGCAGCCATTGGTTTGTTGTTGGTAATGGGTGCTATTTTTAGATCTGGCAAATGGAAACATCCGATCTGGATTTGGCCGGTAGCATTGTTGAGCCTGAAAGGTGTCATGCAGCTGGGGGCTTCGGTAGTACCAAGCTCGTTTTGGCTGTCCGATCCCGGATTGCGCGTACTCTACCTACATATTCTTTTGCTGGGAGGGTTGACGTTATTGGCTTTTGCCTGGTTTAATAACCGATCAATGGTTCCAAATAATTTTTTTTACATTATCGGTGTTTCTATACTTGTTACACTCATTACTTTGCTCATGTTTACCGGCGTTTGGCCTCAGGTACTTTCAGGCACCTGGATTATAGATGCCTTGGCAATAGGCGCAATACTTCCCATTTTAACTGTAACTATCTATTGGATTAAGCTAACCCAATCCCCAAAGAAAATTCATAATTAGGATTATGCAGGATATTCAAAATGAAGAAGATATTACTACTTTAGTTCATGCTTTCTATGCGAAGGTAGAAGAAGATGAGCGGCTGGGACATGTTTTTAATGAGGTTGCCGATGTGGATTGGGATGAGCACCTTCCCAAGATGGTGGACTTTTGGTCGAAGATGTTATTTCGAACCGAGCGGTATAAAGGACGTCCGTTTCGCGAGCACCTGCCACTACCGATTGAGCGTGACGATTTTGGTCGGTGGGTAGGCCTGTTTATCGAAACGGTAGATGAGCATTTTGAAGGCAATCGGGCTGACTACGCAAAGGAATTAGCTGTAAATATTGCAAATTCATTCAGTACACGGATGGCGATGGATGGTAAGTTTGATCAAAATAGCGAGGACTAATTATGTCAAATACTGATCAACAATATACAGAAAGGGAATTGGCTGAATTGGTTCGAAAAGCTTGCATTGAAGCGGCGCGCGATGGATTTAAAGATGCCTCGATGAGTGGCTTATGCACAGAAGGAGCGATGGAAGCGGCAGTTAGCTCAATTCAAGAACTTGATTTAGAAAGAATAATTCCAAAAAAGTGATAAGAAGATGAAGCGATCTATATTGATCTTAGTAGTTCTATTGGGTTTTTCAATAAGTGTAATGGGATGGAGTTGGTTCCCACAGCAAAAAGCCAGCCAACCTGAAACAATGCCGCTGGTACCGATGATGCAACAACTTTTAACGGATATTCAGCAGGTTGATCGCGGAATTTATACTGAAGATTTTGGGATGATTGAGGAAGGGGCGGGAAATATATCCGATCACCCGACGATGACGCCAGAGGATAAAAAGTTGGTGAAGTCAACTTTGGGAGAAGAAATGCAGCAGTTTGTGAATTTTGATATGGTCGTACATCATCATGCGGATTCGATGCGAATAGCGGCTGTTGAACAAAATATGCAGAAAGTGCTTGAGCATTACCGCATAACTCAGCAAGGCTGTGTAGATTGTCACTCGAACTATCGCGAACCAATTTCTACGGCAAGGTTAGAAAAATAGCTGTAATGGAGCAACCCATTATAGGATTCCACAAAGACGAAGAAGACGACTGGGTAGCCGAGCTTAAGTGCGGACATAATCAGCACGTGCGGCACAATCCCCCGTGGATGCTGCGCCCCTGGGTAACAACAGAAGAGGGCAGACAGAGCCGCCTCGGAAATAAATTGAATTGCAAAAAATGTGATCGCAACGAACCTCAAGACTTTGATCCGTCATGCCAAGAATAGCACGCGTATTTATTAAAACGGGACTTATTTACTTTTTAGCTTCGCTGTTATTGGGATTAGCAGCTGAATTTAACTGGTTGCAATTTCCAGGGATAGTGCCCCTTTTTTGGCACCTGTTGATGGTCGGTTGGATTACGCAGATTATCTTTGGGGTATCCATATGGATGTTTCCCGGTCGAACCCGCGAAGAAGGATTTAAAGCACAACTTTGGGGGTGGCTCACATACATTTTTCTGAATATGGGATTATTGCTCCGTGTAATTGCAGAACCTGCTACGTATTTGATTACGGGATCGGTATGGAGTGTATTGATTGTGATATCAGCGGTAAGCCAGGTAGCGGCAGCACTGGCTTATATTATTGAACTGTGGCCCCGCATCCAATCCAAAGAGCAGCGACGCAGGCAACGCAAGAAGAAACGAAAACGACAGAAATCACAGAATACAAGCGGCAATAATTAATTAAGTTCCTTGTCATCCTGAACTTCGATGTGCCGACAGGTTTGTTTCATATTCTCTTTTAAATACTTATAAATGTTGAAAAAGTTCATCATGACACCGATAGTTTTAAGTTTGAATTCTAACTCCTAATATTCGGTAAGGAAAAAAGCTATGCCTACCCCCAGTCGCTTGATGATCAAAGCTTCGATGCTATATATGTTGGCAGGATTTGTTATCGGAGCACTGATTTTAATCAGCAAGGTGTATCCCGAGTATTCTTCGGTATGGAGCCTGCTTACAATCCATATTGAAATGAGTATTTTCGGCTGGATTATTCAGCTTACCATGGGTACGGCCTACTGGATTTTGCCACGCTACTTGAAAACGAAATCGAGAGGAAATCCAAAGCTGGCATTGGCAATGGTTGGGATGTTGAATCTTGGTATTTTAATTAATGTGGCATCCCATCTAAATATTTTGAATCCATCTGTTATAATATTAGGTCGTTTGTTGGAAGTGGGAGCCGTTGCTCTTTTCATTGGGCTGCACTGGAATCGGGCCGTGAGTTATAATAATTGATGAGTAAAAAGTGACGAATAAGAAGTAGAAAAAAATTACTTGTTACTCATTACTTTTCATTTGATACTCTACTAATTACCCTCTTAGCAAGCGCATGGCATAATAGAGGATGATCAATCCCAGTACTAAGTTAAGGCGCCCCAGCCAACTCGAAATTTTGCGTATTCGCTTTGTTTCGGGATGATCGGGCTGTTGATCCATAAGCTCAGCCGCTTTGGGACCGGCATAAAAATCGTGAAATCCACTTACGATCAGTACTAATCCAAATACAAGTAATTTTATAAATAGATATCCGCCAAAGACCTCCATCCAGAACGATCCGGTAAGCAGTTCTTCAACCGTATATCCCCGGGTTAATAAATTGGTAATGCCGGTTATAATGAGCACCACAAATAATATCCAGGAAATGCGGCTGAACTTTTTACCGACAAGCGTAAAAAATTCGCCCTTCTTATTTTTGAGTAGTTTGTGACGTGTTGCTGGGACGAGTACTCCGGCTGTAAAGAGCATGCCGCCAATCCAGAAAATAGCTGAGGTTATATGAATAAAAACCGATAAATAATACATGAGAATTTATTTCCTGTGTTAGATAACCTTATAGAAATAAAAAAGGCGACTGAGAATATCAGTCGCCTTCAGTAAAGAAAATAAACGTAAAAGAAGGTTATTCTTCTACCTTAAGCATTCCTTTCATACCGCCTGAATAGTGACCGGGAAAACTGCAGAGATACTCATATTCTCCGGTTTCTTCGGGAGCGGTAAACGTAACTTCAACCGTTTCTCCACCGGCAGCAAGATCGGTATGAGCAATAATCTGATCTTCCCTGTCGGAAGGAATGTACTCGTTATCACGTGCTTTGGAAGCAGCGTTTGCAAAGGCTGCAGCATCAGCATTCATGGTAAGTAGTACAAAGTTGTGAGCCATGGCAGATGCCGGCAGATCACTTTCGGTATATAGACGAACACGAAGTTCTTCACCGGGTGCGGCAGTTATGGTCTTGAGCAATACATAGTCGCCCATTTTTTCACCAGTAGTAATACCTTCTTCTTCGCCATCAACGACGAATTTCATTCGATCAATACCGACCATTTCGATAGTACGAATGTCGTCAGCCTGTTCGGTCGCTTGGGTATCGGCTGTCTGATCTTCAGCTTGCTGCTGGTCAGATCCACCGCCACAGGCAGTGACGAATAGCAACATCAGTGATAATAAATAGGGTGCAAAACGTGTCATAAATTTGTGTAATTCTTAGGTTAATATTTTCAAGCATATAAGATACGAAAGTATTTCGTTCTATACAGTATAAAATAGCCATTAAAGCAGGCTTGCTTCCAGGGAGATATCAGTGCCAGCCAATGCTTTAGAAACTGGGCAATTATCTTTTGCACCTTCAGCAATTTCTTTAAAATGATCTGTATCAATGTTTGGTATGTCAGCTGCACAAATAAGTTTAATACCAGTAATCGCTGGTCCGTCATCGGTAACTTCGAAGGTAACTTCAGCTTTTGTTTTGACAGATTTGGGATTATATCCCGCTTCGGCCAATTCATTGGAAAGAGCCATGGAAAAGCATCCTGCATGGGCGGCTCCAATAAGCTCTTCGGGATTAGTGCCATCTCCATCTTCGAATCGTGAAGCGAAAGAGTAGTTCCCTTGAAAAGATCCACTTCCCAACTCCATGGTTCCATTTCCGTTTTTTAGATCTCCGTTCCATTGTGCATTTGCTTGTTTAGTAGGCATATTAATATAAGGTTTTAATTGATGTTATTGATTTGTTGTTGATTTACGTTCAGTTTTTTTAATCCGAGTTTCTTTAATTAGTTGAAAACCGATCCCTCCCAAAAACAGCAAAATTGCTATTACATTTCCATAGCTGCCAACTTTTCTGATAACAGGCCACCAGGCGATGTCGCCTATCACACGCATCAGTAGAAATAGATGTAGCAAAATAAGGGGTAGGTAAAAATATTTGTGGTAGGGCACCAGTTTCCCAGAAAGTGAGGGAATGATAACGGAGGCGTGAGCGAATATCATGCTGAATACAAATCCCACAAAAAGCATGTGCAGCAGTGCATCGTAAATGGGACCGGCTGTAGGAAGACCTTGCCAGAGTCCAAATAACCCTGTTAGGATGAGCCAGCCGTATCCTGTAAGCAGACTGATGGCGCTATAGCGTGTCCAGGCTACGGATTTGATGGTACGCCGGGCAACATCGTATTTAATTAGCCAGGCAGAAACTCCGATCAGTAACAGGGAGGCAAGAATCCAGCCGGTGGAGCGATCTAAATGAGTGAGAACAAGGGTGCAAATCCATAGCAAAATAAGTGTGGTGAAAAGCTGTTGGGCACGTTTTGGGGGGCGCATGATACGGTTAAGTTCCAATCGTTCGCCAAAGATTGTCAGCATCGGGAAAGCCGCCCACCAGGTAACCAGCTCATAAATAGGAAAATGGAGTACATAAAGGATATTCCCTGCCAGTAGTGAGGCCGCTCCCAGAGCCATTATCAGGTGATAAATTTTGGGTTGCAGGTAATACAGATAGCACATCACATAAGTCAAGCCCAGAGCTCCCAACAACATGAGCCATTGTCCGGACAGTTGCAGCCCGCCCAATAGGAGAAGGGTAGAAACAGCCATTAATACCGGAGCAAAATACGCCCACTTTTTTTCAAGCGCGGCAGCTCGTTCCAATCCAATTAATGTACCTAAAAAGCCGTTTATCATTAGTGGGCCGTGGGAAAATGGAGAAATTTGTCGGGGGGCCATATCCGATAAAAAGCCAATGCGCAGCAGCCCTGAATAAAGTCCCGTAATAAGACCAATGGCTGCAAAAAACAGCAGGCTTACTAAAATATATGTAGGTGTCCTTGGGGATTTCATGTATTGATATTGGAATCAAAATTCAGGAAAAAACTGTGCCGGTTTTATTTTGATTGGCTGTTAACTTTAATTCATTGCCTCGGTGGGGGATGGGCAAAAAACTCTACGTCTTCTTTAATCATATCTACATTCCATTCCGGTTCCCAAACCAGTTTTGTCTCGTATTCTTCGACCCCTTCCATTGATTCAAGCGTTTCTTCAATTTGCTGTTGCAGATATCGACGCATGGGACAGCCCGGCGTGGTGACGGTATATTCAAGTTCTACCTTGCCATCGTCAATCAAGATGTCATATACCAGTCCCAAATCCACAATGTTGACTCCCAGTTCGGGATCAATGACTTCGCGGAGTTGCCGGACTATCTTGCGTCTATCTATGGGAGTAGAATCCATAATTCGTTATTCAGCGGTTTTGCCGATATGTACTTTCCAGACTTCAGGACCTTCTTTAAGATATTCCCAGCTAAAATTGTCCTCTCCATGTACAGCAGACATTTGGTAGCCTAACGGTTTGGGATCGTGATCATTTATAATAATAAAAGATTCTCCCACATCCAGCGCATCGTAGGTATCAAAAATGGTAGAATGCTTCTTGTGGGGAGGTATTTTTCGAACGTCGATTTCTTCTACTGTATCAGGCATTATTTTAAAAATTTTATTTGTTGAGACACGGCGTGCCGTGTCCGTGTGTTAGTTTAATTATTTTACTGCTTTTTCTTCTTCCCAGCTTTCAATTAGCTGTTCACGTTTATTTTCTTTTCCGCTCCACTTCTCAGCATTTGGCAGAGCCTCTTTGGCTTGGTTGATAACGTGATTAGTCCATTCTTCAGAAAGCCGTTCATTCAATTCGATATAATCTTCCCACTCCATTGGTACCTCATCGTCGGGATAAATAGCCTCTTCGGGACATTCGGCCACGCAAGCATCACAATCGATGCATTCAATGGGATCAATGACTAAGAAATTGGGCCCTTCCCTGAACGCATCAACCGGACAAACCGCCGCGCAGTTGGTATGCTTACATTGGATGCATGGATCGGTTACAACATACGCCATAGCTGCTAAATACTACTCGATTTCAATTGCTTCACTCCAAAGGTAGCAGTCCCTAAAATTAATATCAACTATAAAAACGGTTTTAACCTTTTTTATTGACTTGCCATAAAATCATCGATATCTTAGGGATGGATTGAAAACAAACCAAATTGACCAAATGATGTTATGAATGCTGATCAATCCCTTTCAAAACTCACTCCCGAAGCCACTATTTCAGAAATAGTTTGTTCGGATAGTGAAGCGGGTGAACTGCTTGCTTCTATCGGTTTATCACTGTCCGAACATGAGCAAGAAACGCTTCGGTCGGTTTGTCAAGATCGTAAATGGAGTGAGGTTGAAGTGTTGCAGTGGTTAAAGAAACATAGTTCAACGACGAATGGGGAAGCTTCGAACAATAAAATAGATTCAGCTCCTGATGAGGATTCTCCACTGACTAAATGGATTACATACCTGGAAGACTCGTTTATCACCCCCAATCGATCACTTTTGGATGAGTTAGACGAAAACTTTCCCCGTATCCGTAAAATACATGGAAATCAGTATCCATGGCTTAAAACGATGAAGTGGTATTTTGACAAATTCAGAGAAGTGCTCGGTATGTATTATACCTTTGAACAGGAAAAGTTTTTCCCGTTAATCAAGCGGCTTAAAAGTAATAGTAATAACAATCTGAGTCACGGGACGATCCAAAAATTAGAAAAATCGTTCAATGTAATTAACCGAGATCAGCGTCGGCTTCGGCACCTGATGAATACTATACGGGATAAAGGAAACCAGTTCGATAATCCCGGGAATGCGTGTTCAACACTGCGGATTCAAAATGAAAATTTTAACATCCTGTTTTCTCAATTAAAAGAACAGTTTAAGGTGGAGGAAGATGAGATTCTGCCGCGTATAAAAGAAGAGATAAAAGCCAAAAGTTAAGAATATATCTAACTTGTGGTCTCAAATATTAAAAATAACATCTATTATGTTTACCGGTTCAAAAAAGCAGATTGTTGATTTAATTAAACGCAAGGGAACTCTTTCTATTGATGAGGCCGTGGAAGAGATCGATCTGGCTAAAACAACCCTGCGCGAACACTTTTTGCAGTTAGAACGCGATGGATATGTAGAACGAGATTATGTGCGTTCGGGACCGGGTCGCCCAAGCCTGCAGTATCAGTTGACCTCTAAAGGGAACAGCCTTTATCCATCTTCCGAGTCGAAGCTTATTCGTAATATTATTAACTATCTTAAATCAAAGGGCAGTGAACAACTGGTCGAGGATTTTTTTGAAGATTTCTGGAATCAACGACTTGAAGAAGCGCAAGAGCGAATAAAAAATTCGTCGGCCAAAGATCTGGAATCAAAAGTTAAATTATTAATGCAGATGCTGGAAGAGGAGGGGTTTATGCCAGAGTTTGATTTTGATGAAAGTGAAGAGTCGCTGACGGTAAAAGAGTGTAACTGTCCCTTTAGCGAAGTTATCAAAGAAACACGGTTACCCTGTAAACTGGAAGAAATGTTTTATAAGAAATTATTTAATGAGAATGCAGAACGGACCAGCTATATTGCTGAGGGTGATTATTCCTGTACCTATGATATCCCTACAGATTAAAATTAAATGTATAATCCTATAGAGATGCTTAACACTGCATATTTGAAGATAAAATAGTATTAATTACTTATATATAAAAAAATAGGGACTATGGGGAAAATTATTACATCGTTTATCAATGATACCGTACGATTTTTTCGGATACAGTTTTCTAAGATCATCCAAAATGAATTTAAAACATGATATTAAAAAGATAAGCACGGTTATAAAACGAGAAAATTATTAGAATGATTTTGTGTAATTATATCAACGGAAGTCTCATAAAGAGGAGAGCTTATGATTGTTCATGAATTATCAGAATTTATCGCCAAGAGTTCATTTGATCATCTGTCAGAACAAGCAAAAGAACAGCTTAAAATTCGTCTGTTGGATTCACTGGGAACAGCTATTGGAGCCATTGAAGGTCCGCCGGTGATGGGGATCCGAAGAATGCTGGATGACTTTGGCGGTTCGGAACAGAGCACGCTCATTGGTGGTGGTAAAACGACACCCGATCGCGCGGCACTCTATAACAGCGCACTTGTCCGCTATCTGGATTTTAATGACAGCTACTTGGCCAAAGGAGAGACCTGTCACCCGAGCGATAATATCGGATCTATTTTAGCGGCGGGAGAAACTACCGATCTCAATGGCAAGGAATTCTTGACAGCACTCGGCGTTGCTTACCAGGTGCAGTGTCGACTGAGTGATGAGGCGCCCGTGCGCGATAAGGGATTTGACCACACAACACAGGGGGCCTATGCCGTGGCAGCCAGTGTCTCAAAGGCGTTGGGACTGGATGAAGAAAAAACGGCTAATGCTATCGCT
Organism: Fodinibius sp. AD559; assembly: GCF_052712805.1. Taxonomy (NCBI): domain Bacteria; kingdom Pseudomonadati; phylum Balneolota; class Balneolia; order Balneolales; family Balneolaceae; genus Fodinibius; species Fodinibius sp. AD559. Next base: position 372,983 of record NZ_JBQPVW010000004.1, read on the forward strand.
ATTTCTGGTACAGCACTGAATGCGCTACGGGTTACCCGTACTGGCGCCCTTTCAAACTGGAAAGGACTCGCTTATCCGCATACCGCCTTCGGTGGGACTCATGCCGCACTGCTGGCCAAATATGGCATTACCGGTCCGCCCGCCGTTTTCGAGGGCAATAAAGGATTTATGGATTCCATTGCCGGTGAATTTTCGATTGATTGGTCAAGTGAAGATCTGGAGCGTGTTACTGATACGATCATTAAAAAATATAACGCCGAGATCCATTCCCAGTCGTCTATTGAGGGGATGATTGAGTTAAAAAAGAAATATGGTTTTACGGCTGATGAAGTAGAAGATATCAATATCGAGATTTTTGATGTAGCCTACCACATTATCGGGGGCGGAGAGGAAGGCGATAAGACGATCGTACGAGCGAAGGAGGAAGCTGATCACAGCTTGCAGTATATGGTTTCGGCGGCCTTGCTCGACGGACAAGTGATGCCGGAACAATACGAGAAGGATCGCATTGAGGCTGATGACATTCAGTCGTTGTTACAAAAAGTGAAGGTTTCACCCAAGCAGGAGTACAGCGATCGCTTTCCCGATGAAATGCCGACAAAACTGACGGTGCATCTCAAAAATGGTGAGACCCATTCCATTGAAAAGCGTGATTATGAAGGTTTTCATACGCGTCCCATGAGCTGGGATACGATCATTCAAAAATTTGAAGGATTAGCCGAGCCCTATACATCCAAAGAATTACGTAATCAGATTGTTGAAACAGTTAAGAATTTTGAGCAGCATTCGGTTTCGGATCTGATGGAACTGTTAATAAAAGTAAAATTAGAATCTTAAAGAATATTTGAATTATGCGGATACGGTTTCCGTATCCCAACAAAATAAATAAAAGGTGGCTGTTATGGCCGACGAAAAAACATTCGATTTCCTCAATAAAAACGAACGAGAACCCAAACCACGCAAAACAGGCGTTACAGAGATTCGTGGTCCGTACTACGCGGTAATGGGCAAGCGATATCTCAATGATATCATGGAAACGATGGGTGAACATGTGGATTCGCTGAAGTTTTCAGGCGGATCGTTCTCCATTATGCCCAAACCGGCCGTACAAGAGCTTATCGAAATTGCCCACGATCACGACGCGTTGGTATCCACCGGCGGATTTATGGAGTACGTGCTTACACAGGGCAAAGACGCCGTTGACCAGTATATCGATACCTGCAAAGATTATGGTTTTGATATTATTGAGCTTTCGGCGGGATTTATTACCCTGCCCACTGATGACTGGCTTCGTCTGATCGAGAAAGTGCAGGATGCTGGACTCAAAGCAAAACCGGAAATCGGTATTCAGTTTGGAGCCGGCGGCGATACGGCCCAGGGCGAACTGGAATCCGAAGGTACGCTTGATACCAGTTATGCCGTCAAACAGGCCAAGCGTTTTGTAGACGCCGGGGCCTATATGATCATGATTGAATCGGAAGGCATTACTGAAAATGCTGATCCCTGGAGAACTGATGTCCCGGCCGCATTCATTAACGAAATCGGCTTGGAAAAGCTGATGTTCGAAGCGGCCGATCCCGAAGTATTCGCATGGTATATCAAGAATTACGGTCCCGAAGTCAATATGTTCGTGGATCACAGTCAGATTGTGCAGCTCGAAACGCTCCGTCGCGGTATCTGGGGCACGAAGAGCCTCTGGGGTCGCGTGTTGACGTATAAAGAGTAATCCTATTACAAAAAAAGAGTCCACCTCTGAGGTGGGCTCTTTCTAATTAAGAAACCTAAAATGTTTGAAAAGGAGTTTGACTTACGATATTTCGAGATGGGTCAACGTGGAGAAGCTACTCCTGTTACTATTTTAACGCTGCTGGAAGAAACCGCTGCCGATCATTGCCTGGATATAGGACATAGTTTATATGACCTGCTCGAGAAAAATATAGGTTGGGTGCTGCTATCAGGACGTATGGTGATGGAGCGTTATCCCAGATACAAAGAAGAAATTACCATCAAAACATGGTTATCGAGCTTCAGAACGTTCAGGGGTACCCGGGAAAACCTAATTATCGATGAAGAAGGCAATATTATTGGAAGAGCAAAAGGATACTGGCTGTTTTTTGATATAGAAAGAAGAAGACCCACCAGAATTTTTGATGAAATACTGGAAAGATGGGAGATCAATCCCGAAGAAAGTATCGAAGTGGATAGCACCGAAGTAGAAGCTCTTGATGTGGCAACATACCGGAATGAATTTGTTATTCATCGCTTTGACATGGACTCAAATGAGCACGTAAACAATCTGCAATATTTACAATGGACAATGGAAACCATACCTGACGAGATAATAGATAACTGTTATTTGCATGCTATAGACGGTAATTTTGTGGGAGAAGCAAAATATGGCCATACCATTGAATCCTTGGTTGAGCCGGCAGATTACGAACAAACTTTCGTGCATACTATTAGAGACCTGGATAGTAACAAAGTTTGCTCGACAGCCAGAACGGTATGGAGAGAACACAAATAAAGTATAAAACGAAACAAAATTATGAGTACTGACAAGGAAACTATATTTCCACCGGCAACACCTGAAATGTCAAAAAAGCGAGCGAGCTTAGCTCCTGATCAGGTAAAAGCTTTTCGGAATTTTAGCAAAGAAGTATTTAAAGAAGGAGCCCTTAATGAAAAGACCAAGCAGCTTATTGCGGTAGCAGTGGCTCATGTTACCCAATGCCCCTATTGCATTAAAGGACATACCAAGCAGGCCAAGAAAAAGGATGCTACAAACGAAGAAATTATGGAGGCTATTTGGGTGGCTTCCGAGATGCGTGCCGGTGGCGCCTATGCCCATGCAGCTTTGGCCCTTGATGAGATGGAAAAACATAATAAAACCGAAAATGATTAGGGATAAAGTTGCATGAGTTTTTGGACCCCACAAATACATTATGCTGCTACGGCTATTCATATTTTTACCGGTGTATTCTGGCTGGGCTGGATGTTTTTCATATTTCTAATTCTGCGACCCGTTTCTTCTCGTGTAGCCTCGATATCGGCAAATGAGTTAATGCCACCTATTCGAAAACGGGTTCGCAAGATTGTATTCTGGCTGATTCCGATTATTCTGCTCACCGGCCTGTATAATATGGGTTATCGTGGTCTGTTGGATTGGTCAGTGCTAACAGGCACACCTATTGGTAACCGCATGCTGTGGAAGTTAGGAGCAGCGACCCTACTTTTCAGCATTTACTATGCTGCTCCGCTGGTTATGGGTGGAGGTAAATCGAAAGGAAGTAATGCAGACTGCCACGGAAAACAGAATCCCATGGTAAAGAAAGTAACAATGATCATGCATCTGGTGGCTTTTTCTGCGGGTGTAACAGCGGCATATCTGGGAATAACTATTGGCGGATAGATAATTTTAAACTTAGGATACCGATAAGATGATGGAACAACGAATCGATTATTACAGCTTAACTCCCGATGCTCTAAAAAGCATGCAAAATATTGAAGAATATATAGGCGATTCGGATCTCGACTCTTTGCTTATAGAGCTTGTAAAATTGAGAACTTCACAAATAAATGGCTATGCCTAAAAATACTTATTGATAAAAACTAATCACACATCAAAAGGAATATGAATTTAGATTCGGCTACAGCAATTGTTACCGGTGCAAGCCGTGGGCTCGGCCTTGCAACAGCTAAATCCTTGATAAACAAAGGAGTTATTGTATATGGACTTGCCCGCAGTACCAAGACACTGGATGCTCTTAAGGATACACATGGTGATAATTTTATACCGGTAGCACTGGATATTACAAATAGAGAAAGAGTAAGTCATTGGTTTGATTCTACATTTTCTGCGGATCATACTCCTGCTATTTTGATCAACAATGCCGGTGCCGGTAATTTTGGTAAAATTGAGGAACTGCCATTCGAAGAGTGGCAAAAAATGATGGATACGAATCTGAATGGTATGTATCAGCTGACTTCTTCGGTAGTTCCACTCATGAAGCAGAGCCAGAATGTGACTCATATCATTAATGTTGGCTCTATTTTAGGGTTGACCGGAAGATCAGAAAGCTCAGCTTATTGTACGACCAAGTTTGGGATTCAGGGCTTTACCAAAGCACTACGCAAAGAGCTCAGATATGACGGCATCAAATTGAGCGCTATTCATCCGGGTTCTATTGAAACCGACTTTTTTGCAGAGTCGGGTATTGAATCTCATTCCAATATGTTGCAACCAAATGATATTTCAGACATGATTATAGCGGTGTTGGAAACCCCGGATAATATGCTTGTTGATGAAATAACGATGCGACCGCTGAATCCCAAAAGACCGAATTAATTTTCGATTTATTTAAGCACCACAAAGAATTAAGACTAATAATTAACACTAAGACAAAAATTTACTATGGCGACAACTGAACAGGAACTGGATGTACGTTCACTTATACCCATTAAAAGACACGAAAAACTGCTGAAGCTCTTTAAGGAACTGCCGGCGGGAGACAGCTTTGTCTTTATCAACGATCACGATCCCAAACCGCTCTATTACGAATTTCGATCGATATATGGTGATGTCGTCGGTTGGGAATACCTGCAGCGTGGTGGACAGGAATGGAAAGTGCGGGTAACACGTACCGAGGAGTCACAGGGACGCGAATTCGAAGATGTATCAACGTTGATGGATCTGCGAAAAGTGAATCGCAAAGATTGGAAGTACTCCGTATTTCATCGCTATGGCATGATGCTGGAAGGTGACATCATGGAGATTATCGCTGAGAAAGATCCCGAAGAAATTCGCCAGATATTTGAGAAAAAGTTTGATGGCGAATACACATGGACGTACAAGAAAGACCTGCCGGGCGAATATGTTATCCACGTTACTAAAAAAGAGGAAACCGATCCGGCCCTCGAAGATGTTTCCATCGTAAATTCATTTGACGTGCGCCCCCATGCTCCTGCCAAGCGCCACGATATGGTCTTTGATGCTTTTGACGAGCTTGAGCCCGGCGAAGCATTTGTTTTTATCAATGATCACGATCCCAAGCCTTTATATTATCAGATGGAGGCCGAAAGTGATGAGCCATTTAAATGGGAGTACCTGGAAACTATGCCCAAAGAATGGAAAGTGAAGGTGATGAAGATTGACGAATAGCATCAAACTCATTTTATCTTTCTAAAGCAATAAACTAAAATTTGTGGTCTTGCAGTATTGCAAGCCTTCTTGCAATAATTTTTGCACATCTAATTATTCCTGAAGTTAGGAGCTAACACCTGTTAAAAGGTCTCATATGTTTTGAAGGTAAGTTGAGATAAAGTATTGCTGTTCAGGGTCTGGCAAGAATATTGCTTGTATTAAAAGTGCTATTAAGACAAAATAGTCTTAATAATGAAAACTTAACTAAGGTTTGCTGGTATTATGACTGATAACTTAAAATTATTGGTCAAAGAGATAACCGGTGACCCAGTTAGGAAGTCACCACAAAGTTGGCGACCGTCAGTGATTAGCCGAAGTAGGCTATGGCGCATAATGTGATGGTACTTAAAGCTGAAGTAGATGTTTCTGTTGTAGTCTATGTACCTACACAGCTTTGGGAATGGTCGAAGTAACTATTATTGCGTCAGAAAAGCTTGGTGAATGCAAATATTTTTGCACCTTTGCGGTATATTATGTCGGGGGGGGGGCAAGCTGATCGTCAAGTAAATTATAACATCAACTACACACCTAAATCATGTTTAATTTAAGAACTATATATTCGTCTCTGTTAGTGTTCATTATATTTATTTCGTTACCAAACCTGTTATTTGGTCAGATAACGATTGATGCTGAAGTTCGGCCGAGGAGTGAATATCGCAATGGTTATCAGCTGGTGCGAACAGCTGACACGGAACCGGCATTTTTTACCTCGCAGCGTACCCGACTGGCATTCGGTTACGAATCAGAACGTTATGAAATATACATCTCTGGTCAGGATGTCCGCGTATGGGGAGAATCCGAGCAGCTTCAGGACAATGCCAACTTTAATATCCATGAGGCATGGGCGCTATTAAATCTTTCGAATCAATTTCAGCTTAAACTGGGTCGGCAGGAACTGGTATATGATGATCAGCGATTACTCGGCAGTGTAAACTGGACGCAGCAGGCGCGAAGTCACGATGCCTTACGAATGAGATATCATAACGCTGAAGCTAATTTGCAGATAGATTTGGGTGGAGCCTATAACCAGGAAACCGAGAAGGTATTTGGCAATAGCTACACGTTGAATAATTATAAGGTACTGAGCTATGTATGGGTGAATAATAAAATGGGGGATTTAGATGCCTCAGCGCTGTTTTTGACGGATGGATTCGAGTCCCAGCTTGGGCAGACTAATTTTCGTTATACGTATGGAACTCATCTCGACTATAGCAAGCAAGATTGGCAATTAAACGGCAGTGCATATATCCAAAATGGTGACGATGCCACTCGACAAAATATCTCAGCGTATATGATGGCAATAAATGGGGCGCATCGGTTTGGATCAGTCAGATTTAAAGGTGGATACGATTATCTGTCCGGAGGTAGTGCCGAAGATAGCAATCCTGCTCGAAACACATTCCATACCTTATATGCAACCAACCACAAATTTTATGGTCACATGGATTACTTTTTGAATATTCCCGTGAATACAAGAGGCGGAGGGTTGCAAGATCTGTATATTGGGACGGAATATAATGTATCCGAAGAGGCAAATATTGACCTTACTTATCACTATTTAGCGTTGACGAATAATATTCGGGATCCGCAAAACACAGGACGAACATTGGATCAATATCTGGGATCTGAATTCGACGTTTCGTTTACTTATCAGTTTGCCGAAGACATCACCTTTCGGATGGGATATTCTACGCTGTTGGGCAGTTCTTCACTGAATAATCTGCAGCTAAGAGATGGCAAGGATCTGCAGCACTGGGGGTGGGTTATGTTAGTGATATCGCCAACATATAATTAAATGATCAGCCACCGAACTCAAAGTAAAACGTATTCGTTATGATCTCGTCGAAGAATATGTTTATACAGGTATTATTAGATCACCTGTGGATACACAAAAGTTTTTCGGAGGACAACGGGCTAAAATTTTAGAAAGAATAGAAGATAAAGGTGATGAAAATCGAGAAATAATGTTTATACTATTGCGCTGGTGCAATACTGGGAAACGTTAAGTATTGCATCGATGCCATATACCTAATGGGAAAAATCTTTCTTAATAAAAAAAGGCCCGTCTGGAAGCAGGATTTTATTTCTTTTAGATAATTTTATTTTTGGCATACAATTTGTAGACATATACTCCAGAACAAACAAAAGACAAAATTGTCTTAATTCTTAATTAGCAATAAATTAAACTGCTATGAAATCAATAAAACTTACATATACACTTATAATAGGATTGTTACTGACGGGAATCTCGACCCTGAGCTATGCCCAAACTGATGAATATGAAATGGACGGTATGACTTTTGGCATGCCCGAAGCGGAAGTGTTCACTGAAGATTATGACGGACCTCCCGTTGTAGGAGATCACTTGAGTATGCTCCCGAATCTTGAGCCGCTCAATTATGAGGGCAACAAGACCCATGATGTTCGTATTGACATCCTTGCCCAGGAAATTGAGGTTGCTGACGGCGTAAAATATGAGGCTTGGACGTTCGGAGGAACCGTTCCCGGTCCGGTACTACACGTCAAAGAAGGTGACCGTATTACTTTCACGATGAAGAATCGTTCGGATGAAGAGGTAACCATTACGGAACCGACCAAAGAAGGTTCGCCCTTTATGCAGCAGGTTGCTCAGAATAATTTTATGAATGCTGAAGAGGCCACGATGCCGATGCCGCACTCAATGGATTTCCATGCGGGAACCGTAGCCAAAGATGATAAATGGCGAACAATTGGGCCTGGTGAATCGATCAAGTTTGACTGGGTTGCCAACTATCCCGGCTCATATATTTACCACTGTGGAACGCCCAGCGTGTTGATGCACACAGCCATGGGACAGCACGGCGTAGTCGTTGTTTCGCCCAAGGATGGTTATGATACAGGCTACGAGGTTGATAAGGAATATGTGGTCGTACAATCTGAATATTACCTGAAGAAAGGATCCGGAGATATGTATCAATATGATTTTGAGGCAGCTCAAAACCGGAATCCATCACACGTAGTGTTTAACGGACACCAGACAATTTTGCACGATCAGCCGCTGAAAGCGAATGCTGGAGATCGTATTCGCCTGCACGTATCAAATAATGGACCAAGTGGAACATCAAGTTTCCACGTAATTGGTGCTATTTTCGATCGCGTGTGGCTCGAAGGGCATCCATTTAATGAAATGCGTGGTATGCAGACCGTATTGTTAGGAGCATCAAGTTCAGCAACCATAGATTTAATCGTGCCTGAAGAAGGAAAATATATCCTGATTGATCACGAATTCGCTGATGCAGAAAAAGGTGCAACGGGTACTTTGAAAGCTGGTCCACGCAAGAAGTAAATCCGTAAAATATAAACACTGATTAATATATCTATTGAAATGAATATCCTGACGAACATAGCACCTGTTAAAATCACGCTGACTGTACTGGCAGTGGTGATGCTAAGCCTGCCCAATGTGGTAGGAGCCCAGGTGCTGGTTCCGTCGGGATCATTTCATTCTGTAATGCCCGAAGTAAAGGGAGAACCAGTTGCAGTTGATTCATTTTATCTGGATACGACGGCTGTAACGAATAAACAGTACCACGAATTTTTACAAGATCATGAGGATTGGCGGCCTGGAAACGTTCCGAGTATTTTTGCATACAAGGGATATCTGAAAAGCTGGGAAAGTGTCAATTCTGATGATGTTGTAAACCCGGATCAACCGGTAACAAATGTTTCATGGTATGCGGCCAATGCATATTGCCAATCGGTGGGCGGACGCTTGCCAACCCTGAATGAATGGGAGTACTCGGCACAGCTTATGGATTTTGATTCCTCTGCCGATGCCCAAGAGTTTGCCAACAGGTTAATGAGCTGGTACTCGACTTTTGATAATGAGAATATCGGAGATATAGGTTCTTCCGGAATAGAGAATCGACATGGCGTAAAAGATCAGTTTGGACTGATTATGGAATGGGTTGAAGATTTTAAGCCCGTTGTCGCAGATGATCTTTCGCTGGATTGCGGCACGGTTGGACGCATGCAGCAGCTTGGCAATGCCTACAGTTATGCGGCCTCTATCCGGTATATCACGCGCATGAGTTTTAATCCGAAAAGTACTAACAGCACCGTAGGATTTCGCTGCGCTTATGATGTAGAAACGATAGAAGAAAAAGAAGCGAGTTTATAATGAAAAAAATATTTCTCATAACGCTGTTCTTACTTACAGCTACAAGCTTGGTGGCACAGCATAATCATAGTTCGGATAACGCTCTAAGTACCACAGAAATTGATTCTGAGCACTCCATATTTCACCTGGATGCCAAGTGGACAGATCATCGCGGTGAAACGGTATCCCTTGCAGGTTTTAGTGGTGCACCGGTGATTGTGGTGATGTTTTATGGAAACTGTACTGATGTTTGTCCGATTTTAATCCAGGACGCTTGGCGGTTGTACAGCAGTGTAGATAAATCAGTCCGCGAAGATGTCAATGTGTTGGCCGTAAGTTTTGACACTGAAAATGATACGCCCGAAGTATTACGGGAATATGCTGAGTATGAGCAGCTGAATGTCCCGGGGTGGCACTTTTTGACGGCAGATGATGCCAGTGTGCGTACGCTTGCCATGATGCTGGGCGTCCAATATTCGAAGAAAAGTGACGGCCATTTTGCTCACTCTAATTTGGTTACGGTACTCGATGAGGAAGGAAGGATTGTCCAGCGAGTTGAGGGATTAAATCAGCCGATGGATACAGCTGCTGACGTAATTGAATCGATTAAACGTAAGTCGGGCAATTAATGAAATGTACAGTGGCTATATTGCTAACTATTTTTTTGTCGATGAGCGGAGGAGAAAATGTTAATGCCTCTAATCTGTCTGTAACAGATACGGTAACAGTTGAAGTCAAAGGTACTGATAGTGATGCACGATTCGATCCGGTTGTGGTGGAACTTAATCCCGGCGATGTGATACAATTTGTGGTACGCGAAGGATTGCATACGGTAACAGCGTACCATCCTGAAAACCGGCGACCACAGCGAATCCCGGCCTCGGCAAAGCCTTTCGACTCGGGACTGATGGAACGAGGCGACCAGTGGTTTTTAAGAATATCAGAAGAAGGCGTGTACGATTATTTCTGTCTGCCCCATGAAAAAATGGGTCATGTGGGTCGAATTCTTGCAGGTACTTTTGATGTTATAAAAAATTACCCCGAAGAAGGAATGCCCAGTATAGTTTTGCAAAAATTGAAAACTGAAACAAAACAGTTTTTAAATCAATAAATACATACCAATAAACCAAAAAGAGGTTACTTACAATGAAATCACTTACTAAAATTAGTCTAATACTTGCACTCATTTTTACTGGTGTTGTGTCGTCTGCAATGGCACAGCGAACCATCGAGATGGTTGGAACAGATAACATGAAGTTCAGCGTAACTTCCATCGAGGCAGAACCCGGTGAAGAAATTACAATTAAGCTTACTACTAAAAGTCAAATCCCAAAACAGGCTATGGCACACAATGTTGTGGTTATAGATAAAGATGCTAATGTAGATGAGATTGCCAATGCTTCTGCACGTGCTCGGGACAATGAATATATTGCTCCGGATTATGAGGACGAAATCATTGCTGCAACGGGACTTGCCGGTGGGGGAGAAACCGTTGAAGTGACATTTACTGTTCCCGAAGAAACGGGAGAATATGAGTATATCTGCTCATTTCCGGGACACTACCCAGCCGGTATGAAAGGAGTGCTTAAGGTTCAAAATTAGCTGCAAGCTAATCGTTTATAAATTATTAGTTTTGAAGGGCATCCTTGTTGGATGCCCTTTTGTATTTACGGTCTAAAAGAGGATAGCTACCGTTTTATTTTTGCCATACTACTATAAATGATCGCCCATACCAGTGTTCGAAGCGACATCGCTTTTAAACTGTTAAATGCAACGTCAAAGTTTATCCAGTAAAGCAAGGTGATGATGACAAGTACCAGCGTATTAAGTCCAAAAATAATCTTTGAGGCTTTCGTTGCTTTGTGATGCTGTTGCCAGATTAGAATTCCGGTTCCCAAATAAGCAAATCCCATTATGGTATTGAATATCAGCAAGGGTAAAAAGATAACATATCCGGGATTGGAGAAGCCTAAAAGTGTCGTTCCACCTACCCAAATCGTTATTAAACCAAAAGCAATAGCAATGATTGCATTGGCTGTTTGAATGAATGTACTAAGAGTTGTTTTGTTCATGCTACTGAATATTTAAACGGGTTGTTTATTGTAATTAATAAAAAAGGGGATACCTGCAAAGTATCCCCTCATGATTATATAAGTTGGTGTTATAATGATGATAGTACACTATTCCATTTTAGTTCAATAAATAAGCTGCGTCCGGGATCGTTGAGCGGCATTGTTGATCCCTGTAGACTTCGGTTCAGATGTTCGTGATAAGTAACATCAAACAGGTTGTTAACGCCCGCCGAAAGCTGAATACCGCCTCCAAGTTGAGAACTCAGCTTAAAGTTTGTAAGCAGGTATCCGTCTGTCGGCTGCTCGTCAAACGATTCGGCTACACGAGTTTGCTCCGCTACTCCGCGCAGGTGTATCTGAGGTATTAGCTTACCGCTCAGGAAGCTGTAGTCCAGTTTAAGGTTTGCCTCATAAGCCGGAATTTGTGGCAAATCTTCATCCGCCGTTACATTGCGGCCGATGGTATATGCAGTGGATAGGTTGTATCCCAACTTATTGCGACCATTGTTTTGGAACGTCAGCTCAAAGCCGTATAGAGCAGCTTCATCCACATTTACAAACTGCTTGACGCCGGGTGTGCCCATTTGTTTGGGGTTCAAATCGGGACGAACGGCCGCGCTGATATAGTCAGTTACATAACTGTAAAACAGTGATCCTTCTAAACTAATGACCTCGTTAGTATAGTTAAGCATTGCATCTACCTGGTGGTTAGCTTCGGAGTTTAGCTGCGGATTGCCTACATACTCATAAGGATCCATACCGATGGCTAAGTAGTTAACGAAGAGCTCATCCATGCCGGGATAGCGCTCCGATCGTCCAACCCAGAAGCCGGTCGTCCAGTTAGGATACAGACCTTTGGTAAAACCGGCACTGGCACTCCATCCGAGGTGTTCCTGATCGAGTTGGCCAAGGGTCTGTGCAAAATGAGGGTCTGGGTCGCTGGCATTGGAGTAGTAGTAATCAAAGCGGGATGAAATAACCACATCCCAGTCGCTTATATTCGGCTGATATTCTACGACACCGCCAAAGCGATTACGTTTACCGCCCTGCCAGACGTTATCGGTGACCGTTTGTCCAGCCATGGGTCCCAGCCCCATCTTGAAATTACGGGTACGGAAGCCCTCCATGTAGCGAAGCGTAGCATCAGTGCCGAACGTCCAGCTGCCGGATGCTGCCGGAAATACATAGGAAAGATCGTAACCGTAGGTTTCGGTGGACAGATCGGTTACAGCTTCTACCATATTCGACATTTGCCGAGTCAGATTATCCATCAGGTGTGCCACGTATGAGCCAAAAACTGAGCTTTCAAAATGTCCGTTGCCCAAGTTAGTATTTTTATAGGTCAGCGTAGCATTGGTGATGTCGTCCTCCCGCATATCCATCATCAGCGCCGGATATTCGACATCTCGCGCAAAATTCTGACTTAGCTTTGCTTTGATGGAGTTTGCATCATTTAGCTGAACGGAGGTTTCTACCGTATATTCGGCATTTGACATCCCGGCATTTACGCTGTTACCCGAACCATCCTCATAATTTTCTGTGGATGCAAAAGCCCCGTAAACGTTCGTTGTCCAACGCCCACCCTCTTTTTTGATGCCGCCGGCATAGCGCTGGCGATCGATGTTACTTTCATATCCCACCGTAAAATAGCTCGATAGAACGGGATCACGATAATAATCCGGCTGCTGCGATTTAAAGTTGATAACACCGCCAAACGAAGGTCCGTGCTTTAAGGCATAGGGACCTTTCAGGATTTCCACCTCTTCGATATGCTCCATCTGAATATGCGAAGTGGGCGGATCCATACGGTTAGGGCAGGCTCCTTGTGTTTGTAGCACACCATCCATCTCTACCATTAGCTGGTTCTTTTGAAAGCCACGCAATACGGGATCTACGCCAAAGCCGCCGCCTTTGCGGATGCCCGAAATATTGGGCGAATCTTTGAGAAACTGTCCCGCATCGTGCGAAAGGTTGACGGTCGAGATCGCATCCATAAACTGGTCGGGCTGATTGGATATCTTGCGCGCAAGCACGGTGACGGGGCTCATTGCCTGCGTAGATTTTCGCAAATAGATTGTATTAGTTCCATCTGCTAAGTCTTCTGCAGTGAATTCAACCGTTTTGCTTTTGTAGCCTACGTATGTAATGCGGAGGGTTAAAGCATCGACCTCTGCAGTGAAGCTAAATTCACCGCTGGCGTTTGTGATCGTGGTAAGATCGCCTTCGGTCCAAAGTACGTGCGCCCCGGTCAGCGGCTTATCATTTGATTGATCTAAGATTTTACCGGAAATCGTGTTCTGTGCCCAGGCAGAATTTGAGAGGGCAAAAAGGAGTAATAGTCCTATCGTTAGAGAAAAAAATTTTTGTAAACGCATAATTCTGATATAGTTCTTTTATCTGCATTATCAAAGTGATAAGCTATAGCAATAGCGTTATCATACTATTGTGCAGACTGATTATTGAATTGATTAAAAGGTCAGGAGATTATGCGCGAAGGCGGGGTGGATGGAAAATATCATCCGTAAAGACAAATAGGGGTTGCTGTGTTAGACTTGGAAAAATAGAAGTCGGAGATAAGGTAATACCAGCAAAAACTGAAACTAGCGGGGCTTTAATCTGAAATGGAGCGTTCGTGCCTATGGGTTTTTCTCCATGATGATCACAGCCACAAAGCTTTGTGTTATTGGAATCATTGTCTGATGAAGTGTAATTGCAACGGCAAGCTTTTTTTCCGTCTAACGAACAGGAGCCGCTGCAATCACCATCCATGTTGCAGGCCATTACTTCACCGTCATGATGAGCGTTTATCTCGGAGATCACCAACGGAGATAAGCTCTGCAATAATGATGCTCCCAAGAAAAGAAAGAACACCACTGACGATATGAGTTTTAGTTTATTGAGCATGCAATTCTATTAAAAGAGTAATTTATCTTAAATATAGTAAATGACTATTTGAAATGCTACTTATTGTTCTCCAAACGATCCATTCTTCGCCTATGCGCTTTCAGGTACCGTTCGTCCTCGGCATAGGTAGTGGGATAGACATCGGGCACCGGCTTTGGGTTGAGATCCTCATCCACATTTACAAACGTAAACACACAGGTATTTGATAGTGCCTTGGTTACTTTGTCCATGCTGGTGCGCTCGATATCTATTTCAAGCGTCATGGATGTTTCACCGGTGTAGACGATGCGACTGGTGAAATCAAGCTTATCGCCAATACGGATGGGCTGTAGAAAATTTATGCGGTTTACGCGGACAAATACCGGTCGATCGGGTAATATTTCTTCCGCTTGAATTAATGCCAGTTCAAAAGCTCGGCGAATGACGTATCCACCGAATATTTTATGAGGTACATTTTCCAGATCCGGATACATTCGTTCCACACTGTTGCGAATTTGTTCGCCAGCCAGTAACCCATTGAAATCATCTTTTTCTTGTGCCTTATGTAGCTCGCGTAGCATCTGATATTCCTCCTTGCTGGGCGGTTCTTCAAGGGCGTCAATCTGCTCTTGATATTTTTTTCGTCGTGCAATAGCGGCTTCATACCGCTCTTTTTCGATGTCGTTTTCATACTTTAGTGAGGGGATGGGCAGGCTTTTGGCTTCATCTCCTTCACCGATACGTGCCACCATCGTAAAATAGCAAGCGGCCATCGATTGTTCGGCCTCTTTATCCTGATCCACCCGAATGCCCACTTCCATGGATGTTCGTCCTACGTAATTGATACGCGCCCGGAGATATACATCTTTCTTGATCTCGGCGGGAACATGCAGGGCGATATCATCCACCGCCGCGGTTACCACTCGGCCTTCGGGTTCAAACTGGTGGACATAATCGAGAGCAATATCTTCAGCTAATTTATCAAGCTCTTCAAGCAAACGTCCCCACCTGATGTTACCGGGGATGTCTTTATCGATAATCTTAAACTTTTGCCGCAGTTTTGGTTCGCTGCTAAAGGGAAGTGTTCGTTCGATGGATGTTTCGAGTGGTCGCATAAATTGAAGTATTTTTAATCTTTTCTGGAGGTCACAAAGTGAGTATGCCTATTTATATGAATAATATTTTGATAAAAATCAGAAAGGTTCTTGTATTTAATATCAGTATTTGTCAAAGTAGTAGACAAATGATACCATCCTTTTTTGAAGAATCAATTAATTATTTTATATGAAAAATTTATCTACGTTTTCTACAGATGAGCTTAAATATTTTATCGATGAGAGTGCTGGAAAAGTAATTGATATTCGTCCCATTGCCGCCTATAACGGCTGGCGTCTACAGAATGAAAATCGGGGTGGACACATTCCTAAAGCTAAGAGTATTCCTCTAAAATGGACACGCTATATGGATTGGGTAGAAGTGTTGGAGGAGAAGAATATCCGAAAAGATGAACCGGCGGTGGTCTATGGATATGATGGGGAAAGTACCCGGTCGATGGCGAAAAAATTGCTTGATTTGAGCTATACCGATGTACGAATTTATGATGGTTTTTTGTCGGAATGGTCGGCTAATAAGGAGTTACCGCTGGATCGGCTGGAGCGATATCAGCAGTTGGTGCATGCGGAGTGGGTAAAACAACTGATCGATGGGGAAAGACCGCAGGAGTATGATAAAGATGATTACGTAATTTGCCACTCGCATTATGGTTATATCGAGGATTATGAAAAGGGACACATCCCGGGTGCAATTGCCCTAAATACAAACTGGCTGGAATCGACCGAAACGTGGAATAGGCGAACACCTGATGAATTGCGGAAGCGGCTGGAAAGTTTGGGAGTTCGCCACGATACCACCGTGGTAGTGTATGGACGTTTTTCGGCTCCGGTGTATGATGAAGAGCGTTTCCCCGGGAAGAGTGCAGGACATCTGGGGGCGATGCGCAGTGCGGCTATTTTACTTTATGCCGGCGTTGATGACGTCAGAATTTTAAACGGGGGTATTACATCTTGGGAAGATACGGGATATGAGCTTTCAACTAATGATGTGGATCCACAGCCTATCGAAGATTTTGGTGCTGAAATACCGGGTCGCCCGGAACTGATGATCGATACGCCCCAGGCAAAAGAATATTTAGCAGCGGATGATGCAGAATTGGTTAGCGTGCGCAGCTGGACAGAGTTTATCGGCGATCAAAGCGGCTATCACTATATCGATAAGAAAGGGCGCATTCCCGGCGCGGTGTTCGGCAATTGCGGTAGTGATGCTTATCATATGGAGAATTATCGTAATTTTGATCACACCATGCGTGAATACCAAGAAGTGGCTGAAAAGTGGATGGAGGAGGGACTAACACCTGTCAAAAAACTGGCATTCTACTGCGGAACCGGATGGCGGGGCAGCGAAGCATTTTGGAATGCCTGGCTTATGGGCTGGCCCAATGTTGCGGTCTATGACGGCGGATGGTATGAGTGGAGCAATGATCCTCAGAATCCGATAGGTACAGGTAAGCCGGAGTAGCAGATTACGCTGATCGGTATCCTCAACAGGCTATCAGTAATACCATGGAATTAGAGAAATCCATTTTTCGTTACAACCTAAACAATTACTTTAACATCAAATAAAATTAGCTTTTAAAAATAATACTCATGGAATTTGGTCTGTATACCTTTGTGGAAAATACCCCACATCCCGAGTTGGAACGCATGCTTACGCCCGATGAACGTCTTGAAAACCTGATGGAAGAAATTGAACTGGCCGACGAAGCAGGGCTTGATTTATTCGGAATCGGTGAGCATCATCGCGAAGAGTATCTATCGTCATCTCCAACTACCATTTTAGCTGCAGCGGCAGCGCGTACCGAACAGATCAGGCTCAGTAGTGCGGTAACGGTACTGGGATCGGAAGACCCGGTACGGGCGTATCAGCAGTTTGCAACCATTGATCAGCTTTCGAAGGGACGGGCCGAAATTATGGTGGGACGCGGTTCGTTTGTAGAATCTTTTCCATTATTTGGCTATGATCTGCAGGATTATGAGGAATTATTCGAGGAGAAGCTGGATCTACTGCTGAAACTTCGCGAAAGTAAAAGGATCACATGGAGCGGCGAGCATCGCCCCGATATCGATAATCGTGGAGTCTATCCGCAGCCATATCAGGATCAAATTCCCGTTTGGAGAGCAGTGGGAGGAACCCCCAAATCAGCCTATCAGGCGGGAGCACTGGGGCTGCCGATGGCGCTGGGTATTATTGGCGGACAGCCCGAACAGTTTAAGCAGTTGGCTGATATCCATAAAAGAGCAGCTGAGGAGAATGATCATGAGCCTCCCAGACTGAGTATCAATTCGCACGGATTTATCGCTGAGGATTCCAAAGAGGCAGCCGATATTGCCTTTCCCGCTTTTAAGGTAACGATGGATAAAATCGGTAAAGAACGCGGCTGGCCTCCCATGACGAGGGAAAAGTTTGAGGCTTCTCGAAGGCTACGTGGAGCCAATGCCGTTGGTGATCCGGAAGAAATTATTGATAAAGTCCTTTTTCAGCACGAAATTTTTGGTCACTATCGCTTTTTATTACAGATGAGCGTGGGATCTATCCCGCACAAAAAGCTGCTTAAATCCATTGAGCTGTTTGCCACAGAAGTAAAGCCTGCGGTAAATAAAGCGCTTAATGAAAAATAAATTAACGAGGATGCCATGGAAGATGTCAGGAAGACCTTTAAAGCACCTTGGGATTGGTTGCTGATCCTGATGACGAGCGGTATTACAATACTTCTTCTGGGACTGAATTATTATACTCCCGGAGCGATGCCCACTCTTATAACATGATCTATTATTTTGGGTGCACTCGGCCTCGGTATATTCGGTTATCATATTCAAGACGGTCAGCTTAAAATTTTACGGCTTGGCTGGTCGAAGGATATTAATTTATCAGAGATCGAAAGTGTTGAATTTAAGCCTCATGCGATGACGGGATCAGTACGAACGTTTGGTATTGGGGGAATGTTCGGCTATTTCCGGAATAGTATTTTAAAAGTTACAAAGCGTATGTTACCCATCGGAATAAAACGGTAGTTTTAACAACAGCAGAGGGCGAAATTGTAATTTCCCCTGATGATCCGGAAGCGTTTGTAACATGCACAAAATCAGTTTTAGAGGGTAATGCAGCCGGTAATTGATAATCTTTTGGAGAAATTACCGCTATTAAGAATTGATCTTATTAAAGTTTCTGTTTCAACGGTAGTTTCGTATCATTGAGCCTCATAAATTTAATCATTTAAATCTTATTACATATGTACACCGGTTTTCAACATCTGCACTCCGGCCTTGCTTACTTGGTGCTGCTCATTTTAGTTGGCGTTATCGGATATGCGTTAATGAACTTCATTAACAACAAGCCATTTACCGAAAAAGCGCGAAAATTCTCATTGGTAGGACTAATTGCCGCCCACATTCAGTTGCTAATCGGGTTAGTGCTATATTTTATTTCACCCAATGTCATGTTTTCTGGTGAAGCGATGGGGGATGCGATGTCACGCCTGTATTTGCTCGAGCACCCGCTGACTATGATCATCGGTATAGTGCTGATTACCATTGGTTATTCCAAGGCCAAAAGTGGGGATGATGATGCCGCACGATATAAGAAAATTCTTATTTTTTACGGCTTGGGATTATTTCTGATCCTGCTTCGCATTCCGTGGTCTGCATGGCCGGGCATGTAGTTTTCTTTTTTATTCTGATGTAAACTGGAAACCTTTTTTCTATGCAAAATATGGTAGTATGAGCATTATTGAAGTTATCATCCTCAGTATCATCGAAGGGATTACCGAGTTTTTACCGATTTCTTCAACGGGACACATGATTTTGGCCTCACATCTCATGGGGATGGAAAACACCGAGTTTCTCAAAACGTTTGAGATCTCCATCCAGCTTTCGGCCGTGCTGGCCATTGTGGTTATGTATCGCGATAAGTTGTTCGCTGGCCTAAAACTTTACTATAAGTTGTTTTGGGCTTTTATTCCCGTTTCTATTGTTGGACTGCTCTTTTATGATGCTATTAAAGCGGTGTTGTTTAATACGATAGTAGTGAGCGTGATGCTGATTTTGGGTGGTGTAGTACTCATCTGGCTCGATAAATGGACCCGTAACCGAGAAACCCAATACAAAAAGCTTGAAGATATCTCCACCAAGGGTGCTTTGATGATCGGAGTTGCCCAGTGCTTTGCACTTATACCTGGTACTTCACGGGCCGCAGCTACGATTATTGGTGGCGTTGGAATTGGCTATAACGAGCGACAGGCTACAGAGTTTTCCTTTTTATTGGCTATTCCTACTATGGCTGCGGCTACAGGTTATGATTTGTTTAAAACGGCTTCCGGCATATCAATGGAGCAGTTTATCTTGTTAGGAGTGGGAAGTATTTTTGCTTTTATCTTTGCTTGGATTGCTGTAAAGGGCTTTCTCAAAATTGTAGATTCCTACGGGTTTCGCCACTTTGGATATTACCGCATTGGTTTGGCAGTAGCATTTTTGGTGCTTGCTTTCGGATTTAACATCACCTTGTATTAGGGAGGGGATTTGCATAATTAATTGTGTCATGCTGAACTTGTTTCAGCATCTGTAAATAATTATTCTTCAAAAAGTTCAACTCCAGATCCTGAAATAAATCCAGGATGACATATAGGTTTTTCAAGAAAGTCTATTAGATGTTAACTAAACAAAAAAAACTCTTTGATGGGATTTTAATTCTTGTCAAAGTTTTAGTAAGGAATTACTCTTCTGGCATATCATTTCCACGGGGAACAAACGCTTGAATATCAGTAATCTCCCGGCCTAATATTAATCCGTGAATATCGTAAGTACCTTCGTAGGTGTTTACTGATTCGAGATTCATTACGTGATGGATGACGCGGTATTCGCCGGTGATACCGTTGGCGCCGTGCATATCGCGAGCTATACGTGCAATTTCTAATGCCGTTCCACAATTGTTTCGCTTGGCTAACGATACCATAGAATGATGAGAACGTCCCTCGTCTTTAAGTTTGCCAAGTCGCCATGCAAGCAGTTGCATTTGTGTGATATCCGTAAGCATGTTGGCTAACTTGGTTTGCGGCAACTGGTTTGCCCCAATAGGGTACCCAAATTGTTTGCGGTCGAGCACATATTCACGTGCTTTCTGATAGCAGAATTCTGCAGCTCCAACCGTGCCCCAGGCAATGCCGTATCGGGCAGAGTTAAGGCAGGTAAATGGACCTTTGAGTCCACGAATATCGGGAAAAGTGTTTTTGTCAGGCACAAACACATCCTCAAAAACCATTTCTCCGGTTTCGGAAGCACGAAGTGACATTTTATGTTTTGTGGACGGTGCGCTGTAGCCGTCCATATCCTTGGTTACAATAAAACCACGAATTTCTCCATCATCGTCCTTGTTTTCTTTCGCCTTCGCCCAGACAATACCCACATCAGCGATTGGGGAATTGGTAATCCACATTTTGGCACCGTTCAGGATCCAGCCGCCATCTGTTTTAATCGCAGTTGTACTCATTGAACCGGGGTCGGAACCGTGGTCGGGTTCGGTCAATCCAAAGCAGCCGATAAGTTCTCCGGTAGCGAGCTTCGGTAGAAAGCGTTCTTTCTGTTCATCCGTACCAAATTCAAAGATGGGCAGCATTACCAGCGACGATTGCACCGACATAAATGAACGGTAACCCGAATCCACGCGCTCAACTTCACGAGCGATGAGTCCATAGGCAGTTTGACTGGCATCTACACCTCCGTATTTAGGGGGGAGATAGGAACCGAGGAGTCCTAAATCGCCCATTTCAGTGGCAATTTTGGGATCGAAATATTCTTCTTGATTTCCTTTCAGGGCGCGTGGTTCTAATTTGCTCTGAGCATAGTCGCGAGCCGTCTCCATGATCATACGATCATCTTCGGAGAGCTCGGATTCAAACTGAAACGGGTCGTCAATATTAAAGCTATTGCTGGCCATGAAATAATTATTTAATGTAAGTTTTCTTTAATCGAAGGTAAATGATATGGTTGAAAGTTGCAGGTTTCAAGTGGAAGGGATATAACATTCAACTTTCAACTTGCTAACATTTAACAGCAGTTATCCCCAGAATTCTTTCTTGAGCTCACGGCCGATAATCATGCGTTGTACTTCGGAGGTGCCTTCGCCAATAGTCATCAGTTTGGCATCGCGCATAAAACGCTCAACATGATATTCCTTGATGTATCCGTAACCGCCGTGAATTTGAACCGCTTCGTTGGCAGCGCGTACTGCCAGTTCTGAGGCAAAAAGCTTTGCCATTGAGACTTCCTTTGTAAATGGCTTGTTCTGATCTTTTAGCCAAGCTGCGCGGTGGACCAACATTCGAGCCGCATCGACTTCCGTAGCTATGTTAGCAATCTTTGATTCAATAGCCTGGAAGTCGCCAATCGGAGATCCGAACTGCTTACGTTCGCCGGAATATTTTAGGGATTCTTCCAAAGCACCACGAGCAATTCCAACCGAAAGGGCACCGATCCCGATACGTCCGCCATCGAGAACCTTCATCGTATCCACAAATCCTTTGCCCAGTTCACCGAGCAGATTTTCTTCGGGTACTTCTACATCCTCAAAAATGACTTCCGTCGTATCGCTGGAATTCATTCCCAGCTTTTCCATTTTGCCACCCGATTCAACGCCATCCCAATTACCCTCAACAATAAAAGCACTGATCCCTTTCGTTCCTTTGTCAGGATCTGTTTTAGCCAAAACTACGTAAATATCTCCCACTGAGCCCTGTGTGATAAAAATTTTAGTACCATTAAGAATGTATTTATCACCTTTTTTAATAGCTGTTGTTTTCATTCCCGAAGCATCACTTCCTGAGCCGGGTTCCGTGAGGCACCAAGCTCCCAGCTTTTCACCTTTGGCAAGGGGCGTCAGGTACTTTTCTTTTTGGGATTCGTTTGCTGCCAGGGCAATATGTCCCGATGCAAGGGAAGTATGCGAGGCTACGGTCAGGGCAAGGGAAGCATCCCATCGGGCAATCTCCTCTATGGCGAGGCAAAAACTGACGTGTCCTACGCCACCGCCACCATATTTTTCGGGATGAACCATTCCCATAAAACCTTGGTCGGCTAACTTTTTTACGAGGCTGTGTGGAAATTCTTTACTGGCGTCGCGCTCTTTAACACCCGGTTTAACATGGCGCTCAACAAAATCTTTAATACTGTCGCGAATAAGTTGCTGTTCTTCTGAAAGTTCAAAACTAAGCTCAGTAGGTCCTTGCATTACGTCGGTACTCATAAGATGGAATTAAAATAGATTGGAATTTATCTCCCTATTAAAATAGAAAAATTTTGATAAATCGTTTTGGGAAACAAGCCTTACTTGGGGAAAGTATACCTTGATCAGGTAAAAATTTGTAATCAAATAATTAAAAATATTCAGGGCAAGTTTTTTAAACTGATGACTTCCTTTTGACACCAAGCATTGTAACAAGATTATGCTTTACTTTTATATCTTGTTGCTCCGCTCTGTGTGGCAACGAAAGACTATCCGAAATTCCACGTTACGCCCCGTCCAATTTCCGGATCGGGGTAATTCCAGTCCACTGCTCCCTGATCACAGGCATACATGCATGTACCACATTCGATGCAATCCTCAACCTGAAAATGTACTTGGCCGTCCTCATCCATCGTATAGCAATTTGCGGGACAAACGTAGGTTGTGCACTTGTGCGGGCATACAGAATTGCAGATATCGGTATCGACCTCAATATGGGGCTTAATATCTGATTTTGCTTGGTTGCGATAGCTGACCAATCCCAGTCGTTCTGTAAGATCAAGTAATTTCATAATAAATGATGACTTGCCATTAATTAGCAGATGTCGTTCTGAACTCGTTTCACAATCTATAAAATACTTGAGTTCAGATCCTGAAATAAATTGAGGATGACATGTTTATTGGTATTTAATTTCTATAACGATTTAGCTCCTTTAAATCCGATTTTCATGAGATCCCAGTACGAAGAGTGCTCCTTGATGGATTCACTCATGAGCTCACGCGATTTCTTTGTCGGCTCGTTGTCAATGGTAAAGAACTTCCGTCCGAAGTCACAAATCAAGTTCGGCACATCCTGGTACATCGTCGGATTATGCAGCATGTGTACCGCATCCTGAAAGGTGTTAATATCCTTCATTACATAGCTTTCTTCGAGCGCTTGTTTGTATTCCTTTAGTGTATTACTTGTAAAATCATCGCGTTCTTTAGCCTTTACAATCGTTTCTGCTCCCAGAATACCGGACCGCATTGCATAATCCATGCCCTGAATGGCTTTTCCGGCATTCATTAGCAAGTTTGCTGCCTCACCACATAGCAGAACCCCATCCTTGTACACCTCTTTGGGCATTGCCCGTTTATCTCCGGATGAAACAACATGCGCTGAATATTCCATGACTTCGCCTCCTTTGATGGTGTCCTGAATAACAGGATGAGCTTTAAAGGTATTTAATAAATCATGCGGACTTTTTTCTTTCTCCCGCATATCCTTGATCCCCGCCACTAAGCCGAGCGAAATGGTATCACGATTGGTATAGAGAAAACCTCCCCCCTCAACCCCATCGGTAGCAAAGCCGACGAACTCGTTTGACATACCACTGAGTCCATTGAGCTGAAAACGATCTTCCAGCACTTTTTGGTCGTAGCGGATGACCTCTTTGATGCCGGTCAGCATGTGATCGGCAGGAACGTAATCATCCTGTAGTCCAACCTGGCGTGTAAGTAGATTATTAACGCCCTCTGAGATAATGACGCTGTCGGCATGGAACTCTTCATCGCCAGTACGGATGCCTACTGCTTTATCATCTTCCATAAGGATTTCATCTACCTTAATATTAGTGGCGATGAATGATTCCATGGCATAGTCGCTATTGTCGATTTCTTCCTGAACCTTGCCCGCAAGCCAGCGATCAAACTTGGAACGCAGGACGACGACGCCGGAGTAGGGCGTTTCATTGAAGTGTGAGGATTTAAAATCGATGGAAAACGTTGACTGATCATCCATGAAGGTAAGCCGGCGATGGTTAATAAATCGTTCCCAGCCGCCGTCTTCCTCCTCCCAGTAATTGGGGACGAGCTTGGCCAGATCGCTACCCCAGAGTACACCGCCCGAGACGTTCTTGGATCCGGCAAATTCACCTTTTTCGATGAGTAAAAACTTCATGTTATTGCGGGCCAATGTCATAGCGGCTGCTAATCCGGCAATACCTGCACCCACAATAATACAGTCAAACTTTTCGTCCATCATAAGAAATATTGAATAATTAGTTTATTTATCTTGTCGCAATGCTCTGCGTTGCGACATCAATAACGAATTACTCGTGACGACGAAGAGCGTCGTGACGAGAGTACATTTATGACTTGAAATTTTCTATTCTTTTATCTTTTTCAATTCTTCAATAAACGGTGGCAATACTTTGTAAAGATCTCCAACGATGCCGTAATCAGCAATATCGAAAATTGGGGCATCGGGATCTTTATTGATTGCTACAATCACCTTGCTGTTGGCCATACCTGCCACGTGCTGAATGGCTCCGGAAATTCCTACGGCTATATAGAGCTGTGGCGAAACTACTTTTCCGGTCTGACCAATTTGCAGGCTCGGGTCCATAATTCCCGCTTCTGTCAATGCTCGGGAAGCACCGAGCGCGGCGTTTAGCACAGAGGCTAATTCCTCAATTAACTCCTGCCCTTCATCATCTTTGGCACCTCGTCCCGCAGCAACAATCGTTTCAGCTTCAGTAAGATCGATCTTATCACCGGAAGCACCAATAATTTCCCGAAGGGTCGCTTTAAGTTTATCTTCATCAAAACTAAAATCGATGTTTACGACTTCGCCTTCGGTGGGAGATTCATTTAGATCATATGAACCCGACCGGACGGAGACCAGAATGTTATCTCCGCTTGCTTCATTTTCCGAAAGAATCTTTGCCGCCATTACCGGACGTGTAGCTTCAATGCCACCGTCGGTAAGCTCGAATTGGGAGACATCCGACAGTACAGCTGCATCAGTATTAGCAGCTAAAGCTCCCAAAATATCTTTAGTCCCCTCGGTAGAACCAAATCCAAACACAAAGGGATTTGCTTTATCCATCACTTTGGAAAGTGCCTTAAGTAGCGGCGTGCTTTGATGGTTTTTAAAAATAGGGTCTTCAATCGTATAAATTTTAGAAGCACCATATTTTTGAACTTCCTCAACGTGATCAGAAGCATTGGCATTAATGATGACAGCTTCCGAGGTGTGGCCGTTGGCTTCAGCGAGTTCCGTCATCCTGGATAATACTTCAAGGGAAGATCGTTTTATTTTTCCGTCACTTACAGCGATGTGGGTTAGTAGAGTACTCATTTCGTTGGATAATATATTTTATAGATTATCAATTTCAATAATTGAACTATCAGCGATCAGCTTTCAGCAATCTACTGAGCTGATAGCTGAAGCCTGAAAGCTTAAATAACATTTTCTTCTTCGTCGAGGAGATGGGCTACTTTCTGTGCCAACTCGTCGGGTTCGCCTTCAAACTTCTGTCCAGGTTCACGTTCGGGCTTTTCCATGTAACCGGTTACTTTCGTTTTCGCAGAAAGGGCCGATTCATCCATGTTCATATCCGAAAGGGCAATGGTTTCCATCGGTTTACGCTTGGACTGCATAATTCCTTTCAGGCTGGGGATACGAGGCTCATTCATGTCATTCGAGCAGGTTACCAGGCAGGGTTGCGAAAGTCCGATTATCTCTTGTCCGGAATCGCCCTGCCGTTTTACTACAAGTTCATCCTCGTCCATTTCGAGTCCCACGGCATTGGTGGCGTAGGGCAGATCGAGATGTTGTGCCAGCATGCTCCCTGCCAGTCCCGCATCGGTATCCTGCGACTGTTTTCCACAGGAGATAACATCGTATTCTTTGTCTTTAAAAAAAGTTGCCAGAATCTTTGCATATACCGCTGAATCATAATCGACGTCATCTTCGGTAGTGATATGTGTGGCTTTATCGGCTCCCATAGCAAGCGCTTTTCGGATGGTTTCTTTAGCTTTATCGGGACCAACCAGCACGACTTCTACTTCGCCGTCGTGTTCTTCGGTGAGGACAAGCGCCTCCTCAACGGCCGAAGCATCGTAGGCATTGAGTACCATACGGTCGGTATCTTGAATCAGGTTGCCATCTTTAATTTGGATAGGCGCATCTACATCGGGGACTTGTTTAATACAGACGTAAAATTTCATACGATGAAAATATTTTCAGTTAGAATGGAAAAGATTTACTCCTCAGGCTGAGAATATACAAAACCTGACATTAAATATTCAGCAGGTTGCCACTTACATATAGAAACACATATAAAAAAGTGTTTGAAGTCTTAAATAGCAACGTTAGAGCTGGGAATTACTGTAATTTTTGATATTCGCTGAGATGGCTCTGATCAATGTTTGATAACATATTGTAGGCTTCCAGTCGAATTTGTGGCTCAGCATCTTCAAAGATGGAGGTTAGTTCGCGATACTTGGCATTAAAGAACATATCAAAAAGTAGGTTTGAGGAAGTTTGTCGTTGTGCTTGCTGGATTTTTTCCAATGCTGATATAATCTGGTTGCGTGCCTGCTCGGGATTATCCAAAAATTGATCAATTCCTTCTCTGTGATATTGATAAAGGGCGGCCCGAAATAGTTCGTAATTGGTTTGCAGAAGATTCGAAACTAACTGGGCTCTGTTCCGTTGGTTGCTACTGCGCGACCACCCTATAGCGGAGGTGCTTTGTGCAAGAGATAGGATGTTCTGTGCCCGTTGGTAGTATTCGGTACCGCCCAGCTCTTCAAAGCTGTCAAAATCATAACCTAAAATAATATAAATATAAAAGTCGATTAAGCTGATAAGCGGATCGAACTGGAGTTCATCATGCAGGAAGGTACGGTTGGGAGTGTACTCAAAATCCCATTCCTCGTCATTAAAGAGAAAGAGGACTGTATTGCGGGTGGTGTTATAAATCGGGCGTTGGGACCGAACAATTATTTGCGCTTTAAAATTGTAATCCTCAACGGATAATAAATTTATCTGCAGAGACATTTTGATGCGCTCGTTTTCATTGAAGTTTGCGTTGGTCCACTCGTATTGATTGATATACTCCTCAATTTGTTGAGGAAGCTTATCAAGGTAGCCCAGTGAGGTGCTATTTATTTGGCTCCGGTCGATTGTTACATTCGCATTAATTTCTTGAGCCCAAATACTTTGAGGGCCTCCTATAAAGAGGATCAAAAAAAGAAATATCGAAATATTCTTTTTTAAAGAGGAAATATTCATTTTGAATTTATAGATTACTTAAAATCATCAGAGAGACTACTTATATGATACGAAAGCTATTCGATTTACACAGATATAAGCACATTTTATTAAGTATGCTATTATTAGCGATAAGTGGCGTTGGCTCATCGGTACAAGCACAAGCCGTTATTGGTGCCAGAGAACTTGCTGTTGGACAAGCGACATCGGCCTTGCAGGGAACAGATTGGTCAATATTTGGCAATCCTGCGCTGATGTCGGAGGATGAACGTGCAGTGTCGTTTTTTGGTGTTCGCTATTTTGGTCTTTCAGAAATAACCGATATGGCTTTTTCGGGATCGTATCCTACAAAATTTGGCGTTGTGGGAGCGGGTGCGCATCGTTATGGAGATGACCTTTTTAATGAAAGCAGGTTACGGATCGGGTATAAGAATTCGTTTGCCGGATTTCATTTTGGGGCTATCATCAATTATAGCCACGTTACAATGGGAGGTGGCTATGGCTCGGCCGGGGCGCTTGGAGTAGATGTGGGAGTGGCGGCTCCTGTTGTATCTGATTTATGGATTGGAGCCAAGGCTACAAATATTAATCAGCCGGAGTATGGATCACTCAATAATGAAAAATTGCCCAGAGAGCTAAGCATCGGATTATCATATCAATTATCTGATATTGCCTTGTTTACCAGTGATGTAGTCAAGGATGTACAGTTTCCCATCTCATATCGTGGAGGTGTTGAGGTATCGGTTATTGAAAATTTAGTTGGACGTGCGGGTATTACCACCGAACCCCTGACATTTTGGGGAGGATTTGGATACAGCAGGGATTTGTGGGCTGTGAATATAGCTGTTCAGCGTCATGAAAATAGAGTGTTGGGATATAGTCCCGCCATCGATTTTAAAGTTACTTGGTAATGCGCAGCAGTCTACTATTTATACTGGGATTATTTTTTGTTATGCCGATTGTTGTGTTGGCACAGCAGCAGGATACCACCCGTTCGGAGGTACAGGATGATCTTGAAGATGCCATTGAAAACTTTGATCCCGGCGACACCGAATTTGACAGTGAACAGATGACACAGCTTCTGCAAGAGCTGGCCGAAAATCCCATTAATATTAATAATGCCAGCGTAAATGCACTGCTACAAATCCCGGGATTAAATCTTAAACTTGCTCGCGGTATCATCGCATATCGATCCGAAGTAAAACCATTCGAAACGATTGAAGAGTTGGATGAGGTATCGGGTATCGGCCGGGTAACCCTGGAACAGGTGCGTCCTTATGTAACGGTGGGAAGTGGTCTTGAGTTGAGAAAAGCGCTTTATACAAATCCGCGTTATTGGACATCTGATGGGGAGTTTCAGATGTTTTCCCGTTTTCAGCGCGACCTGCAAGAAGGAAAGGGATATCAGCAACCACCACAGGAAGGAGGGTATATCGGTAGCCCGATCAAGTATTATCAGCGTATGGGATATGAGAGCAATCACTTATCAATAAGTTTAACGCAGGAAAAAGATCCCGGTGAAGAGCTCGTAGGACCCTTTCAATTTGATCACCGCACTTGGCATGTAGCCCTTGAAAATAATGGACACTTGCAGATGTTAGTGGGTGGAGATTATAGTCTGGGTTTTGGCCAGGGATTGGTGCTTTGGAGTGGAGCTGCTTTTGGAAAAGGAAGTAATGTGGTGGGGGCTGTGAGTCGCAACGGCCGAGGCATAAAGCCTTACACATCAGCGCAGGAAACAAACTATTATCGCGGCGGGGCAGTGACGTATGGCGGGAAACTTCAGTTTACCGGTTTCTATTCAAACAGAAAACGCAGTGCGAGTGAAATAAGTCCCGATACCACTCGCTTCCCGGGAACGGATGGATATCATCGCACGGAAAATGAGTTTCTGCAGAAAAATAATTTGCAACAGACGTTATATGGTGGACATATTCAATTAGAGCTGCCTTTTAGTATTATTGGTGCGACTGGTTACCAAACGACCTTCGATCGGTATATCGCGGCCAGTAATCAAACGTATGCACAGTACGATTTTGAGGGTACTTCAAATTATGCCTACGGATTGGATTATACCTTTTTAGCTGGACCTGCTGTTATTTTTGGAGAGATTGCTCAAAGTGAAAATGGAGGATATGGCTTTATTACCGGTGTTGAAAGTAGTATCGGTGAAGATACGGATATAACGCTGGCGTATCGGAAGTACCAGAAAGAGTTTCAATCTATATTAGGGAATGGATTTGGAGAGGTATCCGGTCAGCCCAAAAACGAACAAGGTATCTATTTGGGAATGCGTCATGTTATTGGCGAAAAAGTAATGCTTAGTGCGTATATCGACCAGTTTCGATTTCCCAGCGCCCGCTTTGGCACTAATCAACCTACTCAGGGATTTGATTGGCTGGCAAAGGCAGAGGTGGATTTTACAAGTGATCTCAATTTTTATGTACAGTTGCGCAGTGAAATTGAGGATGATGAATATGAGGTGTTGGATTCTTTCGGTCGGAGTCAGCGCCGGTTGGGGGATGCACAACGTAGCAGCTTCCGGGCGAATATTGAATATTGGGTAAATAGAAATGTGCGCTTGCGTACAAGGGGAGAGGTGGTTCGGAGCCGACAGGCCGGAGAAGATATGGAGCTTGGTTATTTGTTGTACCAGGATTTACGATTGCGAATCAATGATGAATTCAGTTTGGATACACGGCTTTCCATGTTCGATACCGAAAGTTTTGCAACACGTGTTTACCAGTTCGAAAATGATCTGCTGTATGTATTTTCAAGTCAATCGTTTTTTGATCAAGGGCAGCGAATGTATGTGTTGTTGAATTACGAACCCTTCAATTTTTTGGAACTTTGGGCCAAATTTGGTATTACCGTCTATGAAGATACACAGGTTATCGGTAGTGGGCTGAATCAGATTGAAGGAGATCAGCGCAGCGAGGTCGGTATTCAGGCCCGCATTCGATTTTAGATCAAAATCTAAAATTGTAATAGCATATCTGCAGAGTTCTTTTATCTTAAGTAGAATTATCTATTTCAGAAATTTATAGTAGTGTTCATGAGTATTGATATTATTATCATATTAGTAGTACTGGTGCTCAGTTTTGTGGCATTGGCCATTGATTTATGGAGCCCGGATGCTGTTTTATTAACCGGCTTGGCAGTTGTCACGGTCAGCGGTGTAATAAGTCTTGAAGAGGCATTCCTGGGATTTGGAAATACAACACTGCTGGCGTTGGGAAGTTTGTATGTTATTGGAGCTGCACTCCGAGAAAGTGGGGCATTAGATAAAGCCAGTAATTTTATTTTAGGTAACGAAACCAGAAGTGTACAACGAATCCTGTTGCGGTTATGTCCCAGTGTATCAGTTTATTCTGCCTTTCTGAATAATACGCCCATTGTAGCTATGGGAATACCGGCGATACGGAGCTGGGCAAAGAAACATCATATCCCGGTATCTAAGCTGCTGATGCCTCTTTCATACGCGGCCATTTTAGGCGGACTCTGTACGTTGATTGGTACCAGCACAAATCTGATTACCCACGGTTTATTAGAGAGTCACGGTTTTAAGGGATTCTCATTTTTTGAATTGGCTTGGGTAGGCGTCCCCTGTGCTATTGTGGGATTAGTATATTTGGTAATTGTTTCACCAAAACTTACTCCTGCCCGGCGTGATATTCGCTATCAGGAAGAGCAAAACAGAAAACTGCTGGTAGAGCTGGAGATTACAGATGGAGCTGATGTTATAGGAAAAACGGTTTCCGAAGCGGGATTATCAACAATTTCAGGATTTTATCTGTCGCGGATCAATCGGAATGAACAAGAAATTGCACCCGTACCGGATGAGGAAAAGCTGCGTGCCGGCGATCATCTTTTTTATGCTGCAAAGGGTGGCATCGCTTCCAAAAAACCTGAGCTTGAAGGATATCCTGGACTGAAATTAGCCTATCAGCCACCGCGTACCATCAGGAGAAATGAAAAACATCGGGAGCTCCACCAAGTAGTAGTAAAAGAGGGATCGCGCTTAGTAGGAGCTACTGTGGGTGAAGCTCAATTGCTGGAACGTTTTGGTGCGGCGGTTACGGGAGTTCGTCGCCGGGGTCACCGGATAGATCAGCCACTGGGAAAATTCGTATTACATCCCGGAGATGTTCTTTTGCTGGATACGGGACGAGGTTTCCGAGGAGCACATGAAGATACTGAAGACTTTTTCTTAACCAGTGAGGCTGGGGGAGAAGCTCCCGGAGAACCAAAAGAAATAATTGAGGAGCGGCCGGGCGGTAAGGACTTATATATTTCGGTAGCAGTATTATTTGGCGTGGTTGGCTTGGTTGCAGGAGGCGTACTCCATATAGCACTGGCTGGCATTTTGGGTGTGGCTGTACTTTTGAGCTTTAATGTTATTGAAGCCGGAGAAGCGCGAAAGTCGGTCGACTGGACGGTTTTAATTGTCATTGGTGCGGCTTTGGGATTGGGAAAAGCGATGGAAGTAAGTGGAGCGGCTATAATTATTGGAGAGGGCATGGTTGAGCTGACAAGTGCTTATGGACCTCGAGCAACTCTGGCGGGAGTGGTTATTATTACCGTGATTTTAACAGAGTTCATTACAAATAATGGGGCAGTAGCTATCATGTTTCCCATTGCCTTATCTGTTGCAGAAACACAGGGTATTGAGGCACGCGGATTGGTAATTGGGATAACTTTGGCAGCTTCTATGTCGTTAATTACTCCAATCGGTTATCAAACTAATTTGATGGTATATGGGCCCGGTAATTATAAGTTTACCGATTTCTTTAAAGTAGGTTTTCTCTTGCAGATTACACTGTGGTCTGTTCTCATTATCTTGATACCTTACGTTTGGCCGATGTAGGTGTGAGATATTGAATGTTAAATGAATTTTTGTAGTCGTTAATTGATAAGGTGATGAAGTGATAAAGTAACTTATTTTTTCGTTTCTACGCTCTGCTTGAAACGGATAAACTGTTCGAACTTCATTTTTTTCAGTCTTGAAGGACTTCAGATATCCGACATGTCATCCCGACTAAGCGAAGCGCACGGAGGGATCTATCATGGCCAGAAAAAATGTAGGAAGCAGGATAGATGTTTCAACTCCACTACGTTTCGTTCGACATGACGATTTGGTTATTTTGTAGGTTAATAAGGACCGTTTTAAAATCGTGAAATTGTTACGAAGAAGTCTACCCTTAAATTTGATGAGTGCAGCAATTACCATATTTTTGGTGCCTCAAATTTGGCCTTTTTAGGAAAAATTAAGAAGGATGAGTTATCCCGATAAATAAAAAATATAAATATGCTGAAAGAAATTATTGGCGTTGCCAAAGAAGCCGGTGAAGCGATACTGGGAATTTATCACGAAGCGCAGGATGTGGAGATCACCAGAAAGGATGATGATTCTCCGCTTACGAAGGCCGATTTGGCTTCGCATCATATTATTATTGATGCCCTAAAAGAATTGGATCCTGATACTCCCGTTATTTCAGAAGAGTCGGGTATTCCAGACTATGAAGATCGGAAGAAGTGGAATAAATTTTGGATCGTTGATCCGCTCGATGGAACTAAAGAGTTCATCAAAAAGAATGGGGAGTTTACGGTTAATATCGCTTTGATTGAAGATGGGATGCCGGTATTGGGAGTCGTTTATGTTCCAGATCAGCAGACAATGTATTATGCAGAACAAGGGAAAGGGTCGTTTAAACAGGTGGGAACGGACGCTCCGGAACGTATTTACTCTACAGGAAGTGATAAAGATGAGACACTTGTTGCGGTGCAGAGTCGGTCCCATGGGTCTGATAAGCTTGTTACTCTGTTAAATGAGAAAGGACTTACGGTAAAAGAGACGATTCCAGCGGGAAGTTCTATAAAATTTTGTTTAGTGGCGGAAGGCAAAGCGGATATCTATCCTCGAATGGGTCCAACGATGGAGTGGGATGTGGCGGCCGGTGATGCAGTATATCGTTATTCGGCGCGAGAAGGAGTTCATGAATCGCCCTTGACTTACAATAAGTCGGATTTGAAAAATGGCTCTTTTTTAATTGGCCTAAAAGAGAATGTAGAATTTTGATTATTTAAACGACTGCGGACCGAGGACGGAAAAGTAGTGCTACGCCAAAAATTTGTAAGGTGTTGATTGATAGATGGTCTTACATTAAAGACGGTTGATAGACGACGGATGACCGCTACGTTTAATTAAGATCTTACTATTATGACATATAAGTTTGAGAAACTGGAAGTCTGGAAACTTGCAATGGAGTTTAACGCTCTTTTATATGATATCGCAAAAAAATTACCGAATGATGAAAAGTATAATTTGAATTCACAACTTAGAAGAGTTTTCTACTTCAATTGCTTAAAATATTGCTGAGGGGTCTATAGGGCAAAGTAATGCTCAGCAGTCAAGATTTTTTTCTTTTGCAATTCGGTCGCATGTAGAGGTTATTGCGTGTATTCGATTGATTCAAAGGCGAGAATACATAGATCGAAACAGTAAGTTGGTCAAAGACTTTGAGCAATTGGGATCAAAGTTATTTGCAAAATTAAATGCATTTAAAAGCGCAATAAAATAAAGACGATCGCCAGTCATTTGTCGCCTGTCTAATAAAAAGCTAAACTATTAGAAAAAGAAACTTTGTGATATGAAAGAAAACGAATATAACCTAAAACCCACCGTTCTTTGGTTTACAGGACTTTCCGGATCGGGAAAAAGTACCATATCAGAAAAAGTATATGCTAAGCTAAAAGAACAGGGCTACGAGGTTGAACATTTAGATGGAGATGCGGTGCGTGAGGTATTTCCCACAACGGGATTTTCTAAAAAAGAGCGCGATGATCACGTTAAGAGAGTTGGCTTTATAGCCAGCCTGCTGCAGAAGCATGGTGTATTTGTGGTGGCTTCATTTATTTCACCTTACCAAGATGCCCGTGACTTTGTTCGTAATATGTGCCAGGACTTTACCGAGATTCATATTTCTACACCGCTCGAAGTATGTGAGGACCGTGATGTAAAAGGACTCTATGCTAAGGCACGAAAAGGAGAAGTTGATAATTTTACGGGCATCAGTGATCCATATGAGGAACCCGAAGATCCGGAACTCAGAATTGACACCACCGATATTACTCCTGAGGAAGGGGTTCAAAGGGTTTTTGATTATTTGCAGAAAGAAGCCAATGGTTGATGAGGGGAGGGTGAATTGTCATTTCGATCGATCCCTACAGCTGTCGGGAGAGTGGAGAAATCTTGTTTTAGTATAAATTTCATTAAAAAAATAAGTATAGGTAACTGTTAGAAGGGCACTGTCGCTTCATTTTTGTAGAGGCCTTGGAAATATTACTTTGAGTGTTGGTGATCCCCATATAAGACAAGGAATCTACATAGATACCGCCCCTTTTACTTTTAACAAGTTTGGCAAATTATTTATTGATATTATTTATAATCGTGTTCAACAGGAAGTCCTAATTCAAATAGTCATTTTGCTTTAAAATCCTTACTTTTATCCGCTTTCGTTTTACTCTAATACATTTCAGAGAATGCATTTATATAAACTAAATCACATCCGACAACTGGAGTCGGAATCTATTCATATTTTTCGGGAGGTAGCCGCCCAATTTGAGAATCCCGTACTGATGTTTTCGGGCGGAAAAGATTCGATAACAATGGCGCGACTGGCCCAAAAGGCGTTTTGGCCCGGCCAAATTCCGTTCCCGTTCCTGCACGTTGATACCGGACATAATTTTGATGAGACGATCGAATTCCGTGATCAGCTGATGGACGATCTGGGCGTGGAGCTTATTGTTGCCCACGTGCAGGATATGATCGACGCCGGTAAAGTAAAGGCGCCGAAAGGGCCGAATCCCAGCCGCAATAAGCTACAGATTCCCACGCTGCTGCAAGCCCTTGAAAAACACGGCTTTGATGCAGCGTTTGGCGGGGCGCGACGGGATGAGGAAAAAGCGCGCGCCAAAGAGCGATTCTTTTCCCACCGCGATGAGTTCGGACAATGGGATCCCAAAAATCAGCGTCCGGAGCTGTGGAACCTGTATAACGGACGCAAGAACGAGGGGGAACACTTCCGGGTGTTTCCGCTGAGCAACTGGACCGAGATGGATGTCTGGCAGTATATTGCCGCCGAAGATATCGATATCCCTAGCCTGTATCTGGCCCATACCCGGGATGTGGTCCAGCGCGAAGGAACCTACCTGGCAAAGTCAAAATTTATTACCCTTTCCGAAGAGGAAGAATACGAAGAGAAGAAAATTCGCTTCCGCACGATCGGGGATATGACCTGCACCGGAGCCTTTGAATCCGATGCCGATACCATCCCGCAAATCATTGAAGAGGTGGCCTCGGCGCGTATTACCGAGCGCGGCAATCGTACCGATGACAAGAAAGCAGAAGCCGCCATGGAAGAGCGGAAGAAACAGGGTTATTTTTAATAGTACATTTTCAATTACGAATTAGGAATGGATCCATTCCTAATTCCCAATTCTTAATTCCTAATTTTGTACGATGAGCACGGAACAAGACGAAGCACAAAAATATTTAGACATGGATCTGCTCCGCTTTACGACGGCGGGCAGCGTAGATGATGGCAAGAGTACCCTGATCGGGCGCTTGCTGTATGATTCGAAATCCATTTTTGACGATCAGATGGAAAAGATTGAGGAATCCAGTCGCAAGAAAGGCGATGAATATACCAATTTAGCACTGCTGACCGACGGGCTTTCGGCCGAACGCGAGCAGGGCATCACGATTGACGTGGCGTATCGCTATTTTTCGACGCCCAACCGCAAGTTTATTATTGCCGATACGCCCGGACATGTCCAATATACCCGAAATATGGTGACGGGCGCCTCAACGGCGAACTTGGCGGTCATTCTGATTGATGCCCGCAATGGCGTCATCGAGCAGACCTGCCGCCACTCGTTCATCGCATCGCTGCTGGGGATTAAGCACGTGGTACTCTGCGTGAATAAAATGGATTTGGTCGATTATAGCGAGGAGCGTTTCGATGAAATTCGCAACGAGTTCAAGACCTTCTCCTCCAAGCTCGATATTCCCGATATTCACTACATTCCTATCAGCGCCCTGTATGGGGATAACGTGGTGGATAAATCAGACAATATGCCGTGGTATGGGGGCGCGACGCTGCTGTATACGCTCGAAAACGTGCAGGTGGACAGCGACTATAACCACGTCGACAGCCGGTTTCCCGTGCAGTGGGTTACGCGTCCGCAATCGACCGAGTATCCCGATTATCGCGGCTATGCCGGACAAATTGCCGGCGGTGTGTTTAAGCCGGGTGATGAGGTTATTGCACTGCCCTCCGGGTTTACCAGCACCATCGATCAGATTCAAACCTTCGAGCAGGATGAGCAGGAAGCCTTTTCGCCGATGTCGGTGACAATGACGCTCGAAGACGATATTGATATCTCTCGTGGGGATATGATAGCCAAACCGGATAATCAACCGACCGTGGGGCAGGATATCGAGATGATGGTCTGCTGGCTCAATAAAGAGCCGCTTGATCCCAATGGTAAATATGCCATTAAGCATACGACCAAAGAGGCGCGGTGTATCGTTAAAGAAGTGAAGTACAAAGTTAATATTAATACCCTGCACCGGGTAGAAGGGGACAAGGAGATTGGGCTTAACGATATCGGGCGAATTAAAATACGCACGACAAAGCCGCTGTTCTACGATAGCTATAAGCGCAACCGAAAAACTGGTAGCATTATCTTAATAGATGAGTACACCAATGAAACGGTTGGTGCGGGAATGATCCTTTAAGTTAGTACTGATTATTGAGAAGTGAGATTTGAGTCAGACTTGAGGCATCTTCGAAAGAAGGTGCCTTTTGTTTTTTGCTGTGAGTGGTGATAAGGTTACAAAGTGTTGAAGTATTTAAATTGTTGGTTATTTTATTGTCTTTTCGAGCAAAGTATAACGGAATGAGAAGGGAATACCGTAGTGCAGGCATCCTGTTGGCATGCTTGTTATCAAGTGAATTGCTATCATACTCATGTTGTAATTTCCCTTACGTTAGAAAACGACTGTTAGATACGCTAACTCTGACAGGAGTATTTTTTATTTGGTTATCGAGAGAGTAGATTCCTCAAAACTTGAGGGGTGTGCCTATAGAGCTAAGTGATTGTGTAAGGTGCCACGGGAGAACAAGCTAAATAGCTCTCCAATGCAAAATACTCTATCGGTTTATCTGTACGATGGTGGTTACAATAAGAGCTGCTGTAGAGGTTATTGCCGAGAGGATGCTAATTCGTTCTTGCGGTGATAGTTTTGCTGATTCAGGCTTTTCGGGAACCACCAGTTTTGCACCAGGTTTTACTTCGGGGTAGTTTTTGAAAAAGAGAAATCGGTTAACTTTTTCCACATCTCCATTGGCATAAATAATGTAGGCTCGTCCCTTTCTTGCGAGATTTGTAAAACCACCGGCCGAACCAATATAGTCTTTATAGTTCATCCCTTCCTGATAGCGAACACTTCGTGGGTAAAAGACACCGCCATCAACAGTAACCGTTTGCAGTTCTTCAGGTATTACAATTGAATCGGCCTCTTGAACGAAGAGATCATATTTTGATCCCGGATTTTTCATAATATCGGGTAAACTGATCCCTATTTTTGAGATTGTTATCTGATCTTCCTGTTCAAGACGTCTTCCGGTGGTATCAGCCGCAATAAAGCCTTGAGGGTCACCTTGGTTAGAATTGCTTAGTTGTCCATCTTCAAGTTCTCGATATAAGGTAGCTCCCTCGGGGTATGCATTTCCGGTAAGTCCTCCGGCACGCTGAATAATATCAGAAATGCGATCATTTTTGGATTCAAGAGAGTAAGAGCCGGGGTATTTTACTTCACCACTTATAACAATATTTTTCTGTTCAGTATAGTTGGGTATACTTCGAATGTAAACTTTGTCGAAGGGATTGAGGACGAAATTACTTGCCTCAGAACCTAAGCTAAGATCTTCATTGAGATCAAAACGATGGATCTGAGCGATTTGCGAAGTGTTATAGTCGTCCTGATTAGCTCTTGTCTTTCGTCGGGCTACTTCTACATGATTGGGGGTGGCTC
Organism: Fodinibius sp. AD559; assembly: GCF_052712805.1. Lineage (NCBI taxonomy): Bacteria > Pseudomonadati > Balneolota > Balneolia > Balneolales > Balneolaceae > Fodinibius > Fodinibius sp. AD559. The sequence continues at coordinate 411,746 of NZ_JBQPVW010000004.1, forward strand.
CCTGTTTAAAGCCTCCGGCCTGTAGAATAAGGTCTTCGAGCGTCATCTCTTCGGCAAATTCATACTTATCCGGATTTTGTACAGGCCCTTCGATCTCAACAAAGTAATTTAGTTTCATATCCAAGATGGAAGAGATCATAATAAGATCGTTCTTCTCCAGGGGGATGTCCTTATCAGGATTTGACATCACTTCAGCCACATCAAAGGGAATCGTTTTGAGGGTATAATCCTCTTGCTCTCGGTATATCAGTCCCCGGTTTTGGAAGGCATCACCACGAAGGCCCTCAGCCCGCTCAATCAGGGTTGCTACCGTGCTGGTATCAGTAAGGGCATATTTTCCTTCTCTGAATACCGCTCCTTTAATTTCAACGAGATTTTTAAATCGGTCTAACACTTTTCCTACGGCAACACTGTCACCATTGGTAATTTCATAGTTTTCAAAGTTGGGCTTGGTAACATCATCAATAGTGCGCTGACGAGAATCATTACCGGTAATTCTAATGCGATGGCTGTAGGCATCACCGGTAAATCCGCCTGCATATTTTATTAGATCCGCAAGTCGATCACCTTCTTTGGTTTCATAGATCCCGTCCCTTTTTACTTCTCCGGTAACTTCAACACGGTTTATATATGGGTTTATTTTAATAATGTCCTGAGATTGAAGACGGATATTATCGGTTTGATTGCTATTTATCAGAAGATCGTACAGATCAAAGGTGGTAGCTATCGAATCACCTCGAATCACCTGTATATCACGAAAACTACCGGTTACCGACGGACCGCCTGCTGAGTATAGCGCATTAAAAACAGTCGCTAACGAAGGAAGGGAATAGCTGCCCGGTTGTCGGACTTCTCCTATCACTGAGACGTTAATGCTGCGCACTTGTCCCAGGCTTATCTGCATATAGGTATCTTTTTGGGCACTGTCAGCCGGATTGAGTCCCGAGTATATTTCTCCGAGGCGCTCATGAAGTTTATCAGATGCTTCTTCGATCGTGAGTCCACTAAGTGGTATGGGACCTATGTTTGGAATATTGATTGTCCCTTCCGGAGTAACTTGTGGTTGATAAGTTGTTTCGGCAGCACCCCAAATGTCGATGAGGAGCTGGTCACCCGGTCCAAGCTGGTAGTCTTGTGGGGTGGGAATGTTTAAGGCCGGTTGGAAAGAAGTTGTGGCATTTTGGAATAGCTCGAATCCAAATATTTTATTGCGGAGTTTCTGGCGCTCTAGCTTAAGAGAATCTTGCTGTATTTGGTACTTCAGGAATCGGATATCTTGATAAAACTGAAGGGAATCTCGTCGAGTATCAGCTCTAAAAAAGGAATCAAATTCATTGGCGCGTGCGGTATCGGGTGTAGAGAATCGCATGCGGTCAGATGTTCCGCCATCACGTTGATTACCGGCACCGCTTACTTGTCCGAGTCTGCGCTGCAGCTTTTGCGCCTCGGTTTGCGGCATGCCTCGTGCTACAGCTAACTGAACTACTTCGTTGGTAGATAAGCCTCGACTCTCAGCTTCAGCCTTAATCTGTTGAATTTGCTGCTCCGATAAGTTATCGACTTTGATGTTTTCAAAATCAATGTCTGTAATACTTTGACCAGAAGCAGCAATAGTGAGCACGGTCAAAAATACTATAGTTAACAGGCTTTTGAGGCGCATACTGTTTTCTTATTTCTTGATTGGTTTAAAACGAGGATTAATATAAAGAAATGCATCGAAAAAATAATCTTTGTTTTAAGAAGAGATAAGGTTGTAGGGTGATTAGGTTTTAAGTGATAAGTGTGGACGGACGACTGATGGCCGTTTTAATGTTTAACGTTGAAGGTTATTCAATTTCGTCGTTGGGAGGCTTACAGGGAAGAGGTATTTCGATTATATAGAGGAGAGAGAATTCGTTATTGTGTTGAGGTATATATTACGGTGGATAAAGGACGGATGATAGCAGTTAATATGGGTGGAAATGTATAATTGATTTAGAAGGTTTTATCGAAACCTATATATTAACTTGAAACAAGGGCTAAAATGGACGGCTTATATGCAGTGGCACAAATCTGAAGCAGGATTTCTCTTACTCAAAGTAGCTGGAGTATACCTGCTCTGGTATCTCATTTATGAACTTTATCTGTTACCGAAGGGAAGTTTTGACCAGTGGATAAATACAAATATTGTATCGGTCTCGGCAGGTATATTGGAAATGTTGGGCTACGACTTTTATGCTGCTGGCAGATTAATAGGGATCGGTGAGTCAGCCGGCATTTACCTGGTTGACGGTGGCAGTGGAATCTCAACCATTGGCCTGTTTGTAGGGTTTATGATCGCCTATCCCGGGGTATGGATTCCACGCATTGCCTTTATTTTTACTGGTATTGGCGTCCTCTATCTTGTCAACATTATTCGTATTATTGTTCTCACAATTATTCAGAGACAAGCTTCCGAAATAGTTATGGTAACACACGATTATGCTACCACAGCCATTTTTTATCTGGTCATTTTTGCACTCGGAGTGGTTTGGGTTAATTTTGGGGATAGGACTCGAGTTGCCGGCGTATGACGGTGATTGGGAGATTGGAGGATTAGGTGAGGGAGTATTTAGTAAAAGAGTGACAAAGCTACAAAGTGTCAAAGTTGCAAAGTAAGACTGAGTGGTTATTATCTTGGAGCATTGAACATTCAGGAGATGGGAGGCAGGATGCAGGTTTAACTCGAGAAATAAGCACTAAAAATCTCCCTTTTAAAAGGAGTGCCGCGAAGTGGTGAGGGTTGTTCTGTTGGTTAGTAGTGCCACGAACAAAGGTTGGACAATCATGGTTACAGGATTTTGCTATTTTTCGCCTGGTAATTTATTGCCGGAATTATTGGGTGACAGGCGATGCAGTGATTAGGTGAAGAATTAACAGAGCTATAAATTGTCAAGTAAGATTAGTTGCTTATAAAAGTGTCATTTCGAGTGAAACGGTGTGATTGTGCGTTGTGGGATTAAGAAATCTATTACACTACTATAATATGATGGGATGCTTCTATAGATCTCTCCATTCTGTCCCCAGAATTTGGGGATTCAAGTCGATATGATGACAAGCCAAAAACTAATACTGTCATTTCGAATGGAGCGAAGCGGAATGAGAAATCTTTGTGTTTATCGTACTACTATGTATCGAAAACAAGGATCTCTCCCTGCCGGTCGAGATGACGCTTAAATAATGGTACGATTGGCAAAAGGAGCAGGATTAATTTAGTGTTTCCAGCAAGATCGTTAGATTACTCCTCGCTCTGTATTTATCCGAGATCCAAACTTATCAACCGTGGATAGCACAACATTTTTAAAGAATCTTTTCTTGAAAGGGCTTGAGTTATGTTCTCCGCATCGTGCGATACAAGAGTCCCTCCAATGTAATGGGAATAAGATCAAAGTAAGCGATCGCCAATATCCTATTGATGAGCGCCCGGTTTACCTGTTTGCCGTTGGCAAAGCTGCTGTTCCTATGTATGAGCAAGCCAGCGAGATATTAGGAGACTATATCACAAAAAGCCTGGTGATGACAAGCGATCAAGAAGCAGCCAGATCGTGTCAGGCTGATGGAGTAATCGTCGGGAGTCATCCGCTGCCCGATAAATGTAGTTTTGGAGCGGGGAACAGGGCTGTGGATTTTATGAAGAGTGTTCCGGCTGATGCTATTGTCATAAACCTGATTTCCGGTGGTACTTCTTCATTGCTAACCATGCCTGTAGAAGGTGTTTCTATAGATGATTTAGCTGAGTTATATAAGTTGCTGAATAATTCAGGAGCTGCTATTCACGATATAAATACCGTTCGAAAACACTGTTCTAAGATTAAAGGTGGACAGCTGCTGCGTTACTTAGATCCGAAAATTTCACTTGTTGATCTCGTAATTTCTGATGTGCCGAATGATGAGTTATCAATAGTTGGCAGCGGCCCTACCATTCCGGATGGGTCTTCGTACCAGGATGCCTATCACATTTTATTGGAATATGATCTATGGGATGTAACGCCGGAATCAGTTCGCACGCATATCGAAAGGGGAATCAGGGGAGAGGTAGAAGAAACGGTAACGCCTAAGGAAGCTCCCATAAAGAAGCATCAATCGGAAATTATTAGCTCGGCCCGTAAACTGGCTGATAAAATAGGAGATCTTGCATCACAAGAAGGATGCAAAGTGATGGTAGCTGAGGAACCGTTTAATAAAAATGTTGAGGATATGTCCAGATCCATTGCTGGTGAGATTTTACCAGTTACTGATCAGGATAAATCCCAAGGAAAACAACCTACTTTGTTTATTTTCTGGGGTGAAAGTACCGTAGAGGTGACGGGTGACGGAAAGGGTGGACGAAATCAGGAGTTGGCTTTGAGAGGAGCAAATAAAATAGCCGGTAACCCAAATATTACCTGGCTAAGTGCTGGTACCGATGGTATTGATGGTCCCACGGATGCGGCCGGTGCTATAGTAGATGGAAGAACTATTGCCAAAGCCAAAAAGAAGAATATAGATCCTGAATACTATCTGATTAATAATGATTCCTATCACTTTCACGAGCAAATGAATACGCTTTTAAAAACAGGTCCGACTGGTAATAACTTGATGGATGTGGTGATGGTTTTTGTAGATGAGTGATAAGGTTATTAGGTGATTAAGTGATAAATTATATACCCAATCACTTAGTTTCTTAGTCACCTAATAACTTTAGGTAAACACAATTTGGTTTATTTTCATCAGTTAATTATCCTCATTCTGATTTATCCATACTGGAAACCAAAAAGATATTTATGATCTGGCAGGACAGCATTTTTTTGTGGCTATTACTTATCATTCCATTGCTCATTGGAGCAAACTGGTGGTATAATAAGAAGCTGGATAAGAAACGAAAAAGTTATTTCGGAGCTGACCTTTTTGAAAAGTTACGCAGTGGTTTTTGGCCGAGGGGGAAACGCATTCGGATGGGTAGTCTTTATATTGGACTTGCTCTGCTTATTATTGCTGCAGCAGGCCCGAAAATTGGTACGGAGGTCCGCGAAGTAAAACGTCAGGGGGTTGACCTCTTGATAGGATTAGATCTTTCGGACAGCATGAATGCTGAGGATGTAAAACCCAGCCGATTGGAAAAAGCTAAGTATGAGGTATCGAGACTGGTTGATCGTCTCAATGGGGACCGAGTTGGGTTGGTGGTATTCACTGGTGAAGCGTATCTCCAGGCTCCTATGACATTAGATTATTCTGCATTGCGAATGTTTTTAAATATAGCTGAGACCGACCAAATGCCGTCGTCATCGACGAACTTTAGTGCAGCTATGGAAACTGCTTCCGAAGCGTTTAAGTCGACGGATGAAGATGGTCAAAATGTTCAGGCAGCTAAAGTCTTTCTGATTATATCTGATGGTGAAAATCATGGAGAAAGTTATGATGAGGAGCTTAACCAGCTCTTGGAGCAAAATGTATCTGTATATACACTGGGGATAGGGACCGAATCCGGTGGCAATATTCCGTTATACGATGAAGATGGATCGCTTATGGGAAATAAGAGAAACCAGCAGGGGGAGGTCATCACCAGTACATTGGAGTCAAGTGTTTTGCGTTCGATTGCGGACCAGGCTAATGGGGAATATTATGAAATCCGTAGTGGAAGTTCGGGGATTGACAGTTTTCTGGGAAGACTGGATGAGCTTCAACAGGGTGAGTTTTCCAGTCAGGAGTATGCTGATTTTAAAAATCAATACCAGTGGCTGGCAGGAATAGGACTATTATTTTTATTTATTGGGATGGTGTTTCCGGAATTTAAACCCGGAGATTAAGTGATTGGGTAATTGAGGATTTGGTGATGAAGTAAATAGCCGAGGTAGTAATATAAAATTAAATCAAGAGAGAGATTATGAGACCACATTATAAATTGGAAGCATGGAAGAATGCAATGAATCTGGTGGATGAAATCTACAAAATCAGTAAAGGTTTTCCGACCGAGGAAAAATTTGGGTTAACTTCACAAATGCGACGATCCGCTATATCAGTACCAAGTAATTTGGCTGAAGGGGCGGCACGAAAGAGTAAGGCAGAGTTTGCAAACTTTGTAAATATTGCAAAGGGATCATTAAGTGAGTTGGAGACTCAATTAATTATTTCAAAACGACAAAACTATATTCATAACATTTCGAGTCTGTTAGATCTAACAGGGAAAGTATCGAGCCAATTAAATGGCTTGCAAAATTATTTGACAACTAATAACTAACCTAATCACATAGTTTCTTAATATCTTAATCACTTAGCCCCAAAATGATAAAACTCTTTATCACCGATCTCGATGGATGTATTTCCATACCCTTTGAAACGCCCAACTGGGAATTGCTTTCACAGATTCGTCGGCTCAATGCGCAAAGTCTCCATGATATGGCCGTTCCCCCGCTGTCAATTTGTTCAGGACGACCATTTCCGTATGTAGAGGCCGTGGCACAATGGTTGGGTATTGACCGTCACGTAATATTTGAAAGTGCAGGATTATATAAACTTGAGACCAATGAAATTCAATTACATCCCGCATTTGATAAAAAAGCGGAACAGCAAGTTCGGGAATTAAAGGATTGGCTGCGCCAAGAAATAGTTCCGCAATACCAAGGGATTATTATTGAATTTACCAAGAAGATGGATGCTGGAATTATCCATCTCGATACCGAAGTAATTCAGGAACTTTATCCACAGGTAGCGGAATATGTGGAAGAAAATTATCCTAAATTTGAAGTTCACGATACAGATGTTTCTATAAATATTATCCTGGCCGAAAACAATAAACGGACCGGCATTCAGCAACTCTGTGATGTTATGGATATCGACCCGAGCGAAGTAGCATATATTGGGGACAGCAGCGGTGATATTCCCGGATTGCAATTGGTGGGCAAAGCCTTTGCTCCACAGAATGCTGCCGAAGCGGTAAAGAGAGAAGCTAAAGTGCTTGATAGTGAGGTGACCGAAGCCGTATTAGAAGCATATCGTCAGGTTATCCGTGAAAACCGGAAGAAGCTTGCAGCGGCCGGATGACTGTTGGTGATTGGGTGATTAGGTGAGAGAGGATATTGAGTGATTAAGTGACAAAGTTGCAAAGTGGTGAAGTTACAGAATGATGAAGGATATCTTCTTGACATTTCGACCGACCGTAAGGGAGCGGAGAAGTCTATGACGGCGATGTATTTACTGATGAAGCATGATAGATCCCTCGGCAACGCTCGGGGTGACACCTAAAAGAGAACAAGTTTAGGGCGGAATAATGACGTCATTTCGAATGTAGTGTAACGGAATGAGAAATCCGTGCTTTCAATAATTGATAAACGAAGATCTCTCGCTTATGCTCGAGAGCACAGCTTTCTGGTGAAGGGAATAAGCTATCTACTTGTTATATTTCTTCAATAGTTCAAAATAGTGCTCAATTAGACGCTGGTAGTCATCCGAGAAAGTAGTGTGATCGGGATCATTAATCATATTGCGGATCTGTTGTTGAAGCTCTTCAAGCGTAATATCCGGAGATGCACGTTGTTCCCGATCCTCTGCGGTCGTGGCTTCGCGTCGTTCTTCTTTGCCCCGTTCTTGAACCGCTTTTTCGGCGTTAAGCATCCGCGATAAAATATTTTTCTGGCGCTGCATCAGCTGTTGATCCAGTTGTCCGCCGCGCAAATCGTTAATCGCGTCTTCCATCTGCTCCGACATCCGTTCCAGTTCACTCAGCACGCGGTTGCCCGATTCAAGCTCACCACGGCGCTGTAAATCTCTAAGCTGTTTGCGAATTTTATTTTGTTGTTTCGATAATTGGTTAAGCCGGTCCATCTGGTCTCGAGACAAGCGGTTCCCCTGAAGATCATTGATCATTTCTTGAATCTGCTTGTTAAGCTGCTGCTGTTCTCCCGACATCTTCTTCATCTGTTCCATAAGCTGCTGCATGCTCATAGCTCCCCCCGAACCGCCCCCTTGCTGGTTGTTGAGTTGATCCAGAAGCGAAGTAATCATGGTAGTCAGCTCATTGATACCGCCCAGGGACTGTCGCTGCGCATGTGTGGCGTTAGAGCCGTCACGCTCCGCTAACAGGTCAACCGCACGGGATAGATAATTTTCGACTTCGATTTTCTTTTTATTGATGCGATTTGAAAAGCTGGGGATCTCGGATGATACTTTAAACAGAGAATCCGAAAGCATCGTAAACTGGCTGGATATGTTTCGTTCTTTGCGGGCCTTTTCGACAAAAGCACTGGATTGCGGTGGGATAGTTTCCGTCTCCTTAGTCAACTCTTCTTGGTTCTCAGAAAGGTTGATAAGCGAATGTAAAACATATTCCAGGGCAGCTCGGTTGACCTGCCGCCGCTGCTGATTGAGCTGCTGTTTGGCGCTGCGCATCTGTTGCGCCTGCTGTTGCAGCTGCTGCTGAATATTCTGTTGCTGCTTTTTAATATCAGAATCCTTCTGAGGAGATGACTGCTCTTTAAGCCTGTTGATGTTCTCCTGCAGTTCTTTTTGGATGTCATTCAATTGCTTGCTGCTTTTTTGCTGTAACTCCTCGATTTGAGGCTTAGCTTTGTCGGGTGCGGTATCGTCAATTTCGTCCAGTTGTTCCTGCAGGTCTGATAAATCTTCCCGGATTGATTCCTGTTGCTGTACTTCTTCCGGGGATATCTTATCTGATTCGCTGATCTCTTTTTCCTGTTCGGATAGCTCCTCCAGTGACTGTGCAGCTTTATCCAAATCACTGTTTAACTTAAGGGATTTGAACAGGTCGAGAGTACGATCGATACGCTGACGGTATTGTTCTTCATTGAACTCATAATTTTCAAGTGCTTCTCGCATTTCATCCGGATTCATTTCACCAAGTGAGTTGCGAAGTTCTTCCAGCGCTTTTTCGAGTTCCGGGTCATTGATTTCCTTCATTAGTTTCTGGAGCTCATCATAGGCCTCTAATGTCTCCGGGGACATGGACTGATTTTGTTCAATCTCCTTTCTTATCTCCTCAAACTTTTGGTTTAGGTCATCGACCTTCTCATCGATCTCCTGCCGCTCTTTTTCGACCTCTTCGAGCTGCTGCTTCTGTTCCCAGTCCGTTTTGGGATTTTGCTGAAGCCGTTGCTTAAACTCTTCATATTGCTTTTCCATTTGTTCAAATGACTGGGACACATCTTCCAGCGATTCGGTTACCTCACGCTCTTTAGAGTCCAGCTCATCCATATACTCCGTAGTAGATGGAAAGGTCACCCTCATTTTTTGGGAACGACCCTTTTTTCGTCCGCTGTACTGGTCATTGTCATAAACTTCAATCCAATAGGTTATTTGGTCGCGAGCTTTTGGATTTAAATCAGGAAGATCCCACTGATACGATTGCTGTTCATTGATAGCAGGTTTTGGCAGTTCTATAGAACCCCTTTCCGGTTCGGGAGTAAAAGCACGCTGTAGTTCGTAGTGCAGCTCAGCTTTAGTCAGCACGAAATCATCACTGGCCTCATATTCTATTGCTAACGGTTCTGCCGTTTTCATCTTGATATTTTCGGATGGGGCAATTAAATCAACAAAAGGGGGCTGATCTTTCCGGGGATCAACGATAAACCTGAAATTATTTTCATTGGTTAGGCCGGCATTATCTTGCATCCTAAAGGAAATAGTATCGACAGCCCCAACCTTTGTTTTAATAGTAAAGAGATTGTCCCGGGTAGAGTCGCTGTTGACAGAAAGCGTATCGTTTAGATTAGAGCTGATATACAATAGTTCGGATAAATTCTTGTTGGTAAGCCCCTCAATTTTTATGGTAGAGCCCTGGTAGGCCTGAATTTTTGAAAAGGGATAGTTGTAGGATGTGGAATCGAGCTGCATATAAGGGGGCGGAATAACATGCAGTGTTAGTTGCTCGAATCGGGGACGAAGCTGTACATTGATATCATATTTTTTACTCTTAAATCCATCCATAATAACATAGTAACTGCCATCGGTAGTTAACGAGATGGGAGCAAAAGAAGCTTCGTTCTGTTCAAGCATTTCTGGACTACGCTGCCGGTAGTTTTTCTCTATTTTAGTTTTGAAAGCCAGCAATATATCGTCCGGTATCTCATCCTGAAAACGAACAGAAGTCGAAAATGAGTTTCCATGTTCCAATGTTAAAGAACCGGGTTCTATAGTGTAATTATAGGGATTGGGAGGAGTAAAGGTCGTTTGCGGATGGGCCAGCCGTTCTATGGCAGAGGGATAGAAAAACGTGAACTGGGTGAAAAGAATAAGTCCACCTACAGCAGCAAGAACACCTCGCTTAAAAAATCGGTGTAGAGAGTGATTCTGGGCGAATTGCCGGAGGTTTTCTTGTACATTTTTAGAATCGAGTTTTGAAAGGTTTTGCTCGATCGCTGCTTTGTGGAGGGGGGCTCCATTGGGTTCTTTATAATATAAGTCCAGGGCATCGGCAAGTTCAGGGATTTGTTTTTTTCGACTAAACTGGTAATAAATATCCTTAAAGGACGGCAGCCCATGACTTTTGTAAAAGTGCATGGTGGTAATGACTGCTGTGACCAGCAGCAACGCAATTGCAGTAAGTTTTATGGCGGATGAAAGATAGTACCCGGCTTCGAAAATCCCAATGATTGTAAATCCCACAAATAAAATTGCCACAAAAATAGTCCCAAGAGCTATATAAAAGTTCCTCGAAAGTATCCGATGTCGTTGTCGAATGATTTCAACAAACGGGCGGACTGATTTGTCTGTGGATTGTTCTTTGCTCATCACTGTTAGCTAAATCGCAGTAGAGTGGAATCGGTTATACTATATTACATTTTAAATAAACGAAAATATTGGATACTCCAATATCCCATTTGTTAAAGTTGATTGATAAAATGGGATTCCATTTTATTTTAAGAAGGGATAAAGTTAGCTTAGTTGGAAATATCGTTGAGTTTTAATTTTTCGTCAACGGCATACTTTCCATTTTCTTTTTTAACGGTTACCACCTCTTGGTCAGCATCATGCTCCAAAAACAAATACCAATTATCTTCAACTGCTTGATCCAAATAGCGCTGTTTTTCCTCAAGTGTGGTTACTGGATACATATCGTAACCCATTACCCAGGGCAGGGGCAGATGTACGTGTGTCGGAATTAAATCAGCGGCAAAAATAACCGTCTTTTGGTTGGCGGATATTTTTGGCAGTTGTTGCCCCAGCGTATGTCCGTTTACAGGCAGGGCTTCCAACCCATTCTCATACTGATGATGTGCTTCTACCACATTTAGCTTATCCCAATTTTTTATGGGATTGATGTTATCAGATAGAAAACTGGCCTTTTCGCGAGCATTGGGATCAGTTGCCGTTTCGAGCTGTTTCTTTGTTACATGGTAAATGGCGTTGGGAAAGGTGTGTTGCAGGTCTCCATTATCATCGTAGTAAGTGGTACCACCACAGTGATCAAAATGAAGGTGAGAGAAAATAATGTCTGTAATATCTTCGGGTGTGAATCCATATTGCTCGAGTGAGCTCAACAAATCGGAGTGTTCATAATCCAGCTGGTAGATCTGTTCAAACTTTTCATCAAACTTGGTGCCCGATCCGTTATCTATCAAGTAAAGTTTATCAGTATTTTTGGACTCAATAAGCAGGCACCGCATTGCCATGTGAATACGGTTTTTGTCATCAACATCAATATATCGCGACCACAACGTTTTTGGGACTACCCCAAACATTGCTCCGCCGTCGAGACGAAATCTGCCGGCTTCAATGCTATATAGATTAAATGGACCAACGGATGTGTGAGATTTCTTCATTGATATGTAACGTGATTGGGTTTTATTGGATTAGCACCGGGTACAAAAATTGCAGCAGGCTAAAGTTTTTCAAGAAGTTGGTTGAGGAAAAGGCGAATTTCTTTTAAATCCTTTTTTACGCTAACCGGTATTTCTTTTGAATCGTCCTCATCATCTTTCTTAAGTACTTGCTGAGCGCCCTCAGTACTGTATTTTTTCTCCTGAATCAGTTCCTTCAGTTTTAAAATTGTCTCAATATCATTTTCTTTGTAGACGCGATTACCGGCTTTATTTTTTTTGGGATTTAGTTCGTCAAAAACAGTTTCCCAGTAGCGCAATACATGCGCCTCAACATCGGTAATATCGCTGACTTCACCTATAGAGTAATAAAGTTTTTTCATAAGAGGACTAAAAGCGTATCTTTATTGCTAATTATACATTATCTGGTGCATTATTTCTAACTCTTTGGCACAAAATATTTAAAAACATTGCCTGAAAAAGATTCAAACAGATTGGATATAGAATTAAGCGTTGTAGTACCCCTGCTTAATGAGGATGAGTCGATTCGTGAGTTGGCCGAAAAGGTGCACAAGGCATTATCTGAGAAGAAGTGCCATTATGAACTTATTTTCGTGGATGATGGATCGACCGATCAGTCCTGGCAGGAGATCAAAAAGGTTAATGAAAAGAAGGAGCATGTAGTAGGGATCCGACTGCAGCGCAATTATGGAAAAAGTTCGGCTTTACAAGCTGGGTTTGAGAAAGCAACCGGCGATTATATCGCAACGATGGATGCCGATTTGCAGGACGATCCCAATGAGCTTCCGTTGATGCTGCAGAAGCTTAAAGAAGAGAACTTGCATCTGGTGAGCGGGTGGAAAAAAGAGCGTCACGATCCCATCTCCAAAACTATCCCTTCCCGCTTTTTTAATAAGGTCACCTCCTTGGTAACTGGTATTAAACTCAACGATTTTAATTGCGGACTAAAAGTGTATCGTGCTGACGTCATTGAGAACATTTATCTCTATGGGGAATTACATCGATACATCCCGTTTTTGGCCAAGCTTGAAGGATTCGATCGCATCGGGGAAAAAGTGGTAAAGCATCATCCTCGAAAATACGGGGAGACTAAATTTGGTATTTCTCGATTTATGCATGGTTTTTTGGACTTGTTAACCCTATTGTTTGTAAACCGATACTTGCAGCGCCCTATGCATTTTTTTGGTACGTTGGGTTTTCTTTTTTTGATTTTAGGCGGAGCCATTAATGCCTACTTATCGATCGATAAAATATTTTTTGGGGAGCCTATCGGTGATCGTCCGCTGTTGCTGTTGGGGGTAATGCTGATGGTGTTGGGAGTACAGATTTTTTCCATTGGTTTTCTGGGAGAACTCATCCAAAAGCGAAACGAAAAGCAGGAAAAACCCAATATCAGAGAGACAGTTTAACAACTGTAAGAAGTAGGATTGGTATATTTTAAACAGAATTTTAGTAATCGTTAAGACAAGCTTTTTTAATGAGTCGTATTGCCTACGATCCGGTTAAAGACCGGTTTGCACAAATTATTCGTCGCTTTCGTTTTCTTCGGACGCTCTTTTATAAAATATTGGATCTGTTTTTTTTACGAAGCTGGTACATCCGCAAAATTTTACGTCAATACGGTTCCCATTTGGATGCCGATGGGGAGTGGAGATTGTTGGATGCCGGATCGGGTTTTGGCCAGTACGATCGGTTTATCTTGCAGGAATTTGATAATGTCAAAGTGCAGGCTCTTGATGTAAAAAAAGATTATCTGGAGGATTCCCGAGCTTATTTTGAGCGCGAAATCAAAGCAGGTCGTATTACTTTTCACCAAGAAGATTTGCTTGAGCTTGATTACGAAAATATATTCGATTTCGTTATTTGTGTCGATGTGCTCGAACATATCGAAGAAGATGAAATGGTGATGGAAAACATTTGTCGCTCCCTACAGGGTAACGGATATTTTTTGATGCATTCTCCTTCCATCTATTCTGAAGAAGATGCTGACGGGGACGAAAGTTTTGTGGATGAGCATGCACGTCCAGGGTATTCAAAACGTGGTATCAGAGAGAAATTGAAGAATTCCGGTTTTACGGTTCTGGATGTGGCCTATACCTATGGAGCTAAGGGGCATCTGGCGTGGGAGCTTATCATCAAATATCCTATGCTGTGGCTGAACAAAATTAAGCTATGGGCATTGCCCATAATGGCCATTTATTACATCCCGATATTGCCATTGAGCCTGTTGCTGATGGCATTGGATATCCGCGATAATAACGAACGCGGTGCCGGCATTTATGCGCTGGCACAAAAGCAATGAGCTGTAGGGATAAAGAACTATCATACAATGCTCCTATAATAACTGAATAAATATTATTATGAATAATAGGCAAGAAGTAGTTATAAAAGTTCAACAGGTTGATGGGTAGAGTGTTATCATCTTCAGGGGAGTTGCTTATATCGTTCTCATTATCTCAATCACAAAAGGAAGGAACCCGTCTCGTTAATTCCACCTGGCCAAGTTCATGCAAGATATTATACGAAGGGAAATTAACTTAAAGGGCAATAAAATTTATAAAAAGGGGAGCAAACTTATTGCGCCGATAGCAGAAATTATGATAATAAACCAGATTAGTTGTTTACTTTTGTTATAGCCAGCCCAGAAGATAAACAATCCGGCTTTAACTAAAGTATTGGTAATAACTGCAATTAAAATTCCAAGAGTTGCTACATTTGGGTCAGTGCCTTCTTTGGCCATACGCGAGAGAGAAAGCGTTATTGCATCTACATCCATTAAGCCCGAAAAGAGGGACAACAGATAGATACCCTGATCGCCATACCATTTTTCCATAGCTGTTGCCAGTAGTAAAATTACTCCAAGTAGTAGTCCGAATTGTAAGGCCGTGAAAAATTGTAGCGGATTTTTCAATTCAATAGGAGGTTGATCGTTCTCTAATTGCAAATGTTGTTGCCAAAGCCAGAATCCACTACCCAATGTAAGTATCAGCATGGTAGTTAGGGGGATCCATAATGGATAAAGCAGGTCAGCATTAACAATGGCGATCTCAATACCGACTCGAACAAACATGATAGAAGAAGCAACCAGAACGCCTGCAATAAAGATTCCGCTCACAATCTTCTTTTGTTGTTTGGCAAATTGGGCAAGGCTCAGTGTTACGGCCGTGGATGAAGCTAAGCCGCCCGTTATGGCTGTTAACATGGTTCCTTTATCTTCACCCAGATACTTAATGAGGATGTATCCGGTAAAGGAGAGTCCGGAGATGAGGACAACCATCCACCAAATCCAGTGGGGATTTATTGCCTCCCAGGGGCCATACCCTTTATTAGGCAACAGAGGTAACAATATGACGGTAATGATTAAAAGCTTTATACCGGCATAGATCTCCTTGACTTCAATTTTATGTAACCAGTTGTGTAGTGTCGGTTTAAGGCTTAATAGTGATATAACTATAACGGTAGCGCCAAGGGCATAAATATGATATCCGAATGCGGCCCAGGAACTTAGTGTAAAGGTAAGAAGGAGGGCAACTTCGGTGGTGATACCCAAATCCTTCTCTTCGTTTATTTTTGCTTCAACCACGTACGAAGTGATTACAAGGGCTGCTAATGCGAGGAATGCGACTACGAGAATCCATTCATTGACAAATCTGCTAACTTCTGTCCATACGCCTCCCAAGAGTCCTACCAAGCTAAATGTGCGGATTCCGGCAACACGATCGCCTTCATCTTCAAGGCGTCCGCTCCATCCGCGTTCGATACCGATGAGCAATCCAATACCGAGGGCAGCAAATAAATTCCAAATTACGTTGAAGTCCAGATCCATAAACAGATAAATATATTTATGTAGTTATTGTAAATGTATGATTGTGGAAGGACTTCTGAAACCTGTATTTGATTGTACAAAATTTAAAAAAGCCTCTGCAAGTATTTAAAACCTGCAGAGGCTTTTTTCAGTACCGCGTACGGGATTCGAACCCGTGCTACCGCCGTGAAAGGGCGGCGTCCTAAACCCCTAGACGAACGCGGCATAAAATCAGTAAAAAAGCCTTGCCGAATAAGTATTCGGCAAAGCTAAAAACAAGGCATCAAGAATACGTTTTTGTATAATTTTAAACAACCTTTAATCCCAAAAAAATGGGAGCCCGATGGGATTTGAACCCACGGCCTCCAGGGCCACAACCTGGCGCTCTAACCAACTGAGCTACGAGCTCCATTTAATTTGGATAATATGGTTTTGGCAGGGGATCACTCTACCAAATAAAAATAATCAATAAAAAGAACGAGAGTACCGCGTACGGGATTCGAACCCGTGCTACCGCCGTGAAAGGGCGGCGTCCTAAACCCCTAGACGAACGCGGCATAGTAATTTCAATAAATATGAGCTTCAGAGGCGACGGGCGGAATCGAACCGCCGTAGGAGGTTTTGCAGACCTCTGCCTGACCACTCGGCCACGTCGCCTTAAAGGTTTTCTTGTACGCCCGACAGGACTCGAACCTGTAACCTACTCCTTAGAAGGGAGTTGCTCTATCCAGTTGAGCTACGGGCGCGCTAACTCAAAGGCAAATTACAAAATCAATACGTCAAACATTCAAGTTTTATAACTTGATGATGCAATTTGAAAATAACCAAAAGTCGGGCAGATCCCGATTGTTCGGGATGACCCTTCATAATGTCATAACTAAAAATTATGACGTTTTTAGTCGGGGAGACAGGATTTGAACCTGCGACCCTTCGCTCCCAAAGCGAATGCGCTACCGGACTGCGCTACTCCCCGTTCAGAAAGATGTCAAATATAAGGGACTTTACTTCTCAAATCAATTTCAAATCTAATGAATTTTTCATTCTTTATGCTCTTCCCAAAACTCACTTAAAAAGCCTGTTCCATACCCTGTAAGCTGTATAAATGTTGCACATACACTTAGCGAACCTATGTATAAGCTGGAATATTTTGTAGATGAATGAGCGAAGATGAGCGAAATAAATAAAATGAAAGGAATTAACAGTAGTTTAAACAAATTGAGGTTCCACAAAGGGAGGGTAAGAAACAGTAATAATCCAATTGTAAACAAGGAGGGAAGGGTATGAATAAATTTGATTTCGCCCGGATGAAAACGATTGATATTGATCCGCGCTCGACCGAAAAAGTGTAGCTGATTAAAAAATTTCTTTAAACTTGTCCGCCGCTTGTGGTATACATAAGCATCAGGAATAAGTCCGGTTTTAAATCCGCTTTTAATGATGCGGATACTGAATTCAATATCTTCGCCCATACGCGTAATTCGGTATCCTCCAGTTTGCTCAAATACTTCACGAGAAATTCCCATATTAAAACTGCGCGGATGAAAAGTGCCGGCATGTTTTTCATTTCCCCTGATACCACCTGTGGTAAGAGGAGAGGTCATGGCATAGCTAATCGCTTTTTGTACAGGCGAAAAACTTTTGTGCTCTCTGTCAGGTCCACCGTATGCATCTAACTCGTGCGTGTTTAGATGATTTGTAACTGTTTCAAAATAATGCGAGGGAATCAAGCAGTCCGAGTCAAAAACAATAAAATAATCACCTTTAGCACGTTCGAATCCGAAGTTACGGCTGAATCCCTGCCCTGAGTTTTCTTTGTAATAATAACGGATATCAAGCTGATCCTGGTACTGTTCAACGATATCATTGCATCGATCTTCGGAGCCGTCTTCAATGATCAGCGTTTCAAAATTTTTGTATGTCTGTTTCGTTAGTGAATGCAACAGTTCATCTACCTCGTGCGGACGGTTATAGACGGGAATGATGATTGAAAAAAACATAGCTCAATTTGGAAAATTTTAAATAGGCGAAATCTACAAATAATATTACAGAATTTTGGATGAATGCAGATGAAACTCTGTTAAATAATTCCGTTCTTTAGCCTTTAATTTGAACTTGTGAAATCTCTCTTTTATGACACCTAAGATGTTCAAAATCTTACTTTTTCTTTTACTTCCATCAATGGCATTGGGACAATCATTAAATTTGTCGGTTACAGAGCAAACAGCTGATAATAATAGATCTACTTTTACTCTCGGGAATAGCAAGGTCACTTTTAGTTCTCAATCTATTCGCTTTTTGGATAGTGAGACAGAACAAAATTATGATGCTGTGGGAGTATCATCAGATAACTCAATTATCAGTACGCTAACCTGGAATGGGCAGGAGGGAGAAATAACGTTGTTCACTCCCAAAGGGGAGAAGCTAAATACTTTTTCAACGGTTTCATTGGCGGATGAGACTTCTTTTGGATTGTATCCCTTTAACAATGGAAACACGCTGCTGCGTGATAAAATTGCCAACTTTACTTTTTATGATCCTTTTGGAGAAATCGTAACAAGCATGTCGAGTAGCAGTCAAAGTACCGAGGGAGAGGCGATTTCGGAAGTGGCCAGAAGTGCAACCGGTAATACTATTGTGATTTATAATCCCAAAATTAAACGCAATGGTGAATTAGGATCGAAAGCACAAGTTCGTACAGGGGACAAAGAGTTTGAGGATATATTTTTTAGCAGTGATCGATATTTGAAAAATGTTACGGTATCAAAAGATGGAAGTTTGATTGCCGCTATAACTGCGAAAAATGGTACGGATGATCGGGTGCTGATCTTGGACAAATATGGCAATGAGCTGAACACAATATCAGCAGAAGAAGATCTTAGAGGGATAAGTTTTACCGATGATTTAGAGAATATAACGATCTATTCCGGGGGACGAGTGATGGTTCATAATACGCTGAATGGTGAAAGTTTGGGGGCAACCAGTTTTAGTTCACCTATTATAACAGCTGATTATTTTCCCAAGGATAATTTAATTTTAGCATTAACGGGCAATCACTCTGAGCGCTCGGGAACGTTGAATAGTGTTGAACTTCGGGCAATTAATTTGCGACAGCGGTCAATAGCAAGTCAACAGTTTCGCAGCCCATTAGGATTGAACGAAGTAATTGAACTTCGATTAATTCGCAATTCTGGCAATAGCTATATACTTAAAGGGGGAAATAAAAATATTCTTATAAGAACAAATTTTTAGTGTGCTTATTTTGATAGCATAGAAAAAAATCATCCAAGAAATAAGAAAGCCTGACAGATTATGATTTAACCTGTCAGGCTTTTTAGTTTTAATAGAAATAAGTGTCAGGCATTAGCCTCTGATGGTGATTTCTCATCTTCAGAGTCGTCGTTAGAGGCTTTATCATTTGCAGCTTTTATTTCATCATCGCTGGTTTCTATATCGGTTGTTTCACCGGTATCTGACCATTCGAAGACAAGTCCGTCACGAGACTTGTTCATCTTAATCTTGATTTTTGCTCCTTCTTCATGCTCAGACTCCAGTAGTTCTTCAGCCAGCGGTTCTTCAACGTATTTCTGGATAGCCCGCTTGAGTGGTCGGGCACCGTATTTTTGATCGAAACCTTTTTCACTCAAGAAATCTTTGGCACCCTTAGAAAGTTCAATCTCGTAACCGAGATCATGGATACGCTGGAAGAGGTCATCAGAAAGAATATCAATAATCTTGAAGATATCTTCTTTTTCAAGTGCACGGAAGGTGATAACATCATCGATACGATTCAGGAATTCGGGATTGAATACTTTTTTAAGCGCGTCCTGAATGGTCGATTTCATTTTCTCATAGTCGAAGCTTTTTGCTCCGCTTGAGAATCCGATCCCTTCACCGAGACTACGAATATCACGTGCCCCGATATTAGAGGTCATAATGATAATCGTATTCCTGAAATCAACTTTTCGTCCCAGACTGTCGGTAAGAATTCCGTCATCCAAAACCTGGAGGAGAATGTTAAAGACATCCGGGTGCGCTTTTTCAATTTCATCTAACAATATAACGCTGTAAGGTTTTCTACGTACTTTCTCTGTAAGTTGGCCACCTTCTTCATGTCCAACATATCCCGGAGGTGCTCCTACCAGTCGTGAAACCGAGAATTTCTCCATATACTCACTCATGTCGATACGAATAAGTGCATCTTCTTTATCAAAAAGATACTGTGAAAGCACTTTGGCCATTTCGGTTTTACCTACACCGGTCGGGCCAAGAAAGATGAATGAACCAATTGGGCGATCAGGATCTTTAAGTCCGGCACGGGTTCGTTTGATCGCTTTCGTAAGTTTAACAATAGCTTCGTTTTGACCAATAACCTGCTTTGAAAGTTCTTCTTTCATCTTAACCAGCTTCTTGCTTTCGCTCTGGTTAATCTTGCTTACAGGTACGCCACTCATCATGCCAACAACGTGAGCTACGTCTTCTTCTTCAACATCATAGACTATTTCTTCGGATTCTTTCTCCCATTCCTTCTGTGCTTGTTCGAGTTCCTCAGTTAGACGTTTTTCTTTATCACGCAGACGGGCAGCTTCTTCAAAGCGCTGTTTTTTGACCATGCCGTTTTTTTCATTGCTGGTTTTCTCAATTTCTTCTTCCAGGTCAATGATATGTTGTGGTACATGAATATTCGATAAGTGGACCCGCGCTCCGGCTTCGTCAAGTGCATCAATAGCTTTATCCGGCAAAAAGTGATCCGTTACATACCGGTCGGTAAGTTTTACGCAGGCTTCAATAGCTTCATCAGAATAGCGTACGCTGTGATGCTCTTCGTACTTGTCCTTAATTTGTGATAGAATTTCAGTGGTTTCTTCCGGTGTTGTGGGATCAACCATTATCTTTTGGAAACGACGTTCAAGAGCGCCGTCCTTTTCGATATGCTGACGATATTCGTTAAGTGTAGTTGCTCCAATCGCCTGAACTTCGCCACGTGCAAGAGCGGGTTTTAACATATTTGAGGCATCGAGTGAACCGCTTGCACCACCAGCTCCGACAATAGTATGGAGCTCATCAATAAAGAGAATAACGTTCTGGGTTTTCTCCAGCTCACCCATCACGGCTTTGATACGTTCTTCAAATTGACCGCGATATTTCGTACCGGCAACCAAAGCGGCAAGATCCAAAGCAACAACTCGCTTGTCATAAAGCACGCGTGATACCTTACGTTCCATAATACGCGTAGCTAATCCCTCAGCAATAGCGGTTTTACCTACGCCGGGTTCACCAATCAGAACAGGATTGTTTTTCTTACGACGGCTTAAGACTTGAGCAACACGCTCAATTTCTTTTTCTCTACCGATAATAGGATCGAGTTTATCGTCTTCGGCCAGCTGGGTTAAATCACGGCCAAAATTATCGAGTACAGGTGTTTTTGATTTTTCCATTTTCTTTTCTCTTGAGCTTCCGGAGGATTTGGAACCGCCTCCTCCTTTTGAGGATGATAAACTTGCTGATACAGAACCAGAATCTTTGCGATCCTCATCAGAGGATTTTCCTGAAATAATAAGGTCTAATTCTTCACGCACTGCGTCGTATGATATATTGAACTGCTGAAGAATTTGTGCAGCAATGTTCTCATCATCGCGTAAAAGTGACAACAAAAGATGTTCGGTACCGATAGTATCACTTTTGTACAATTTAGCTTCGAGATAGGTAATACGGAGTACTTTTTCGGCTTGCTTCGTAAGGGGGATATTACCCACTTTTACCGATCCACCCGTACCGCGAACAGTATCTTCAACAGTCTTTTTCAGTTTGAAAAGATCACAATTTAGGTTTTTTAATATTTTAACAGCTACACCTTCGCCAAGGCGAACGATACCCAGAATCAAATGCTCCGTTCCGATATAGTCGTGTCCCAGACGAAGTGCTTCTTCGCGGCTAAACTGTATTACATCTCGAACTTTGCTAGAGAAATTGCCCTCCATAAAAATCGAACCTTCAAGTTGTTTTAAGTTATTTGTCATTCGTTTAACGAGTGACCAGAATATTTAGTTCATATTCTTTAACGAAAGTAGTACTGGCATAGTGCAAAAGCAAACAAAATCGGCTATTAGATAATTTAAAATTTTATAAAAAGTCATGAGATTAAATATCTCAAAATTATTTTTTATAGCTTCCTGAAAGCCAAACAGGTAGCATAGATAGCTATTACTAATATGGCTGAATATATCTTAGCATCCCGTATAACTTGGTAATGCAAAGGCTTATTAAAAGTAGTTACCTCAATCGCTTGTTCTTAAAATATGAAGAAGGGAACTTGATTTCTAATTATTTGGAAATTAGAAAAGCGGGGTTCCGGTCATTTCCTTGGGCTGTTCAATTCCTATCAGTTTTAGAAGGGTAGGAGCAACATCAGCCAGAATACCATCTTTCATGTTGATATTTGGCTGGTTTAAAATAAGTGCGGGAACCGGTGCCGAAGTATGAGCCGTGTGAGGGCTCCCATCCTCATTGATTAAATAGTCAGCATTCCCGTGGTCGGCGATGACAAGAATTTTATAATTGTGTTGAGTTGCAGTTTCAACCACTTTTTTTAATTGCTGATCTATGGTTTCAACGGCCTTAATAGTTGCGTCCATATCACCGGTGTGTCCCACCATGTCGGGATTGGCATAATTTAGAACGCCCAAATGATGTTTTTCGGTAATTAGCTGGGCACATAAGGCATCCGTTACTTCAACAGCACTCATTTCCGGTTGCAGATCGTAAGTAGCAACTTTGGGACTCGGTATTAAAATGCGTTCCTCACCCTTGAAAGGTTTTTCATCCCCACCATTAAAAAAGTAGGTTACATGGGGGTATTTTTCCGTTTCAGCAATACGTAGTTGTTTTAGATTATGATTGCTGATAACTTCACCGATGGTATTATGCAGATCCAGTGGGGGATAAACCACCTCTACATGTTCAAACGTATCATCATAGGAAGTAAATGTGACGTAATGTAAATTTAGATTCCCTTCGACATCAAATTTATCGAAGTTATCCTCTGTTAATGCCCGTGTGATTTGGCGTGCCCGATCGCCCCGAATATTGTAAAAGATGATAACATCGTCCTTCTGGATACGAGAATCGGGAGATGAGTTTATGAGTTTTGGTTTGACAAACTCGTCAGTCACATCAGCATCATATGATGCTTGAAGTGCTTCTATAGGATTATCAAACTCCTCACCTTTTCCGTGTACTAAGAGGTCATAGGCAAGTTGTGTACGCTCCCATCGGTTATCCCGGTCCATCGCGTAATACCTGCCAATGATAGAGGCAATTTCTCCGGCCCCAATAGAGTTGGCTTGCTTCTGAAATTCTTTGACGTAGTCAATACCGCCATGGGGAGAGGTGTCTCTTCCGTCTGTAAAAGCGTGAACATAAGTGTTATCGATCCCCGCTGACTGGGCAAATTTCAGCAATGCAAAAAGATGTTCGTTGTGACTGTGCACTCCACCATCAGAAAAAAGGCCCATAATATGGATGCGGCCATTTTTCTTTGCTTTGTCAAAGGCCGTCGTTAGGACGCTGTTTTCAAAAAAGCTCCCATTATTAATAGACGTATTGACCCGAGTTAATTCTTGGGGCACAATTCGACCGGCACCAATATTAAGATGACCAACTTCAGAATTTCCAAATTGTCCATCGGGCAGACCAACATCTCTACCGCTGGCCGATAGCTTGGAACGGGAGTTGTTGGCAAATAGAGAATCAATAAACGGCTTTTGCGCTTTGTCAATTGCGCTAACTTCGGGATTTTCGGCTAACCCGAAGCCGTCTAAAATTACAAGAAGTGCTTTGGAATAAGGGTTAGCCAATAGACTTATATCTTTTATAGGCTGTTAACGTGGTTAGCTATTTTTGACTTTTTGCGTGCTGCAAAGTTTTCATGAATTAAATCTTTGGCAGCCATTTTATCAAGATATGAGCTAGCTTTTTTAAAAGCTTTTTCTGCTTCTTCCTTGTCAGTAGTTTCAAGCGCGTTACTAATTAAGGTTTTCATTTTAGAGCGCTTGGATTGATTTCGGACACGACGTTTTTCGTTTTGTCGTACTCGTTTTTTCGCTGATTGATGTTGTGGCATGATTTCTAAGAGTTTCTTATCAGTTCTGGAAATTAATTTGTATTTTCTGCGCCAATTCAGAAAGACGTCAAAGTTAAAATTTCTGGAAGTGTTAAACAAGAAATCATTGAAAAATTAGTAAAATAAAGGTAAGTTAGGAGACTTTCGTTTATGATCATAGTTATTGATGGTCCGGCTGGTTCAGGCAAAAGTTCAACTGCCCGGAGAATAGCCGACAGATTAGATATTGAATATCTCGATTCTGGAGCACTATATAGAACGGCTACATTAATTTATTTGAAAGCGAATCGGGATAAGGAGACGTTCTTTCGTTTATTGGGTCAGAAAAAGATCTCGTTTTATTACGAAGACCAGATATTTCATGTAACAGTAGATGGTCAATCGGTTACTGATGAAATTCGGACCGCTGAAGTTACAAATGCCGTTAGTGAGGTTGCAGCATTACCTCGCGTTCGGTCTTTTGTAAATAACTTGATGCGTGAGGTCGTTTTGGATGGGGTATATATTGCCGAAGGACGAGATCTGGGAACAGCGGTTTTTCCCGATGCAGAACTGAAGTTTTTTATGTCTGCGGATTTGGAAGAGCGTGCAAGACGTCGTTTAAAAGAGCGAAAGGAGAAGGATCCCGGATTAACGTTAAAAGAAGTGAAACAAAATATTGCTGAGCGAGATCAAAAAGATTCTAAGCGTCAAGCTGATCCATTGAAAAAAGCGGATGACGCAATTGAAATTGATACAACGAACTTAACGTTCGAACAGCAAGTTGATAAAATTTGTTTAGAAATTAGTACAGTGTTAAAAGAAACTGAATAAGAATTTTAATTATAACCCAAATCTAATCCCATTCCGAAAATTTTGGAATGCGGTAATTTTAACTAAAACTCATAATGACCGAAGAAGTTAAACAAGAAGAAACAAACGAAAAACAAGAGCAGGATACGGCTACCGAAGAGGTAACTGAAGAAACTGCAGTCGAAACTACTACTGAAGAAGAAGTACGAGTTGAACCGGAGGAAGAGGATGTAGCAGTATTTACCGGCGACGTAGACGAAGAAGATAAAACATACACTTATGATCAGCTGCAGGCTGCATCGGAAGATTATACCGATGAGGAGTTTCATGAGCTTGCAGGTATGTACGAAGATACGCTCAACGAAATTGAAGAAAAAGAAATTGTAACAGGGCGTGTCGTTTCTGTTGATGAAGATTATGTTGTCGTCGATATCGGGTTTAAATCCGAGGGAATGGTGCAAACCAATGAATTTCCCGATGAGGTAGTTGAAAATCTTCAACCCGGTGATGAAGTTGATGTATTTCTTGATCAGGTTGAAGATCAGGAAGGACAGTTAATTCTTTCTCGTCGTAAGGCTGATATCTTGCATGCCTGGGAGACTATTGAACGTGCTGCCGAAACCGGAGAAATTGTTGAAGGTAAGATCGAGCGCCGTATCAAAGGTGGTATGGTTGCCGATATTATGGGTATTGAAGCCTTTTTGCCCGGTTCGCAAATTGATGTGCGACCTGTACGCGACTTTGATGCCTATGTTGGTAAGACGATG
>NZ_JBQPVW010000005.1:0-249043 GCF_052712805.1 Fodinibius sp. AD559
GAATACCTTGAGCGTTTAAATAGGTTGTATGAAGATTGGATTCAGCGTTATCCCCATGAGAAGCTTATTATTGATACTGACGACTTGGACTTCGTAAATAACAAGGAAGATTTAGGTCGTATTATTGAGCTTGTTGAGCAGCGGTTATTTGGGTTGTTTAATTGATTGCAGATAAATCCAAATATTCATATTTTTGGGAACTATTACGGATATGTCAAAACTTGAATTTAACATAGTAGAAATACCCGACGGCGAAAGTCGGCGCACGGTAGAGTTAACCGAAGAGGATTTAGACCTATCGCCTTATACGTTTCAGGGCGGGACGGTGGATCTTCTTTTTTACCGTACGCTACATTTTATTCGGGTAAATTTTCATGTAGATTCGGATGTAGAAATTGTTTGCGATCGATCACTTGAATCGTACATCCAACCTATTGAATCAGACTATGAAGTAGTGTTCAAGGTTGATGTTCAGGAAGAAAAAGAAGATGAAAACGGTGCTGTTCGGAGATTTGATTTCTCCACCAACACACTGAGCATTGAAAATGAAGTCCGTGATACCATATTTTTGAACGTCCCGATAAAGAAACTACATCCAAAATTTCTTGACGAAGAAGGGCGACCAAAAGAGTTTGAAACGAAATCTTTCGGAGATATTAAAGAAGATACAGACACCGAGGTGGTAGATCCCCGGTGGGAAAAATTGAAAGAACTTAAGAACTAACAGAAATATTATTATAAGATAATGGCACATCCAAAACGGCAACATTCGAAATCACGAACCAACAAGCGTCGCTCACATAATAAAATAGGTGAGCCAACCCTGGCTGAATGCGATAATTGTGGTGCACTGCATCGCTATCATCATATCTGTAAAGAATGCGGCTACTATCGCGGCCGCCAAATTCTTAATGTAAATAAGTAATTTTATCCTAATCTCTTATTCATGATCATTGCTGTAGATGCCGCAGGGGGCGACTACTATCCAAAAAGTCCGGTAGAAGGATCAATACAAGCTATTAAAGACGATCCAAATATTACCGTTATACTTGTTGGCCCGGAAGATGTAATAAACGATGAGCTTGAAGGCCATGACTACGATCGAGAACGATTGTTAGTTCAACATGCACCCGAGATCATTGGGATGGATGAGTCACCTGCCCAAGCCGTAAAGACCAAGCAGAATTCTTCTATTGTTACGGGTGTTGGAATGCACAAAAAGGGGAAGTGTGATGCATTTCTTAGCGCCGGAAATACGGGAGCATTGCTTGCGGCCTCTACTTTTCTGTTAGGAAAGCTGGAGGGCGTAAGTCGTCCAACAATTGCGGCTATTTACCCGACAATTAAAGGTCCCCGATTGGTAATGGATGCCGGAGCAAACTTAGAAGTACGTCCATCGATGTTTGTTGAATTTGCAAAAATGGGCAGGGTATTTGTTAATGAGATCATGGATGTGGATGATCCTCAGGTCGGTTTGCTTAATGTAGGCGAAGAAGAAGAAAAAGGGACAGAAAATCTAAAAAACGCATATAAAGAACTTCAGTCGCTCCCTAATTTTATTGGAAATGTGGAGGGTGGTGATATATTTAATGGAAAGGCTGATGTCTTTTTATGTGACGGACTAATCGGAAATATTGTTCTTAAATTTGGGGAATCTATTCCCGACGCACTTGAATTATTTGTGAAAAAAGGAATCAAAGATTTAGGGCTTGGAGCTGAAGAAGCAAAGTTGGTTAGCAAGGTATTGAAAACATCACTTGCAGAGTTTAATCCCGATAAAGTTGGTGGTGTTCCATTCTTAGGCGTTGATGGATTAACCATGGTAGGGCATGGAAGTAGTTCTCCGTTAGCGATCAAAAATATGATATTGAGTGCCGCAAAGTGTGTGGACCACAATATCAACGAAAAAATTGTAGCATCTCTCAAATAAATAAACCCCATACATGGCGGAAGCAACACGAGCAGCTATAACAGCAGTAGGACATTATCTGCCTGAGAATCGGCTGACCAATGCCGATCTCGAAGAAATGGTAGAAACGAACGACGAATGGATACGAACCCGTACCGGTATTGAAGAACGGCGTATCCTCCAGGATGATGATAAGGCCACAGCCTTTATGGGAGCTGAGGCAGCCAAAGAGGCACTTGAACAGCGGGGTATTTCTGCCGAAGAGATTGATACTATTATTTTAGCAACCGTAACGCCCGATTATCTTTTTCCGGCCACAGCTTGTTTGGTGCAAAAAGAGATTGGAGCCAGTAATGCCTACGCTTTTGACTTGTCCGCTGCTTGCTCGGGCTTTTTGTATGCACTTACCACCGGAACTAATTTTATTGAATCAGGTCGGGCTGAAAAAGTTTTGGTAATTGGTGCCGATAAAATGAGTTCAATTATTGATTATACGGATCGATCTACCTGTATTTTGTTTGGTGACGGAGCAGGTGCGGTTTTACTCGAAGCTTCAGAAGATGAAACAGGAATTATTGATTATATACATCGGTCTGAAGGGGATACGAATTTATCGTTATACCAGCCGGCAGGGGGGAGTATGAACCCAGCCAGTGAGCAGACCGTTGCCGAACGACTACATTATGCCAAGCAAGATGGACGTACAGTCTTTAAAAAAGCGACTGTTGGAATGGCGGATGTTTCTAAAGAAATTATGGAAAAGAATGATCTTACAGCTGATGATGTAGCATGGCTGGTTCCTCATCAGGCGAACTTGCGTATTATTAATGCTACAGCCAATCGTATGGGGTTAGACAGCGACAAAGTGATGGTGAATATTGATAAATATGGAAATACAACAGCGGCTACCATACCGCTTTGTTTATATGATTGGAAAGATGAATTAGAACACGGTGATAATTTGATCCTGGCCTCTTTTGGCGGAGGCTATACATGGGGATCAATATATCTAAAATGGGGGTGGAAATAACGATGAGTACAGCGTATCTATTTCCCGGACAGGGATCACAATCTGTTGGAATGGGAAAATCTCATTATGATGAAAATGAAGAGTTTGTTTCTTATGTAAATCGGGCTAATGACATTCTTGGCTTTGATTTAAAGCAGATCATGTTTGAGGGTCCAGAGGAGAAGCTGAAACAAACGGAATTTACTCAGCCTGCTATTTTCCTACATTCCATAGCGTTGTATAATACCCTGGACGCCGATCCTGATATGGTAGCGGGACACAGTCTGGGGGAATTTACTGCACTTGTTGCCTGTGGAGCCATAGCATTTGAAGATGCTCTCCAAATTGTACGTCGTCGTGGTGAGCTCATGCAACAGGCCGGGGAAAATAATCCCGGTACAATGGCGGCTGTAATCGGTATGGATGATGAAGTTGTAGAACGTATTTGTGAACAGGCAACCGAAGAAGTCGGTAAAGAAGTAATAGCTGCAAATTATAATTGTCCCGGACAATTGGTAATTTCCGGGGATGAAGAAGCCATCGATAAGGCGGTAGAACTACTGAAAGAAGAAGGTTGCCGATTGGCGAAAAAGCTTCCTGTTAGTGGAGCTTTTCACTCTTCGTTGATGCAACCAGCTTATGATGGACTGAAAGAAAGTTTAGAAAAACTGGATATCTCTAAACCTGATTGTCCGATTTACAGCAACTATACAGCAGAGCCGACAACAGATCCCGAAGAAATTCGATTGAACGTTTTAAATCAGCTGCTAAATCCTGTACTCTGGACACAGACGCTCCAAAACATGCATGAGAACGGAGCTGGGTCGTTTGTTGAGGTAGGGCCTGGCAAGGTTCTGCAGGGGCTTGTAAAGCGAACGTTAGACGATGTTGAAATAAATGGTTATCAATAAAATTATTTTATAATGAGTTTATCACTTAAAGGAAAGACAGCATTAGTAACAGGAGGAAGTCGTGGAATCGGTCGATCTATTGCATTAACATTAGCAAATTATGGAGCTGATGTAGCGATTACTTTTGCCAGTTCGGTTGATGCGGCTAATGAAGTGAAAGAAGAAATTGAGGCCAAGGGTTGCAGGGCGAAAGCTATCCAGGCTGATGCTGTAAAGCTTGAAAAGGCAGAAGAAGTTATTGCAGAATTAACAGATGACTGGGAGAAACTGGATATTCTGGTAAATAATGCCGGTATTACTCGTGATAATCTAATCCTGCGAATGAGCGAAGAACAGTGGGATCAGGTAATAGATACGAATCTTAAAAGTATTTTTAATTACAGTAAAGCCGTTGCCAAGCCAATGATGCGAAATCGTGGCGGCTCTATTATAAATATTAGTTCTATTGTAGGGCTTTCCGGTAATGCAGGACAAAGTAATTATGCTGCTTCAAAAGCAGGAATTATTGGATTTACGAAATCCTATGCGAAAGAATTTGCTTCCAGAAATATTCGCGCAAATGTTGTGGCCCCCGGATATATTACTACCGAAATGACGGATGAGCTGGATGAAGATATTCTTGAAGCAATCAAAGAAGAAACCCCAATGGCACGTGCCGGTGATGCCGAGGAAGTTGCTAATACAGTATTATTTTTAGCTTCAGATTTCAGTTCTTACATTACCGGAGAAACGGTCCGAGTTGATGGTGGAATGGGGATGTAATCCCAAAGTTTTTGTTATTAAAAATGTGTAGTTGAATACACTTTTTAGATAAAGTGTATTTTATGAATTTATATTGTATTTTCAGCCCATGCTTAACGAAAGTGGGCAGTTTTCATTAAAGTTAACCCGAACATAAGTTAAATTACTGTTATGTCTCAAGACGTAGAATCAAAAGTAAAATCAATTATCGTTGATAAATTAGGTGTTGATGAATCAGAAGTTACGCATGAAGCGAACTTCACCAACGATTTAGGTGCTGATTCATTGGATACTGTTGAACTCATTATGGAGTTCGAAAAAGAATTTGACATCAGTATTCCTGATGAAGATGCAGAAAATATTGCTACAGTAGGAAATGCTGTTGAATATCTCCAGGAGAAAGTAAGTTAACATTCTCAAGCGCTAAACTTTTTAGCATGTCTAATCGCAGAGTTGTAATTACCGGAATCGGTGCCCTTACCCCTGTAGGTAAGACGGCACCTGATTTCTGGAATGGGTTAATATCGGGGAAGAGTGGAGCTCAGCCAATTGAGCATTTTGATACTTCTGACTTCCCGACCAAATTTGCCGCACAAATTGAAGACTACGATGAACAGGATTACTTCGAACGCAAAGAAGCGCGTCGTCTGGACAAATTTTGCCAGTATGCGCTGATTGCAGCTGAAGAAGCGATTCAGGATACGGGTCTTGATTTGGACAACATCAATAAAGATGAGGTGGCTGTAATTGTTGGAACGGGAATAGGAGGTATGAACACCTTTTATGACCAAGCTATTTCATTTCATGAACATGGACCTCGTGGCGTCTCTCCATTCTTTATCCCTAAATTAATACCCGATATGGTAGCGGGACAAATTTCTATTAAATATGGATTTAAAGGTCCCAATTTTTGTGCTGTATCAGCCTGTGCTACCGGTTCTCATAATATTGCTCTGGCTTACGACTCCATAAGAAAGGGGGAAAGTGAGATGGCTGTTTCCGGAGGATCAGAAGCCCCTGTATCACGTATTGGTGTAGCGGGTTTTAACTCGATGAAGGCTATGTCTACTCGTAATGATGACCCGAAATCTGCATCCCGTCCATTCGATAAGAATCGTGATGGTTTTGTGCTGGGCGAAGGATCGGGGATTCTATTTTTAGAGGAGTATGAGCATGCAAAAGAGCGCGGAGCTCAAATCTACGGAGAAATTGTAGGGTATGGCTTCTCTGCTGATGCTCACCATATTACCGCTCCTGATCCCGATGGAGAAGGGGTGATTTTAGCTCTTAACAGAGCACTTGACTCTGCAGGTATTTCGACTGAAGATGTAGATCACATCAATATGCATGGCACTTCAACGCCGCTTGGCGATATTGCCGAGACTAATTCCATAAAAAAGGTCTTTGGAGATCATGCCTATGAAATTAATCACAATTCCACAAAGTCGATGACAGGGCATGCACTTGGTGCCGCTGGAGCAATTGAAGCGTTGGCTACGTTGCTGTCGACTTATCACGGGATGATTCCGCCAACAATAAATTTCGAAACGCCCGATCCGGAATGTGATCTAAATTATACCTTCAATGAAGCAGAAGTGCGAGACGTAAAATATGCGTTGAATAATGCATTTGGATTTGGTGGCCATAATACTACGCTCGTATTTAAAAAGTACGAAGAATAGTTAATGTTTGACAAGCTCAGGTCATATTTTCAAACTGACGAAGAATTACCTACTGAGCAGGAAGAACGAATACAGAAGCTCGAAGGGATTATCGGCACTTCAATTGATAATCCTTTTATTTATATCCGTGCACTTCGCCATCGGTCTACATTAGCTGATGAAAACTTTTCATCCATTGATTCTTATGAACGTCTCGAATTTCTGGGCGATGCCGTTCTTGATCTAATTGTTACTGAAATTATCTTTGATCTTTTTCCCGATGAAAACGAGGGGTTTCTGACTAAATTACGCGCTAAACTTGTCAAGGGAAATACTTTGGCAATGTACGCTGAAAAGCTGGAGCTTAACAATCTCATGCTTTTGGGGAAAAGAGTACGTGGACAAGGTATTGAAGAATCCAAAAGTGTTTTATCAGATCTTTTTGAAGCACTTGTTGGTGCTTTGTACCTTGACTTGGGCTATGAACCTGCCTCAAAATTTGTGCGTAAGGTTATTGAGCAATACGTTGATTTTGACCAAATTGTAAATACGCTTGATAACTATAAAAGCTTGCTGCTGGAGTTTGCTCAAGCGCAGCAAATGGAAATTCCCACCTATACCGTTGTATCAGAAGAGGGGCCGGGACACGACAAGACTTTTGGAGTTGAAGTCTATGTTGATGAGAAACCTATGGCTCAGGGTAAAGGCAAAAGCAAAAAAGAAGCGGAGCAGCAGGCGGCTCGCAAAGCCTTGAAGGTGCTTAAACAATAACTGCATCCGAGTTTTTGCAACCTTTTTGGACAGCAAACCCCATATTCTATTACCAGAACTTAAATGAGCCCAAAAGAGATCAAACTCTGACACTTCTTTATAATTTTATTAGAGTAAAGGAATTGTTCGCAAAAAGATTAAAGAATTTTAACTGGGAATGGATGAAAATTATAATAGATTTTTGATTACCTGAATAAAAGGGGCTATTAAAAATAGTGATAGGAAATAAAATATTTAGGTTGGCTATTTTAGTTAAAATATAAAATGTGCATTAGGTTTGAACTAAATTATACTGTTTTAAAGAGGGGTACATTATGGAGATGAATTCGTCAGGTGATGATGGTATTAATAATAAGAAGGGAGTTAAGAAGCCCGTTTTTATTACGCAGAATACTATGATGAAGGAGTTACTGGCTAAGGTAATGCTGGTAGCTAAAACCAAAGCTACTCTTTTAATAACTGGGGAAAATGGAACCGGTAAGGAAGTTTTGGCTCAGTTGGTTCATTACCACAGTAATAGGAACCAAAATGAATTAGTAGCTATAAACTGTGGTGCTATTCCATCTGAGTTGGTTGAAAGTGAACTGTTTGGCCACGAGAAGGGAGCATTTACAGGAGCACATGTTAGAAAAGAGGGATGCTTTGAGTTGGCTCATAAAAGCACACTCTTTTTAGATGAAATCGGAGAGATGCCCAAGTCGGTCCAAGTAAAGTTGTTGCGCGCAGTTGAATTGGGATCATTTAGACGAGTTGGTGGCAAGCAAGAGATTGATGTTGATATTAGATTGATCTCAGCAACGAATAAAATTCTTTTTGACCAGGTACAATCTGGAAGTTTTCGGGAAGATCTTTTTTACCGATTGAATGTTATTGAATTATATGTACCCCCGCTCAGACATCGTAAAGAAGACATCCCGTTATTAGTGGAGTTTTATAAAAATCATTTTGTGGAAGCCTATGGTATCGAAGATATTGTGTTTTCCGAAGAAATTATGGAGATGTTTTTGTCATATGACTGGCCAGGAAATGTGCGTGAGCTAAAAAATATTGTAGAGCGTAGTGTGGTACTTTCTGATGGCGGGACAATTGTTCCTGATGTTATTCCATCGCGGATTCATCGAGGAGAAAATATATATCCAGTATCAAAAGGCAATCCTAATGACAAATTTATTCAAATTCCTGTTGGAATGAGTCTCGAAGAAATTGAACGCAGAGTTATTGATCAAACCCTTTATTCAGTAGATAATAATAAAACTGAGGCAGCCAAAATTTTGGGATTCACAAGAAAAACGTTGCACAATAAACTTGATAAATACGAGAAAAATAAATCATCAAATGATTGGAAAAGCTGATTCTAAAAGTTATTTCCTCTTAATAAATCAATAAGTAAAAAGGCCAGCTACATAATGTAACTGGCCTTTTTTATATGCTTTAAGTTATAATGAGGTCAATTGCTGCTATTGATAGTCTGAATGTGATCTCTAAAGCTATTATAGAGGACTTGATCCTGACGTCCGCCGGGCCAGCAGATATTTCCGCCATATTCGTAGCATTTGGTACCTGTCGGGGTAAATTGCCACAGCAGCGAACCATCCAGTTCGGTTTGTTCAGCATGGTTCCACAAGTCATTGTAAACCTGTTCCACGCGCTCATCGCCCCATCCCGGGAACCCGTATTCGCCCAGCAAGAACGGCTTGCCTTCAGCCTCTGCGATGGCGATGTGGTCGCTGATCCAGGCGTGTTGGGCGTCGAACAGATCCTGACTTACGGTGCCCCAGCCCCATTCGGAGGGATACCAGTGGGCGGTTCCATAATCGATTTCCGGGATCTGCGTATTGAGCACGTAGCTGGTGCCTTCATTGGCCCGTAATACGTAGGTGTTGGAGTAGCTATCCGTTGAATAGTCGGGATGCTGGAATGAACCACCATCCGTCCAGCTGCCGAGGCTGGAATCATCAAATCCTTCTTCTCCGGTGGAGACCATATGGTTGGAGTCGATGCTTTTAATATGCTGGGCGATATCTTGGTACCAATCACGCAGCTCGGCAGGATCACCGCCGGACAAGCGGCCTTCGTTGATGATCTCCCAGGAGAAGATCGCGGGTTCGTCTTTGTAGGCGACTCCGGTGACGGTGTTCACCCGATTCAGCAACATGCTGATATAATCTCTGAACCATTGCTGGGTATCGGGATCATTAATGAAATGTGACATCCCGCCGCCGGAGTTACCGTCCCACTCGTTGTATTGGGGCACGCCCCCCAACTGACCCCAGTAGTTAACCAACGTTACTACAAAGCGAACTCCGTGCTCCTTGCCTTTGGCAATCACTTCATCGAGGTGCTTCAGGTTTTCTTCATCGTACACGCCGGGCTCGGGCTGTAGCGTGATGTCATTACTGTACTGAGGCGGCCCGTCATAGAATCCCCACATGCGTATAAGATTGACCCCGGCATCCTGGAAGGCATCAAAGGAGGTGTTCACCACGTCCGGATTAATTTTTTCATAGTTTGGAAGGTGATAGGAGTTGGTTCCGACGACCTGCAGCGGTTGTCCGTCGACGACAAACTCTCCGTTTTCTACCGATACAATAGCATCGTTATTGGGATTTGTCGTTTGCTGTTTGGTTGTAAATTCACGAACACTTGACCAGTTTTCACTGTTATTGTCACCGTTGGCCTGAACTCTCCAGTAATAAGTTTGGCTGTATTCCAGATCGGAGATTTCGTATGAGAGATTGGCCGTGGTTTGATCTACAAGAGGAGAGGAAAAATTATTATCGGTAGCAACCTGCACCCGATATTCATTTATATCAGAAAGCTCTTCCCACTCAAGGGAAAGCGTCGTAGATTGATCGGTTGCACCATCGGAGGGAGCCACGAGCGTTACAGGAGGTACTTCCTGCGTTTGAGTCATCGTACTAAAGCTGAATACGGATGACCACTCAGTTTCTTGATCAGAAACAACGGGTTCTACTCTCCAGTAATAGGTTTGATCGAAATTTAGATTAGATGTTTGGTACGATGAATTTTCAACTTCCTGATCATTTAAAATAGAATCAAAATTCTCATCAGTTGCTACTTGTACATTATAAGCTGAGGCACTGGCAACCATCGTCCACTGTAGGCTTACGTCAACTTCTTGGTCAGTAGCGTTATCTTCTGGACTTTGAAGTTCGGCAGAAACCGGATTAGCATTTTGTGGTTCTTCTTCAGTAGAAAACTGCCAGGTTTGAGACCATGGTCCTTCTACTTCTTCAGCCATAGCACGAACTTGCCAGTAAATGGTTGTATCATATGGCAAACCACTAATATCAAAATCTGTGGTTTGAGAAAGACTGTCGATAATGATTGATGATAAAATCTCATCAGTTCCAATTTGAATACGGTAATTTTCTGCGCCTTCTATATCTTCCCATTCAAAGGAAAGAGATGTTGATTGCATTGTACTATCTTCAGGGGCTATAAGGTTAGGTTCTATTAAGTCGGGTCCACCTGTTATAGTGATGGACTCTTCGCATTGTACCAATGCTAAAAGCATAAAAATGCTCATAAAGAGATAGAGTAATCGGTTACTCATAATTAATATGACTTTTGGGGGGTTAGGGTCTTGTGTGGGTATTGGGGTATTTTTTCCCTATTAGGATGATATTATTTATTTGCAACTATAATATTTACAAGTATTTATAGTAATTGATATTAAGTATAGGTAGTACTGGTTATTACACCATGTTGTTCCTTGTTTATTCTTAAAAGACGAAGATATTAAGGGTACTTCTAACTGGCTGGAACGCATGCTTTTAAATGAAGTGGGAAATGAAAAGAGAAATTTAATAGAATAGAAGGTTATTTTTTTAAATAATATAGTCGCATTTATGTGCGAGGAATCCAGTAAATGGTTTGGCAGCTATGCTATTTTAGTTGAGCTTGAGGGAGGTTAACTGTCCATTTGCGACATCGGTTGGAGAAAAAAGTTTAATCTCATTTGTCGTTTCCTCAGTAAATCGGAGTCTGATACTGTATCTTTACAATTTTTAATTAGAAACAAAATGAAAAGATATGCTACAATATTAATCAGTAAATATTTTATCAGTTGGGAGGTGATTTGGGGTTATTTTGGTAAAAACCCGGGTAGTTTTGACTGCTTTTTTACTGATAT
The DNA here is from genome assembly GCF_052712805.1 of Fodinibius sp. AD559. Classification (NCBI taxonomy): domain Bacteria; kingdom Pseudomonadati; phylum Balneolota; class Balneolia; order Balneolales; family Balneolaceae; genus Fodinibius; species Fodinibius sp. AD559. The sequence goes on from NZ_JBQPVW010000005.1 coordinate 11,159, forward strand.
ATTAATTAGGAGAAATGCAAAAAAACAAGCCTGCCCCAATAAGGAGTAGACAGGCTTAAAAAGATAAAGAATGTAAGATCAGACTATTTCAGTTATCGGTCTTCATCGCATTGATATGATCGACGAATTCGTTATAGAGGACTTGATCCTGACGTCCGCCGGGCCAGCAGATATTTCCGCCATATTCGTAGCATTTGGTACCTGTCGGGGTAAATTGCCACAGCAGCGAACCATCCAGTTCGGTTTGTTCAGCATGGTTCCACAAGTCATTGTAAACCTGTTCCACGCGCTCATCGCCCCATCCCGGGAACCCGTATTCGCCCAGCAAGAACGGCTTGCCTTCAGCCTCTGCGATGGCGATGTGGTCGCTGATCCAGGCGTGTTGGGCGTCGAACAGATCCTGACTTACGGTGCCCCAGCCCCATTCGGAGGGATACCAGTGGGCGGTTCCATAATCGATTTCCGGGATCTGCGTATTGAGCACGTAGCTGGTGCCTTCATTGGCCCGTAATACGTAGGTGTTGGAGTAGCTATCCGTTGAATAGTCGGGATGCTGGAATGAACCACCATCCGTCCAGCTGCCGAGGCTGGAATCATCAAATCCTTCTTCTCCGGTGGAGACCATATGGTTGGAGTCGATGCTTTTAATATGCTGGGCGATATCTTGGTACCAATCACGCAGCTCGGCAGGATCACCGCCGGACAAGCGGCCTTCGTTGATGATCTCCCAGGAGAAGATCGCGGGTTCGTCTTTGTAGGCGACTCCGGTGACGGTGTTCACCCGATTCAGCAACATGCTGATATAATCTCTGAACCATTGCTGGGTATCGGGATCATTAATGAAATGTGACATCCCGCCGCCGGAGTTACCGTCCCACTCGTTGTATTGGGGCACGCCCCCCAACTGACCCCAGTTGTTGACCAGGGCGATCACAAAACGAATTCCGTGTTCTTTGCCCTGAGCTATAACCTGATCAAGCCGCTGCAGATCCTCCTCATTATATACTCCCGGCTCGGGCTGCAGGGTGATGTCGTTTTCATACTGAGGCGGCCCGTCATAGAATCCCCACATGCGTACCAAGTTGATGCCCGCTTCCTGGAAGGCATCAAAGGAGGTAGCAACCACGTCAGGATTAATCTTATGGTAGGTCGGGAGATGGTATGCATTAGTGCCTACCAGTTTTATAATTTGTTCGTCGACTACAAAATTTCCATCTCTCACGCTGACAAAAAGGTTTGGATCCGGAGAGGTATTATTGTCATTAGTATTCGCAGAAGAACTGCATTCACCCAACATTAAAATAAGGAGTGAGAAAGCCAGAAATTTAATCATAGGTCTATTAATTAAAATATTATTGCTGTTTAAGAGGAACTATAACAAAGGTTGAAGCAGATACTTGAGCAGTTGGATCTCTATTTGTTGATCTAAATCTCAAGAAGATTCCTTTTTTACTCATTGTTTAATTATTTGTTCTGAGATTCTGTACTTTTTCTTCATATCCAATACAGCAGTTTTAACGGCCTGAAGAAGAGGATCTTTTGTACCATCTTTTCGTTCATTTAAGAAGCCTCCCCCCAGCTCCCAAAGTATGACTCCTCCGAGGCCTTCATCCACTGCATACTTAATTTTTCGCTGTACAGACCGTTCATTGTCAAAAGATACGAATGCTTTTGGGTCCTTGGCATTTAGATAGGAGGTTTGTGCAATTGAATCCCAGGATGCCAGGTGGAGATCAAAGCGATCGTAAAGTTCAGAATAGGGAACTCCACCCGATCTTTCCATGATTGAAAGGTCCTGCGCCGGCCAGTTTTCCCATTTTCCTAAACGGTGTATACCATGCCAGATATATCCATAGAAATCAATCCCGATTCCTAGTTTTCTGCGCTCAATATTGGCATTTAGGGCGATATCGACTTTTTGCTTGATACTCGACATCTCACCACCCGTTCGATCGAAGGTAACGCCATCACTGAATAGGGCAGAGTTATGCCAGGCCTGCCAGCTTGACCATGCCTGGGCCATGTCGTAGGTCATAATATTGATCTGGTCGACATACTGTTGAATACTGGCATACAATTCTGAGACCTCAGGTCCTTTAAGCGCGGCTATAGTTATCATCGGTTGTTCTCCCCGTTGGGTCTGTATTTTTGAAAGTTCTCCCTGCAATTCGAGGACAAACTGTCGATAGTTATTATAATCACTCCGCCGGATCGGCTCCATGTCAAGGTCAACCCCATCAAAGCCATAAACAGTAATCCATTCCTTAATGGTTGCAATAAATTGTTCTCGGTTGCCATATTTGATGGCGGAACTAAAACCTTTATAATTTCCTGCCCCGCCAACGCTAAACAGAATTTTTGTATCATGCTGATGAGCCACCTCTGTAATTGAATAGATCCGATCGGTATTCATATTCCTTCGTTCTCTGGGATCAAGGCTGTGGCTGGGTTTCCCGTCAGTACCGATATTCAATGCAAAATAGATTAAGTGGGTTATAGCATCCCAGTCGATATCATCGGTGGTGAGGCTACCCCAGTTACTGTAGGGGGTACCCGCATTATGTTGCCATGTAGCCAGGTAAGCGGTGACCCACGGGTTGGGATTGGGGTCCGGCTGTTCCTGAGCGTGTATAGTTTCTGTGCACCCCCAGTTAGCAAAAAGTACCAAGATCAGGATAGCAGATATATAGTTGTGAAGGGGGCTCAGCATTGACTTATTATTCATATATAAAGGGATCATAGTCCATCTGTTCTGTTTTTAAAAGCTTCCTCTTTTATCGCTTTTAGTAGAGGATCTTTTTCGCCTTCAGGCTTATTTTGTAGAAAACCGATACCGAGCTCCCAGATCATCACTCCTCCGAGACGCTCATGCCTTGCATATTTTACTTTCTCTTTCACCGAACGTTCGTTTTCAAATGAGATAAACGCTTTTGGATTTTCAAGATTCAGATACGGTACCAGTGCATTATTATCCCACGCGGTTTCCGCAAGATTAATTTCTTCAATGTTTATTAGGTTGGCTATGTTGTCGAGACTATCCAGGAATGGATCGGTGTCTTTGTTAACAAGTTGTGAATATGTCAGCACCTCTAAGCGGTCCATATCCTGAGTGGGCCAGCCAGGCCATGTTTCAAGATAGTTCACCATCGTCCATAGATAGGTGGAGAAACTTATACCGACCCCAATTTTCTCCCTTTTGATACCTGCTGCAATTGCATTCTTCACCTTTTCATCAACGGAAGGAAATCGCAGGGATGGGTTGGCGTCAAAGGCTTCGTTTTTATTTTTTAATGCAGCCTTGTGCCATGCCTGCCAACCTCTCCACGGCTGTGCCATATCGTATGAGAGAATATTGATCTGGTCGAAATGATCTTGAAGGCTAGCATAAAGCGTATTCAGACTATCCGATTTTAGTGCAGACAGTGTAAGAAGTGGACGTTCATTGTTAGCGGTTTTAGTGGTATCAAAAGAACGGCTTAATTGCTGTACGAAGTTGCTGTAATTGGTATAATCACTTTCCACTATAGGGACCATATTCAGATTTATCCCGTCAAAATCATGCATAATGAGCAGATCTAGGATAGTGGTAATAAATCTGGTTCTATTAGAGTCTGTAATGGCTGAACTAAATCCATTGTAGTTGCCACCGCCCCCGATACTAAATAGAATATTGGTATCATGTGCATGTGCGGCTTCGGATATTGTTCGTAGCTGATCGTGATTAAAATTACTGTACTCTTCAGGTTCCAGGCTGCGGGTAGGGGTACCGTCGGGTCCGATGCTCAAAGCAAAAAATGTCAGGTGAGTGATAGCATCCCAGTCGATATCATCGGTTTTGATGATACCGGTGTTTGCGTATTGAGTTTCCGCATTATATTGCCAAGAGGCCAGATATCCATTTACCCAGAGGTTATTGTTGACCGGCCTACCAGACTGATTACTAAGCAGATCACAAGAAACTGTGATAATAGCAACCAGAATCAGTAGAAATGAGCCTTTAATAATAGAGTTGTATGTGGTAGACATTATTATCTTGAATTTGGTTGTAGTCATGATCAGATATAGGATATCATCGTTTCTTTATGAGTGTAACCGTTAGAGTGAATCACTTGATCATCAACACTTTTCAGCGTTATCTGAAGCTTTTCAATAGGTATGTTTTTTGCCCCTGCAATAGATTTAAGCCGGTTAAAATCCTCTGGTTTGATGTTATTGTCACAGATAAATATGCGATCAATCTTCTGCTGAAGCAGTATTTTAAGAAGCTTCCAGTGCCCTCCGAAAATGGGATACCCATACAGCATTTTTCCCTCGAGTTCTGGATCTTCATCCAAAAAGCCGATCATTTTGAAACGGTTATCTGGTGAGTTATTCATCTTGTGTAGAATCATGGTACCGTTTTCATTAGCCCCATAAATCAACACATGTTCTCCGATTCTCTTATCGCGGTGGAACCAATAACTTAATGCCTGATAGGCGATACGGAAGCCAAGTATGAATGTAAGTAGGAAGTAGAAGTCCAGCACTAGATACTGCAGTACAGTCAAAACTGAAATGTCATTGATTACGTATAGAGCAAATACAGCACCAAGTGTAGCATAAGTAACCGAGCCGGTAATACGAAGGGCATCCCCAATGCCGAGTTGCCTGATCGTCTCCCGGTATAGTCCAGAAATCCAGAAGATTAACACCTGAACTGACAATACGGCTATAACAGAGTTTTTGAGATTTATTGAGCCTGTTAATTCCGGATTAATACTTTTTATGAGTAGGTATGATAGAGTAAAAGAGAGTCCTACAAACCCCATATCGATCAGCCCGATGAAAGTGGTACGCTGAAGGATCCATCTTTCATAAAAAGGTATCATCAGACCGTTGTTGAATATCGCAATTTCGTGGTATTGTAGCTTTTTAATTCCCAGAAATAGTATTCCCAGAAGGAAAACCCCGATGAAGATCGATTTTTCGAAGGTATCTATCTGGGTAATAATGAAGGCACTCATCGCAAATAGGGCCGAGACAAAATAGAGTACAATAACAGTATCGCGGTGGGTAAACCCAAGCGTGATAAGCTGGTGATGAATATGTGAACGGTCTGGAACAAACATACTGCGAAGCTTGCTTTTAATCGAAACGGTGTCCAGAGGTTTGTTGTCTGGCAGATACGTGCCCAAAAATCTACGGAGCATCGAAATAATAGTGTCCATAATCGGGAGCCCCAATACCAGCAGCGGAAACAGCAGTGCAAACCCTGTTGATATTTTGGTGGTGCTTTGTATCGACAACAAAGCCAGAGAAAAACCGATGGTAAGACTGCCCGAATCGCCCAGGAAAATTCTGGCGGGATTGAAATTATACCTCAGAAAGCCTACCAGCGAGCCGGCCAGGATCATCGATAGCGTCGCCGACCATATTTCTCCGGAAATAGCTGAGACTGTGAATATGGATACAGCAGCGATGGTCGCCACCCCTGAAGCTAATCCATCCAGTCCGTCAATCAGGTTGAAAGCATTGGTTATGCCGACAATCCACAGTAGAGTAAGAGGAAAGTCGAGCATTTCAACGTTCAGTATTCCAGCCCCGATTGGATTCGTGATGATGGATATTTTGAAACCGGCAAAATAGAGAATACCGGCGATGATAAATTGAACACCAAACTTTGGCCCCGGTTTTAGTGTTCTCAAGTCGTCCCAGAATCCCAGCAAAAATACCCCAACCATACAACAGGAGATAATCGCAATCTGTGTTTTGTATTCAAGAATTCCAGCAAAGAGATGCGGGTACAGTAAATAAATGCCTAAAATTGAAATAACAGCACTAATAAAAACGGCCATTCCACCAATTCGTGGCGTTATCGTCTCGTGGACCTTTCGGTCGCCGGGCTGATCTACGGCCCCGATACGCTTGGCAAACTTGATAACCCATGGTGTTATTATCAGCGTCAGTATAACCGGTATCAGAAAAGATGAGATAAATTCAACAATCATAAATGTTGGTTCTTTAGAGAGTTACTTGGTAAGAGACTTTTAATTGGACTCATAGGGAGATCGCCAGTTGAGAGAAAATGGAAGATGGTGATCTTCAATGATTTGTCCCTGTGAAAGTATAGCACCGTGCACAATGGCATTTTTCAACTGCCTCAGATTACCTGGCCAATTGTAGTTATAGCAGCTGTAGAGCGCCTGGGGAGAAATTGAAACAGCGTTCCACTCCTCATATTTATCTTTCATGGTCTTCAGCAGATAATGGATAATAACCGGAATATCCTCCTTGCGTTCTCTCAATGGAGGGAGCAAAATTGTCATTGGATCGAGCAGACTCATAATTGAGCGCCACTCGTCGGTGTGCAGAATCTTTTGATAGGATTTCATATTTACAGAGATAATCATTCTCGGGCGACTGACCTCATCAAAACGGTAAAGCTGATTATTTCCGATAACGAAGGAATCGATGATATTAACCATGCTGGCCAGCGGGAGCTCAGAGAACTGGTCGAGGTATAGAATTCCCCTACAGGCCTTTTCTATGGCGTGGTACTTCAATATGATATGATCTTTCTCAAAATGGAGCTCTTCCCAGAAATTATTCTTATACTCCTCTTCTTCAACCGCAGGACAGTAAAATGAATAGAAAGGCCCCTCAGATCGGTTGCTATGCTTGTGGATGATTTCAGCTATTCTCTTTTTTCCGGAACCAATTTCACCAACGATGATAACGTGGGTATTAATCTGAGCAATCTTTATTATTTTTTGTAGAATGTCTTGCATCAACAGGCTCTTTGACCCTTTTTCCAGATCACATAAAAAGGAATTCTGAATGATTGAATCATTGATAAAAGGTGATTCTTCCATGTTTATTACTTTCGTGTTAAGTGAATAGTTATCCCCAATTGATGATAGCGTCCAATGAGTCGGGTGGACGGGGAGACTGAATAGTGAACCGAAGCAAATCTTTTTGATAATCCTATCCCGAAGGAAGGAGCGTAAATATCGCTTTCTGGTTTGAACTGGAGCCCACCTCGCAGTGATAGGTAAGGCAGGGCATAGATTTCCAGTCCCGTTTTGTACAAGATGCCATCCTCCCCGAATCGTTTTTCATTGGAAAATGAAACGGCAAAATAGGGTTGATCGGTATCTACCGGAAATTGTAAGGTTGCTCCAAGTTCCAGGCTTTCCCTGAGATTGTTGCTTCCCAAAACGGAGACTTCGTCCACAAATTGATACGTAATATTCCTGCCCAAACCGCGAAATACCAACCCGTAACTGATAGACTGAGATGGCGCATACAGTACTCCAAGCGTGGTATAATTGGTCCAGAATTGAGCAACTTCATTTTGGGCAAAGGTCACGTTGTTAAATACCCCCAAACTCAACAGGTTGTCGAATGAATAGGAGTAGGCGACATCAAATTGAAACATCGTCAAACTGGGTGGTTGTTCTCGGGTTGGTCCGAAGTAGTTTAGCTTGCTCCAGCCCTTGTGGTGAATACCCAGTTGTGCAGCTATTCGGTGGGAACGTAGTGCAACCACAGGAAAAGTGACTGTTTGCATCATCATGTTATTGCCCATGCTGTGGAACGAGTTAAGCTGAATCACATGAAAGTGACGCACAAGAGATAGATTCGCGGGATTGAGGTTAATCGAGGTTAGATCTGTCGGGTCGGCCAGTGTTGCTTCGCCGAGAGCAACTGACCGTGTATCTGTTTTATACACACGTGGAGTGTTGATAGTCTGCGCATGGACAGCTAATGGTGCAGCCAATGTAAATAGGAGCCAGATAGCCAGCAATAGAAATAGGTATATGGGATAGTTTTTAAATTTCATTAGTTCACGACTCTAAAAATTCCAAAAAGGAGAACGACATCACGGAAAAAATCAGACATCTCCCTCACAGCATTTTGTTTTTGTGGCACATAAATAATATCGCCTGGATATACCAAAGCAGCTTGTTCAGCCAGCTGGCCGTTGTCGAGGTACCGGGTTAAGTCTAGCGTGGCATAGTTACTTGTACTGCTTTTCCTGTATACCTTTACATTCCGGATGTTTGCCTCCTCGGTGGGTCCACCCGCCATGGATAGGACCCTGAATATCGAAGCCTCCTCAACGACTGGATAGTTGTCCGGACGTGATACCATCCCGAATACCGACACCATCATTTGTTGAGTACTGCGAATCGATAGGGTGAGATTGGTTTCCCCCTTGATATATTGACCCAGTCTGTCAGTAAGTTCCCGTTTCAGCTGTTCATGGGTCATTCCGCTTACATTAATCTCTCCCAACAGGGGCACGGCTATGGTTCCCATATTGGAAACTGCCGTAGTGGTATTAAAGTTGGGTTGCTCCCAAACAAGCAGTTCAACTTCGTCGCCCGGTCGTATTTTATAGAGAGGATCTTCTACCGAAGTAGTTATTTTCGATTCAGTTATCTGTTTACGGGTAGTCTCTTCTTGAAACTGTTTTGATGAGCTGCAGCCTGTAATCAGGATTGAAACGGTTAGTATACTAAGTAATTTAAAATTCATACATCTTTTCATTGGGGGCGTAAAGCTATGGTTTAATGGTATTGCTACTGTTGTTGAGATCAGCTACAACAAATATGCCAATCTATGTGAGTTGATTTGATAACGGCCTCCAGCTGATTAGAACGGCAGTTTATTTAACCAGGCTGTTGAGCAAACTATAGTCGGAATAGACCGGCCCGGGGAACTGTGTGTATAAATTGCACGAGGTGGTGAGGGGTAGTTGTGTAAATATGTTTCAAGGCGGATGGTGTCGAGCATCTGAAGTACCTGCAGGGAGGTGGTGAGAAAATAAATTGGGCGAATAGAGCGAGTAGAAGTGTTTTTAAAATTCCTTAATCCGTTTTGGCATAGCTATTGTATCAAGAGACATACCTGCTGGTATAGGTTTATCGCGTCAATCAGAAATCTAAAGTTGATACATTCGTGAATAGCACTAAAGAAATTGTCCAGGATATCAAGAGGGTAGTCAAAAGACGTAAGGTCTTGTTGATTATCACCCCGTTACTTTTCGTTGGCCTCAGTTACGCCTCTCTTCAGTTTATCGAACCAAAATATGAGTCTTCGACCTCAATATTAGTTCAAAAAGAGGAAACCCTGAATCCCCTGATGATATATCAGATGGCGATCAATATCGCCCAGGAAGACCGCATGAAATCGTTTAATGAAATTATATACAGCCGATCTACCATGGAGCTAATGATTGATAGCCTGGGTTTGGATTCCGGCATCCAGACAGAGGCCCAAAAACAGAATCTCATCAGAGGGCTGCGGCAGCATATTGTAACCACCTCGAGGGCTACGGATTCGTTTGAGATTACCTATCACGATACTGATCCGATAAGAGCAAGGGACGGCGTGCAGTTGCTTGCCGATCATTTTATCAGTACGCGGTTGCGGCTGGAAAACCGGAGAAACAATGAAACAGTCGAGTTCTTTCAGGAAAAGCTGGATGAGTTGGAACAGGTGGTGGACATGCAGCGCGAGCAGATCGTCAGTACTACAACTTCCCAGATGAAAGAAACCCCCATTGCATCGGCGGCCCTACAGGTACAGCTTCAGGAAATAGACACGCAGCTTGAAGTAATTGATTGGGAGATCATGCAAAAGGAAATCAACAGAGATCACGTAGCCGCTTTCCTGGATCAGAGCACTGAGTTTAATACCGGGCATCTATTCAGGCTGCCGCTTGATGAGATTCCCTTTGGAGCGGAGCTCTCCACCTTACTTGGAGAATATGACGAGCTGCGGCAACAGTTTACCGATAGTTATCCCCGCCTTAGGGCTCTCAAAGCACAGATCACAGAGGTGGCAAACAGAATTATGCCAGTAATGGAGTCTAACTTAAACATCGCTACACTTAAGCGTGAAGATCTGGTAAAGCAGCGCCAGAATGTGCTCACCAACATGGAAAAAGCATTTATAGCAACGCAGCAAAACAACAGCAATCAATCCGACTTCAGTATCTACCAAGAGCTCTACAATGAGATGAAAGTAAAACTCGAACAGGCTCGTATGACGAGAGATATTGGGACAAAAGCTACCGAACAGTTTCTTGTACTTGATGCACCCTATATACCTGAAGAACCCAGCTCACCTAACAAAAAGCTGGTACTGATTGCGGGTTTAATTCTTGGGATTATCATAAGTGGATTATTAACAGCTCTTGCTGAAATACTTGATTTGTCTATTCGCAGTGAAGAGGATATTGAAATACAAAAACCGATCATCGCATATCTCGGTGAAGGAACAATCTAAGTGAAAATAAAACTATGTCAGACAAATATTTCGAGGCGGAAGTGGAAGATATTATCAGCTCCAACTATCTGCGACAGGTAAGTAAATATGATTCACTGCCGATGGTTATCGGGGATCATAAGCTGGAACATATCGATACCTCTATTGTATCCAAGAAGTTTTACAACAACTTTAACTTTAGCAAGTTGGCGCTTAGAAATAGGGATGAGCGCATAGCTATTGGGGTTACCAGCCCAAATAATAAAGAAGGCAAGACACTGGCGGCTACCAATATGGCGGTGTCTCTGACGCGCGCATACCATCAGCTTACCGTGTTGGTAGATTTAAATATTAACAATCCACAGTTACACAACATATTTGGTGCCCAGGAACAACCGGGACTAGCCGAAGCGATGAAAGACGGAGTATTGCATGTAACTCCCACTGGTATTGAGGATCTGTTTTTGCTGCCGGCAGGGGATCTGTCTGGATATCATCCCGGCATTGAAGACACTATTGCACTGCGGAGCATAATAAGTACGCTAAAGCAGGAGTTCGATTTTATCATTTTTGATATGGGTTCTGTGTTCCCGGTTGAGGATTTCCCTATACATTTTATTAACGAAATTGATGGGCTGCTTGCCGTGATTGATGCCAAAAAGACCAAGCGAGATCAACTAAAAAAGATCTATAAGCATATCGATGAGCGTAGGGTCATCGGGTACATCTTCAATCGATTTAACCACAAAAGCTAACTCTTGTATGACAATACTTGCGGGTATAATCTTCTTCCATCTGCTGGTAATTTTGAGGAACAAAATGAGTGACGAGGAATCGGTCAATACGGTATCCACGCTTTTCCTCTCAATACTGTTGGTAGCCTTCGTCGTGTACATGATGTTCAATATGGAAGAGCCAGTGGGTTAAAAAATGAATACAGCTAATTTCAACATGTTTCCGAACCTTTACCAGCGTTTGGTACTTAGTCCACTGGGGCTTAATTATGATAATGCACTGGTGCTGTGGCTATTGCTTATCAGTGGCATTACCGTTAGTCTGGGACTGTGGTACTTCGAGGGACAGTACGCGGTGGTTTTGTCCATCTTTTATCTGCTGATCGTATTGGCGATAAGCATCCTCAAACCCGACTACAGTTTGTATTTGCTCCTGTTTCTGGTACTTATTTTCGACCAGTTCGGGATTCCCGGCTTCAATCCGCTTACTTACCAGATCGATTTTTTCAGAAACCTGAAAGAGATCTCTTACATTCCATTTTTCAATTCAGGGGTTGTAAATCCTATTGAGATCCATCTGTTATTTCTGTTTGCTGCACTGATCATTTTTCTGGCGGCCAAAAAAGATTTTACGCTTCGAGGAATCCCTATCAGTCTGCCGTTTCTTGCTTTTGTCGCGTTATTCTTTTTCTCAGTTGCATACGGTCTGAAAAATGGTGGGGATTTTTTGGTTGCATTGTGGGAAATAAGGGCTCTATGCTATCTGTTCGTTGTCTATTTTCTGACGTCACAATTTATCCGCACGAGGGAACAACTCAACATCCTGATATGGGTATTCATTTTAGGTATCTCCTTCAAAGCATTTCAGGCGATAGGACGATTTATTGGAATGGGATTTACCACGGGCGGACTGGCTACCCTCACCAACCATGAGGATCCTGTTTTTATGGTAACCCTCTTTATTCTACTGCTGGGTTTCATGGCATTTAAAGTGAAAAACAAGCAGTATTTATGGCTTCTGTTGTTGCTTATACCTCTCTTGCTGGGATTTTATATAGGATTACGCCGGGCGGCATATGCCAGTTTTATTGTCTCCTTCACCACATTTATGGTGCTCCTACCAACCCCGGTAATGCTAAGATTTTTGAAATACGTCATTCCCTGCTTGGTCGGTATTTTTATTTATGGTACCGCCATGTGGAACAGCAACAGCACGTTGGCACGGCCGGTACAGATGATCAAATCAGGTATAGAGAAACCGGACAAGGAAACCAACTACGAAGATTACTATTCCAACCTGTACCGTGAATATGAAAACTATAACCTGGCGCAGACGGTAGTTCACAATCCGGTGATGGGAATCGGCTTTGGGCAAAAATATGAACAACCCAAGCCGTTGGTGAATATCCGATTTCCGTTACGCGACTACATTCCCCACAACGAGATTTACTGGGTTTTGGTAAAGATGGGAGCCGTTGGATTCCTGGGATTCTGGTTTTTCTTCAACTCCTTTGTGGCCAAAGGCACCAAGCTGTTGAAGAGGGTAAAGGACCCGTACTTAAAAGCGGTGATCGTTTTTATTGTGATTGCCGTCATTAATCAGATGGTAGTCTCTTATTTCGACCTGCAGCTAACCTACTATAGGAATATGATCTATCTGGGCTGCCAAATGGGGTTGCTCACCACCATTGAGAGACTGCACAAAACATCAGCAGCGGAAACAAAACAAGATAATGACCAGAATAATAGCGAAGAGACAGAATGAGTAGTGAAATTGGCAAAAAATTAGCACGTAATTTTACGGTTATGTTCGGGGCTCAGAGCATAACCTGGATCTCGAGTTTTGTGCTATTAATGTTCCTGCCCCGCTACCTGGGAAGCGCAGACTATGGTCGCTTGTACCTGGCACTGTCGATAAAGATGATGCTTGGGCTGCTGATAGACTTTGGGGGCAACTATCTGATACCTAAAGAGGTGGCCCGTTCCAAAGAGGTGGGGGCACGGATATTTAGCAGCTACATCCTGTTGCGAATTGTACTTTGGGTTTTTTCGCTGGGTGTTATTCTTCTGATTACCCAGCTGCTGGGTTATTCGGAGCAGGTCAATATTCTTATCTGGGTACTTGCGATTAGCATGCTGTGGGAAGGGGGAACAAAAGCGCTAAAATCCTACTTTCAGGGCGTTGAACGAATGGAATACCCTGCAATTGGGACCATAGTCGAGCGGACATTTGTCGCTATCTTTGCCATTATTGCGCTTCTGATGGGAGTTGATTCTATTGGGATTGCAGTAATCATGACATTTGGTGCATTAGTCCATCTGTTGGTGCTGTTTAGTTATTCGAAGAAATTTATCACTCTTAAATATAAGATGGACACAAAGGTGTTCAGCCTGATGCGGTCCGGGATGCCGTATTTCCTGTTTTCTCTTTTTTCGGTCATCTACTACCGTGTGGATGCTGTGATGCTTTCATCGATGACGACAGAGGCGGTGACAGGGTGGTATGGTGGCGCCTATCGTTTTTTCGATATGGTAATGATGCTGCCCCTGTTGTATAAGACTGCCGTCTTCCCTGTTTTTTCAAAACTTTGGGATGATAAAGAGGGGCGTCTTGAAACTACCATCAGTAAAAGTATTAAATTTATCATTATTCTGGGTATACCGGTAAGTATTCTTATCTATATCTATGCCCAAGATATCGTTCAATTTTTTATGGGACTGGAAGAGTTTGGCCCATCGGTGATTATTCTTCAGATTTTTTCCATCAGCATTACTTTTATATATGTAGACCTGATTATCGGCAGTGCTATTCTGGGTGCGGCCAACCGCCAGAAAGAATGGGCAGTAGTTGGGTTCCTGGCAATATTTCTTAATGTCGGCGCCAACTATTTGATGATACCCTATGCCCAAGCGGCATTTGCAAATGGTGGTATAGGGGCAGCTATCGCAACCTTTATTACAGAACTTTTCATGCTGGGATCAGCACTGTATTTGCTGCCCAAAGGGTACCTAAGCAAGTTCAAGTTAGCCTATGTAGTTAAACCGGCGCTTTCCGGTGGGCTGATGGTAGCTTTTTTATGGTTCGTCAACGGTACGGGACTCTACTGGATGCTTACTGCCCTTTCGGGAGGAGCCGTTTATCTGGCTGCTCTTTTTGCCTTTAAACTGTTTGATGAGCAGGAACTTAAGTTGATCAAAAGCTTTAGTTCACTCAGCGGCATAAAAATGATATTAACCAACAAAAAAGCCTAACGCTAAATGAAAATTCTATTTTTGACCCCATACTCTCCATTGCCTGCCAATTTTGGCGGGGCCATCAGGATCTATAATATACTGAAGCACTTGGCAAACCATCATAATGTGACAGTGGCAGGTTACGGTAGTAAAAGTGAACAGCTTGAGCTGGAGAATGAGTTCCAGTCTCTGCGCGGGAAAGTTCATTTTTGCCCATCTCCGTACACCAAGTGGAACCATATCATAACCTTCTTACGCTCACTTATTTCCAGCCACAGCCATTGGTACCACAAAACGATGAATAAAGAGATGAATGCTATGCTCCGTGAGCTGGTCCGCACCCAGCATTTCGATATCATTCAGTCAGAGTTCCCTGTTATGGCAAACTTTAATCTCGAGACTGATGCCATAAAGATTCTTGATGCCCACAACGTTGAGTATGATAACTTTCGGCGGATGGCAGAGGCGGACTCAAATATATTTAAGAAGCTCTACTTCAAGTTAGAAAGTCAAAAATTTTACCGGGAAGAAATCAGTGCCGCGAAGAAACAGGATGCGATTTTTACGGTAAGTGAAAGGGATGCTAATCTTTTCGAAAAAGATGTGCCTGATGTAAATAAGTGTCTGATTCCCAATGGAATAGATATGAATAAGATGCAACGGGTAAATACGCTTGTTGAGCCGTTTTCACTGGTGTTTGTTGGTATGATGAAGTATTTCCCTAATGATGAAGCCATGCGTTACTTCCTCGATGAGGTATTTCCCTTAATTCAAAAACAGATCCCACAGGTCAAAATTTATATTGTCGGGGGCAGTCCGGCTCGCTGGCTACAGAAACGGGTAGGTTCTCAAGTTGAAGTGACTGGATATGTAGAGGATGTGCGGCCATACATCAGCAAGGCATCCGCGTATGTAGTACCGCTTAGTATGGGAGGGGGAACCCGCTTGAAGATACTGGAAGCGATGGCGATGGAAATACCGCTCGTTACTACCACTATCGGGTGCGAGGGAATACCTTTAAAGCATCAGGAAACGGCACTTGTTGCAGATACTCCGGAAACGTTTGCTCAAGCTACTATTCAATTACTGCTGGATGACAAACTGAGATCGAAGTTAACGACCAATGCTTATAGATTGGTAAAATCGAAGTTCAGCTGGGAGCAGATACATGAACAACTGGAAGATACCTACACCACATTACTGGGAGGAGAAGAATCCAAAAGACAGAAACAATACTTTCATTAAAAAAAAAGGGTATAAGATGAACATTCCAAGAACTATGCAGGATACAATTCTTGAAACGGATAAAACAGAGAAATCTATTAACAAAAAAAATGAATCGAACGATCTGTTCGTCGAGCTATTCGACAAGATTGAACACTTCGAACAGCTGGAAAAACATTGGCAATATCTGTCCAAACGTGCAGATATGACTATTTATATGTCTTATGAATGGTCGTATTTATGGTGGAAATATTTTGGTCAAAACGAGCAGCGTAGCCTGTCCCTTGTTACCATATGGGATGGCACAAAACTGGTAGGAATCGCCCCGTTTTATATCGGGACTTCTTCAGTCGGTTCCTTAACTATAGAGCGGAGACTACAACTTATTGGCAGTGGGGGCAGTCCCAATGAGCAACTCGGCTACAAAGATGATTACGGGATAAGTGATTTTCTAGATGTTATTGTTGATCCGGATTATTCCTCGGAGGTTGCCGAACTCCTCGCAACGATTATCAAAGCAAATCATCTGAATGTGACATATCTCTCATTTAACCAGTCAAGAGATGACAGTTTTGTACTTAATCACCTCTACCCGGCCTTAGAAAAGGTCGGTTTAGCTCCAAGCCTGCAGCATGTGGACACCTGTGCCTACATAGATCTGGAAGGGCAATCCAACCTTAAGTCATATATCAAACAGTTAGACTCATCGAGTGCAAGACGCCGTTTGAGGCAGACACTACGCGCGGTAGATAAGGAGAACGGTTACGTAATAGAGGAGGCCAAAACATGGGTAGAGATTGAAAAAGCAACGGATACGATTATTGAATTGCATCAGAATCGGTGGAACAAACTGGGATTCCCGGGAGTTTTTCATGACGAACGGTTTACCGGATTTTTTAAGGAGCTTGTGAAAGAGGCTTTTGATAATGGATGGATATGGTTTAAGGAGGCGCGGGATAGCAAGGGCACATGTGCCGGGCGAATGCTATTACGCTACAATGACAGATATTTTGATTACATAAGCGGGTTTGATGATGAACGGGATTCCTCAAAATATCGCCCGGGTATCGGCCTGCTGTTAAATGCCGTAAACGACGCCATTGAAGAAGGGGTTAAGAGCGTGGAACTGCTGCGTGGTCAAGAGTCGTATAAGTACGACTTTACCTCCAAGAGCTTAAAAAACTGGAGAATTTCTCTCCGGCTAAAAGATGCGGTATCTCCTCTGAATAGAGTTCTACGGCCACTTTTTGGGGTGACAGCGGAATTATATATGCGCGCAAGCCGAGAGTCAAAACTTATTAAAACACAATTCAATCAGGTTGGGATACTTGGGGCAATTCCGGCATATCTCTCGTTTCGCTGGAATAGCATTAAACTCAAAATGGGACAGAGGTAACAGATGTCAACAAAACAGAAAGACAGAACTATATCAGGCAAAGTACTGGTTACCGGGGCAGCCGGATTTATTGGGTATCACCTGAGCAAGCGACTCCTCAGTGAAGGGTTTAAAGTAGTAGGTGTTGACAACTTGAACTCCTATTACAGCGTCGACCTAAAAAAAGATCGTCTGGAAAATCTATTATCAGATCCGAAATTTGAATTTAAAAAGGCAGACCTTGCCGATTATACCTCACTGGATAAGATCTTTTCAGACAATGAGTTGGCAAGGGTTTACAATCTTGCTGCACAGGCAGGGGTACGCTATTCGCTAACTCACCCTGAAGAATATATCCAGAGTAATATCCAGGGTTTTGCCAATTTGCTGGAGTGCTGCAGAAAATATCCGGTTTCCCATCTGATATTTGCTTCTTCATCCTCGGTGTATGGTCTAAATCTGAAGCAACCTTACAGCGTATCAGACGTCGTAGATCACCCAGTTTCGCTTTATGCAGCGACAAAAAAATCAAACGAACTGATGGCTCATGTCTATTCTCACCTCTTTGGAGTACCGACTACCGGCCTTCGGTTTTTTACGGTGTATGGACCTTGGGGTCGGCCTGATATGGCCTATTATAAGTTTGTACAGAAGATTCTGGCGAGAGAACAAATTGAGGTATACAACCATGGGGACATGGCCCGCGATTTTACCTACATCGACGATATCGTCGAAGCCCTGTACCGGTTGATGTCTAAAGCACCAAATCCTAATAGCTGTTGGGATGCGGAGACTCCCGATCCTGCTACCAGCAGTGCCCCGTATCGAATATACAATATTGGTAATAATGCCCCGGTTTCACTGATGGATTTTGTGGAAACGATCCAGAAAGAGCTGGGGTGTTCGGCCGACATAAAATTGATGCCTATGCAGCCTGGCGATGTACAACGCACATGGGCCGATTCAACCGAGCTCTACAAGGCGATTGATTATCTTCCAGGTACATCCCTAGATACCGGTATTATGCATTTTGTAGACTGGTACAAGAGTTATCACAAGATTCTGGAAAATGTTAACCAATAAGTTAGTAGGATGGGAAAAGTATCAGAAAGGTGAGAATATTTTTTACAACGGGTTGGAAATTCCCGATGAGAAGTGTCTTTTCATCAGGAAAAATTTCTTAAAAAAGGCTTTAAAATACAGCAAGGCTATAAATTTAAAAATGGCATGTTTGTTGTATTTAACTTGATAAGCACAGTAAATAATAGGCTAAATGGGGCTTAACATTGGAGACAAACACGAATAAATCACTAAGAGAACATGCAGCGATTAAAGTGCTGATGTATCACAGCTTGGTTAGCGAAACATCTGACTCAAGCTATGATCCGTTTTCAGTAAGTGTGAATAACTTTAAACGACAACTTGCATTACTTGATTTCCTGAACTTTACCACCATCACCTTTACGGATTACGACTTGTACCGGCAAGGTAAACTGACTCTGCCAAAGAAGCCGATTATATTGACATTCGACGATGGACACCGTAACACATATGACTTGGCTCTCCCGATGCTCAGAGAGCTTAATATGCGAGCGGTCTTGTTTGCGGTAGGTAATCGAAAGTTGGCAAATGCCAACTGGGACAAGTGCTCAAATCTGGCGTATCCACTAATGACTGACGAGCAGATTCTGGTAGCTGAATCTGATGTGTTCGAAATAGGGGCACATACCATGAGCCATCCAAAACTGACGGAAATAGATCGGCTGGATGAATTATGGGATGAGATTTATAGCTCCAAGAAATCCATAGAAAGGTTGATTAAAAAAGAGGTCATTAGTTTTGCGTACCCATACGGTTGCGTTAATGACCGGGTAAAATCGGTTGTGAAGGAGGCAGGATTCAAATATGCGTGTGGAGTTTATACCGGCCCGCCAGTGTATGGCAGGGATATTTATGACATCAGGCGATTAAGTGTAAAATACAACACAAGCATTCTGAAGTTTCTGTTAATGCTACATACTCCCTATGAATATGTGGAGTGGCTTTATACCAAATTTCGGGATAGATCAAAACAGGATTTAACGGCCGATTCAGTAGTAAGAGAACGGGTACCTGTTGATACTTTTAAGCCGGTTGGCAAAAGAAATTTTGAAATCGAAGAAATATGAAAACACTCTATATCATTGCCAAGGGGATGGCTAAACTCCCCGATGAGGAAATTACAAAGCTCGAAAAACAGAACCGGCACCCCAGGGTAAGCTTGCTTGAGAATGCTCTTTCGGCTGACTTGCTGGACGAGCGATATTTTCAAGAAAAAGCTCCGGCATTCCGTCGATGGCTGTATAAAAAAATTCCGGTGACAATAGCCCAGGTTGTTGAAGCTTTGATACTACAACGGAAGTACGATGTTATTTTTACCCAATCAGAGAAAGTGGGCTTACCGCTGGCCTTGCTGATGAAATATTTTCGGATGCGTACACCTCACGTAATGATTATCTCTCGGATCACTTCCATGGATCCCAGAAAGTCCCAGCAAAAGAAATGGTTCCTCAAACATGCCCAGGAGGCCATTAGCCGTATCCTGATCTGGTCATCCCAGCAACGGCAGATCGCAATTGATGAGCTGGGGATTCCCGCTTCCAAGGTAACCCTACTTAGGAGAGGTACCGATCAGTTATTTTGGCATCCGATGGAATCGGAAGATGGAGCCAACGGAATATGTGCGGTGGGTATGGAGATGCGTGATTATCCGACTTTGGTAGAAGCTCTCCGAGAACTGCATATTCCTTGCCATATTGCTGTGGGAGCTGCGCGTGGAGAGATCTTCGACACAGTAAAGAAGTTGTATGACATAGATGAGCTTCCAGAACACATTTCGGTTGGTCGGAAACCGTATGAAGAGCTGCGCAAACTATATGCCAGTTGCAATTTCACTGTAGTACCGCTGTTGCCCTCAGACTCAGATAATGGCCTCACTGCTATCCTTGAGTCTATGGCGATGGGCAAGCCGGTGATCTGTTCCCGTACAGAGGGGCAGGTAGATGTAATAGAGGATGGGGTTACCGGCATTTTTGTAGAGCAGGGAAATCCCGAAGCTTTGCGAAACGCAATTGCTGAGTTATGGAATAATCCGAAAAGGGCAGAGGAGATGGGCAAAGCAGCGCGAAAGTATGTCGAGGAAAATCATTCAATGGAACAATTTGTGGATGAAATAAAGGAAGAGGTACTGGATGTAATGGGAAGATCAAGGCAGGCAAAATCGATACGATCAACCCCCAAACTGGGAGCAGAAGTATAGGGATGGACGGAACAAATTTAGATTTTTTCAGCGACAGTTACCCCGTTATGAATATGATCAGTTTAAATAGTTATCCATATAAACTTGTAGGAGTGCGTCAGCATGATTATTGATATTGTACAGTATATTTTGATTGGTTGTTTAGGTTTTATTCTGGGATATCAGATGTTGTTGAGTATTATCGCACTACGAGGTAAAGAACAGACCAGTTTCACAGCAACCCGCAGACGTAAGTTCGCAATTGTATTGCCGGCTCATAATGAGGAGAAGGTGATTTCGAAGTCGCTTTACAGTCTTTTCGGTCTTGTATATCCCAAGAGTCTCTACGATGTATTTGTAGTTGCCGATAACTGTACCGATAACACGGCGAATATTGCCCATGGATTAGGTGCCACCGTGTTGGAGCGTTCCAGCGAAACCGAACGGGGGAAGGGGCATGCTCTGCGATGGGCGTTTGACCAGATCATTGCGAAGGAAGAGGGATATGAGGGAATTATCGTTTTTGACGCCGACAGCCTCATATCTGGGCACTACCTGGAGGTAATGAACTATTACCTGGAAAACGGGAGCAAAGTGGTACAAAGTAGTGACTTGGTGCTACCAAAACCAGGCGTTCGAACCAGTGAAACCATACGGATTGGTTTCCTTCTATACAACTATGTTAAACCAATGGGAAGGAAGGTCTTGGGGTTCAACATGGGGCTGCGTGGCAATGGTATGTGCTTTAGTGTGGAGGTATTGAAAGATAATCCCTGGCAGGCATGGTCGCTGACTGAAGATGTAGAATACGGACTCATTTTAATACTGGAGGGGATAGCTATCGATTTTGCTCCGGAAGCTTACGTATGGGCTCTTATGCCGGAATCATCCAAGAATGCGGAGTCTCAACGCGAACGATGGGAATTTGGGCGATATCCACTTATCAGACGGTATGTTCCCAAGCTGATTAAGGCTATTTTTGTAAATCGGTCCCTCAAACCATTGGATACATTGGTCGATCTCATTACGCCTCCGCTCGTAAATACCTTGCTGGTTACGCTGTTAATGTTATTGGTAAATATGGCGGGCTGGGCGATTGGATGGTTACCGGTACACTTTGTGTACATATGGGCTGGAATAGTCACCATGGGAATCCTTCATCTTTTTGTTGGTCTATATGCAGCTGGCGCTGATAAGCAGCTCTATAAGTCGATCCTGTATATACCGTGGTATGCTTTTTGGAAAATAAAGATATACCTGCAAGCAGTGGTAAGCTCAAAGAAAAATAAACAGTGGATACGAACAACGCGAGAAACACACGTATAACCCAGTAACGAGGCCTCATGAAAATTCTTCACATATTCCCATATTTACCGACTCCCCCTACATTTGGAGGAGCATTACGTGTATATCATATTCTGAAACATCTCTCGCGACACTATGATGTAAGTGTAGCGGGATTTAGCGAATTCGGTGATATGGATAAATTCCGGAACTCCTTTCCCGAACTCGACGGAAAAATGCATTTTGTTAACCGGAAGAGGGTAAAATACAGGACAGCGCTACAACTATATTCACAGTTTACCTCACACAGCTACTGGTATAACTGGGCGCAATCTCCAAAATTAAAAAAACAGATACAGTCGTTACTGGATAAAAATGATTTTGATGTAGTGCAGGCAGAATTCGCTTCGATGGGGCACTTCGACCTGCAAACCGACGCGGTACGTGTTTTGGATGCCCACAATGTGGAATATGACAATTTCAGACGGATGAGTACTCTGGAGTGGTCTGGTCTTAGAAAACGGTTTTACCAACGGGAGTATGAAAAGAGTTTTGGGGAAGAGATTACCGCTTTTAAAAGACAGGATGCTTTGTTCGTTACCTCTAAACGAGATGGAGAACTGATCAGGAAAGATGTTCCCGATATCCCGCAGTTCGTTATACCAAACGGGGTTGATACATCCTATTTTATACCTGGTGACGCAGATGAGGAGCCGTTTTCAATCGTATTTACTGGTGCTATGAGTTACGTTCCAAATCATGATGGAATGATCTATTTTCTCGACGAGATCTTCCCCATCATAAAAAAGAGAATTCCCACGGCCAAGGTGTATATCGTTGGTAGCAAACCGCCCGAAATGTTGTTAAAACGACAATCCGACTCGATCATTGTCACCGGTTTCGTGGATGATGTGCGTCCCTATGTGGATCGGGCCAGTGTGTTTGTAGTGCCGTTGCGTATGGGAAGTGGAACCAGACTCAAGGTAGTCGAGGCGCTGTCGATGAGAAAACCGGTAGTATCTACCAGTATCGGCTGTGAGGGAATAGAGGTAGAAGACGGCGAACACATCATTATCAGGGATGATCCTGGCCAGTTTGCCGAAGAGGTTATAAGACTTTTACAGAATAAAAAAATTAGCAAAAAACTGGTTGACAGGGGATATGACTTGGTCAAACAGAAGTACGACTGGCAGGTGATCGGAGAGTCGATCGACGAAGCCTACCAGCTATTAACCAATAAAATGCAAATGGCATGACCTATGGGCTTTTTAAAGAGATCATACAATAGAAAACGACATCCAGCATTAGTGATTGGAGAGATCGGATTAGTACGGAGTCTGGCAACAATAGGGATTCCGATTTATGTAGGATCAGAAATTGAAAATAATCCCGTTCTGCACTCTAAATATGTGCAGCGCAAGATTATGTTTTCCTCTTATGATTCCATTGAGTTTATAGATCAGCTGTGTAATTTTGGAAAAACACTTGATCATAAACCGGTAATTTTTAGTGATGATGACCGTGCTATTTTAAATATATCCAACAACAGGGAGAGGCTGGCGAAATACTATCATCTCTTGTATCCCAATAAGGAGATGGTGGCAAAAATATTGGATAAGCAACGCTTTACGGAGCTTTCGGAGTTGTACCAGTTGCCTTCTCCGGAATCATACCAGGTTTCAACGACCAGTGATTTTGAACAGATCGTCTTGGAGGTTCCTTACCCTTGTATTATCAAACCTACTCAGCGCCACTTTTGGTGGGGAGACGAGTTTGTCGAAAAAGTTGGAAAGTATCAGAAAGCTTTTAAGTGTTCAAACGAATCAGATCTGAGGGATTTGTATCAGAAAATATCTGAGATTAATCCCAGTGTAGTAATACAGGAGTATGTACAGGGAGAGGTTAAACAGCACGTCAGTGCCAACCTGTTTGTAGACAAAAAAGGTGCGGTGAAAGGTTACTACATAGCCCAGAAATTTCGGATTTATCCTATCAAGGCGGGTACCGGAACATATGTAATGACGGTTGGTAATAACGAAGTGGTAGATATTTCAAAAAAGATTATTGAAAAGTTGAATCTCCGGGGATTAGTCAATATACAGTTCAAACAGGATAGCCGCACCGGGCAGTATAAGTTGATGGAGATACACGCCCGAAATAGCCTGTGGAGTCTGCTGGGTGGAAAAGCAGGAGCCAATCTGGCTGAACTCTACTATAATTACCTTGTAGACGGACAAGCCTCAGATAAGACCGTGGTAGCCCGCCCAGGGGTAAAATATATTAATTTGTCAAAAGATGTCCGTGCTTTTTGGGAGAGCAGGGCCGCAGGAACTATTACATTTGGTGAGTGGCTGGCGTCGTTCAAGGGAGACAGAGTATTTGCCGTCCTGTCTTTTGTAGATCCGGCACCGATGTTATACCAGTGGTTGCAGATAATTAGCGCTCGATTAAGCTCTCTTTTAACAAGTAATAATCCAGCAGCGAAGCCTCAAACCGATTCACAGCCTAAATCAAAGAGATATGTCGTTAGATAGCCATCAATATGAACGGACACCTGCGCTGGTACTGGGTGAAATTGGGTTGGTGCAGAATCTGGGAAGGGCGGGGATACCGGTTATTGTAGGGAGTGAAATCCGTGATAACCCGTCGTTGCACTCTCGTTATACCAGGGGGCAAGTATTTTTTTCTGATTATCGTTCACCTAAGTTTATTGAAGAACTGTGTGATTTTGGTAGATCACTGTCACAAAAGGCAGTTTTATTCAGCGACGACGATCATGCGATTTTGAATATTGCTAAGCACCAAGACCAGCTTGAGCCCTATTATCTGTTTTCATTTCCGGATCCGGAACGGGTTGAAAAGCTGTTGGATAAACAGCTTTTTTGCGAGTTAATTGAACAATATGATCTGCCGGCTCCCCGCTCAATAACGTTATCCTCAGTGAAGGAGCTTAATGAAAAACCGGTTGAGAAACTACAGTTTCCCTGCGTCATCAAACCCTCATTTAAACAAGCTTGGTGGGGAAAAGATTTTGACTCCAAGGTCGGAGACTATCAAAAGGCTATTAAATGCAAATCGTATGAGGAGTTAGTAAATTTGTATCGCGATCTGGCAGAAATTAATCCCCATGTTGTGGTTCAGGAGTTTATTGAAGGGGGTGAAGATCAGATATACAGTGTAAATATGTGTGTGAGCAACGAAGGACGACTCGATGGGTACTTCATAGCCCAGAAGCTGAGAACATATCCGATAGTAGCAGGGGAGGGATGCTATATTACCACCGTAGAAGATCCAGAGATGATCGAGATGACGATGGATATAGTCCGGCTACTGGAGCTAAGAGGATTGTTAAATATACAGTTCAAAAGAGATCAACGAACTGGAAAGCCTGTCTTGCTGGAGATCCACACCCGCAATAGCGTTTGGAGCTATCTGGGAACCGCGGCTGGGGCCAATATTGCTGCACTCTATTATCAGCTGTTGACGGGGAACAAAATTTTGGAACAAAGGGATTACGTGCCAGGGGTGCGATTTATTTTCATAGAAAAGGATTTAAAAGCGTTTATTCAGAATTTGCGCGTTAAGCAAGTACCAATAGGAACATGGATGCGGACCTATTTCCAGAAATTTATTTTGGGAGGGTTTAGCTGGAACGATCCCATGCCGGCAGTTATGAAGCTCTGGTTCATCATGCGTAGAAGATTAGCCAAGTGACGAGCCGCTGTTACTTTAGTGATACCACCACCTAATAAAGAGATTAAAATCACTTAATCTAAATATTGAGGATATAACCCTGGAGCGCCTTTTTTATTCTTTAAAACAACAGTTGCTTTTTGATACCATGCTTGTCTGTAATGTGCGTACTACATATCGTGATGTGCAAAAAGATTTGAATATAATTGACTTTGACTACAAGGGAGGGCGATTTAAGTTGATTTTAAACGGCAATATATTTCTTGAAAGTCCGGTAGGTCAGTTTGAGATTAGGTCATACCAGGATCTGGTGCGCGGACTGATCCAATCTGGAAAAAAGAAGCCAAAGGCTTTGGCGTACTAAAAAATTAATTACAATATAGATTAACGGTTTTCCTGCCTTAGTTTTACCAAATCCGGATTGCTGATACGTAACAGCATAATATTCAGGGCGAAGAGAGGGAGTTTAAGCATACGCCGCCATCTGCTGGGTTGCAGCCACAAACGATAAAGCCACTCCAACCCCGATTTACACAGCCATTTTGGTGCGCGTTTAACATTACCAACCACAAAATCAAAGCTCCCTCCAATACCGATTATCAGTTTGCAGGCTGAAAGCTTGGGAAGGTTCTGATTAATCCACTTTTCCTGAGCCGGTGCCCCGAGTGCAACGAAAACTACATCTGCTTTTTTGAGGTTTTGCTGGGTTTCATGCGGGAGGTCTTCCAGTTTAATATCTGGTGAATCTGGGGAGTAGGTACCGGCAACAATTAACTCCTGAATGCGGTCCTGCAGGATAGAAGCGGCACGATCGGCTATGGTTGGCATAGCACCGTAAAAGAATACAGACGCATTATGGCTGGCACATTGAGTACATATTTTCTCAAGAGAGTCAGACCCCGTTATACGATCGATATGCATCCCATATAGGTAGTTGACAGCCCAGCTGATGCCCACACCATCTGCGGTATTAATACTGGAACTGCCTAATATCCTTTTGAAATCGTTGTCAATGATCGACTGTATGACGATCTCCGGATTCACAGTTACAACAAAGAATGCCGGAGATTCAGGATTATCGTCCTGAAGCCTGGCATCTACGAGTGAAAAGAATTCATCTTTTGAATAGGGAGAAATATCAATTCCCAGAACCTGATATGATTGTTTTTTTTCTAAAATCATCTGACCACATCCTATTGTTAATTAATAATTTAGTTTGTGAGGATGACCCCTCTAATCAGATTGCAATTAGTGTGCCAGTGTTTGTAGGTGGGGATTTAGCGTGATAGAGAGGGGGTTTAAAACTTATTGAGGTTAGCCGATCGTTACGTTTATTCCCGGTATACTATTGGGCTGGGTAAAAATTGTACAAGAAAATAAGTGTATAGGAGAGAACTGGTTAATGCGTCACATCGGCTATATAGCGAGCTGGATTGCCACCGACAATAGTGTATGGAGCCACATCTTTAGTTACGATCGAGCCGGCTGCCACGATCGCGCCTTTCCCTATAGTAACTCCCTTTAAGATGATCGCCCGACAGCCGATCCATACGTTATCCTTTATGATGACTGGTTTGTTGATTACAGTGTCGGAGTTCAGCGGATGCAGATCTGAGTCCATGATTATCACGTCCCATGAAATCCTGCAATCTTTTCCAATAGTTATATTATCTTCTGCAACCAGAAGAGTATTTCTATTAATATAAGTCCCATTACCGACTCTGATAGAACCATTAGAGCCAATTTCCATACGCACACCGGAATAGAATTGACAATTTTCAGCAGAGAGTGTTCCTCCTTTGTTGATCACTTTGGGATAGGGCCGCCCGCCCGTTACAACGAGTATCCCGTGATCGGTAAATTTTCGACTCAGCCACATCCCTGCAATATGCTCCCCGATAGAGAATTTTGACAGTCTTTTATTTATCCGCCATAATTTTTCTTTCAGGTTCATAATGATTGTTTCCTAATCTGCTATTTATTCAAAATTAACTAACTGCTGATTAAGAAACATTATTTTATGGTATTGATAGAGTAATTTAATCTAACGGTATTTTAAAATGGAGCGTCGTCACCGCCGGGGCTATGTCCTGTTGGTGGTCCACCATTGTTGGATTGGTCTCCATTATTCGAGGAGTTATCTTGGGGCTCTCCATATGGACCCGCATCTGCAGTAGTAAGGTTTTCGAATCGAGCATAGTCTTCTACAAAATACAGTGGTATGCTACCGGTGGGGCCGTTACGCTGCTTGCCGACAATAATTTCTGCCAGCCCGGTAGTAGATTGTCCCTCCGGAGTAGTTTTTATGCCATAATATTCCGGACGATAAATGAAGCTTACAACATCAGCATCCTGCTCAATAGATCCCGATTCACGGAGGTCACTAAGCTGAGGACGCTTATCACCGCCGCGTTGCTCAACGGCACGACTTAGCTGTGAAAGGGCCACAACCGGTACGTCCAACTCTTTAGCCAATGCTTTAAGTCCTCTTGATATGGATGCAATTTCCTGCTCCCGGGTTCCATGATCTCCACTGGCCGTCATCAACTGTAGGTAATCCACAACGATAAGACCAATATCATGCTCACTTTTGAGCCGTCGGGCCTTGGTGCGAAGTTCCATAATACTTAGGCCGGGAGTATCATCTACAAAAATATTGGCCGTAAAAAGTCGCCCCGCAGCATCAATAAGACGCTTAAAATCTTCATCCTCTAATTGCCCAGATCGAGCGCTTTGAGCATTAATTCGGCCTTCCATCGTCAACAGACGCTGAACGAGTGACTGATTTGACATCTCCAGACTGAAAATAGCGACCTTGGTCCGCAACTTTTCATTTTGATGCAAAGCCGCATTTCTTGCCGTCGTCAAAACATAGGCTGTTTTACCCATTGAGGGACGTGCAGCAATAATAATAAGATCTCCGTTTTGCCAACCGGCCGTCAGTTTATCTACATCGGTACCGGTAGGAACTCCAGTAATGCCAGAGGATTTACCGCGGATATCTTCCAGATAAGAGAGGGTATCCTTTAAAACATCACCAATAGGTTGAGCTTGTGCTCGTTGTTTGGAATTAGCCAGATCAAAGATACGCTGCTCGGCATAGTCTAATACGTCTATAGTGTCAGAAGAACTGTCGTAAGCCTGTTTAATAATATCGGTGCAACCCAATATTAAATTCCGTTTAGTTGCTTTTTCAGCAATAATTTGAGCGTGGTAATCCACATTGGCAGCTGAGCTGACCGAGCGGGTAAGTTCTGACAAGTAACCCGGTCCGCCACAGGTATCAAGCAGCCCTTTATCACGCAGTTCATTTTCTACCGTGAGCAGATCAAGGGGATTATCGCGTTCATAAAGATCGTGGAGTACCTCAAAAATATGTTGATGGGCGGGCTTGTAAAAATCATTCGGAGACAGCATCTGCAATGCGATAGTAGCCGCTTCATGTTCAATTAACATCGATCCCAACACAGCTTCTTCAACCTCTACTGCTTGAGGGGGAACACGTCCCTCCTGATCCAATACGTTGGAGTCCGAGTTATTATAATTTGATCCTTTATTTGATGCCATCCGAGAATTGATCTGAAATTATAGCAAAATTCGTGTGAGCTGAATGATATGAACAATCCCAATTATTTTTTGTTCACGCATTAACAAGTATAAGAAAAGCGACACTTTTACCGAAGTAAAAGAGTAGATATTTTTTTAAAATTTTACGGTTGCCCGCCGAGCTCATTATATCGCTTTCGGAGTAGTTGAACATCTTCCCATGTAGGACGTTTCCATTTTGGATGTCGAAGCAATGCGGCCGGGTGATAGGTAGCAAGTAACTCATATTTGCCTCGGAAATTGTGAAACTGTCCCCGCATCTTTGTTAAAGAAAGGTTTTTATCAAGAAGTGTTTGGGCTGCTACTTTTCCTACAGCTAAGATAAGTTTTGGTTCTATTAAATCAATTTGTCGAAGTAAAAAGGGGAGACTTCGTTCGCGTTCTTCCGGCTTAGGATTGCGATTGTTTGGCGGACGATGCTTTAGGATGTTTGCGATATATACATCTTCCCGCTTAAAGTTGATAGCATCCAAAATTTTGTCCAGCAACTTTCCTGCTTTTCCGACAAACGGCTCTCCCTGTTTATCTTCTTCAGCCCCGGGTGCTTCGCCTATAATTATTAAATCCGCATCGGGATTCCCCACACCAAACACCAACTGTGTTCCCTCTAAATCAGTTCGGAGCACATCAGCTTTTTGACATAATGCTTTTAACTCATCAAGCGAATTACACTTGTCAATGTGGTAATACACATCGTTGGATTCATCTTTGTTAAACAACCCTTCCTGAGGTGTAAATCCCTGATCTTGCTGGTTATTCCCACTCGATGATGTTTCCTGCAGGGATGGTTCTGTTACAGCATTATTGCTGGTAGATCTGGTAGATGTTGATTGGGAAGTGGGGGATTCATCTTGGACAGATTTGTCACTTTCAGTATTTACTGAAAAATCCCCGTATAATTCACGTTCTTTCTTAATAAAAGAGATCGCTTCATCAATAATATCCTTGGGGTCTCGGTTAGAATCAGCCATAGAATTTAATTATCCGACAAGTTCAGCTATTACCTTTTGTTCCTGTTTTGCTTTCGGCGTTAATTCCCCAATGAGGTAGCCCTCTTTTGATCGTGCTCCCAGCCTGACCGGCAAAATTCTATTTTCGTATTGAGGATTATAGGGAATACCAACGCGTACGTAATTGTCCGTCCAGCCCAGCATCGCTCCATTTTTATTTGCTCCCTCAAACAATACCGGACGTATTTCATCAGTAAAAGAGGTATCAAAATTAAATCGCTTTTTCTTGGAGAGTCGACGCATTTTATGGGTGCGCTCCTTGCGCACGCTGTCTTGTACCTGAGGTTCGATATTTAACGCATGGGTATTGGGTCGCTCGGAGTAAGTGAACACATGCAGATAGGAGACGGGTAAGCTGTCGACAAAATCGTAGGACTCTTGAAAGAGCTCATCGGTTTCTCCGGGATGTCCTGTAATCACATCTACGCCGATAGCAGCATCGGGCATTAGTTTTTTAATAAGCTCAACCCGTTCTCGGTACAGATCGGATTGATAGCGACGCCGCATGAGTCCCAGCATTTTATCACTGCCGCTTTGCAGGGGCATATGAAAGTGCGGCTGTATTTTATCAGATTCTGCTGTAAAGTAAATAATCTCTTCATGCATGAGGTTTGGTTCCACCGATGAAAAACGGATGCGTTCAAGTCCGTCAACAGTATCCAGTTCCTGCAGAAGCATAAAGAAATTTTCATCTGTACTTCGGCCGAAATCACCGGCGTTGACGCCTGTTACTACTACTTCTTTAAAACCTTCCTCGACTAAGAGCTTCGCGTTTTCAACAACGGCATTGATTTTCGGACTTCGACTTTCTCCACGGGCCATCGGGATGGTGCAAAACGAGCAGTTGTAGCTACAGCCGTCCTGGACTTTTAGGAAAGCCCGGGTGCGATCATCCGCTGAAAAGGCGTTATGGAAATCGACGGCTTCATTTACATCTGAATTATAGACAATGGGTTCGGATCGTTTTTCGAAATCGTCAAAAAGTTCGAGCAGCTTAAATTTGTTCTTGGCTCCAAGTACCGCATCCACACCATCAATTTCGGCAATTTCCTCAGGTTCCAGCTGTGCATAGCATCCTATTACCGCAACAAAGGCCTCGGGATTTCTGCGGAGCGCCCGGCGCACTGTTTGGCGGCAGGTGCTGTTGGCACTTTGGGTCACCGAGCAAGTGTTTACAACATAGATGTCTGCTTGGTTATCGAAATCGGTGATATCATATCCCTCTTGTTCGAAATCGCGCTGAATAGCCATGGTTTCGGAGTAATTCAGCTTACAGCCAAGAGTTTTAAAGGCAACTGTTTTCATGTATTTGCAGATCGTGGAGTTTTGGTTTGCTGATCGAACAAAAGAAAATACGAAACGACTGCAAAAATATCGATGATGGATTTCGTTTAGGAGCTATTTCCTCGGAGTGGCAGTAAAAAGATTGACGTTATATACTAGGTTAGTGGATTCATTTTTATTGGCTAACGAAATAATATCGGCTTCAAGATCATCCCACAGCGGGCCTTTATGTTCGATATAACTCTGTGATTTAGCGACGCCAATCAAGCCATCGAGATCCATTTCCTGTGAAAGTTGATAGACATGACGTTGTACATTTTTGTAATAGGGGAGATACTGAATTTTCCAGAGTAGATGCACCCGCAGTTTTTTGATTTTGCCGGATATGCCATCGTAGGGCTCAACGCGGTCCTCATTTTTTACCGTTGCCTTATCAATGAGCTTGACATAGGCTTTGGTAAACGGATCAGTAGTATCCCAGTAATTCCATATGAGAGCCAACTGTCCGCTGGGTTTAAGGATGCGACGAAATTCCTGTAGGCTCTTTTTGAATTCAAACCAGTGAAAAGCCTGAAAGGAGGTGACGATATCAGCGGTGTTATCAGCTATTCCAGACTGCTCTGCACTGGCTTGTATAAAATTGATATTGGGATGTGGTTCAGCGGTCTCAATCATCGCTTTATTGGGTTCAACAGCCGTAACAAAAGCTCCCTTTTCGGCTAATAAATACGAACCAATACCCGTTCCAGCACCGATATCAACAATGTTGATGACATCCTGATGCTGGAACGGGGCAATAATTTTGGTGATCGCTTCATCGTTATATCCAGCACGATATTTTGCGTATGCCGTGGATTTTTTTGAAAATAATTTTGTTGACGTTTGATTGTGCATGATAAGACTCCCTGACTTTATTGATACCCCATATTCTTATTCGTAACAATATATTAGTTCTTCTACGGATGGAAGGCAATAGCAAAGGATCTAATATTTGTTAGAATCTTTTAGGATTTGGAAGCCAAAGAAAAAGGCCAAAAACTGTTACGTTTCCAGCCTTTTGAATCAGAAATATATTAGCTATTTATCCCAAGTAATGGTGCCATGCGTAAATGATAATAGCTAATACAATGAAGTTCAGGATGCTAATCGGAAGCATGCGTTTCCATCCTAATTTCATTACTTGGTTATACTTAAATCGGGGAATGGTCCAGCGTACCCAGATATAGACAAATGCCCAGAAGAGTGTCTTTATGGTAAAGACAGAGACATCCAATATTGATTTTGCCAAGGGACTCATTTCCGGCAGCCAATATCCTGCAAAGGGCAGATGATATCCGCCGAAGAAAAAGGTGGTAATAAGCATGCTGCCTATCATTACGTGCATATATTCAGCAAGAAAGAACATGCCAAATTTCATCCCGCTGTATTCTGTGTGAAATCCTCCAACAAGTTCCTGTTCAGCTTCCACCAAATCAAACGGTGTTCGGTTTGCTTCAGCAAAAGCGGCTACAATAAATATTATTGCCCCGATAGGATTGCGGATAATATTCCACCATGTTTCTTGGGAATTTACTACATCTATCATGCTTAGTGATCCCGCAAAAAGTACACAGGAGGCAACGGCCATCCCCATTGGCAACTCATAACTAATCATCTGTGCAGCGGCACGTAATCCTCCCAATAAAGAGTATTTGCTGTTAGAAGCCCAACCACCGAGCGTGACTCCGTATACCCCCAGCGAGTTGATAGCAAGCAAGTATAAAACAGCTGCATTAATATCAGTGGCATATAATCCATCTCCGAAAGGTATTACGGCAACCGTCATTAGTGCGGTAATAACCGGTATCATTGGAGCTATAGCGTGAATGGTTTTGAAACCCCGAGCCGGAGTTACGTCTTCTTTGAGAAGGAGTTTTACAACATCTGCAATAGGTTGTAAGAGGCCGAATGGACCTACACGGTTTGGTCCAAGACGATTTTGGATGGCGGCCGAGATACGCCGTTCTGCATAAACGGCAATTGCTGCAGAGTTAAGCAGCATAAAAAGGGCAACTCCTAAAACGAGATATGACGTTGTTGTTACTGGTTCCATTTAAAAGTCTTATTTAGGCTTTTATTTCTTCTTGTTTAATCGGTAACTGAACGCCTTTTTCTTCATCCATGCGCTCATAGGTAATATCTTGAAGCTCATCTACTGAATCACTGAGCTCAGCAAAGATTTCGCGGGAATGATCGTATTCGAAATCAAGTCCCAAGCGATCACCGAGTTTATTGAGAAAATCCCAAACCGGTAGACAATCTACCTTGTTTTCTTCACTGACCCAGTTGTCAAAGTTTGTACCAAAGCGGTCCAATCGGCCTTCTGACATTTCAAGATTAAGTCGCCTATTGGTATACTTTGTTTCTTTGGCAGGGTAGGAGCGTTGGATACGTCTATCCACATTTACATAACTGGCTGCATGTTCAGCAACACATGTTATGGGGATTACCAAGTCTGAAGCTTTTGTGGTTTCACTGTGATTAGTTGCAAGCGAAATCGTATAGGGATCACCGAGATCAGAGGTTGAGAGAACCTCACGTCCTACTAAGTCATCCGATAAGATGATAACCACTTTAGCAGCTGTAACAGTTGACTGTATAGAGGCATTCTCCGCTTCATCCAGATTGATAACCCGGCACCCGTTAGTATTTGGGGCCTGATCGTCGGTAATGAGAAAATCGTCGCCTGAGCCGGGGATAATATGCGGAGTAAATTTTGCATTTTCTACGCCCAGCAGGTTAAAAAACTTATTAAAAACATAATTTTCTTCAACTGATGCGTGAGGACTTCCGATAATGACAATATCACTCGGATCGTTGGCTTCTAATACCTCAGCAAAGGTCTCGATAGCATTATTCCACGAGGTGTTCGATTGATTGTCGCCATCAAGCTTGATAGAGGGACGATCAACACGATTCTCGTTAAAGAGTTTATATGCCTCCCGACTCTCGTCAGGCATCCAGTAATCGTTGACTTCTTCATTTTGTCGAGGGGTAATCCGGAGCACCTCATTGTCCCGTGTCCATAGGTCAATATTGCACCCTTTTCCGTTTGTAATATCAATGCTGGGCGTTTGATTCATTTCCCAAACCCGAGCCTTGAAACGAAAATCTGTTGATGTTAGCGCTCCTACAGGGCAAATATCAACGGTATTAAGAGAATATGGATCGTCAAATTCTTCGCCGGGCGCTGTTGCGGGATAATTATCGTCGCCTCGTTGTACAATAGTAAGTTGATGCGTTTCACTAATTTCTTCAGTAAAGCGCACACACCGCGTACAGTTTATACAGCGTTCGGCATCAAGCGTAACGCGGGGCCCTAAATCTACATGCTTGGGCTTATGCACTTTTTTAACTTCGAAACGACTTCCTTCAGGTCCGTATTTATAGGTTTGAATTTGTAGCGGGCATTCACCGGCCTGATCACAAATAGGGCAATCCAGCGGGTGATTAACAAGAATAAATTCCAGATTGTCTTTTTGTGCGCGTGCTACTTCTTCGGATGATTCTTGAGTCAGAACCACCATTCCATCTTGAAGGCGAGTGGAACAGGAGGTCTGGAACTTGGGGAACCAACGTATTTTTCGTTCTCCATTTTCATCCAGTTCATATTCACCTGTTTCCTGGTCTTTAATCGGGGTGCCGACTTTCACCATACACTGTCGGCAATTGGCAGGTATCGACATGGATGGATGATAACAGAAAAACGGAACTTCCAATCCCTGGTCCAGGATAAACTGGAGCAGCATTTCGTCCTTTTCCTCATCATATTCGTAACGTTTACCGTCTATAAATACTTCTGGCATAATTTTGAGTAAATTTCAATTCACAAAACAAATTACGGTCAGCAATTTGATACTTGTGATTTGTTATTTAAATCACGCGATTGCGTGAACAGATTTCTTGCATCGTTCTTCAAATTCGTCTCTAAAACGGTTGATGGTATGACGTACCGGCCATACTGCGGCATCGGCAAGGGCGCATATCGTACGTCCCTCCATTTGGTTGCCAACATCAAGCAGGAGATCAAGATCCTTCATTTCTCCTTCTCCGTCTTTAATTTTCTTCAAGACTTTTTCAAGCCATCCGGTACCATCTCGGCATGGAGTACATTGGCCGCATGATTCGTGGTGATAGAAATGGGCAATTCTCCACAGTACTTCTACCATATCAGTGTCCTCATCCATAACAACCATTCCGGCCGTACCCATCATTGATCCGACATCTTTCAGTGAGTCAGAGTTCATGGTTACGCCATCAAGCTGATCAGCTCTTAGTGGAGGGGTGGACGATCCTCCGGGAATAATAGCTTTAAGATCTTTTTCCCCGCGGATTCCACCGGCTACATCGTTTATCAAATCCAGAACCGGGACGCCGGTAGGATATTCATAAACACCCGGACGATTTACATGACCTGATATTCCGTAAAGAACGGGGCCCGGATGTTCTTCAGCTCCAATATCACCATACCAATCGGCGCCATTGTTAATTACCAGAGGAACATTAGCCAATGTTTCAATATTGTTAATCGTTGTTGGACGTCCCCATAATCCGTTTTGAGCAGGGAAGGGGGGCTTGGTCCGGGGATATCCCCGTTTACCTTCAAGAGATTCAAGCATAGCTGTTTCTTCGCCACAAATATAGGCCCCGGCACCGTAAGTTAATTCCATGTCAATAGAAACATCAGTGCCCAGAATATTTTCGCCGAGATATCCTTTTTCATAAGCATCATCAACGGCTTTCTGGAGCATATCTACCCAGGAAAGATATTCTCCGCGGATATAGACATAAATAGTATCAATGGTCATTGCATAAGATGCAATAAGAGCACCTTCAATGAAAAGGTGCGGGTTGAATTCAAAAATCTTGCGGTCTTTGAACGTACCCGGTTCAGATTCATCACCATTACAAGCCAGATAGCGTGGGCCGCCATCGGGATCGGGCATAAAGCTCCATTTGAGCCCGGCATTAAATCCGGCTCCGCCCCGACCACGAATATTTGCTTGTTTTACTTCTTCGGTAACACTATTACGCGACCATGTGTTACGGTCGTTTAATATTTTTTTGAGCGCGTCGTAGCCACCGTTTTCCTCATATACATCAATCTTTTCCAGATTAGGGATATCAGGAATAAGCAGTGGTTCAAATGATTTCCAGTCTTGGGCCATTATTTTGAGGCAGCTTGATTTCGTTTTTCCAATTCCGGCATTGCCATTGATTCAAACTCTGGCATGTTACCGTTTTTAAGATTCTCTAACAGGGTATCGACCTTTTCTTTGGTCAGGTTATTGACGTAAACGCCATTTGTAACCTGCAACATTGGGGCATATCCACATGCACCGAGGCATTCAACTTCCTGGATGGTAAACATCCCATCGTCGGTTGTTTCGCCTGCTTCGATACCTAATTCTTCTTCAAGGTGATGTAAAATTTCATATCCTCCGCAAAGCTGACAGCTTAGACATGTGCAAACATCCAGAACAAACTTCCCTTTTTCTTCTTTATAGTACTGCGTATAAAAACTCGCTACGCCGTGAACGTGAGATTTTGGGACATCCAATGTTTCAGCAACCAAGTTCTGGACTTCCGGTTCAACATGCCCGTACTTTTGCTGTGCCACCCATAAAACGCGTAGGGTAGCAGCTTTGGCCGTTGGAAACTTAGCCTTTAGCCGTTCTATTTCGTCAAGTTCTTCCTGTGTAAATGACAATTCAGCCATTAAATTATGCTATCTTATA
This sequence comes from Fodinibius sp. AD559, assembly GCF_052712805.1. NCBI lineage: Bacteria > Pseudomonadati > Balneolota > Balneolia > Balneolales > Balneolaceae > Fodinibius > Fodinibius sp. AD559. The sequence continues at coordinate 47,911 of NZ_JBQPVW010000005.1, forward strand.
TTTCGAGAAATGAGATTAAAACTTCCCATCTCCCACTACTTTAGTTCTATTTATCTGCTTCTCCCAATACGGGGTCCACTCCACCAATAATTACAACAGTATCAGCAACCATTTCTCCGTCAAGCATATCTTCAAGTGCCTGTAGGTTTTTGAATGATGGGGAATTGATCTTTAGTCGCCAGGGATGCCCGGCTCCATTGCTTTGGATGTAATATCCAAGTTCCCCTTTAGGCCCTTCCACGGCGTGATAAGCCTCGGCACCTTCGGGCGGACAAATTCCGGTATCTGTCATCATAAAGTCATGAATCATGCCCTCCATTGAGTAATATACTTCATCTTTGGAAGGATAAGCCTGCTTGGCGTTATCAGTTCTTACCGGACCCTTCGGAAGTTTGTCGAGGCATTGACGGATGATACGAATACTTTCATGCATCTCTTCCATCCGCACATAATAACGTGCAAGGTTGTCGCCCTCAAGACGAGTGGGGATTTCAAAATCCACTTCATCATAGCGAGCATAAGGGGAAAAGTCACGGAGATCATAAGCATATCCTGATGCACGAAGGGTAGGTCCGGTTGCCCCGATTTCTAACGCATCTTCGGGTTTTAAAACGCCAACTTCTCGGTTTCTGTCAAAGAAAATCTTATTTCGATCGAGTAGTCCATGAAAATCTTTAAGTTCTTGCGGAAACTCATTCACAAAATCCTTAATCATTGCAAGAGCGTCATCGGTAAGATCATTGGCAACACCTCCAATTCGAGCATGTGAAATAGTGAAACGATGACCGCCGATGTGATCAAAAATGTCGTACAGTTTTTCACGCTCACGGAAGGTCCAGATAAAGAATGATACGGCTCCGGCATCCATAACCATAGTTCCAAGCCAGAGGAGGTGAGAAGAAATTCGTGCCAACTCACAGCCGATCATTCGTATATAATGCGCTCGCTCAGGAACTTCAACATTTGCAATTTTTTCGACCGCAGTACACAGCGCAACATTATTACTGTAAGGGGAGAGGTAATCCATGCGATCGGTATAGGGCATGAACTCCTGATAGGTTTTGTTTTCTGCAATCTTTTCTACCCCACGATGCAGGTAGCCGATATCGACTTTCGCCTTTTCAATAAGTTCTCCTCTCAGTTGTAGAATAAGACGCAGCACTCCGTGGGTGGCGGGGTGCTGAGGACCCATATTCAGTACCATCTTGGTATTGAGCGGATCATCTTTCTCAAGCATCTCGATAGTTGTATGCTTATCCTCGAGAGCCTGGTAGAGCTTATTTTGATGCTCTTCAAAAAACTTTGAATCTAACTGATCGACAAGTCTTGTTTTACTCATAATAAAAACTACTCAGTGTCAGGCGTTGAATTTGGCAGTTCAATAGAACCCGGAATACCCAACAGTGGAAATTCTTTGCGCAAAGGGTAATAGTTGTAATCTTCAGGCATAAAAATGCGACGAAAGTCTGGATGATTATTAAACTTCACTCCAAACATGTCATAAACCTCACGCTCCATCCAACTGGCAGATTTCCAGACATCAGTGATGGAATCCATAACCGGTTCTTCTTCGGGAAGACGCACTTTTAAGAAAAGTTTTTCTCGACTACGCAGTGAAATGAGATTATAAACAACCTCGAAGCGTTCTTCTAAAGTAAATCGATCAATGCCAAAGATATCGTTTAGATAAATATAGTGCAGCTCTTCTTTAAGATACCGGCATATTTCCACAATATTGTGAGGTTCTACGAGAATAAACGTATCACCCGTAGATTGGTAGACTTTGACAAAGCTATCCGCAAACTTCTCGGATAACTTATCGACAGTATTTTGGAGTGTTTTAGATAATTCTAAATCCATATCAGGTATCGAGCGTTACGGAGTGTTCGGTACGAATTTTATCTTGAATCTTCATGAGCGCATGCAAGAGAGCATCGGGGCGCGGTGGGCAGCCAGAGATATATGCATCAACCGGCAGAAAATTATCGCAGCCCTGTACTACGCCATAACACCGGTGCATGCCACCAGTTGAGGCACAAGCTCCCATAGCGATACACCATTTGGGATCGGGCATCTGATCCCAAATCCGACGAATGGCATGGGCCATTTTATAATTTACCCACCCGGCAACAATCATAACATCGCTCTGACGTGGTGAAAACCGCATTACTTCAGAACCAAATCGAGCAGCATCATATTTAGGCCCGGCAAAAGCCATCATCTCAATTGCGCAACAGGCTAATCCCATTGGCATCGGCCAGGCAGCATTTGAACGTGCCCAATTTGTAAGTGCATCAACTTTTGTGGTGAGAAAACCATCACCAAGTGAACTTTCAATACCCATAAGTGTATAGGCTAAATTTGATTAATTAAACATTCCTTGCTTCGCATCCCAGTCGAGTGTGCCAACTTTGATAGTGTAGAGCAGCCCAACAAAAAGGATAAGAATAAATACAACCATGGCAACAATCGTTCCTACACCGTATTCGAGAAAGTTTACTGCCCATGGATAGATAAATACAACTTCGAGATCAAATACGATAAATTCCATTGCTACTAAGTAGAAAGCAATAGAGTAGCGGTCGGCTGCATCGCCAACAGGGTCCATACCACTTTCATAGGGATCGAGCTTATTTTTATTTGGACGAAATGGCCCGAGCAGACGAGATAAACTCATCAAAACAATGGCCAAAATTACAGCAATACCGGCCAGAATTACAATAGGTAAATAGTTCTCAAACATTGTTTAGTGAAATTAATTTTGGTCAGTCGGAAATTAGTGGCAATGGGTCGTAATGTCAATGAAATTTAGGCAAAGAATATAGGACATCTGAATCTGAAAACATACAAATTTAGGACACCTTTCTTATTTAAAATCAATATATATAGCTGCTGGTTTTAGTCTCATTGAAGTTATTTTAGCACGTAGAATGAATAAGCGCACCTACTGGCTTTTCTTCGCGGATATCGTTGTATTTTTCAACGGCTTTTTCGGTTTCTAATATATAAAATGTTACTCCTTTTTCTTGAAGAAAATCAGTTGTTTCTTCACATACTCCCAGGCGTTTGTAAAATCCTTTGGAAAGAACAACCGACTGTGCACCTTTTGTTATTAATTCCTCAACATCAGCGGGTTGAATACCGGGATTATGGTGGGTTCCGGTTTCATTCCAGTCCCATTCGCGTGAACCACCGGGGAAAAGTTTTGCATCTTTATACATATTCCCGTCACTCGTTTTTATATTTCCCCATTCAATGGAATTAATTTTCGGAGATTCTTTTTTAACACCCATAACGAAGCAATATTAGTTGATCTTCATTTAATCAAACATTTAGATCAAAAAATACGTTTATTAAATCTGGTTCTAAAGTTTACGGGTACTGTAAAAATCAGTAAATTTATTTGCAATATTTTCACTACCAATAATTATTAAAAGAAAACGATTTACCATTGGATAAAATCAAGATGGACATATTAGGGCTGTCAACGAGCCCAAGTAGCGGTGGAGCTTATGCGTTAATATTAAATGAAGTAGAAGGTAATCGACGGTTGCCAATTATTATTGGTACGTTCGAGGCGCAGGCCATAGCCCTCGAATTAGAACATATCAAGCCGCCGCGACCAATGACGCATGATTTATTAAAAAATATGATCCAGAATTTCGGATCGAATGTGGAGCAGGTATTTATAAATGATTTAAGTGAAGGCACTTTTTTCGCAAAAATTATTTATAAAGATAATGGCCAGGAGATGGAGCAGGATGCACGTCCCAGCGATGCTATTGCTTTGGCCGTTCGTTTTGATGCTTCGATATATGTGGCAAGTGAAATATTAGAAGAAGCCGGTATTGTTTCAGAGGGAGAATCAAGTGGAGACTTAACTACCAGTTCGCAATCTCAGGATCAGCCCAAAGAAATGAGCAAGTTAGAACGTCTTGAGAATGAGCTCCAAACCGCTATTGATACCGAAAACTATGAAAAGGCCGCCAGGCTTCGGGACGAAATCCAAAAACTTAAAGGTTAGAGGCATTGCAGGTTACCAATTACTCTTTTGAAGATCTTCCATTTTCAAAGCTTTTTAAAACCTATGTTCATAATTTTGATGAGGTAAGTGAGTTTTTTGAGACCAATCCGTTTGACCGTAATGCCATTTCACAAAAAATAGATGAATTTAATTTTCAGGGAAACCGGAAGCAGACAGCATCCATTCTATCTGCTTTAAATGAGCAGTTTAACGCTCATGAGGTGGCAATTCGCAATATTGAACGCCTGGAAAAAGAAAATGCTCTGGCTGTTGTTACCGGTCAACAGTTGGGGGTGTACGGCGGGCCGTTATATACGGTGTTAAAAACCATCAGCACTATTCATATTGCTCGAAAACTCGAAAAGGAGTTTGACCGACCGGTTATTCCTGTGTTTTGGCTCGCGGATGAGGATCATGATTATGATGAGGTTCGTAAGCTCACCATTATTGAGGAGGATAAACCCAAGACCTTTTCTCTTCCGCCAAAAAATAATCATCTGCCTACCGTTGCAGATTTACAACTACCCGATGAAATATCGGACATGCGGGATCAGTTAAAGGAGTCATTATATGACACCGATTTTTCAGATGATCTTTGGACGTTGCTTAATAGATCATTTCAAAAGGACCATACATTTTTCAAAGCATTTGGATTATTTATTAGCCGACTGTTTTCGAAACATGGATTGGTTTTGGCCGGTAGTAATCAATCCGATGTCAAAGGAGTTACGGGCGAATATCTTAAAGCTTCCATAGAGAAAGCTGATAAGATTCGAGATCATCTTGAAGAAAAAAGTGTTGATCTTGCTGAGGAGTATCATCAGCAAGTAACCCTGTACGATTCCAACCTTTTCTATCTTGATGACGAAACCGGCCGGACAAAGATAAGTCGCAATAATAATGGCTGGAAAACCGATGGAAATATTGAGTGGAGTACTGCTCAGCTTGTAGATGAAATTGAGGCTCACCCGGATCGATTTTCTCCCAATGTATTCTTAAGGCCTGTTATTCAGGATGCGTTGCTACCAACGGTCGGATACGTAGCAGGACCTGGAGAAACAGCCTATTACGGACAAATGAGAAGCATGTACCGATGTTTTGATATGGACATGCCGATTATTTTTCCGCGGTTGAGTGCAACACTGGTTGAGCCGGCTATTAATCGTATTATTGGAGAACTTCCCTTTGAATTTTATGAATATGGCAATCGTATTGAAGATCTGGAATCCGATTATGTAGACAAGACAGATCAGCACGATATAGAAGGTATTTTTGAAGACTGGCAAGCACAAGTTGAGGAGATATCAGAGAACAAAAAGAAAGATGTTGCGGGGATTGATTCCACACTGGAGGCAGCAGCCGAAAAAGCAACTTCGGTGTATATAAATGAGCTTAATAAATTAAAGGGAAAAGTCTACCGCTCAGTTAAAAAGCAAGATCAAACACAGTTGGATCGAATCCGAAGAATTAAAGCCAATCTATTTCCGGGAGATGGACTGCAAGAACGAACGATTGCCGGAATATTTTTTATGAACAAATACGGCGTTGATATCTGGGACAAACTTTTGAATACTCTTGACCAGGATGAGGATTTTAAACATCACAAATTAGTGTATCTATAGTTTTGGATAATAATCAAAAGAAAGAAGAATTCCGGCAGCATTTATTAGAACAGAGGGAGTCTATTCCCGAACCTGAATTTTATGGTGCTTCTGCAGATATCATTGAAGAATTAAAAGAACAGAAAGAGTACCAGAATGCCGGAACCATCCATTGTTATGTATCGATGAATGAGCGCCGAGAAGTCGAAACCCGGGTGCTTATAAAAGAAATGATTGCAAGAGGCAGAGATGTTGTAGTGCCGGTGACAGATTTTGAAAATGGTACGCTTACGCATATTCGGGTAGAATCATATTCTGATCTTGAAGAAAACAGATGGGGCGTTTTGGAGCCAACGGAAGGGGAGGAGGTTAGCCTGGAAGAGATTGACCTTGTGATCGTCCCCATGGTAGGGGGAGATGAGCAGTGCAATCGCATTGGATATGGAGAGGGATTCTATGATCGCTTTTTAAAAGATGTTGATTGTCCCAAAATAGGACTTATGTTTGATGTCAATATTATAGAACAGCTTCCGACTGAGAATTTTGATATTCCGTTGGATAAAATTATTACAGAAAAACGTATATTGACTACGGATTAATTAGCTTGCTTATAGGTGTAACACATCCCCGTATTTATACGTAATGCTTGCTGTTAACAACCTAATAATGGTCATTAATTATGGTAGATCACATGAAACAGCGGACTAAGCAACAGTATTCTGATTCTTCATTGAACTTTGAGTCTCATGAGCTTCAGACTACAATGCATGAATTTCTTGAAGATGAGAAGAAGTCAAGCACGAATATCTGGAATTTTTCAACAATTGCAGGTATTGCGATGTTCTTCGTAGGGATGATCTTTATTATTCAAACAATAGGATTGTCTATTGGTCCCGATGTTTCGGGACTTATTGAAATATTGCCGCTAATAGGAGGAGTTATCGTGACAATGGTGGGATTCGGTTATTTTGTGGGAGATAAAAAGAAGTCCAAAAAGAAACAGCAGTCTTCTAAAAGCTATGATTTTGACTATGACTTTGGGCAGTCACAAAATCAAGATACGGAAGAAGATTTTACGTTAAATAATGACTTGGGATCAGAAAGTAAGCAAAAGGAGAAAAAGAAAAGTTCCTCATCAGGCAGCAAGTCTCAATTTGATAGTTATGCCTTCAAGCAAACTAAAAAGCTGTACAAATCCCGAACAAATAAAAAGATAGCGGGCGTTTGTGGTGGATTGGGTAAATACTTTGGAATTAGCGCCGGAGTGATACGAGCGTTGTTTATTATTACGTTGTTTGCAGGTGGAGGAACCTCGCTGCTCATTTATATTGCTCTTGCCATTGCGTTGGAAAAAGAGCCCCCTGAAATGATGGATGATTTTAAATTTTAGCATCTCTTCAGAAATAAATTCCCCATATTTCAAAACAAGTTCGTTGAAACTTAGATGATTGTTATATTCAGAAAACGATTTCTTGAATATAAAATAAGATAACGTGTTTATAACCTTTGAAGGGATTGATGGAAGTGGTAAATCTACCCAGATAGAAAAATTAAGGAATCGTCTTGAAAAAAAAGGCGCCCATGTTGATGTTTATCGAGATCCTGGTGGCCCAGTTGTTTCGGAACAGATCAGGGAAATATTACTCAATCCAGATTTTGAAATTGATTCTGTAACAGAGCTTCTTTTGTTTTCTGCGGCCCGTTCACAATTGATGGCAAAAAATGTGATGCCGGGACTCAAAGACGGCAAAGTTATAATTTTAGATCGTTTTTTTGATTCAACAACGGCCTATCAGGGATTTGGGAGAAAATCAGTTCCTCTTCAAGAGATACATAACCTTAATGCTATTGCCAGCCATAAACGTAAGCCTGATTTAACTATTTATATGAAACTGTCATTGACTGATGCCAAAAAAAGAATGGCTAAGACAAAGGATAGAATGGAACTGGCGGGAGACGATTTTTTTGAAAAGGTGATTCAAGGATATAATAAACTGGCAGAACGTGAAGATCGTTTTTTTACTGTTGATGCAACAGAACCCGTATCCAAAGTGCATGATCAAATTTGGCAATGCATTAATAGCAGGTATTATTCTTAGTTTGCGCCTTCACAAAATTTTAATTTTAAGGGAGAAAGAATGCATTTACTACTTGGCAGTTATCATCTTTCAATGATTTTGGGGGTATAGAGACTCTCAATGCAGGAAAAATTATTTTAGGTAAAAATTAAGATTCAAACTTAAACGCGAAAATTATTGCTGAAAACGGATAAAATGCTTATCTTTATCGCATTGTGGATTAACCCTACTACAAAATTGAAAATCTCCTTAGAAAAATCTTTCAATTTTTAATTTTAACCAACTCCGAAGTATAAATTATGGCGCACGAAAGAATTGAAGTTGACCTGCCTCTAGCCAAAGTCTATGAATACTTAAGTGACCCCACTTACTTTCCTCACTTCTTTGAACGAATTGAAAACGTCAACAAGATAAATTCTCAAACATTCGAACTTGCCACAACACTCGGTGGCGAAAATTTCGAATGGACAACTAATATCATTGATGATTTACGAAACACTCGTTTCGCTTGGATTACGATTAATGGTAATCTAAATCAAACCGGAACGATCCGTTTTACTCCACTTGATAATGGGGAGCGTACACGTGTTGATTTTAGCCTTGATTATCGAACGTTTTATGGAGAACCGGATGAAGAATTAGCTAAGTTTATTAAGGGTCTTCCCGCTCAGATGAAAAAAGATCTCCAGCGTTTTAAGGAAGAGGCTGAAGATGGTACCTTTAAGCAAAAAGCTGATGATACTCTTGCAAAAATTGAAGAGGAGGAAGCAGAAGCAGAGGCTAAAGCAGAAGCTGAAGAAGAAGCGGCAGCGTAATTAATTTCGTATTTAATAACTTTTTAAATGCGCACTGAAAGGTGCGCATTTTTTTTGTCTATGAAATCTATGACCCTTTCTCAATTTATCCAGAGTTCAAAAAGTAATCGCTCTCATTATTTACTGCTTGGTCATCCGGTGGAACATAGCTGGTCGCCTATCATGCACAATATTGCTCTACAGCATTACGATATAGAGGCTGAGTATCATGCAGTGGATGTCCGGAGTAGAGAACTTACTGATTTAGCATCTTTTTTAAATCGTGCTTCTTTGTTAGGGGCTAACGTTACTATTCCATATAAACAATCAATAGCTAATTATGTGGATTTTATTGACGCATCGGCTCGAGAAATTGGCGCTGTTAATACGATTGTTAAAAATGAATATCAGCTCGAGGGGTACAATACAGATTATGCTGGGTTCACAGAACCGCTGCAACCATATGAATTTGAGCTGCAAGGAGCATCAGCTGTAGTGTTTGGAACCGGAGGAGCAGCTCGGGCTATTGTGTATGGATTAACTGAAATGGGAGTGGAGGAAATATTTTTAGTATCACGATCACCGAACGGCATCATTTCATACCGTGATAATCGCCGAGTACAAATCGTATCTTACGAAAACTGGACCTCATTTGCAGAGGGGGCTTTGTTGATTGTAAATGCCACGCCTCTGGGAATGGATCCTAAAATTGATTCATCTCCGGTTCGTGATCAGGAAAAACAATATCTTGAATCAAAAATATGTTATGATATTGTATATAATCCTGTTGAAACTAAATTCTTAAAACAGGCTTCTGAAGCCGGAGCCCAAACGATTGATGGATTGGAGATGTTAATTCAACAGGGTAGTAAATCCTTTAAACTGTGGACCGGTCACCCGTTTCCCATTAAAATTGTACGAGATACCCTTTATGAAAAGCTTAAAAACTGATTTCTCTGTTATAGTTCCCCAAATTTTGAGGAAAAATAAAGGTATACGGGCTTGGTTTACACTTAAAAACCAAGAGTTTCAGCGTCCGGGACAAGCTATTGCAGGATTAAATGTAGGTTTTAATACTCCGGAGAAAAAAGAGCAGGTTGCCCGGAACAGGTTGGCTTTACTCAATAGCTTAAGTATTGATCCTGATAGGGTAGCCTATGCTGATCAGGTGCATAGTAATAGAGTGCAATTTGTAACTGATGGAGGAACCTATCCTTCAACGGATGGGTTAGTAACAAAAGTGCCGGGTTTAACACTTGCCATTCAGGTGGCAGATTGCGCTGCAATATTATTGTGGGATGCCAAAAATAATGTAATAGCAGCACTGCATGCCGGTTGGCGAGGTGCCGTGGGAGATATTATTCTCCGAGGAGTCCAAAAAATGAAAGAGCAGGGAGCGGAAGCATCAAAAATAAAGTCGTTTGTAAGTCCCTGTATTTCGCCAAAGAATTTTGAGGTTGGGATAGAAGTTGCCGAACAGTTTCCCGATCAGTTTGTGAACTATGCAGATTTTGAAAAGCCTCATGTGGATTTGAAAAGCTTTATAAAACATCAGCTTTTGGATGAAGGCATACCGAATAACCAGATAGAAATACGAGAAGAATGTACTATTAGTGAAGCCGAGAAATTTTATTCCCATCGTCGAGAAGGGAATAAAAGCGGACGAATGTTAGCATTAATACAAATTACGGAGTAATCCAGTAGAGCATTGAGAGTTTCTTACGCACCGGGATATTATGCACCCATTCCCGACGAACATATTTTCCCGATGAAAAAGTTTAAGGGCTTGCATCACTATCTGCTGGAACAAGGTGTTATTGATTCCTCTGATGTTGTTGCTCCGTCGATGGTGGATATCGTCAATTTACAGATGGTCCACACCCGGGATTATGCGAACGGAATTATGAAGGGGAATCTCAACAAAAAGAAGTTGCGACGACTGGGCTTGCCATGGTCAAAACGGTTGGCAATTAGGTCTCGATTAGCCGTACAGGGGACGATTAACGCAGCGATAATGGCTTTACAGGATGGTATGGCAGGAAATCTGGCTGGTGGTACACATCATGCATTGGCAGATTTTGGAGAAGGATTTTGTGTTTTTAACGATGTTGCCGTAGCAATAAAGGTATTACAGCAATCGATGTGGGCAAAAAATATTTTAGTTATTGATTGCGATGTGCATCAGGGAAATGGAACGGCCGCAATTTTTAACGATAATCCCCATGTGTTTACTTTTTCTCTACACGGCGAAAAGAACTATCCTTTTAAAAAGCCGCCCTCTACGCTGGATATTGGATTGCCCGACAACACAAAAGACGATCAGTATTTGAAGACGTTGGGAGATGCCTTGGATACGATTTTTGAGGATTTTGATCCTGATCTGGTATTTTATTTAGGCGGAATTGATCCGCTGGAAACCGATCATTTCGGGCGGTTGTCCTTAACAAAGAAAGGACTGCAACGGCGCGATAGAATAGTGATCCAAAAAGTAGTGGCCCAAGACTTGCCGCTTGTATTGTTACTTTCGGGAGGGTATGCTCCCACACTCAAAGACACTGTTTTGGCTCATGCATTGATGTATGAGACGGCCAAAGAAATGGAGTATTAGCTGAATTTTTTGCACGATAAATGATTCTGAGTTCTATCTCATTTTATCTATCTTCAGAGCTATTTTGAAACTGAATTACTGCTTTTGAAACAGAAGAATATTGTCATATTGGGTTCCACCGGATCAATCGGTGAACAAGCATTGCAAATAGTTCGGGAGCATCCGGATCGTTTTAATGTGTTGGGGATTAGCTGTAATAGCAGCTGGCAAAAGCTGTTGGAGCAGGTTCAGGAATTTAATCCCCGATATGCGCTGGTTGCTAATGAGCAATATGCTGATGCATTAAATGAAAAATTGCCCCCAGCTACGGAATTACTTGTAGGCCATGAGCAGTTGCTTGAACTTGCTTCGCTTGATGATGCCGATGTGATTCTAAATAGCTTAGTGGGATATTCGGGTTTTGAGCCAACGATCGAGGCCCTGAAGGCGGGTAAGAAAGTGGCATTGGCCAATAAAGAGTCACTGGTTGTAGGCGGAGAAATTATTAATGAGCTTATTAAGGATGACAGGAGCCAACTCATCCCGGTAGATTCTGAGCACAGTGCAATGTTGCAGTGCTTGGTGGGAGAACCGCTTGATAAAATAGAAAAGCTGGTTATTACGGCCAGTGGAGGCCCATTTCGCACATGGTCTAAAAAGCAGATGCAGGATATCACGGTGGATGATGCGCTTGATCATCCCAACTGGTCGATGGGGGCAAAAATTACCATCGATTCGGCCACGATGATGAATAAGGGACTCGAAATTATTGAAGCCCACTGGATGTTTGATATGCCGCTGGATAAAATTGAAGCGGTTGTACATCCCCAGAGTGTAATTCACTCGGTTGTAACATTTACAGATGGATCAAGCAAAGCACAGTTGGGACCGCCAACAATGCAGGTTCCAATTTTATATGCGCTAACGTATCCGGAGCGTATTACTCTTGATGCTCCTCGGTTGGATTGGCAGTCGGCTTTTAATTTGACGTTTGAGCCGGTTGACTATGATCGGTTTCCCTGCTTACGTTTAGCGAATGAAGCCATTGAGGAAGGTGGATTGGCTCCGGCCATACTGAATGCGGCCAATGAGATAGCAGTAGAGCGCTTTCTCAACAAAGAAATTACGTATATTGATATCCCGAAAGTCATTGAATCGTGTTTGAAGCAATTAAATAATTCGGGTTCTGTTACGTTAGAATCACTGAAAAATATAGATCAAAAAGCCAGAGAACTGGCATTAACTGTTTAAGAATTACGTAGCTTCATGGAATGGATTGTAAGTTTATTGTCAACGCTGGGGATTTTTGCTGCAGCTCTTTTAATTTTGGTATTTTTTCATGAGTTGGGACACTTTTTGGCGGCGAAATTATTTGGGATGCGTGTAGAGCGCTTCTCGCTCGGATTTCCACCTCGTATTTGGGGTTTCCAAAAAGGAGAGACCGATTACTGTATTGGTGCTACTCCGTTGGGCGGTTATGTAAAAATTTCGGGCATGATCGATGAAAGCATGGATGATGACTACCTGGATGAGGAGCCCAAACCTTGGGAATACCGGAGTAAACCGGTGTGGCAGCGGATTATTGTTATCACGGCGGGAGTCATTTTTAATATGATTTTGGGTGTATTAATTTATGCAGGGTTAGCTTTTTCAAATGGCGAAACAAAAGTTAAGCTCGATAGTGTAGATAGTATTTACGTAGCAGAAAACTCTCTGGCGTCTCAAGTGGGGTTTCAATCGGGCGATAAACTGGTAGGAGTGAATGGGGAAGAAGTGCCTTATTTTCAGGATCTGTTTGCTCCAGATAGAATGATGGCATCATCACTAAGCTATACGGTTATGAGAGATGGGGAGCAAGTTAATATTCCTGTGGCCGATAGCTTACTTGATGATATTGGACAACAGGGATTGGTGTCTCTTAATAATGCCATGCCCAGCGTGCCTATAATCCAAGTGCAACCGGGACAACCCGCCGATCGTGCTGGTATCCAACAGGGTGATCTGATTACTGCAATTAATGGAAAAGAAGTAGAATATTTGCAGGAATTAATTTCGAAAATAGCGAGTTCTAAGGATAGTATAACAGTGACTGTGAATCGCGACGGAGCCACTCATGAGTTTACTTTGATGGCCAACGAGAACAATAAATTGGGGATAGGATTTAATCCTGATCCAGAGGAATATTTTGCTATTGATCGTTTTCAATACGGTCTTTTTGAGTCTATGGATTTTGGTTTGCGGAGGACAGAAGAAACGTTTACGGGGATTATTGGTGGTTTCTCTAAGATGTTTTCCGGGGATATTTCAGTACGCGATAACTTGGGTGGTCCGGTTGCCATCGCTAATGTAACAAAACAGGCGACGGATGCCGGCGGATTTGTCGGGTTTTGGAATATTACGGCCTTCTTGAGTATAACGTTGGCGATTATGAATATTTTACCGATTCCCGTACTCGATGGTGGTCATTTAGTGTTTCTAATCTATGAGGGAATTACCCGGCGCGAACCATCACCCAAAGTACGAATGGCACTTCAGCAAATCGGTTTCTTGCTGATCATAGCTCTCTTTATTTTTGTTACCTTCAACGATATTCTGCGCCAGTTCGGTTAACTAAATTATCTAAATATGTTTGCACGCGAAGGATATACGACTATATTCGTAACCGTTATATTTGCAATAATTGTAAGTGGAATCGCTCGATATATCGAGCCTCACTGGACAGCCTATCTGTTATATACGGCAATGGCGTTGTTAGTAGCTTTTATTCTGTATTTCTTTCGGGATCCTGATCGGGAAGTAACCGCAGATGAAAATACGGTACTTTCTCCCGCCGACGGAAAAGTTGTTCAGATTAAGGCCGTCGACGAGGATCGATATATTAAAGGTCCCGCTACACAGATAAGTATTTTTCTGTCACCCCTTGATGTCCATGTAAACCGAATACCGGTAACCGGAACGCTGGAATACCTTGAATACGAGCCGGGGATGTTTCTTGCTGCTTATGACCATCGCGCCTCGGAATTGAATGAACGGGCCGATTTTGGAGTCAAACATTCCTCAGGGACAAAAATATTTTTTCGACAAATTACCGGACTATTGGCACGTAGAATTGTTTATCATATCGAAAAAGGGGATAAGCTCGAGCTTGGAAAGCGATTTGGGATGATGAAGTTTGGTTCCAGAATGGATATACTTGTTCCGCCGGAGGTTGAAGTGAATGTCTCGGAAGGCGAAAAAGCCGTGGCGGGAAAAACAATTTTAGCTACTATTAGCCCATAAAATGAAATACCCCATACAAAAGTGGAAGCGATTTCGTCGTCGCAGAAAGCGTAAAAAAAGCAAAAATGGTCGTTCGAGGAAACAGATCCCCCGCACGGTTATCCCCAGTTTTTTTACGTTAATGAACCTATTCTGTGGCTTTTTGGCAATTATCAGTGTTGCCGAAGGGCGCCTTTTTTTTGGAGCATGGCTTATTGTTTTTGCGGGGTTGTTTGATGCTCTTGATGGATTTATGGCACGTCTTTCTAATGCCACAAGTCAATTTGGTATTGAGCTCGACTCTATCAGTGATGTAGTTTCATTCGGTGTGGCACCGGGTTTTTTGTTGTACTCATTTGGACTGGCAGAGCTTCCATTTGTAGGCATTATTCTCAGTGCGTTGCCACCACTGTGTGGTGCGGTACGGCTTGCTCGCTATAATGTGGATGTGCAGGAAAGTGTGGAAGACTTTTTTAAAGGGCTTCCGATACCGGGACAGGCTATTATGATTGCTGCTTTTTACCTCACCTTCTATAATCAGCTCGAGCTATTTGAAGGTTTTGAATACGGAATTAACGCTATTTTAATTCCGCTTATCGTTCTGCTTTCTTTTTTAATGGTCAGTACTATCCCCTTTGATAAAATGCCGAGTTTTGATAAGCAGTCGGTACGAAAAAATAAAGTAAAGCTTTCCCTTTTTATTATTTATGGAATATTAATTCTGTTTTTTCAGGAAGTGGGATTAATGATTGTGTTCTCCATCTTTATTCTGAAAGGGATTTTGGTAGGAGCTTACTTGTTTTGGGAGGAGGCTTTCGGAGAAGACGAATTTTTAGATGGGGACGTAAACTGATTTAATTATGTCTTAAAGATGTTATTCTTCCCAAATAAACGTGTTGATTTTCGGTCCGACGGATACTATCTTCAGATCGTTATGAAAAAATCAGCTCATAAAAATATCATTTGGTGGTGGCCTGTGAAGAAACATACGCAGGCAGTGGCATTTTTATGAGTTAGATTAAAGAAAAGAATTTGTTAGAGCCCACTGCAGGAAACTGGAGTGGGCTTTTTTGTTTTTAAAACAGAAATAATATAAATGTAATGCTGAGTTTATTTCAGCATCTATAACAGAAATCTTATGCAATTAGCTAAGTTCAAAAAATTAGCAAAAGATTATACGGCTGTGCCGGTTTATCGGCGACTGATGGCCGATGTACTGACGCCGGTTTCCCTCTTTTTATCACTTCGAAAAGATGCGGAGTATCCCTTTCTGTTGGAATCAGTTGAGGGTGGGGAACAGGTTGCACGGTATTCTTTTTTGGGACGTAATCCCTATCAGGTTTTGCAGTATAATGGAGAACAGGTAACTTTACAGCGAGCTGATAGCACAGAGGTCCTTAATAAGCCGTATTTTGAAGCACTCAAAGAACTAACGACCCGGCACAGCGAGCCGGAAATTCCCGACCTGCCACGATTAACCGGTGGAGCCGTTGGATTTTCTTCTTATGATACGGTTCGCGAAGTAGAGGAGTTGGGCGATGTCCCGGAAGACGACCTGAATATTCCTGAAGCTATCTGGGCATTTTATGACCAAGTCTATGCCTTTGATCACGTGAAGCAACAGGTGATCATCATTAAAACAGTGCTTGTTGATGATGAAACCGAAGAATCTGCGGAAGTTTTATTTGAAGAGGCACAACAATCACTTGATGATATGGAGGAACTCGTTTATCAGCCCGAGCGCTCAACGGATTCGTTCTCCATTAATCCGGATAATCTTACGAGCAATATTGAGAAGCCTGAGTTCGAGCAGATGGTTGAAAAGGCCAAGGAGTATATTTATGAAGGTGATATTTTTCAGGTGGTGCTGTCGCAACGATTTGAAACGGATTTCAGTGGAGATCGCTTTATGTTGTATCGTGCGTTGCGAATGGTGAATCCGTCCCCGTATCTGTTCTTTCTGGATTTTGATGATTTTGGTTTGGTTGGTTCATCGCCGGAGGTTTTAGTCCGTGTGCAGGACGAGACTGCCCAGCTGTTGCCTATTGCAGGGACACGTCCCCGTGGAAAAACACCCAAGGAGGATTTGGAACTTGAGCAAGATCTTAAAAATGATCCCAAGGAAATTGCCGAGCATGTTATGCTGGTCGATTTGGGACGCAATGATTTGTCTCGCGTGTGTAAGCCAGCTACAGTCAAACTGGTACGTGAACAGGTGATCGAGCGCTATTCACACGTGATGCATATAGTATCGGATGTAAAAGGTGAATTGACCGATAACAAAACAGCAGTGGATGCTCTAAAACATTGTTTTCCGGCAGGGACGGTCAGTGGGGCACCTAAAATTCGGGCCATGGAAATAATTGATGAGCTGGAACCGACTAAGCGTGGACCTTATGCAGGAGCTGTTGGTTATTTTGATTTTTCTGGCAATATGGATACGTGTATTGTAATTCGAACGATGCTTGTTACCGATTCAAAAGTGTATATTCAGGCGGGTGCTGGAATTGTGGCTGATAGCGATCCCGAGAAAGAATATGTAGAAACGCAAAACAAGGCCGATGCGCTGGTGGAGGCACTCAGTGTGGCCTTGTCGATAACAGATTGAAAATTATTTTACGAAATGAAACGACGAACGGTTAAGAAATTAGAATTTTATT
Organism: Fodinibius sp. AD559; assembly: GCF_052712805.1. Classification (NCBI taxonomy): domain Bacteria; kingdom Pseudomonadati; phylum Balneolota; class Balneolia; order Balneolales; family Balneolaceae; genus Fodinibius; species Fodinibius sp. AD559. Next base: position 64,913 of record NZ_JBQPVW010000005.1, read on the forward strand.
TTAATTAAAAAATATTGTCAATCCTCCTGACCTCCTTCTCCAAGGAGGAACTCATGGATCAAATTAGTTATTTCTTCAAAGAAAAAAGTCCCTCTTGGAGAAGAGGGATTTAGGGAGATTGATTTTAGTATGATTAGTATAAAGTACAAACAGATTAAATCAGAAAAATTAGGTACCAATGAAAACAATATTATCAGGCATACAATCGTCAGGGAAACTTCATTTAGGTAACTACTTTGGAGCACTGCGTCAACATATCGAGATGCAGGAAGAAGGCAATGCCTTTTATTTTATTGCGAACTATCACTCATTGACATCTATTAATGACGGTGAAGAAATTTATCAAAATACCATAGATGTAGCACTTGATTACCTGGCATTGGGATTAGATCCCAATAAAGCGACTTTTTTTGCCCAGAGCGATGTGCCTCAGCACGCTGAGCTTGCATGGATTTTAGGTACCTTTTGTCCCGTTAGCCTGATGGAAAAAGGCGTGGCTTATAAAGATAAGGTTGCGCAGGGACTGAAACCGAATATAGGTTTGTTTACTTACCCGATCTTACAGGCAGCCGATATATTGATGTACAATGCAGATTTGGTGCCTGTGGGTCAAGATCAAAAGCAAAATATAGAAATTTGTCGTGATTTAGCCGGGAAATTTAACCACAATTATGGGGATGATTATTTGAAGCTACCCGAACCACATATTTTGGAATCAGTGGCCGTAGTGCCTGGAATTGATGGACAGAAGATGAGCAAGTCTTATGGCAATACGATTGGCATTTTTGATGAGGGAAAAGAGCTAAAGAAAAAAGTGATGTCAATACAGACAGATTCAACGCCGCTGGATGAACCCAAAGACCCAGAAAGCTGTAATGTGTTTGCATTGATTAAGCTTTTTGCGGATGAGGAGAAACAAAATGAAATCGCCGAGAAGTATCGGGCTGGGGGATACGGCTATGGTCATGCCAAGAAAGAATTGTTGGGTATGATCGAAGAGTATTTTGCAGAAGCGCGAGCTAAGCGTAAAGAACTGGAACAGGATCTGGATACGGTTCGTGACATTCTCAAAGAAGGAGGGAAAAAAGCCCGTGAAAGGGCAGAAGAGGTAATGGAACCTGTCCGCGAGGTCACGGGGCTGTTTAAAACGTATGATTTTATAAATTGACTTGTCCCCCTTTGAAGGGGGATTAAGGGGGATGACATCATCTGCATGTTGTCTTAAAAAATCTGAAACAATCTTTAGGATGATATTGAGCTAAACAAACATCAAAATGATCTTAATTATCGACAATTACGACTCTTTTACTTACAACCTGGTGCATATCGTGGCGGAGTATACGGATGACTACAAGGTGATCCGTAATGATGATCTCACTGTGGAGGAAGTGAAAGAGCTGAATCCCGACAGGATACTTATTTCGCCCGGTCCCGGCCGACCTGCTGATGCAGGGATCACCGAGTCGCTTATCAAAGAGTTGGGGCATGAGAAGCCGATTTTGGGGGTTTGTCTTGGCCATCAGGCCATTGGTGAAGTGTTTGGGGGGAAAGTAACTCACGCTCCGAAATTGATGCACGGAAAGACGTCTGCTATTAAGCACGATGGAAAAACAGTATTTCGAAATATCTCGGATAATTTTACAGCTACTCGATATCATTCATTGGTATTGGATCCCAATCATATACCTGATGAATTAGAGATCTCAGCGCGAAGTGATGATGAAGTGATTATGGGATTGCGACATCGTGAATATCCGCTTGAAGGAATCCAGTTTCATCCGGAAAGTATCCTTACGAAAGAGGGTCCAAATATTGTAAAAAACTGGTTGGAGCTGGAGTATAAAATTGCTGAATAATTTCACATTAGAATAATGTACATACCGTCACAAAAAAATTTTAATTGAAGTATTTAAATAATTGAAATGCATAAAGTTATAGCGTTTAGTTCAATTTTAGATAAGGTTGTTCGAAAAGAAGATCTTGATGCTAATGAGGCGAAAAGTGCGTTGCAAAGAATCATAACCGGAGAGGTCCCGGATGAACAGATTGCCGCTTTTTTAACTGCCATGCGAACTAAAGGGGAAACCACACAAGAGCTCACCGCTTTTGTTCGCGTAATGCGGGAAGCAGCCATAAAGCCAGAGGTGAATGTAGATAGAGCAGTCGACCTTTGTGGGACCGGTGGAGACAGTTCGGGGACGTTTAATATTTCCACCGCCTCAATGTTTGTAGTGGCCGGTGCTGGAGTGCCAGTGCTTAAACACGGGAATCGAAGTGTATCAAGTAAAAGTGGAAGCGCTGATGTGTTGGAAGAACTCGGTGCTGTTATTGATTTGAACAAAGAGGAAGTAGAGCAGGTATTTGAAGAGGCGGGACTTGTATTTATGTTTGCTCCCAATTTCCATCCTGCCATGAAGCATGTGATGTCGGCACGTCGCACGATGGGTATTCGAACCTTTTTCAATATTCTTGGACCGTTGATGAATCCAGCCGGGGTAAAGCGTCAAATGATCGGTGCCTATAGCAGGGAAGTGGCCCGAGAAATTGCCCATATCCTCGCAAATCTGGAGACAGAGTTCGCCTATACGGTAAATGCCCATGATGGGTTGGATGAGGTAAGTTTGGCTGCGCAATCGGAGATTTACGAACTTAATCACAATATGGTAAAAGAGTCGACGACCTTTGACCCACGTTCACTGGATTTTGAGTGGACGGAGTTAGAATTCTTACAGGGCGGAGATGCTAAATACAATGCGAATATCATTCGTTCTATTCTGGATAATAAAGCCACTGATCCCCAGCGGAATATTATTCTGCTGAATGCCACTTTTGGAATTCACGCCTCGGGTAAAGTGGATAATCTGACCGAAGCACGTAAACTTGCGGTAGAAAGTCTGCGATCCGGCAAAGCGAAAGAAGCATTGCACAAATATATTGAAGCCTCAAATGATGTTGCGAGATAGGGTAAATTATGGCCAATATTTTAGATGAAATAGTTGAACAGACAAAAATTGACCTTAAAAAGCGGAAGGGTAAGGTAAGCTTTAATGATTTGGGAGATATGGAGCTTTTTGAACAGGCTCCACGAGATTTTGCCGATGCGTTGCAGCTTGAAAATGATGTGGCTATTATTGCTGAAATCAAAAAAGCATCTCCTTCGAAAGGACTCATTCGTCCCGATTTTGATCCGCAAAAAATAGCTGACCAGTATCAGGAGGGAGGTGCTTCTGCTATTTCTGTATTAACCGATGAACCTGCGTTTAAAGGGAGTCTTGATTATTTAGAAACTGTTTCTAAGGAAGTTTCTATACCATTGCTGCGCAAAGACTTTATTGTTGATCCTTATCAAGTGAAAGAAGCTAAGGCTTATGGCGCGGATGCGGTGTTATTAATTGCGACTATTACGGAGGGGAGTCAGCTTGATGAACTTTTACACGCCACTAAAGAGTTTGGCTTACAAGCATTGGTTGAATGTTATTCGGAAGACGATATCGAATATGTTAACTTTGAACATGTTGATATTTTGGGGGTTAATAATCGTGATTTGCGGTCGTTTGAGGTTGACTTGCATCGGGGGATTGAGTTGCTGCATAAGGCCCCTGAGGATACGGTACTGGTATCCGAAAGCGGACTCGGAAAACCGGAAGATTTACAGTTGCTTTATGATGAGGATATCGATGCTGCATTAATTGGAGAATATTTTATGCGTCAGTCCGATCCCGGGAAGGCGGTGAAGGAGATGAAATCGAAATTGAAAAATTTAATTACTAAAGAAGCTGAAGAGTAAATGTTTGCAGATCCGGAAGAACGAACAAAAGTAAAAATTTGTGGAATCACTTCGCTGGAAGATGCCCGCTTTGTTTCGGGAGCACTGGCGCATTATATGGGATTTGTATTTTATGAAGATAGTCCCCGCCACGTTACACCTGCAAAGGCCGGTGCAATGATTAACTGGTTGCACGGGCCCAAATGTGTGGGCGTTTTTGTGAATCAGCCGTTGGATGATGTCAATATGATTGCACGTCAGACGGGGATTGATTTTGTACAGCTACACGGCAACGAAAATTCTGATTACTGTTCGCTGATTGATAAGCCGGTGATCAAAGCTATACACGTTGAGGAGAAAGATACAGCCTCTGATCTAAATGAACGTATTGACCCGTTTTTAGATCACGTTGAATACTTGCTTTTTGATACAAAAGTGGATGGCAAATGGGGCGGCACGGGACAGATATTTGACTGGTCTATTTTGGATGAAGTTTCTCAGGGTATGCCATATTTCTTGGCGGGAGGACTGAATCCGGATAATATTCGTGAGGCATGTAGAAAGGTTCATCCGTATGCGGTGGACGTTTCGAGCGGATTAGAAGCTGAACCCGGAGTGAAAGATTTCGACAAGGTTGATGCGTTTATGGAGGAGATGCGCGATATCTGGGAGAAGCAGGAGGTAGGGGAATTGTAGTAGTGAGTAATGAGTCTGCCTACGCCAAAGTTTTGGCGGATGGTTATTAAGTAAAAATTAGAGTTTAAAAGCACGTGTCATGCTGAATTTATTTCAGCATCTAAAAATAAATGATTCTCATAGATCCTGAAACAAGTTCAGGATGATATTTAAATTAAGATCATAAATAATGAAGTACGATTTACCAACTAAGGAAGGATATTACGGTGATTTTGGAGGCAAATTTGTCCCGGAAATTTTGATTCCCGTATTGGAGGAATTAGAAGAGGCATATGAAGATGCTTGGAATGACGATTCTTTTCAAAAGGAATACCGAGAGCTGCTAAATGAATATGTGGGACGTCCGACGAAGCTGACCTATGCCAACCGCCTGACCGATCACTATGGGAAAGCAAAAATTTATTTAAAGCGCGAAGATCTGTGTCATACCGGAGCCCATAAAATAAATAATGCTATCGGACAGATTTTGTTGGCCCAACGCATGGGTAAAGATCGTATTATTGCGGAGACTGGTGCTGGTCAACATGGCGTGGCGACGGCAACGGCCTGCGCTAAATTTGGCGTTGATTGTATTGTGTATATGGGCGCTGAAGATATGGAGCGCCAGAAATTGAATGTCGAACGAATGCGATTACTGGGAACAGAAGTACGTCCTGTTACCAGTGGCTCGCAGACGCTAAAGGATGCTACCAACGAAGCAATTCGCGATTGGGTAACAAACGTGGAGGATACATTTTACATCATCGGATCAGTTGTTGGACCGCATCCGTATCCCAAGATGGTACGCAACTTCCACCGGGTAATTGGGGATGAAACTCGCAGCCAATTGGCAGAAGCCGAGGGGCGAGAAACGCCCGATTATTTACTTGCTTGTGTGGGCGGTGGGTCGAATGCAATAGGTATTTTCTATCCCTTTATCGAAGATGAATCGGTGCAAATGTATGGACTTGAAGCTGCTGGGTTAGGGGCTGATACTGATGAGACAGCAGCAACATTGACCATCGGTCAACCCGGAGTACTGCATGGATCGATGAGCTATTTACTACATAATTCGGAGGGGCAAATTCAGCTGGCGCATTCGATTTCAGCCGGACTTGATTACCCGGGCATTGGTCCCGAGCATTCGTATCTATACAAAACAAAACGGGTTAATTATAAAGCCATTACGGATAATCAGGCCATGGAAGGAGTGAAATTACTTTCCGAAACGGAAGGCATTATACCGGCATTGGAAACGGCTCATGCAATAGCGTATCTGGATGAGCTGATGCCCAAGACCTCCAAAGATGAAATTGTAGTGTTGAATTGTTCCGGTCGCGGCGATAAAGATATGGGTACCATTTCGAAGCATATAGAACACTGATAAAGTGGATTTAACGGATTAGCACTAATTAATAACTTTCATTGCAACATATAATCCTGTTCCGATAGTTTTCGGGGTTGGGATCTGTAAACTTAGATTCTTAATGATTCAGACAGAAAACAGAATAGCACAACTTTTTGAACGTCACGATGACTCGGAAAAAATTATGAGCCTTTTTTTAACGGCGGGTTATCCAGATCCACAAGCAACTGTTGATCTCATACTGGGATTTGAGGAGAACGGCGTGGACTTGGTCGAACTGGGGATGCCATTTAGCGATCCCCTGGCGGATGGCCCTACCATTCAATACTCCAGCAACGTGGCGATTGAGCAGGGAATCACGATGAAGAAAATTTTGCATATTGTAGAGCAAGTGCGGGAGAAGTCTCAGATTCCCATTATTTTGATGGGGTATATCAACCCGGTGTTACGGTATGGTGTGGAAGCTTTTTGCGAAGATGCGGCTGAAGCCGGTGTTGATGGATTAATTATTCCGGATATTCCCATTGAAGAGTCGGGTATTTTGAAAGAGGAAGCTGTTAAAAATGAGTTGCCTATTATTTACCTGGTGGCTCCGAATACTTCTGATGAGCGTATGCGCAAAATTGATGAGCAATCACAGGGGTTTGTATACTGCGTGTCGGTTACGGGGGTTACAGGAGTCCGAGAGGGTAATGAAGTGGCGAAGTCCGTCCAGCGATTTATTGATCGCGTGAAGCAGAATGTGACTAAAAACCCTAAAATGGTTGGATTCGGCATCAAATCCCACGAAGATGCTCAGCGCATAGCCGCTGATATGGATGGCTTTATTGTAGGAAGTGCATTAATTGATACCATCCGGGAGCATTATCCGGAAGAGGGATGGAAGGATGAGGTGTTTGCATTTGTTAGAAGGTTGAAGTATGGTAAAGAGTAAAATTTTAATGTCATTATTAAGGCTATGAAATCAGTATTAAAACTATCAGTACTTTTCCTCCTCGTGGCCGTTTGGGTGGGCTGTGAGGGCGATTATAGACAAAAAGCTCGCGGAAGTTTTGGTGAAGTTGTTGTGGTAATGGATTCAACAAAGTTTGAAAGTGAGACGGCTGAGGCTTTGCGCGAAACATTTGGCGGATGGATTCAGACGATTCCCGGAAAGCCGCCTCGTTTTGATCTTCGTTTTCAGGATTTTAATACCAATCAACAACTGGAACAGCTTAAGCGATATAAAAATATTATTGTAGCGGCGCCTATCTCCGACAGCACTAATACTGCAGATTTAATACGTGCTTTGCTGAGCGATGAAATTGAACGTCAAGTGCGAGAAGGTGAGTCATTTGCCTTTCCGTTGAAGAATCACTGGTATCGGGACCAGTGGCTCATGCTTTTATCCGGGCAGTCGGATTCAACGCTTGCTCAGCAAATTCGAAATTCCCAAGAAACGTTAACGGATAATTTAATTGAAAAAGAAATACAGCGCTACACCCGGGAGATTTATGATCGCGGTGAGCAAGTTGCTCTTGCGGACAGCTTGTGGGAGCATGAAGGATGGCGGATGCGCATTCAACACGATTGGATTAAAAACATCGATACTACGTATTCTGATAATGGGGTTCGACAGCATTTCATGACGATGCGACGTCCGTTACCTCAAAACGATCGCTGGTTTTGGATGTGGTGGAGAGAAATGGATAATGCTAATCATATTGATGAAGACTGGATTAATACCAAAAGAGATTCTCTCAATGAACAGTGGATTCGCGGTTCACGCGAGGAATCGTATGTAACAACTGCGTATAACCGTCCACATGAAACAGAACAGTTTATATATAATGATGATTTAGCGTTTGAGACCCTGGGCGTTTGGACGATGACAAATGATGCCATGGCGGGCCCGTTTGTTAATTTAACGGTATATGATGAGGAGTCGCAGCGTTTGTTTATGATGGAGTTCGCTCAATTTGCTCCTAAGTACGATAAGCGTCGCTTTGTACGACAGTTCAGGGCTATGATTCGTACTTTTAAGAGTGATTCGACTTGGCAGCAAGATCAAGACAATATAGCATCGCAGGAATAAGACTTTTTGTTGATAGAATTTGTATATGGATGACCAGCAGACAGCAACTAATAATGATGTTAAACGAGCAATAGCTGATTCTTTTAGCAAAGCCGCTTCGCATTACGATGAACATGCATCCGTACAAAAGGAGGTGGCAGATCGACTTATTGCCTCGCTGCAGCCGTGGAGAGATATTATTCCTTCAGGACCAATTATTGAATTGGGGGCTGGAACAGGATTCGTGACAAAGGGAGTGATTGATTTGTATCCCGATAGAGAAATTGAAGTTACTGATCTTTCGGAGGGAATGATTGAGTTTTGTAGCAGTAAATTTGCCGATCATGATAATCTATCGTTTAAGGTATCGGATGCAGAGCAGGTGCCCGAATTTGACGATCCGCACTATGCTATGACGGTGAGTGGATTTACGGCACACTGGTTTGATCACCCGGCACAAACGCTGGCAAAGTGGTTGCAAATTACAAAACCAGGCGGGTTGTTATTGGCTTCCTTTCCCGGGAATGAGAGCTTCTCAAAATGGAGAAAATATTGTGAGGAGTTGGGGCTGCCGTTCACAGCCAACGAGTTGCCCGATGTCGAAGAGATGGTTATCAAAATGTCTGTTGGTCCTGCGCAGGTTGATTACTATGAGGACACCATCACGCGAGAATATGAAAGTGCTAAGGATTTTTTTGATGAACTTAAAAACCTCGGCATGGATACTCTTAAACAGGGGCGACAGCTAACATCAAAAGAGATGTCACTTCTTATTGATCACTGGGACTCTTCAACAGAAGGAAAGATTTCCGTGGATTATCACATTATCTTTCTGGCCGTAAAAAGGGATTTTGATTCGTAATGGATTAGTATCCATCGGGATTTTGTGATTGCCAGCGCCACGAGTCACGGCACATATCTACCAAGTCGTACTCAGCTTTCCATCCCAGTTCTTGTTCGGCTTTCGATGGGTCTGCAAAATTGATAGCAATATCGCCAGCCCGCCGATCGGTAATTTCGTAGGGGATTTCTTTTCCTGAAGCTTTTTCAAACGCTTTTACGACATCTAACACGCTGTAGCCGGTTCCGGTACCAAGATTATAGGTTACTACACCTGGGTTTTCTTCAAGCTTTTTAAGGGCGCTAAGGTGACCTTTCGCCAGATCTACAACATGTATATAATCGCGAACACCGGTGCCATCGGGCGTGGGATAATCATCCCCGAAAACAGAAAGCTTTTCGAGTTTTCCCACAGCAACCTGTGTTATATAAGGCATTAGATTATTGGGGATATCGTTGGGATCTTCTCCGATTTTACCGCTGGGATGTGCCCCTACAGGATTAAAGTACCTTAGCAGTGCTACATTCCAACTGTTATTGGCAGTATGAAGGTCGCGAAGAATTTCCTCAATAAAAAGTTTTGTGCGTCCGTATGGATTGGTAGCCGAAACGGGAAAGTCTTCTTTCACGGGTACTTCATGGGGATCACCGTAAACAGTTGATGAAGAGCTAAACACGATGTTGGTAACTTTGTGCTCTTTCATTACCTCACAGAGATAAATAGTGCCGGTGATATTGTTATGATAGTACATCAGCGGTTTTTCTACCGATTCTCCCACGGCTTTATAACCGGCAAAATGAATAACCGAATCGATCTTATGGTTGCTAAAAATATCGTCTAAACCTTCTTTATCAAGAAGATCAGTTTTGTAAAAGGTTAATGATTTGCCGGTAATTTCCTCTACACGGTTAAGAGCTTCTTTCTTACTATTGCTAAGATTATCAACAACGATGACGTCTTCGTTATTTTCTAACAGTTCTACAACCGTATGGCTGCCAATAAATCCGGCACCGCCGGTGACTAAAATACTCACTATCTCTTAGGTTTGGGTTTTAAATTTCTAATGTTCTGCCCGAAATATAGATACTATTTGGCAACAAATGTCAATTCAGTGAATTGGCAAGGTGTGTTAGTTCCTTCTTAATAGTCGCACAGATGTTACTCATTTTATCAACTGATTTTTCCAGTTCTTCATCGTCGGCATTGTCGTTGAGCAGGCTTTTAGCGTGCTCATATTCATCTACGACCTCATCGGCTCCCATCATTTGGGCACCGGGCTTAATTTTGTGACCCGCTTTTCGGAGGTCCGCCATATTCCTGTCTAATAGATGTATTCGATAGTTCTCAATAAACTCATCAAAAGAAGTAACTCCCGCTTCACAAAACTCGACGACATATTCTGAGTCTTTGAAAAGCATATTGGAAATTTTATCGGGATCGATAAACTGATAATTCATGTAGAATCTCCTGTCTTAGATGATATTGCTTTAGCGGACATATTTAAGCACTGTGTGTAAATAATGGACTAAAAATTAACAAAATGAAAATGGATAAGCTCAAATATTATTACCTTTCTCATATTGGTGAATATCTAAGTTATTCGTTTTGAGCTTCGTTGACTCCATGGGGCGCCGGTTTGCCATCTACAAGATGTACAAATACAATTTTATCGATCTTGATAATGGTTTCTTTGGTAAATTTATGGCGTACTTCACATCGGACTGTTATTGAGCTCCTGCCGAACTTAACTGTTTCCATTCCAATTTCGATAATATCACCGAGCCCTGCCGAGCTTACGAAATCAATCTCGGACATATATTTGGTGACAATATTTCCTTTATCGAGCTGACAGGTAACAAATATTGCTGATTCTTCATCAACCCAACTTAGTACCGACCCGCCGAACAGTGTGCCATGGGCGTTTAAATCTTGAGGTTTAATAAGTTTTCGACTAAAAAATTCCATAGTTAAATAATTTGCTTCAAAATAATGAAGTGTAAAGGTAGGAAATTACAGGTGCTAATGCTTATTGAGTTTAGTGATTTGAGGAATAATATATTTCAATAGAAAAGCCCGGTATTAACAGCAGGGCTTTTTTGAGGTTAAGAATGATTTAGTTCCATCCCTTAGTTTTGTCTGCTCGTTTCCATTTATTGGGTGGTTGCGGCTCTTCTTTGAGTTCGATATTGTGTTTTTCAAGCAATTTTAAGGCTTCATCAACCGAACGCTCCAGTTGGGGATCTTCTCCATTTATCACGGCACTGGGTTTTTGCATAACCTGAATATCGGGGCTAACGCCTTCGTCCTCAACATCCCACTCCCCCTCAGTATTGAAAAATCCGCCGCGGGGGGCAATCATACCTCCACCGTCTATAAATGGGGGAGTATCCCATGTACCAACCAAGCCGCCCCAGGTGCGCGTTCCAATAAGAGGGCCGATTTCTTTTTCACGGAACATATATGGCAACAGATCGCCTCCTGACCCAGCACGCTCATTGATAACCATTACTTTGGGTCCCCACAGGCCAGCCATCGGAGTTGTAAAGGGAGGATATTTATCACCTGCTTTGCTGTTAAAATATCCCAGTAACTCACGATCCATGACGTCGATCATGTAGTCTGCTGCTGATCCGCCTCCGTTATTTCGTTCGTCAATAACCACGCCGTCTTTATCTTGCTGCGCAAAATAGTAGCGGTTAAAGGCTTCATAACCTCCCTGTCCGGTGTTCGGAAGCCAGACATAGGCAAGTCTGCCATCAGACATTGCATCAACTTTTTGGCGGTTAGTTTCTATCCAGTTACGTAGACGCAGGTCGCCTTCGTCAGAGACTGGTTTTACCGATATATTTTGGGTCTCGTCCATGGTGGGAGAACTGCTTACGGTCAAAATCGTGTTACGTTCTGCCGTTTCTTCGAACAGTCGAAAAGGATTGGTTGGGGCCTGCAGTTCACGGCCATTTACAGCGAGAATATAGTCGCCTTCTTCGACATCGATTCCGGGTTGAGCAAGAGGAGCATGTAAGCTGGGGTTCCAGCTCTCATCGCTGTAAATTTTCTTGATACGATACCGTCCATCATGTTCTTCGAGGTCGGCACCGAGTAACCCAATGGAAACTTGATCAAGATCAGGATAGTCACCGCCGTAAGTATACGAGTGGCCAACCGATATTTCACCGCCCAGAATATCAATAAGGTAGCTCATATCCGAGCGATGCCGAATGTGATCAACCCAGGGTTTATACCACTCATAGATTTTTTGCCAGGGGGCACCATGTTCGTTATCCACGTATAAAAAGTCGCGCTGGAATCGCCATCCCTCGCGAAAAATTTGGGCCCATTCGTCCAATGGATTAACGCGGACCTGAACATCACTGACATCAATTTGTCCGTCGCCTGGTTTTTGCGGTCCGCCTACTGTAGGTACGATGCCCCAGGTTTCGCTACTGCGATATAAAAGATTTTTTCGATTATGCGAGGTGGTAGCCTCTTGGATAGAAGATATAAATTCTTCAGATTTTTCTTCCTGCACGTTGTATCGGTGTAGGTTACCTTCTTGCTGATAAAACACATGATTCTCGGGCCCGGCAATGAGGCCGGCGTAATCAGCTTCGGGGATATCCGCAGCTACTATGCGATCTTGAATGCCTTCGGGATCGATTGTTACGTCTGGCACGTCAGATGATTTTTCTGGCTGCTCTTTTTCGTTGTTATTTCCATTTTCAGCAGGCTCTTCATCACTTTCGGGCAAGAAGGGGGAAGGGGTATCCTTATTAAGCAACACCAGATAAAGTCCGTAGGTGGTAGACATATCATAGGAACTCATATCCAGCCAGCCGGTATTGAGCCCAAAATCGGTACTTGCCAAAAAGTAGAGGTAATTGCCGTTTTTATCCCAAACCGGATCGACTGCATCGGCCATGCCGTCAGTAAGTTGGTAACTTTCATCGGTTTGTATATTGTGCACTTTAATTACACGATAGTGACTCGAAAGTCGTTTAGCATAGGCTATCCATTGGCCGTCAGGTGACCATTTGGGGTTGAGTGTACGCTCGGGATGGGCATATCCGTCCGTATCTACGTGGGTGGCTTCGCCGGATTCTACGTCTATGTACCAGAGCCGGTAATGAGTGTCGGTATAAGCAATATATTGACCATCGGGCGACCAGGCCGGTTTAAAGAAGAAGGTTGGTTCCGGTAATTTAATTTTCTGTGGATCTTCGAGTCCTTTTTGGTCGGCAATATGTAGCTGATATTCGCCACTTTCGTCCGAAAACCATGCAATTTTCTGTCCATCAGGCGACCATATAGGATAGCGGTCGGCCACACCAGAGGTATTACTGAGATTACGCCACGTGCCTTCTTCTTTAGGAACGGTAATGATTTCGCCACGATATTGGAACAGGGCACGCTGGCCGGTAGGCGAAAGAGTGGCATTATCGAGCGAGGTTGGTGAGGCATCGACCCAGCGCGGCCGGGCTTGCGTCATGTCACCCTGCACATTTATGGTAATTTGTTGGTGATCCCCGGTAGATGGATCCAGTTCATAAATATATCCTCCCTGTTCATAAACGATCGTATTATCACCGGAATCGAGACTTTTAACATCGAATTGTGAGTGGAAAGTCTGCTGTTCGCTTTCGCCTGTTTTGGGATTATATGACCAGATATTCATGGTATAATCGCGCTCTGAGAGGAAATATACGATACCATCCATCCATACGGGATCGATATGACGTTCGCGGTTGGCACGGGGTGTGGTTTGAAGTTCATTGGTTTTGAGATCAACTATCCATATTGGCTTTGCCTGTCCGCCGCGATAGTTACGCCATTCGGGATCCCAAAAAGAAACCGGCTGATAGGCAATGTAGGAGTTATCACTGGAAATTTCGCCCGTAGCCGCACGTGGAATCTTATGCTTCTGTGGGAATCCACCATCTACATTGATAGTATAAAAGGTTGATGATTTGGTAGGAACGCCTTTTCGTCCCGATACAAAAAGTACCTTTTGACCATCGGGTGACCAGCCGGTTACCTGATCGTTGCTGGGGTGCCAGGTAAGGCGTTTTGGTTGATCGCCTTCCACAGATACCACATAAACATCGGTATTTCCGTCATATTGGGCTGTAAAAGCAACTTTTGTTCCATCAGGTGAAAAATGGGGATTCGTTTCGCCGCCATCGCCACTGGTTAGCCTATGGGCATCACCACCGTTGCGGTCAGTAATCCAGAGATCATTGGCATAAACGAACACAATATATTCTTCGCTGATGGTGGGCTCCCGAAGAAGCCGTGTGCCATCATCTTGGGCAAAAACACCCGCAACTGGGGTGAGGGTTAACAGGGCAATGATAATCCCAAAAAAAGTAACAGCTGGTTTCTTCATTATATGGATAAGTTTGAATGTAAATGATTTCCACCAACTAAATAACAAACAAGCAAAGTTGCAATGTTATCGTAACCTATAGAAGAGAGAAATAAACTCCAGGAAAATACCGAATTCTAAGAATTTTTTTTCGTGATAAATAAAGCTGCTCCCCATTGAGGAACGGTTTTATTGTATTAAACAGGATTGAAGCTAAAAATAATACGTACCCATTACGGCTGCTGCTGTAGACAGGCGGTCACCGCCGTTATCGTTAATCAGAAAATTGAGTTGTGCTTCTACTCCAAGACTAAAATGATTACCGAGGAAGTATTCCCCACCGCCGGTTGCACCAAGCAGAAAATCGCTGTCTTCGGGACCAATTTCGGGCGAAGTGCGCTGTAGAACGCCGCGCGCCCCAAGATACGTGGCGAAATTAGATCCCATATCCTGATAAAAGCGAGGTGCAACACCCAGGTTGATAGAAGTGAAATTATCTTGCTGATAATTGACTCCAAAAACAGGTGCGATGGTAACATTGTCGTTTAACCAGATGGGGACCTGCAGATTGGTTTGATTTCCCTGCAAAGAAGCTGTTAGCCCAAAATTACTGTCAGTAGGTTTGTTTTGAGCAAAAGCAGTTGTGGTAATTAAGAATATTGCAAAACAAATCGAGAATAATTTAGTAACGTTTTTCATAAAAACTCCTGAGTTAGTTCAAAATAACGTTACTATTATAATTTGAATAAGCTCAAATGTTCCAGCTCAGGAGTTTTGTAATGCTTTTTTACAGGCTTCCAAATCCTTTTTTGCCGGCTCATAATCGGGTTCAATTTCCAGGCATTGTTCAAAATAGGAAATAGCCTCTTCGTATTGCTCCAGGTGTTTCAGCAGAAAGCCAATATTGTTATAGGCTTCGTGAAATTCGGGATCCAGCTCTATTGCTTTTTTGTAGCATCGTCCCGCTTCCAAGCTATCATTGTTTCGCAGATGATGGTTACCCAAGTTGAAATACCCCATAGGATCTTCGGGATTTATCTCGGTGATGTGTTCAAACAATTCCCGGGCTTTTTCATCTTCATTCGCCAGCTCATAGATATCAGCCAGATTATTTAGTGCCGGTACGTAATCAGGCTTAATATCCAGTGCGTTTAAATAGTGATTGATGGCCTTTTCAATATCCTTTTTTTCATAAAAGGTATTGGCAAGGTTAAAATGGATCTTGACAGCTTTGGGATTTTGATTAAGTGCTTGTTGGTAATAGTCGATGGCCTGATCATATTCCCCAAGCATATGATATCCAATGCCTAATTCGTTGAGCAGGTCTCCGTCGTTGGGGGAATTATCCAGCTCTTCTTTTATTTGCGCAATCTGTTGTTCAATTTTTTTCATAGCAAACTAAGATAAGAAAAGCTGCAGATGAACTCATTCTTAAATAGCACTTAATTTTGTTTCCCTACAAACAGGAAATAGTCCCAAAGCCCGAGATAAGCGTTGTGAAAATTTGTTTGTATTGAGGTAAAGTTTTCTTTTAAATGGGGATACAAATCTCCTGAAAAATCCACATGATTTATTTCCATCCATTTTCTGAACCAAGAAAAGGGAGAAGTATGGAAATCGACCACGGCAAGAAATCCATTCGCGTTAAGATCATTTTTTAGCTGTTTTAATATCTGTGGATATTTGGCTCTCATCATGGTCAGCGAGTAGGAGAGCAAAATGAGGTCGTAGGGTTTTTTATTCAGATTGGCGGAGCCATAGCGCATTCTTTTTAGGGTGATAGAAGAATCTGCAATGTTCTCCCGAGCTTTTTCGAGCATATCAGGGGAGAGGTCAACGCCGGTAATTTGCGCATCCGGAAACCGCTGTTTTAAGTGAATAAGATTTTTGCCCGTTCCGCATCCCACTTCTAAAATACGTGGGTTGACCGGCAAAGCAGGAATTTGTTCGATTAGAGCTGTTCTCCCGAATAAGAAACTCCATCGGGTAGCATCATATATCCGGGAATGGAACCGATAATATTTGGTAACATTCTTTGTGTGTTTTTCTGCAACAGAGATCTCAGAGATATTACTCATAACACGGTGGCAAGATATGTAGATTCGTAGGTTCCAACGCGGTCAATTCTGTGTAATGGTTCTGTTAATTCTGGGTGAAAACTGATGTTATCAAAAACAAAGCCCGGTAAGAAGTCGGGTTCCGGCATGGCTGATCGAAATAAAATGCGTGCACCACTTTGGGCGTGATCCAATATTTGCCTCCATTGGTTAGCAAGTTGATCTGGTTGTGTAAATGCCATCCAGTCCTGATGGTCCAACAACACAAAATGAGAGTAGGTTTTGTTACTTTTTTGCAAGGCCTGCAACAGTGAGAAAGTTTGTGTTTCTATCCTGTGGATACGCTCTCGTAAAGTCTGAAAGTGTTTCTCAAGCAGATAGTTAGGGCAGCAGTCAGAGGAATAGTGTCCCGTAAGATAAACATGCCAAAAGTAATTATCAGTCATAGGCAGTTCTGTGAATACCTTTTGCAAAGATTGGCGAATAAATTCCAGTAGTCCATCTTTGTATTGCTGTTCAATCATCTTGCGTTGACTGGGTGGAACGCCAAGCATTGTCATAGTAGCGTGACGTCCAAGGAGCCATTCTGAAAAAGGATTCCAGAGTTGTGGCTCAATTTCATGAAAGTAGTATGCTTGTTCTTCTAAGCTTTTGGCAGATAAAAGATTTTCAACAGCTGCGGTTAATCCTTTTCGTTGGATTTGGTTATAGACGGTTCGAGCAACTTTTCCGGAGGTGCCGCTAAAATAGAAGCTGTCATTTTTAGAATCGGGATTAAAGTCGTGGATGTTTTGATCCCAGAATTGTTGCGCCTTTTTTGGTAATAATGTTCTTAATTGCTGCCGGTAGATGAGTTCGGCTCCCGATTTCTTTCCTCCTCCAAAAAAGTCCCATAACAAAGCATAGTTTTCATTTTCAAAAAAAGCTTTTTTTAGTTCCAGTAATGCATTTTGTGTAGGATTAATATCAACACATTGTATATGCTTAACATCATCAAGCAGATAATCCAGCGCGTTATCACCGGCACTGGTTAACATAAGTATGTTGCTCTTGGAATTGAGGTTTAGCAGAGCTCGATCGATCCGAGGATCCTCCCAGCAGGTATTATACACAAGGTTGCTGGAGGTTATAGTATCAAAGAGATGGCGCTGTAACTGTTGTAAAATGTCGGAAATTAATTTCATGGAATATCTAAAACTATAGTTTCCATATGTAAATAAGATGAATCACTTTTTATGAATTTTAGATAGTAAAAAAATATAATTTAAAAATGTGATTCGATGCATAATTTGTATCTTTGAGCGAACCTAAAATAAAGAGTTGAAATTATGGCTGATAACAAGGAAAAATCGGAAGAGAAGAGTGAAGCAAAAACCGAAGAGAATAAACGCGAAAAAATTAAAGGCTATAAAAAATTAATTGATCGTCTGAAGAAAGAACGAGATGAGATTGAAGATGAGATAAACAGGGATTATCGCGAGGCCCGGCGTTATGTACGTTCTCATCCCGAAGAAGGCGTACTTATTGGTTTTGTAGGTGGTATTGCTTTAGGATATATCCTGAGCAAACTGGGACGAAAGTAATTATAGCGAAAGTTTAAAATTTGAATGTAAAGAAGGATTATTGTGAGTACAACAACGATTAATTCGGAACATCTTGCTGAATTATTTGAGCGTGTGGATGCGCTCAGGGGGTATCTTTGACTATGATCAGCGAAAAGTAAATATCATAGAGCTACAAGAGAAGACGCAGGATCCTAACTTTTGGGATGATCCCGACGAAGCCCGTCGTATTATGAAAAAACTGGATCACGAAAAGAGTATGGTCAAAAGCTGGGACCGGCTGGATGAGCTGCGTGATAGCATCAAGGTCTATCAGGAGTTTCTGGATGAGGGCGAAGATGTAGAGGATGAGTTGCAGCGGGAGGTCAAAAAGCTTGAGAAACGTGTTGAAGATCTTGAGCTGCGAAATATGCTTCGTGGTGAAGATGATCATCGTGATGCCGTTCTTACCTTTAACCCGGGAGCTGGCGGCACTGAGAGTCAGGATTGGGCCGAAATGCTCTATCGCATGTATACCCGGTGGGCAAAGAAGCATGATTACGAGATTTCCGTAATGGAATATCAGCAGGGCGATGTTGCCGGACTGAAAAGTGCAACGATACAAGTTGAGGGAGAGTTTGCGTATGGATTTTTGAAAGCCGAAAGCGGGGTCCATCGGTTGGTTCGTATTTCTCCCTTCGATAGCAATTCGCGGCGACATACCTCATTCTGTTCGGTATTTGTGTCTCCCTTGGTGGATGATACCATTGAGGTAGATATTGATGAGAGCAAAGTTGAGCTGCAGCGCTTTCGTGCCAGCGGCGCGGGCGGTCAGCATGTGAATAAAACAGAAACCGCTGTTCGACTTATATGGGAGGGAGAGCTTTCTGATGGAACCGAGGAGCGGGTAGTTTCGGAATGTCAGCAGGAGCGATCCCAGAAACAGAATCGCGATAAGGCGATGACGTTGCTCAAGTCGAAGATTTACGAGTTGGAAAAGCAGATAAAAGAACGCAACAAGCAGAAGCTCGAAGATTCGAAAAAGGATATTGAGTGGGGGTCACAGATACGTTCGTATGTATTTCATCCCTACAATATGGTGAAAGATCATCGTACTGATTACGAAACTTCTAATACTGATGCGGTTATGGATGGCGAGCTCGATGAGTTTATCAACGAGTATCTGCTTTCGATTTCGGCATCCGATAAAACAGAATAATGATTACTGTAGGCGTTACGGGAGGTATTGGGAGTGGGAAGTCCACGGTATGTGATGTATGGGCAGAGCTGGGAGCTTATGTCCTTAATGCCGATGAGCTTGCCAAACAAGTAATGGTAACTAATGACGAAGTAAAAAAGCAGTTGGTTGATAGTTTTGGATCAGAATCTTTTTTGGATGATGGTGAATTAAATACCAAACATTTAGCAAATGAAGCATTTGGAAAGGGACGTGTTAAAGAGCTGAATGCTATTGTGCATCCGAAGTTACCTGCAGCTGCTTCCCAAAAAATGAAGGAAGCTGAAGCACAAGGATACGATATTTTCGTTTATGAAGCTGCTTTACTGTTGGAAAATTTAGAGCCCGGTTTGCTGGACTATATTGTACTGGTATTAGCTGATGAAGATCATCGAATTGAACGTGTTAAACAGCGGGATTACAGCTCTGAGACGGAAATAAGACAGCGAATTAAAAAGCAGCGAAACTTCGAAAATGTTACTGAGCGGGTGGACTATGTTATCCGTAACAATGGAACACTTGAGGAACTGGAAAAGAAAGCCGAAATTATATATCAGAATTTTTTAACTGAGCGTGATACATAAAAATTTAAAATAATGATCAGCAAAAGAGGGAAGGTATGGTAGACCGAAAAAAAAGTCGTGTTATTACCCTGGAAGAGTATATTATTCAGGCACAGAATAAATTTCCTGGTGCTACGGGAGAGCTGTCTCAACTACTTCGCGATATTGGCTTGGCAGCGAAAATTATATCAAGAGAGGTTAACAAGGCTGGAATTACAAATATATTGGGAGAGGAAGGATCGACTAATATTCATGGCGAAACGGTAAAAAAGCTGGATATGTTTGCCGACAAGCAACTTATTTCGGCGCTAAACCGATCGGAAATTACGTGTATGGTTATTTCCGAAGAAAATGACGGAATTGTTGAGCTGGATAATGACGGGGGAAAATATATAGTTTATCTCGACCCACTGGATGGATCTTCTAATATCGATGTAAATGTCTCGATAGGAAGTATTTTTTCCATTTATATGCGAAAAAATCCCGATACCGAAAAGCTGAGTGAGGATGATGCATTGCAATCCGGAGTACAGCAGGTGGCTGCCGGTTATGTGTTGTATGGCTCAAGTACGTTAATGGCATATACAACAGGATTGGGAGTTTCGGTATTTACGCTGGATCCCAGTATCGGGGAATTTATTTTATCAGATGATGATGTTAAAATTCCAGATCATGGTACTATTTACAGTGTAAATGAGGGTAGTTATCACTCTTGGGAGGAAGGACTCAAGCAGTATGTAAAATATTGTCAGGTTGAAGATCCCGAGACGAGTAGGCCTTACAAGGCGCGGTATATTGGATCGATGGTGGCCGATGTACACCGGACTCTTATTACGGGCGGTATTTTTATTTATCCCAACAGTAGTCAGTATCCAAATGGAAAACTGCGGCTGATGTACGAATGTAATCCGTTGAGCTTTGTGATAGAGCAGGCGGGAGGAATGGCTATCGACTGCAACGGGCGAATTTTAGAAATTGAGCCTGAAAGCCTCCATGAAAGGACTCCTATTTTTATTGGATCCAAAGAGAATGTATTGAAAGTGAAAGAGTATCTTGATGAGTACAAGCAAGAAACGTTTAAAGCTTAAAATGCTCCCGTGTTTAAATATTTAGTACATGAATCCGGTATAAATTTCCGTGTTTTTTTTAGAAGCTTATGCTTGTGCCTTCTTGAATATCATGTAAAATAGAAAACCCACCGTTTGTTTCTATAACATATTTTGCCGGCGCTTCTGACTCAAAACTTTTTTCGGAAAAGGGCGGGGCATTTTTGTGAATACGTACAATTTCGAAGTCCGCATTTACGAACATAATATCCAGCGAAAGGGGGGTGTTAGCCATCCAGAAGCTGCGGGGTTGGTTTTGATCAAAAATAAACAGCATACCTTTGTCGGATGGAAGGTTTCGCACATCCATTAAGCCCTGATTCCGTTCTTTGTCGCTGTCCGCTATTGCAACATCGATGGTTGTCAGGGTATCAGCATTGGTATCTAAAAAGGCAACCGACTTTTCATAAGTAAGAGTGCGCCCGGTATTTTGAGTGCTGTCTTCTGTTTTTTCTTGTTCCGAACAGCTGAGGAATAGAAGGGATAATGACAGGATGCTTATTAGCGTAAAAGTAGTTCTCATTTCAATATAAGTTTACTGTAATTTGTTAGTTGTTGTAAGTATAGTAAAGTTTAATCAATACGTTTAAAAAAGTTAGTGGTTGCTTTCGAATAGATAAAAACAAAGAGAAAAGAGTTGGCAGCCCAGTTGTTTTTTAGACGTATTAACGGTATCTTTGATTGCTTAAAAGTGAGCGCCGAGAGGTTCTCACTTTTTTTTGTACCCAAAAATAAGAAAATCGTGCAAAACGAAGTTACAAATAAGATTTCAGAACTTGCAGAGTCAGTTTTATCAACAACTGATTTCTTTCTTGTTGATGTTGAGATCAAAGGCGGAGATACACCTGAAGTCTGGGTGTCGATAGATGCCGAAGATCGCGGTGTAAATATGGATGAATGTGCAGAAGTAAGTAATGAACTCAGTTTTCTGATGGATGCACACGATGTATTTTCTGGCAGGTATCGTATTAATGTTTCTTCACCGGGATTAAGTCGGCCGCTGGTAGATCGTCGTCAATATCCTAAAAATGTAGGACGTAAAGCAAAGTTTAAGTTCAAAAAAGACGGTGAATACACCAAGGTTGAGGGCACCTTGAAAGAGGTTGACGATAATCACGTTGTTGTTGGCATGGATGATGAGTCAACGAAGAAAATTTTATTTGACGACCTGGTAGAGACAAAAATAATTCCTTCATTTAAATAATTTTAAGCAGACAGGAGCTAACTGATGTCAAACGATATTTCAAAACAGATTATTCAATCTTTTGCTGAGATTGCCAAAGACAAAGATATTGATAAGGATCTTCTTCTTTCTATCCTCGAAGATGTTTTTCGAACCATGATTCGCAAGAAGTATGGTTCTGATGAGGCTTTTGAAGTTATTTTAAACGCTGATCGCGGCGAAGTACAGATTCTCCATATTCGCGAAGTTGTTCCGGAAGAGGAACTTACGGACGAAGTGCAGGAAATTACGCTTGAAGAAGCCCAAGAGCATGATCCCGATCTTGAACTCTACGATGAGTTTGCGCAAGAACTTGACATCCGGGATTTCGGACGGCGCGCCGTCATGATGGCCCGACAGCAATTGGCTCAACGTATTCGCGAGATTGAGAAAGACAATGTATTTGAAGATTATTCTGACCGTGTCGGAGAAATTGTTTTGGGTGATGTCTACCAGATTCGCAACCATGAAATGTTGGTGAATCATAATGGCGTAGAACTTACTCTCCCAAAAGATGAGCAGATCTACAAAGATCGTTATCACAAAGGAGATACTATCCGTGCTGTAGTAAAAGAAGTTAAGCGTCATCACGGAAATCCGTCGGTTATTATTTCGCGAACATCGCCGCTATTTTTGGAGCGGTTGTTTGAAAATGAAATCCCCGAGGTTTTTGATGGAATTATTGATCTCGAACGCATTGCCCGTGAACCCGGTGATCGATCAAAAGTAGCCGTGGTTTCGCATGATGAACGTGTGGATCCTGTTGGAGCATGTGTGGGTATGAAAGGAGTTCGGATTCATGCCATTGTGCGCGAGCTCCAAAACGAAAATATTGATGTCATCAATTACACCGATGACAAGCATGAGTTTATAAAACGAGCACTGCAGCCGGCGAAAGTGTTAAGCGTTGAATTAAGTGATGACGGTGAACATGCGAAGGTATTGGTACCGGCTGATGAGGTTTCAAAAGCTATTGGTAAAGGTGGTGTAAATATTCGACTGGCCTCTAAACTGACCAATTGTGAAATCGATGTTTATCGCGAAGTGGAAGAAGAGGACGATATCGATCTCGGAGAATTTGAAATCGATTTTGGTCCCGAAGTTATTGAAACACTTCACGAGATTGGTTGTGATACGGCAAGACAAGTATTAGAACTGGATGAGGAAGAAATCGTTCGGCGGACAGAAGGTGAAATTACCGAAGATGAAGCCGAGCGTATCATCGATATCATTGCATATGAATTCGAGGATGAAGAATAATTGAACTTACATTTCCAAGAATCCTGATTTACCTTATACTAAAGGTTCCCAATTAGTGTAACAGATAATAACGAACGTACTTTTTCAGAAACAAATATATATGTCCAAGAAGACAAGAAGATTATTCAAAGTTGCATCTGAATTTAATGTCTCTACCACCTCTATAGTAGATTCGTTATCAGATGAGGGCTTTGATGTTGACAATAAACCAAATTCCAAGATAACGCCCGAAATGTACGAGGCGCTGGAAGAGGTTTATGGTGTTGATAAAGAAAAAAGTAAAGAGCACCAGAAGGCGAAAGAAGAGTATGAAAATCGCCGAAATCAAATTCGTGCCAGCCGTAATCAAAGTGTTTCTGTTGAGGATTATCTGGAGCCTCTTGAAGATGATGACTTACCAATTGAGCCTCAGGAAGAGGAAGAAATTGAGGGAATCAAACCGAAAGATGAAGAACAGCCTGAAGAGGAAGTTGAGGAAGAACCTGAAACCTCAGAAGAAGAGCAGTCCGAAGAAACAGATGCGCCGGATGAAGAAGAGGAGGTAAAAGTTGAGGATGAAGAGGATTCCGAGGAGAAAGATCAGGTTGATGAAGAAATTGAAAAACCTCAGGAAACAGTAGAAGCAGAAGAAAAAGAAGATACGGATGAAGAGGCGGATGCTTCAGAAGAGGAGCCCGAAGATGAAGATACTGAAGATGAGGATACTGAAGATGAAGAAGAGGGCTCCGAAGAAGATGTAGAGGAGGAAGATCAGGACTTTGAGGAAGAAGAGCAGGATGAAGCGGATGAATCTGAAGAAGATGATGAGGACGAAGAGGAAGATTCTGATGAAGCGGATGAGGACGAAAAAGATGATGAACAGGAGCATGGTGTAATTCGGGGTCATGCTGGTCGATTAAAAGGAACAAAGGTTGTCGGAAAGGTTAAAATAGATGATAGTAAGCCTAAGCGACGAAAAAAGCGTAAGCGCAAAAAAGATCGCCAGGAAGAAGAGGAGGACGGTTCAAAAAGCAAGTCGGCCAAGCGTGAGAAGAAAAAGAGTAAAAAGAAGGGTAAGAAAAAGCGACGCAAGCGTGGAAAACGTGTTGACGAAGAAGATGTAGAACAAAAAATGAAAGAGACGCTGCAGAAAATGCAGTCGTCCGAAACGGTTGGTAGTAAACGTCAGAAGCGCCGTCGCCAGCGTAAAGAAGAACGCGAGGAAGAAGAGCAGCTGCAGCAGGAACTTGAAGAGCTTGAAGATCAGATTATTGAAGCTACCGAGTTTATTACGGTCAGTGATTTGGCTGATCTGATGGATGTAAAAGCCAATGATGTGATTACGACCTGCATGGATCTCGGCATGATGGTGTCTATCAATCAGCGATTAGATGCCAGCACAATTGAGCTTGTCGCTGAAGAATATGGCTATGAAGTCGAATTTGTCGATGCCGATGATGCTATCGAAGAAATTGAATTGGAAGAAGATGATCCCGAGGATCTTGAACCTCGTGCTCCTATTATTACGGTAATGGGGCACGTTGATCACGGTAAAACCTCTCTGCTTGATTACATTCGTAAATCACAGGTTGCCGAAGGTGAGGCCGGAGGTATTACCCAGCACGTTGGTGCTTATGAGGTGACGACTGATGATGGGCGTCCCATCACGTTTCTTGATACGCCGGGTCACGAAGCTTTTACGGCTATGCGTTCGCGTGGTGCACAGGCTACAGATATTGTTATTCTTGTGGTTGCAGCTGATGATGCTGTGATGCCGCAAACTATTGAGGCGATTAATCACGCCAAAGCAGCTGGTGTCTCTATTATTGTAGCAATTAACAAGATGGATAAGCCCGGTGCAAATCCAGATAAAATTAAGCAGCAGCTGGCTGAGCATGATGTGCTTGTTGAGGAATACGGCGGTACGAACCAGGTTGCCGAGGTATCAGCTATGACAGGTGAGGGAATTCCCGATCTGTTAGATAAGGTTCTTATTGAGGCTGAATTGATGGAGTTGAAAGCTAATCCCAATCGAAATGCTGATGGAGTTGTCCTTGAGGCTCGTGTCGATAAAGGAAAAGGTATTGTCTCAAACATACTTGTACAGAATGGTA
The DNA here is from genome assembly GCF_052712805.1 of Fodinibius sp. AD559. Classification (NCBI taxonomy): domain Bacteria; kingdom Pseudomonadati; phylum Balneolota; class Balneolia; order Balneolales; family Balneolaceae; genus Fodinibius; species Fodinibius sp. AD559. Next base: position 90,055 of record NZ_JBQPVW010000005.1, read on the forward strand.
CGCTTGAAGTTGGCGATCCATTTGTAGCCGGACCATGTTTTGGTCGAGTCCGGGCAATGGAAGACGAGCATGGAGAACGAATTGAGTCGGCAGGTCCTTCTACGCCATTACAGCTAACCGGATTTGATGATATTCCACAAGCCGGTGATAAACTGGTTGCCCTCAATGATGAGAAGAAGGCCAAGGAGATTGCCAATCAGCGACAGCAGATTAAGCGTGAGCAAGACCTGCGTCAATCCAAGCATATGAGTCTTGATGACCTTTCGCGTCGTCTTGCACTGGGTGAAATTGAAGATCTCAACCTTATTATTAAGGCTGATGTCGATGGTTCCATCGAAGCACTTTCCGGAGCATTACAGAAACTAAGCAACGAGGAAGTTTCTGTAAATGTTATCCACACTGGAGCCGGAGCAATTACTGAATCTGATGTGTTGCTTGCTTCAGCCTCAGAAGCAATTATTATCGGCTTCCAGGTACGACCGACTTCTAATGCGCGTAAAGTGGCCGAAGAGGAAGAGATTGACATCCGACTCTTTAGCGTTATTTACGATGCTGTTGATGAGGTCAAGGATGCGATGGAAGGCATGCTCTCACCCGAAATTAGTGAACGACTTTACGGTAATGCCGAAGTAAGAGAAATCTTTAAAGTATCCAGTGTAGGAACTATTGCCGGGTGCTATGTAACTGATGGCAAGATTAATCGCAATAACCCGGTCCGTGTGGTCCGCGATGGTGTTGTGATCTACGACGGGGAAATTGATGCTCTGAAACGCTTTAAAGATGATGTTAAAGAAGTGAAGAGTGGGTACGAATGCGGTATCAGTATTGTAAATTATAATGATATCAAAGTTGGTGACGTCATTGAGAACTATGAGGTTGTTGAGGAACGCCGAAGTCTCGAAGATGTAAAAAGCGACGACGATAGCTAATGCATTAATTTTATTTTCGATTATGAGTATTCGTACAGAACGGTTGGCCGCTGTAATTAAGCGTGATCTTGGTAAAATTATCCAGAAGAGCTATCAGCAAAGCGGATCGTTTATTACGGTCACAAAAGTGGATGTAACTCCTGACCTCCTTATTGCAAAGGTACTGCTTAGTGTGTATGCCCCCGGGAAAGACGAGGATGCTATTTTCGCTTATCTGGAAGAGCAAAATACGGCAATACGTAAAGAATTGGCATCTAAAATTCGTCACCAGGTGCGTCGAATTCCTGAATTGCATTTCATTAATGACAAAACAGCCGAACACGTGGAGAAGATGGAAAAGCTGTTTCAAAAAATCCGAAAAGAGCGAAAACAGCGGGCGAATAACGAAGACGATGAGGAGTAAGCCTGTTCATGGCAAAAGCGATTCCGCTCGAAAAACTGCCAATATTTACCAATCAAAATTTACCTGATCCCGATTTTGATTATAATCAAGGGGCGGCCTTTCTTCTTGATAAACCTAAAAGATGGAGTAGTTTCCAGGTTGTCAAGTTTTTACGGAAATGCACAGACATCCGAAAAATAGGTCATGCCGGTACGCTTGACCCAATGGCAACAGGTTTGCTTATTTTATGCTGCGGTGATGGAACGCGAACAGTTTCAGCTTTCCAGGAAGCAGATAAAGAGTATCTGGCCGAAATTACATTCGGCTCATCAACACCCAGTCTTGATGCAGAAACGACACCTGATAAACATGATTCTTTTGATCACCTGTCCAGAGATAGCATAAAGAAATCGTTAGAGAAAGACTTATCAGGGTTGATTGTCCAAATACCGCCCATGTATTCAGCACTGAAGCATAAAGGCGACCCGCTTTACAAACTGGCGCGAAAAGGGAAAGAAGTTAAGCGGAAGCCGAGGCAGGTTATTATTGAAGAGACAAAAATATTGGAATGTAATTTACCTCGGTTGGAGTTATATATAAAGTGTAGTAAAGGAACCTATATTCGCACGCTTGCTGATGATTTGGCGAATTCACTGGGTACCGCTGGACATTTGACCGGCTTGCAGCGCATTGCTATTGGTAAGTATAAGAATGAAGATGCATTAACAGTTGAAAGGATGGAAGATATTTTTTCGATTAACGATTATGCATCAAATATTGATCTCCATTAATTAAAGGTATCAAATTTATAATACCAATGTCAGAACTTGTTTTTTTAGATAACGTCGAACGCGAGGAAAATACCGTTTTAACGGTGGGAACATTTGACGGGGTCCATGCCGGCCACCGGGCAATTATTGATACTGTTGTAGACAAGGCCAAAGAGAAGGGGGCTCGAAGCGTATTGGTTACGTTCGATCCCCATCCAAGGAATATTATCAATTCCGGTGACGATGGCATCAAGCTATTGACTACGTTGGAGGAGCGGTGCGAAATTCTTGAAGAGTTAGGCATTGATCGGATGATTGTGATCCCGTTCGATCGCGACTTTTCCTTACTGAGCTCTGAGGAATTTATTCGTGATATCATCCACAAGAAAATTGGTGTGACCGAATTTGTGATCGGGTACGATCATCATTTTGGGCGCAACAGAGAGGGAACTATAGAGACTATTGAAACACTTGGGGGCGAGCTCGGTTTTGATTCCTATGTGGTATCAAAGCACGAAGTTGGAGAACAGACGGTAAGTAGCACCGCTATCCGTAATGCTATTAGTGAAGAAGGAAATATTGAGCAGGCTACAGAATTTTTGCAGCGTCCATATCGTCTTAACGGAACGGTAGTGCATGGAGATAAAAGAGGAAAGAAAATTGGTTTTCCAACTGCGAACATAAAGCCGGAGCATGTAAATAAGATTATCCCCAAAGATGGAGTGTATGCCGTAAAAGTTCGTATTAATGGCGACTGGTTCAATGGGATGATGAATATTGGTACCCGCCCGACATTTGACGGAGAACGGCAGACACTGGAAGTGCACCTGTTTGATTTTGACGGGGATATTTATGGCAAGGAGGTGCAGGTGCGATTTTTTAGCCGAATAAGAGATGAGAAAAAATTTAGCGGGAAAGAAGAATTAATTGTGCAATTAAAAGAAGATAAAAAGCAGACAAGGCAACTGCTTAGCAAGCATTAAAATATTGCAAAATACGGTTTGAACGCTTATCTTTGCTTGCTAATATAAGAACGTTATACACAGTTGTAGAAAAGACAAAAAGAATTCAATTAACACATGGCGATAACAAAAGAGCGAAAAGAAGAACTTGTTAAGAAATATGGTGGATCAAAGGAGAATACTGGGTCTACCGAAGCTCAGATTGCAATACTGACTGAGCGTATTAATGATCTTACTGGTCACATTCAGGAAAATACGCAAGACCACCACTCACGAAGAGGGTTGTTAAAACTGGTAGGGAAACGAAGAAAGCTACTCGACTACCTTAAAGATAATGATATTGAAACGTATCGAGAGCTCATTAGCGATTTAGGAATTCGCAAGTAATTCTTTGAAAGGCGCGTTATCAATGACGTGCCTTTTTTATAATACCTGTATAGTTATACAGTGTTTTCCTTCCTATAGCAAAGACGAAGTTTTAAAATCATTAAGTAAAGCTTTGTTTATTTATTTTAAATTTAAATTGAATATAGTATTACGATGAAAGAAGATTTTAAAAGTGTAGAATTTGCACCGGGCAAAACGCTATCTATCGAAACCGGCCGTATTGCAAAGCAGGCCGATGGTGCAGTTGTGGTTCGCATGGGAGATACGATGGTTTTATGTACAGCAGTAAGTTCAAAAGAACCTACTGACAAACCGTTTTTCCCGTTAACAGTTGATTTGCGAGAAAGCTTTTCTGCAGGCGGAAAATTTCCGGGTGGATTCATAAAGCGAGAAGGACGTCCTAATGATAAGGAAGTTCTTTCCAGCCGTTTGATTGATCGTAGTCTACGCCCGCTTTTCCCGGATGGATATAATTTTGATACTCAGATTGTTTGTAAAGTACTTTCCTCTGACGGAGAGCACGATGGAGATGTTCTCGGTGGAGTGGGAGCGTCTGCTGCACTGCATATTTCTGATGTTCCTTTTGCCGGACCTATTGCCGAAGTTCGAGTAGGTCGCGTTGATGGAGAATTTATTATTAATCCTACCATCAGTCAGATGGAAGACAGTGACATCGATATGATTATCGGTGGTACTGAAGAGAGCGTTATCATGATGGAAGGTGAGATGGAAGAGATCTCTGAAGAAGAGATGCTTGAGGCTATAAAGGAAGCTCACAAATCTATCCAAAAGCTCTGTGAATTTCAGGAAGAACTTCGCGATGAATTCGGTAAAGAAAAGCGTGACTTTGAACCGGAACCTGTTGATGAAGATCTCAAGGCGAAAGTACATGAGCTTGCTGATGAACGTATCCGTGAGCACGTGAATGTTGGACTTGGCAAGGAGAAATACAGTGAAGGCCTTCAAGAAATTAAGGACAGCGTTGTTGAAGAGCTGACAGAAACCGAAGAATATGCTGATGAAGGTGGCACGATCAAAGATATTCTCAGCAAGATTGAGAAGGAAGAACTTCGTAATATGATTCTTGAGAAAAAGAAACGTATTGATGGACGTTCTCCGGAAGATATTCGTGATATCTGGACACAGGTAGATTACTTGGCTCGTACGCACGGTTCAGCCATCTTTACCCGTGGCGAAACACAGGCGTTGGTTTCAGTAACACTGGGTACGCAAAAAGATGCGCAGGCTATTGATACTCTTCTGACCGAAGAAGACAAAAAATTCTTCCTGCATTATAACTTCCCGAACTTTAGTGTTGGTGAAGCTGGATTTATGCGAGGTCCCGGTCGACGAGAAAAAGGGCACGGGCACTTGGCTGAAAGCGCAATCAGTAAGTTGATGCCTTCTTTTGACGAATTTGGATATGTAATCCGTGTGATTTCCGATATTACAGAATCCAACGGATCTTCTTCCATGGCGTCTGTTTGTGGTGGATCAATGGCGCTTATGGATGCCGGTGTTCCCCTTAAGAAGCCCGTTGCCGGAATTGCGATGGGAATGATCGTGGGCGATGACAAAGAGGTTGTTCTTTCCGATATCCGTGGTGAAGAAGACTTCATGGGCGACATGGACTTTAAAACTGCCGGAAGTCGTGATGGAATTACAGCTTGCCAGATGGATATGAAAGTAAGCGGTATTTCTTTTGAGAAACTTGAGGAAGCACTTGAACAGGCTCGAAAAGGCCGTCTTCACATTCTTGATAAAATGGAAGAAACGATTTCTGAGCCAAGAGAACAGATTTCTGAATTCGCTCCCCAATTTGTCAAAATGGAGATTGAAGCGGATGATATCGGATCTGTTATTGGGCCCGGTGGTAAAGTTATTCAGACTCTTCAGAAAGAAACTAATACCGAGATCTGGGTTGAAGAGGATGAAGAGCGCGGTAAAGGTAAAATCACCATCAGCGCCGATCAATTGTCGAATGCCGAAGAAGCAAAGAAACGTATTCAAGGCATTGTTGGTCACCTCGATGAAGGTGCGACTTACCAGGGCACGGTGAAAGCCATTAAAGATTACGGTGCTTTCGTTGAAATTGTGCCCGGTAAAGATGGATTACTTCACGTCTCAGAAATAAATCACTCCCATGTTGATAATGTAAGTGATGTACTTTCTGTAGGAGATGAGCTCGAAGTGAAGCTGCTCAAAGTTGAGCATGGCGGAAAGCTTCGTCTCTCACGAAAGGCGTTGATTCCTAAGGACGGAGATGAAAACTAATCACCTCTGTTTATCTTAAATAAATTATACATTTGCGCCATCTCGATTTTTCGGGATGGCGTTTTGTTTTATTAGCTGAATTAAAATTAATATGTCATTTCGAACCGGGTAAAGCGAGGTGAGAAATCTTTGTTTTTCTCGTATAAATAAATTTAAAATTAAGAACTCTTCCCACGATCGAGATGACGATTTAGGTGTAGGTTTAGATATATTTTATGAGCACAACACATAGTATGAAAGAAATTGATTTTGTAAATAAGACGACACTTGATAACGGGCTTAAAATTGTTACTGAGCACGTCGACAGCGTAAAAAGTGTAGCTGTTGGCATTTGGGCCAAGACCGGCAGCAGAAATGAAACGCATAACATGGCGGGTGTCACTCATTTTTTGGAGCACATGCTTTTTAAGGGGACTGACAACCGTTCCTCGCTTGATATCGCCATGAGCATGGAATCTGTCGGCGGATATTTGAATGCTTTCACTTCCTCAGAATATACTTGCTATTATTCGCGGTGCCTTAACACGCAGCTTGAGCGTGCGCTGGACGTACTTTCGGATATGGTTCTACATCCTTCATTTCCGGAAGATGAGATAGAAAAGGAGAAGAAGGTTGTTATTGAGGAGATGAAAATGTACCGCGACAGTCCCAATGATTACTTGTTTGAACAATTTAGCGAGCAAATTTTTAAGGGACATCCATTGGGAAATTCAACACTTGGTTTTGAGGACACGGTTTCTGCGTTTAAGCGTCAGGATCTGTATGATTATATGGATGAGCGGTATCAGCCTGATAACCTTTTAATTTCGGTAGCCGGTAATGTTGATCACGATAGGGTAGTGGAGCTTGTCCGCGATTATTTCAGTGATGTAAAGCCGAAAGATACGGTGGATAACAATCCGCCGCTCCCGGATTATGAGGCTGATGATCTGGAGTTGACAAAGCCTATAGAACAAACACATCTAATTGCTGGACGCAGGGGATTGCATTATGATCATGAGGATAAATTTCGACTGCTGCTTGCTAACACAGTATTGGGCGGAGGTATGAGCTCCCGGTTGCATCAGAATGTGCGGGAGAAATATGGTTACTGTTATACGATCACTTCTTTTAATCAATCATATAGCGACACCGGGTTGTATGGCATTTATGTGGGCACGGACAAAGATTATGTGGAGCACGTCCGGGAACTGATTGAAGCAGAGCTGGATAAGCTGAAACAGAACCCCATTCCTGAGAAAGAATTATCTGAGGCCAAAGCCCAGCTCAAAGGAAAGCTGATGCTCTCGGTTGAAAGTATGAGTAATCGCATGTCGAGGCTGGCTAAAAGCGAAATCTATTTTGATCGCTTTGTTACCCTTGATGAACTGCAGGAAAAGATTGATGCTGTGGAAGCCGATCAGGTACAGAATTTTGCCCAGGATTTCTTTGATAATGATTTATTTTCTGAGGCACTGTTATTACCTGAAGAATAGGATTTTCGTTTCGAGTCTGGTCAGAAATGATTAGTTTCGAGCTCAATATTTTTATTGAAAAGTATTAACAAAATTATTCGTTGAAGCATGGTTTATATCAGCAATTTGTCTGATCACGTCGATGAGGAAGTAACGCTCAAAGGGTGGGTGTATAACTATAGAAGCAGTGGAAGTCTCTATTTTGTTGAAATGCGTGACGGTTCCGGAATTTGTCAATGCGTAGTAGCGCAAGATGCCGTCAGTGAAAAAGCCTGGGAGCAAACCGAAGCGCTCCGTCAAGAAACTTCTCTTGAAATAACTGGAAAAGTGGTCGAGGATGAGCGCAGCGTTGGTGGACATGAGCTGCAGGTTTCTGATCTCAATATTTACCAGGTTGCTGAAGATTATCCTATTACGCCCAAAGAGCACGGTGTTGAATTCTTGATGGAAAATCGTCATCTGTGGCTGCGTAGTCAAAAGCAGTGGGCGGCCATGCGAGTACGTAATGAGATAATTTATGCTATCCATACTTTTTTCCAGGAGCGTGGGTTTGTGCAGATGGATGCCCCAATTTTTACCGGTAACGCGGCCGAGGGTACAACCAATCTTTTTGAAACCGAATATTTTGATGATGAGGCTTATTTGACGCAATCCGGCCAGTTATATGGCGAAGCGATGGCGATGGCGCACGGATTGATCTATACTTTTGGCCCGACGTTTAGGGCAGAAAAAAGTAAGACTCGTCGCCACCTTACCGAGTTCTGGATGATTGAACCGGAGATGGCTTTTTATGATCTAGATATGAATATGGATCTGGCTGAGGATTTTGTGAAGTTTGTTGTGAAGCGCGTGCTTGATCGACGTCCCAAAGAGCTTGATATCCTTGAGCGCGATACTTCTAAGCTACGTAAAACCGTGGAAGAGGGCTTCCCCCGTATATCGTATACCGAAGCCGTTGATGAGCTTAAGAGTGACGATATGGCCGCTATGCTTGATCAGATGGTCGAAGATCGCAAGCAGGAAGCTGAGGAGCTCAAAGAAGAGCGCGATGAGATAGAGAAAGAACGTGGACAGGCTAAGAAATGGCGCAAAGCCCAGATTGATGAGCGGGTTATAGAAATTAACAAGCGACTGGATGAGATTGAGGAAGACTTGCGAAATATTCCCGATTGGAGAGAATCTGCCCTCAATTTTGAATGGGGAGAAGACTTTGGTGGCAGTGATGAAACATTGCTGACAATGAAATATGATACACCCATTTTGGTGCATCGCTTTCCTGCGGATATTAAGGCATTCTACATGAAACGCGATCCAGAAGACGAAAAATTGGCTATGGCTGTGGATATGCTGGCACCTGAAGGATACGGTGAGATTATCGGAGGAAGTGAGCGTGAAGAGGATCTGGAAACGTTAAAAGAACGTATTGACGAGCACGGACTTTCTGAAGATGTTTTCCAATGGTATCTGGATCTTCGTCAATACGGATCGGTACCGCATTCGGGCTTCGGATTGGGATTAGAGCGAACTGTAGCTTGGCTCTGTGGCTTGGACCACGTCCGTGAAACGATCCCATTCCCACGAATGATGGGACGACTCACGCCTTAGTGATTAGTTAATTGTTATTGGTTATTAGGGAGAAACGGAACCAATAACGAATAACCGGTAACTAATAACAAAACATGGCTAAAAAGACCAGTATAGAACTCTATTCCGAAGTCCTTCAGGAGTTAAAATCCGAAGACAGGAAGCCCGTATATTTTTTCTATGGAGAAGAGGAGTTCTTTCTGGATAAATTGCAGGAAGTGGTTGAGGGATTAATTCCCGACGATCAAAAAGATTTTAACTTTGACCTGCTATATGGCCGTGATGTTACGCCTGAAAAAGTGTTGTCGATCATTCGCAGCTTTCCGATGATGGCTGAGCAGCGCGTGGTGATTCTGAGGGATTTTAAAGGACTCAGCGGCTATGGAGCCCAAGCTGAAGGATACGAGGGAGAGGTTAATGATTTGATTCCTTACTTGGAGCAGCCCAATCCTACGACACTGTTTGTTTGTATTGATACCAAGAAGCCATCCGGACGGTCTAAAGTTGGCAAAGCGTTTAAAAAGCACGCAGGATTTTACAAATTTGAAGAAGTGCCTGACTACCGCCTACCTGACTGGATTATGAGTTGGGCAAAAAAACATCATAATAAAAAGATAGAGCCGCCTGCAGCACAGATGCTTGCGCAGTATGTGGGTAACAGCTTGCAGTTACTGTCCACAGAAATAGATAAAGTGTGTACTTTTGTGGACACTTCTGATACTATCACAGAGAGCGAAATAAAAAAAATAATTGGCCTTTATCGCGAATATTCGGTGTTTGAGCTAAAAGACGCTGTATTTGACCGAAACCTGGAAGAGGCCCTGTTTATCGCGGAACAGATGTTGCAACACTCTAAAGCGAACACGGGAGAAATTATTCGTTCCGTGGGGTTCTTTTATAATGTGTTTTCAAACATCTGGCAAATTCGGCGATTAGCTGGACAGGGTAATTCCAAAAAACAAGTTCAAAATACCTTAGGTATCAACAATAGTTGGTACTTCAACAAGCTTTGGAAAGACGCTTCAGCTTTTGAACTGGCCGACATGCCCAGAATATTTGAAGCACTCTTGGATGCCGATCGGGCATCGAAAGGTTTTACCAAGATGGACCCCTCGACGATACTTCTCCTGATGATCAAGCGGATCATCGGTTAGTATCTCTTTTATTATTTCGTTTTTCGGAACACTGATGATTCCCGCAATTATTAACTGCAATCAAAATAGGGGTCATTATGCAAGCTGTTTCCAAAGCCAAATTTCAGAAGATGTCGGATGAAGATCTGATGGAAAAATTTCAATCCGGGTATGAACAGGCTTTTAATATTTTGGTGGATCGATATCAGGATCGATTGCACAATTTCTTGTACCGTTATACCCATGACCACCGAGACTGTGAGGATTTAGTACAGGAGACTTTTTTCCGCGTGTTTCGCAGTCGCCATTCCTACGAGCGAATCGCGAAGTTTTCTACTTGGATGTACACTATTGCTATAAATCTGGCCAAGAGTTTATACAAAAAGAAAAAGCGTATGACTAAGGTGACGATTCATAAAGATCCCGACGACTCGGAAGATCGTCCCATGAAATTAGAAGACACTAAGATTTTACCGGACGACTCGCTGCACGAAAAAATGTGCATGGATCAGCTTAAAAAGGCTCTCGAAGAGCTCAGTGATGATTTCCGTGAAGTTGTAGTACTTCGTGATATACAGCAGTTGTCTTATGAAGAGATTTCCAAAATTGCGGATTTACCCATGGGGACTGTAAAGTCCCGAATTAACCGTGGAAGGGCACAATTGCAAGAATTATTAGAAAATTACGTCTATCCGGAAACAATTTCTGCATAGTACAGTAAGAGAGTAATAGATAAGGTATTGAACTTGTACAATAATCTATTACCCCTTTTTACTATGGAACCTACCGCATTTGATTCTGATGGAGTGCTCACTGACTTTTTAACGGATTACCTGGATGGCAATCTGGATCGGGCAGAGAAGCAGTCTTTCGAGGATTATTTATCCGAAAATGAAGAGGAGAGAGTCTTTGCTCGAAAAGCAATGAAAGGCAAAAAAGCCTTAGCTCGTTTTGCGGATAAAATTGATGTGCCGTCAGTAACTGCGTAGCCCCGCAAGTACATTTTCAACGGCTTAAATTGACACAATCTGAACTTTAAAGCTTCGTTCGGATTATTGGCACAAGCAGACTAACTTGTCATCTCGACCGGAGGGAGAGATCTATGTCTTACTTTTCCAGTAAGAAATACCAAGATTTCTTACTCGGCCGACAATAGTCGGCTCCATATGAAATGGCAGCTGCTATTAATACCGGTCAAAAATTTCTTTTAGCTCATTGTTGAATGAGTCCATATCTATAGGGGTTGGCTCAAATGGCTTGCCAGTAAGTTTTTCGAATAGTTCGGTATAACGATTGTATACTTTGATGCGAAACTCATTTGGAAGATCGGGTAACGTTTGACCCTTTTTTCCTTGGAAGTTATGATCCATCAGCCATTCTCTTAAAAATTCCTTGGATAATTGCTTTTGCGGCTCTCCTTTTTGAAGTCGCTCGTCGTATCCACCCGCATAAAAGTACCGCGAGGAGTCGGCGGTATGCACTTCATCAATGAGGGTAACTTCTCCGTTATACAGTCCAAATTCATACTTGGTGTCAACAAGGATAAGACCTTGTTTATTGGCTATTTGTTGTCCGCGTTCGAATATTTTAAAAGCTTTTTCCCGAATTTCTTGCCAAATATCCTTATCAACAATCCCTTGTTCTAAAATTTCTTTCTCAGAAATATCTTCGTCGTGACCTTCTTCAGCTTTAGTCGCCGGCGTAAGAATTGGCTCCTCAAACTGTTGGTTTTCAACCATACCATCCGGTAATTCGACTCCGCATAACGTTCGTTTACCTGATTTATAAACCCGAGCTGCGTGTCCCGTCAGGCATGCCCGAATAACAACCTCAATGGGAATAGGCTCACATTTTTTTGCGATTGTTACGTTGGGATGAGGTACGTCAATAACATGCGTGGCAACAAGATCATCCACTTTATCAAAAGCAAAAGCAGCCAGTGAGTTTAAAATTTGTCCCTTGTAGGGAATGGCTTGTTTCATGATGTGATCGAAGGCCGAAATTCGGTCACTGGCTACGATACCAAGTTTATCGTTACCAAGATCGTAGACGTCACGTACTTTACCGCGATAGGGATCAGGATAGCCTTGAACATCGGTTTGGGTAATACAGTTGCGTAGTGCCTTTGAATTGATATAAGAAGAATTAGTCACGGGAATAATAATTTTTGATAAAAAGATCAGTAGAAAATCATAAAAACTTGAGAAGAATAGAAATGTAATTATTAGATCATTTTAATTCTACGATATATTAAAATTTAGAAGGAACTATTTTAGACCATTATAGCATTTGGTGTTATACAGCTCAAGGCAATATCATAATAATGACAGATCTATTTCGAATTCCATATGCGCTGCTAAAGCCTATTTATGAGCGTACTTCATTCCATCGGTCGGTGATTGATGAGTTGAATGATGAGCGTCTTAAACAGGCCTATGCCGAGTGCCGGGCGATAACTCGTCACCATGCCAAAACGTTTTACATGGCGACCCGTTTTTTGCCCAATCATAAGCAGCGGGGTATTTTTGCTATTTACAGCTTGTGTCGGTATATCGATGATCTGGTGGATGAGGCTGAAGATCTATTGGAAAGGCGTGAACTCACCGAAAAGGATATCCGCTTAAAACTGGAATCGTGGAAAGGGAAACTTCGAGATACCTATGACGGCAAAGATCATGATAATGATATTTTGATTGCGTTTTCTGATGTGCTTCGGCGATATCATATCCCCATAGAAATGCCCTTTGAGCTAATGGAAGGGGTTTGTATGGATCTTTTCAAGAATAGATATGAGACTTTTGATGAGCTATACGATTATTCATTTAAAGTTGCATCTATTGTGGGATTGATGACCAGTGAGATTTTTGGATATCAATCAAGAGAAGCGTTGGGATATGCAGTGGATTTGGGTATTGCAATGCAGCTGACAAATATTTTACGAGATGTTGGAGAAGACCTGCGACGAGATAGAATCTACTTGCCCCAAGAAGACCTGTCACGTTTCAATGTATCAGAAGAAGAGCTATTTAATTATCAGCAGACAGAAAACGTTATTGAATTATTGGACTTTCAGATTCAACGAACCCGCAGATATTATCAGCGGTCGGATGAGGGGATAGCACTGCTGAGCAGCGACAGTCGACTTCCTGTTTATTTAGCGCGACAAAACTACGGTCGCATTCTTGATAAAATTGAGCAGAACAATTACGATGTATTTAATAAACGAGCCTATCTAAATGCCACAGAAAAGATTTCCATTCTTCCCAGGGCCTATTACCAGATGAAAATGACTCACTCCTGATTCATTTTAAGAATTGGTGATATCTTCGTTTACACTAATCAATATGAACTGTTATATTCCATTCAAATTTTATTGCCGATCTAATCAAAATAGAGACGAATGGAAGCTAAAATTGAGAAATGGCGGAGTCCCAGTCTGGGAAAAGATATGGAGCTGGCTGTTTATGGAGAGTCAGGAACCCCGGTAATAGGGATTCCGACAAGAGGAGCTACTTGCAAGCAATGGGAAAAGTTTGGAATGACTGATTCCATCTCGTACCAATTGGAAAATGGTTTTAACCAGCTCTTTGTACTGTCATCGATAGATAATGAAGCACTGCTTAACGAAAGTGCATCTCCTGAACAACGTATTATTCGCCAGCAGCAGTACGAATCATATATTGTTGAGGAGGTTGTGCCTTTTATCAAAGATCAAAATAGCATCAAGTTTATAATAATCGCCGGTGTTGATTTTGGCGGATATCATGCCATCAATACTGCGCTCAAGTATCCTGAAGTATTAGGAAAAGCAATTGGAATAAGCGGCATTTATGATATCAGACCGTATTTGGATGATTATTATGATGACGATGTTTACTATAGTAATCCGATGGATTTTGTACCCAATCTGAATAAAAAATCTTTGCTCGATAAAGTTCAGGATATTGATTTTCGGTTGGTAAGCTATGAGGGTGATAAGCGAATCGACGATGCGGTACGAATGGATAATGTAATGCGGATGAAGTTTTTAGATCACGACCTCGATGTTTGGTCTGATGGAGGAGATGAATGGGAATTATGGCCACAAATGTTAAAAACACATATTATTTAAACAATAGTTATGGCAGAGATTAACAAAATATTGGTCGCTAATCGCGGCGAAATTGCTTTACGAGTAATTCGAACGTGCAAAGAGTTAGGTAAAAAAACGGTGGCGGTATATTCTACGCCTGATGCCGATGCTCCACACGTCTTACAAGCGGATGAATCGGTGCATATTGGTCCCGCTTCTTCTTCGGAGAGTTACCTGGTGATCGATAAAATAATTCAGGTGGCTAAAGATGCCGGAGCCGATGCCATTCATCCCGGCTATGGATTTTTGAGTGAGAACGCTGATTTTTCGAAGCGATGCCAAGAAGAGGGAATCATTTTTATTGGTCCTAAACCAAAGGCCATTCGTTTGATGGGAGATAAAACCGAGGCTCGTGAGATTATGAGCAAGGCAGATGTCCCTTTTCCTCCGGGCACTAAAAAAGAGCTCGAAGATATTGAGGAGGCCGAGAAAATAGCTGAAGATATTGGCTATCCTGTTCTGGTTAAAGCTGCAGCCGGTGGAGGCGGTAAAGGGATGCGTATCGTCAATAGCAAAGATGAATTCCGGTCGGGCATTAAGGCCGCAAAGTCGGAGGCACGCAATTCCTTTGGAGATGATCGCGTATATATCGAAAAGTATTTGGTTGAACCCCGTCATGTCGAGTTTCAAATAATTGCTGATGAACACGGAAATACGCTTCATGTTTTTGATCGGGAATGCTCGATTCAGCGGCGTCATCAGAAAGTGATTGAAGAAGCTCCGTGCTCTATTTTGACGCCCGAATTGCGATCAGAAATGGCCGAAGCGGCTATTTCTGCTGCTGAAGCTGTTGACTATGTGGGAGCGGGAACCATTGAGTTTTTGGTAGATGCGGATCGTAATTTCTACTTTCTTGAGATGAATACGCGTCTGCAGGTAGAGCATCCGGTAACAGAGTTGATTACGGGATTGGATTTGGTAGCACTGCAGATATTAGTGGCCGAAGGAAAAGAGCTGCCCGTTACCCAAGATGATATTCAAATGAGTGGTCATGCCGTGGAATGCCGTATTTATGCCGAAGATCCGCGGGATAACTTTTTGCCGAGTACGGGTACATTGAGCAAGCATCGCATTCCATCAGGAAGTGGAGTGCGCGTGGATTCCGGAGTGGAAGAGGGACAGAAGGTGACAATTAACTATGATCCAATGATATCCAAGCTCTGTACGTATGGTACCGATCGTGATCACGCCATCAAGCGAATGCTTCGTGCGTTGGATGAATATGAAATCGCGGGCTGTAGAACAACGATCCCGTTTTGTAAATATGTGCTTAATCACGAGTCGTTTACATCCGGTGATTACGATACGCACTTTGTGCCTGATTATTTTAGCAGGGAAAAGATCGATGCTCAAATTACGGATGACAGCAAGGTGAAAGCGCTGGCTGCAGCCCTGCTCAAAATGGAAGATAGTGGCCAGGAAGAGAAGCAGAAGCTCAAAAACAATTCCCAAAATGGTACGCACTCAGAATGGTGGAAACACCGCAGCAAGAAAAAATAGTGAAATCACTCATAAAAATTGAGGAGCTGGCGATGTTTCTATTCGCCGGCTTTTTATTTTGGACTACTGACTTTGCTTGGTGGTGGTTCCCGGCTTTGCTATTGCTGCCCGATATAAGCATGGTCGGGTATGCGATCAATAACAAAACGGGAGCATATCTATACAACATAGCTCATCATAAAGGGTTGGCTTTGATGGTTTATATTGTAGGATACTTTTTGGGATTTGCGACAATAGAATTAATAGGAATTATTCTATTTGCACACTCCTCGATGGATCGCCTTTTCGGTTATGGATTAAAGTATATTGACTCTTTTAAAAACACCCATCTCGGAAAAATAGGAGAGGTCTAAATTATTCCCTATCCGTATTGGTATTTATTGAGAATCTTTTTGTATTGCCTTTTCTGTTATCCCCAAATCCGCTTAACTTAAGCGAGTTACAGCAATTACAGTTTAAATAATGCTTATAGCGTGAAAAAAGAAGACCAAGAGCTTTTTGATCAGTTAAAAAAATTGGATACGGAGCAGCGGAATCCCAATACAAAAAAGATAGATGTCGCGGATTCACTGGCAATAGCCCGTCTCATTAATGCCGAGGATAAAAAGGTTGCTGATCAGGTCGAAAAAAAGATTCCGCAGATTGCACAGGCTATCGATTTGGTGAAACAGGCATTTGATGAGGGCGGAAGGCTGATTTATGCAGGAGCCGGTACCAGCGGTCGACTGGGAATACTTGATGCTGCCGAATGTCCACCTACCTTTGGTTCCGATCCGGAGCAGGTTGTTGGATTAATTGCCGGGGGCAAAGAAGCTGTTTTTGAGGCCCAGGAAGGAGCCGAGGATTATGAAAAAAATGGCCGGGAGGCTTTGGCGGACATAAACGTAAAATCGAGTGATGTTGTCTGTGGATTGGCTGCCAGCGGGCGTACGCCGTATGTGCATGGTGCGCTAAAAGCAGCTCGTGAAAAAGGGTGCCACACTATTTTTGTGACCACTGTTCCGGGTTCTCAGATTTCTCTCGATGTTGATGTGCTCATTGACGTGCCCGTTGGTCCCGAAGTAATTATGGGAAGTACCCGCATGAAAAGTGCTACTGCTCAAAAGATGGTGCTAAATATGATTACTACGGGCGCAAATATTCGGAGGGGAAAAGTGTATGAAAATGTGATGGTCGATCTACAGCTTTCCAATAAGAAATTGCATGAGCGTTCAAAACGAATTGTCATGATGTTTACTGATCTGGATTACGAGAAAACGGAAAAGCTGCTGCATTCGGCTGGCGGACATGTTAAAACGGCATTGGTTATGGAATTGGGGAGACTGAATAAAAAGGAGGCGGAAAAGAAGTTAAAAGACCACAATGGTTTTATCCGAAAGGCGTTGGAAGATGTAAGAATGTGATTGAGATTGGAATAGCTAATGAATCACAAACTATTGCTTATTCGTTAATACTAAGAACTTTCACCATCCTAAACAGTTTAGATATCCGTAAATAATTTTGTCTGATCTTAAAAAATATATCGGGGACAGTGAAAACGGATATCGGGTTCGCGTTTTAGTGGCAATAGCTGTTGTGGAATTAGTGGCTATCGGGGTTTTTAATCTTTGGCCGGTTAGTGAATCGACATCTACGAATCAGCAAATTGATTTTTCGGATGATGCCATTGCCCTTGAAGATGTGGTGCGAACAGAACAGCAAAACAGCCCTCCGCCACCGCCTAAGCCTCAAATACCTCCGCCCGAACCTACCGATGAGGTAATAGAAGAAGATCCCATTGAGCTGGATGACTTAAACGTTAGTGAATATTCTGATTCTCTTTCTGTTGAAATAATTGGCAGCGAGGGCGACGCCGACGAGCCGGTATCAAGTCCGCAGGTAGCTCCACAGGTCATCCATATTGTAGAACCAACGGTTCCCGAAGCCGCAAAAAAAGCAGATATCAAAGCCGAAATATGGGTGAATTTTTTAGTGGATACGGAGGGAAAAGTTGAAGAGGCCAGTATCACTGAAATTGTGGTCTATGATCAGGAGTCGGGAGAAAAAAGAACGGTGGATCGTATTAACTACGGACTTACAGAGGCCACACTTACCGCTGCTCTGCAGTGGAGATTTCGTCCGGCACGGAATAACGGGCAGCCCGTAAAGGCATACTCCAGGCAAATTTTCACCTTTGGATTTTAACGTTGATATCAGATAAAAATTAGTATATATTTGCGACTCTTTATTGGAGAGGTGGCCGAGCGGTCGAAGGCGCACGCTTGGAAAGCGTGTGTGCGTCTAGCGCGTACCGAGGGTTCGAATCCCTCCCTCTCCGCATTTTTGCTTTTTACGAACAGTGGAGAACAAACCTATCTTTATTCACTCATTTTTAGCCTTTCTTCTGGTTGTGCACGAATGAATTTAAAGAGTTGAAGAGTAGGATTCATGTTTCTTGATTTGCTTAGGCGGCATCATTTGTTTCACTTTTTTTATAGAATTGTGAGCTTCACAAAAATGAGAAACATGCTCGTTTAATGAATGGGTTGGCAATACTATTATTTCTTTATGACATCCCATTCATAACCATGTTGTATAGAAAGAGACTTAAATATTATAAAACCTAACTCGGCTGTTCGTTTGATAACTCTTTGAGCTTGAAGTCTTTCCATTTTAATTAGTGACTCGTTTTCTATTGGTACAGAAGAATAATAATTGTCAAAAATGTATGTCTTTTCATTATCCCAATTTTGAATTGTGGAATTTTTGAATCTTGAACTGGAGTGAGTCACTTTATGTCTTACAAAAGCCAGCACTTCATAAAAGGATGTCAATTCGATATTTAAATTATTATTTCTGTTCATTTCTTTGAATTCTGCAGAGGATTCTTCTAGTATTTCGAATAATAACTTAGGGCTTCTTAGTTTGCGAATCTTTCTAAGTTGAGATTTAAAATCTTCCTTTGTTTTGCACTTAGAAAACTTTTGACTGACTTCTGATGCCTTCTTTTGTGAATGAAAAAGTTGTAAACCCACTGTGTTTTTTAAATATCGAACAAAAGCTTCACAAGTTTGTGCAATTGAATAACCAGCTTCACGTGCTATGAAATTTTCAATCTCATTTTTATACTCTGAACTCTTAACTACCTTTTCATAATCAGTAGGAAAATTTATTTCCCATCCATTATCTGTTTTGCCGGTAAGATCACTAATCCCTAATCCCGAAACTGCTTTAAGTTCATTTGCTTTTTCCTTCGTTATTATTTCTTGATGTTTTTTAAATCTCGTTTTAATACAGTACTTATTTGGAAAAGTGAAAATTGGAGCTCAACTAATCTGTTGAAAAAGGTATCAAGCTCATTTAAGAAAGGATTTATCATAACTCTTGAAACGGATTGGCTGTACTTCTTGTTGATATATGATTTTAATTTTGCGCTATATAAAAATGATCTGTTTTCTTTTCATATGGGATGTAAATATTAACGATGCTATATTCGTCTGATTCAAAAGAGAAACTTCTACGATTATAATTTTCTGAATCTACATAAGTTTGTTTCCATTCTTTGGAACTCCCAAAATATTCATCGTTGATAATCATATCGTTTATTTCACTTTGGATCATCATATCCCATTGCTCTTTTAGATCACATCTGTAAGTCTCATCGACAAAACTTCTTCCTTCGACAGATTCCGAAAGTTCTCCATCAAATTTATCGCAAATATATTTTGCAGGATTTTGAGCAAATAAATTTTCTGAAAAATAGTAGTTAGAAACAAAAATACTCCGAGAACAACCGATAGTTTTTTAGTCATAGTCTTGATGATATATTAAAGATTTAAATTCAAACCTAAATTTTAAATATAGCTAACCAAGGTTCATCCATATTATTCCAAATTTATAATACATTATGGGTATCACGAAAACAACCAATATACATTCCGAAGGTTTTAAATAGGAATGTCCAGTACGAGTAACAAATAGCGATAATCTTTATATATTCAATTAAATTTAAGGCTTCGGCGGATAGGACGATAATACCATATCAGTGAAGCCTTTTTATATCCACGGGTTAAAAAATTCCCTTAGGGTTAATAAAGAATGAAAATAGTATAAAAAATGTTGGGTTTCGGTTCAGCATTCGTGATTTTGTTGTGAGCCATTCTACGAGCTAAATTTTGATTATTCAGTATCAGACCGGATCACACCGGTGGAAGTGGGATATCTCAATTTAAATAAGATGGCATATTACATTTATATCATTTAACAGACGGTTAGGACAGATGAAGAATTCGTTACCCATTGTACTCATTTTATTGTTAGCATTTTCTATTTGGGCATGTGAACAGCCCGAATCCCCCGATTTTCAGGTTAATCATGAACTGGAAGTCCCGCTGAGCGTAGAGAAAACTTATCCCTTTATGGGAGAAGGTGATGCATTGATCGATTCAACATCAGAGGATTATTTAGATCTATTTTCGTCCGACGGGGATGGCATGGTCAGTCTTACTAAAGAACAGGATTTTGATTTTGGTGATCTCAATGATGCTATTCCCACAGTGGATGTTCCAGTAAAGACGCTTAATACGCAAGTGGGAGAACTTAATCTGACTGATTTTAACTCCGGATCTGGAAATGCGGGATCCGCCAGCTTTGAAGATATATTTGGATTTACACCACCTTCTCAGGGAACATTTATATCGGCAGGTTCAACACCAACGCCGGCCAATATTCCTTTCAATACTGACTTTTTTGAGAGTGCAGTGATAAAACAGGACGGATCACTGGAACTTACATTAACAAATAATTTGGGGATGGACTTGGATCAGCTGGATATTACGCTGAACTCGGATAACGAAATAGTCGGAAGTTCAACCGAGAATAATTTTCTTGACGACGAGACCAGAACCACTACAATAAGTATTCCTGCAAATATTTCTGCTACCAATCCGCTGGAAAATCTGAATGCTGATGTCAGTGCAAGCTGGAAAGGTCAGAATAAGAAAGAAGGTGATGAATTTATTGTAAATAGTGTAGCTGGACAAAACCTGGTAGCATCTCAGGTTACTGCTGCACTCGAGTCGCAGTCGTTTAATAATAGCGGAACCTCCACAGTGGATGAAAGTAGTTTTGAATTCCAAGACTCAGAAGATTTTGTGGAATTAAGTACAGGTAAGTTATCGATTGATATTACAAATAAAATCAATCTCGCCGTACCCAGTCTGGATATTACATTCCCAGATATCCGAGATGCATCCACAGATAATCCTCTGGTCTTGAATTTGTCAAATATTCCATCGTCCAGCCAGAACGGAGGCAATTTTTCAACTACAACCGATCTTGCTGATTATCGGATTTATGCTGAAAATGGAACTATTGATTACAACATCAGTGCTACTACTGAAAATACCCAGCCGGATACAAGAACAATAAATGAATCGGATTTACTTGAAGCTACTGTTGATTTGAATAACCTTGAGATCAGCCGTGCTGAAGGATTTATTAATACCGATGTGGTGCTTAATGAGGATGTGACAGGTGATGGGAATGTTGATGTATTTAATGATGATGAGGCGGAAGTAACCAATATCGACGGCATCAGTGATATTTCGGATCGTATTTCCGGGCTTACCTTTGAAAACCCAATTCTAAGTACAATTTATAATACTAATTTGGGAGTCAATACAACGATTTATGCTATAATTGCAGGAACGGATAATAAAGGTACTACAGAGTATTTGACCGGCAAAGATGGCACCCCGTATCAGGTTCAAAGTGGTGAGATTCCTAATGAACTCGAAGTCAGTGGACAACCGGCTACTACGGATCAAGTTATCAAGTTTTCGATTAAGCCAGCGGGTAATCCTGATCCAAATCAAGGAGAGCTTGGCAGTAATGAGTTTAATTCCTCGAATACAAACTCTTCGGAATTTTTCAGTAATCTTCCCAACAAAATTAGTTTTGTAGGAGCCGCGGTAATTAACGATGATGGTACTATTGTTAATCCGGTTATTTTTGATCCATCACTGGGACTTGATTTACCACTAAACTTTTCTGCTGATGCTGCTACCTTCACGGATACGCTGGATGCTGATCTGGGTAGCCTGCCTGGTGAAGGCGATGACCAAAGTCTTGAGGGAGCAACGCTTACCCTCAATTATACCAATGCTCTGCCCCTTGAATTAGGTTTAGTCCTTACCATGCTTGATGAGAATGGGAATGAGGTGTTCCAGAAACCGCCGGAAGGAGAGGAGAAAATTACTGTTGACGGTGCTGGGATCGACGGAAATGGATACGTAAACCAGCCCGCTGAGAGTGATATACAAATTAGCTTTTCTAAAGAAGAGCTTAAGGCGCTCAACCGTACGCGCAGCATAATGCTGGATGTAGAAATAAATACCCCGCAACAACAGGCCGTACGGATTCGAAATGATGATTCTGTTACCCTGCAAATCCAGATAAAAGCTGATATTACTTCTACAGTAAATTAATGCAATATATTATGAATATTTTGAAACGATTATTCGTCCTTTTTCTAATAAGTGTGATATCATTAGGTTGGGGATCAGTACTAAAAGCGCAGTCGGGTCATTATTCTGCCAAAAGTTTAGGCTTGGGAGGGACCGGCACTGCATATCTCGATACCTATCATGCAAATTTTGTGAATCCCGCTAATCTTATGCTTAACGCGGATACCAAACCCTCAACTTCCATTGGTTTGTTGGGAGGGCTATCGGCAACGGCAGGGGGACCGTTGATGAATATCTCTGTATATAACAAACATTTTACTTCAGGTGATGTTGTAGGATCCGAAGCACTTAATGAATGGTTCGGTTCGGCCATGGGAAATAGCAGAGCTATGGGCATGGAGATTGGCGTGATACCGCTTGCGGCATCATGGCGCGGAGAAAAAATGGCTTTCAGCCTGGCCTTTCGAAACCGGGCACTTTTTTCCGGGGCTGTAAACAGAGGATTTTCTGAGATACTACTTACAGGGATGAGTCAGGAACGTTTTGCTGAGCCGAAACCCGTTAATTTTAGTAGTAAAGGCGTAGCGTTTAGCGAACTTTCAGCCGGATTTTCGTATCAACTTTTGGAACTTCCCGCGCTTTTTGGGATCGCCGAAAATGTAAAAGTATTTGCGGGCGTGGCTCCTAAGTATCTCATTCCGCATTATACTTCAAGTATTGATTTTAATTCTACGTTACAAGTTACAGATAACGAAGTAATTCACGACTTCTCCTATACGTTCACCTCAGTTGGAGAGTTGACCAACCAATTTGAGGATTACTACCAAGCTCGACAAGAGCCCAATTTTAAAGGTGAAATCAGTGATTTTGTAGATCCCGATGGAGCCAGTTTTACCGAAACGCAGGGTTCCGGTTTTGGGGTTGATGTAGGTGGAACGGTAGAGATGGATTTAGCCGGACCTCTGAAAGGTGCTTTTTCCTGGATTGGCGGTGAAAAGAAACTTCGCGTTGGTCTTTCGATAACCGATATCGGAAGTATCACTTACGACAGTAATGCGGGCCAATTTTCGGCCGATGAAACGTTTACCTGGGATGGAATCGATATCAAAGATGGGTTGTCTGACAACTTTGCCGATAGCGTACAGCAAGAAATTTATCAAAATTATGAGCCATCAGGGAATAAGGAAATTACTGAAAAGCTGCCAACGAAACTCAATTTTGGGGCACAATTACAAGCGGGCAAGTTGGGCTTTGCTTTTGATTTACAGAAGGGACTATACGAAACAGCGATGAATAGTCCACGTTTGGCTTTAGGGCTTGGAGCTGAATATAAACTGTTTAATATCATTCCGCTGCGAGCAGGGTACCGAACAGGAGGATTAACTTCATCGAGCATTACCTTTGGTACGGGCATAGAGTTGCGTAATTTCGAATTCACTGTGGCCGGTTTAACAGTGCCCAATTCCGAAAACAGAGGCGCGGGTATAGGCGGAGCGTGGAGCGGGTTGGTTATTCGATTTTAAAATCGATGAGCAACTTGCTTAGGTAAATCTATTTATATCTATTTCGGGATATAAGGGCGTACCATTGGTGAGATGGTCGGCATAGTGCTCTGCCAGAAACTTTCCCAAAAGCAGACCTTTTGAGCCCAATCCTGAAAATAGATGAAGATTAGAATAGGCGGGATGCAACCCTAAAATAGGTTTGTAGTTAGGGGTAGAGATCCGAACGCCGGCCCATTGATCT
Organism: Fodinibius sp. AD559; assembly: GCF_052712805.1. Taxonomy (NCBI): domain Bacteria; kingdom Pseudomonadati; phylum Balneolota; class Balneolia; order Balneolales; family Balneolaceae; genus Fodinibius; species Fodinibius sp. AD559. Next base: position 113,754 of record NZ_JBQPVW010000005.1, read on the forward strand.
ACAAGCTTGGATTGTTTCTCGAGCTGAGGAAGGCTTCGTCGCATTCGTTTTCTAAGATACGATTCCCCTTCCGCATCGGGATTAAGATGGGTGAAATCATGTTCGTAGGTACTACCCTGAATAAACGTATCTTCTTCGTCTAAACGGGCAATATATCCCAGGCTCGAAATCGAGTGAGAGAAAGAGAGAGAGCTACTTTCTTTTTTAAATTTGGCAACTTGACCCTTTATAAGTTCGAGAGGTATCCAATCCCAAAAGGGAGAGGTGGCAATAGTATGTCCGGTTGCAAAAACCAGATGATCAGCTTTTATCGTGATCTCGTCGAGTTCAAGAAGCCAATAACCATCTTCTGAGATGGGATAGGGCTGTTCTCCACAAACTATATTAATTCCGTTATTTTCTAAATAATGGCCGTACGCTTTTATATAAGATCCAATATCCACTGTTAGACCGATGGGCAGCCATAGCCCACCGTCGACACACTTTACGCCCGGATGAATCTTTTGAATTTCTTCCTTGCTTTTCCACTGGCACCAGCCATCAGGCCAAGTGGTATTTTCGTATTGCTCTTTCATTTTTCGAGCCATTTTTTTCAGTAGGGCAGGGCGAAGTAAGCCATTATTCCGGTAAAATCTGGTATCGGAATGTGATTGTACTTTCTCCAGATTAGCGGCAATAGACTCATAAGACTGCTCAGCCTTCCATGTTTTTTTAGCTCGTCGGCCCGTAGCAGGATTAACTAATCCACCAGGTGTACCCGATGCGCCTGAGCCAATACTGTTTTTTTCAATGACCACACTACTCAAGTCATAATCAGATAAAGCATCAGCCAGCGAAAGTCCAGCAATCCCAGCTCCGAGAATACAATAGTCTGTATGGTGGGGCATATTCAGTTAAGTAATTCTTTTGAGCTGACTTTTTTAGCTCCCTTTTCAAGCATTTCGGTCCAGGCCTGATCCACAGATCCTTCAATGTCGATTCCTTTTACGGCATCCTCAACTACAAAAACGTTAAAGCCTTCTTTGATACCATCAACGACGGACCATTTAACACAGAAATCGGTTGCTAATCCAACGGCATAGAGGGTATCGATATTACGTTCTCTAAGGTAACCTGTAAGGCCGGTGGTGGTTTCGTCATCATTTTCGTAGAAAGCCGAGTAGGAATCGATATCTTTTCGGAATCCTTTACGGATAATTAATTGAGATCGGTTGGTTTCAAGGTCGGGGTGAAAATCAGCTCCCTGACTGTCCTGCACACAGTGGTCGGGCCAGAGAACCTGCTCACCGTAAGGCATTTCAATAGTTTCAAATGGTTCTTTTCCTTGGTGGGATGAGGCAAAAGAGGAATGCCCCTGTGGATGCCAGTCCTGAGTTTGAATAACGATATCAAACTGTTCAGAAAGGTTGTTTATAGTTGGAATAATTTGGTCACCGTTTGGAACTTCAAGTGCTCCGCCCGGACAAAAATCATTCTGAACATCAACAATCAAAAGAGCTTTCATAATAATATTGTTAACTTTTGTTCTTCATTTTTTGGGTTAAATCATCACGCAGATTCATTAATTTTTTACTAATTCCCACTTTGTAAATATGGGGATTATCAAAACGTTTATGTTCTGGAATTAATTTAGTTAGCCTCTGTTGAGCGTATGAGGCACTTTCTTTTGGGGTGGGGATATCAATAGTCAGATCCCCATCTTGCATTACATTACTCAGCAAATATTCTGTGTTAAAGGTCGTAACTGTTGCATGTTTAGCAGGATAGTAGGGATGGTATATGGTATCAACATTTTCCTCATCTTCAAGAACAATGCCATCCCCGTAAAAAGTACCGTCGTCGCCACTGTATCGGATGACTTTCTTGCGTCCCGGGAGCGTAATTTTCTCAATGTTTTCAGAGATTTTTAGCTTTGGTTCATCATTGACAGATGCCAGTTTGTAAACACCGTCTAAAGCGGGGCTGTCCTGACCGGTGACGAGCCGTGTTCCTACGCCAAAAAGATCAATAGGGGCATCCTGGCTTATCAAACTTTTGATAAGTCGCTCGTCAAGTTGGTTGGATACTGCTATTTTTACGTATTCCAGTCCGGCTTCATCGAGCTGTTTCCGTGCCTGTCGGGAGAAATAAGCCAAGTCTCCGCTATCTAATCGGATCCCTTTTAGTTTATGTCCCCTTTTTTCCAATTCTTTACCGACTTTAATAGCATTGGGGACACCAATGTTGAGGGTATCATAGGTATCAACCAGAAGAATACAATCATCCGGATAGTATTCGGCATATTTGCGGAAAGCGGTCAGTTCATCGTCAAATGATTGTATCCAGGAATGTGCCATTGTACCACTGGCGGGGATATCATCTCTAAAAGAGCTGTATACATTTGAGGTCGCCTCAATGCCGCCGATATAAGCTGCCTTGCTTGCTTGGATACCGCCATATCCCTGGGCACGTCGCAATCCAAAATCGAGTACTTTGCGATTACCAGCGGCATATTTCATTCGTGATGCTTTTGTGGCAATAAGCGATTCGAAGTTTAGGATATTTAACAACAAAGTTTCCAAAATTTGGGCTTCAATAATATTTCCCTCAATACGGACAATAGGCTCACGGGGAAAGACAATTTCTCCCTCTTTTGCTGCATGAATATCTGCTGTGAGTTCAAAGTTGCGGAGGTAATTAAGAAACTCTTTCCGAAAGCCTTGTTTAGCCAGATATGCTATTTCATCTTCGTGGAAACGAAAGTTTTGCAAGGTTTTAAGAAGGTCGGCAATACCAGCAAAAATAACATATCCCCCTTCAAAAGGAATATCACGAAAGAAGTAATCAAAGCTGGCTTTTTCATCTTGTCTTCCTGCCAAAAAGTATCCCTGAGCCATTGTAAGCTCATAATAATCAGTATATAGCGCAGGACGTTCAAGCAGTGTCGAATGGTCGGATTTGACTAAAGTCATAATATTTTTGCTGTTATAATTAAAACCAATCAAAGATAACCAATACAATAAAGAAGCTGTAACTAATTTGGTGATTAGTTGATTGCTTAAAAGAGAAAGCCGAAATTAGTAGCAGAATAGTGTATTGTTAAGGTTACTGTCAGTTAATTCATATAGGATAGGATCAGATATTTTATATCTGTAAAGGCGGTTAAAATTTGTATCTTTGCACCGAATTTTTACTAACTGTAGGCAATGATTTTTGTGAATTATAATAGCGGTTGGATTATCGCCATATTAGTTTTAGTGGGGGCTGTGCTGGCAAGCTGCGCTACTCCTACATCGCCAACAGGAGGACCTCCTGACGAAAAAGGTCCCGAAATTATAGATACCGAGCCCCAAACCGGTACTACTAATTTTAGAGGACAGAGTATTACGCTTCATTTTTCTGAGTTTGTAGAGCGTTCTTCACTCAATCAAGCTATTGTTATCGAGCCTGATATCGGTATTTCCTATAATATCGACTGGGGACGAAAATCTGCAGAAGTGCAATTCGATAGTCAAATTCCTGATTCAACAACACTTATTCTGACTGTTGGGACTGATTTAACTGATACCAATAACAACGGAATGTCTTCTCCTAAAAAGATTGCCGTTTCTACAGGTCCTGTAATTGACAAAGGAGAAATTGTCGGGAAAGTTATTGATGCGGAGACGGGAGAAGGATCGGCAGGCAAGCGTGTTTTGCTCTATCGTGAACCTTACGATTTAACAAAAAAAGCCGATTATATTGCTTCTACTGATACATCGGGACAATTTCAATTCTCATATCTTCCACAGGGAAAATTTAAACTTTTTTGGGTGGATGATCGCAACAGAAATAAAATTTGGGATCGGCAGCAGGAAAGAGCTCAACCTTTTAAAAAAGAGTTCGTAACTCTCGAGAAAGAAGAAAAAGATACGCTTGAAACCTTATTTTCTACCTCAGTAGATACAACAAAACCGATCTTGCAAGGCGTGGGATTGTTTTCGTCAAACCGCATGCGGATACGGTTTAGTGAGGATATTACGTTATCTGATAGTGCTAACATTGTTATAACTGACACTTTGGGAAATGAATACAGTCCGGCTTGGCCGTTATATATACAGCCGAATGAACCCTATATCTTGTTTGTACACAGTAGGGATTCGTTGGCACCGGAAGCCAGTTATAGTCTTGCTATGACTGGTATTTTCGATGGATCGGCAAACCCGGTTGCCGACTATACGAATTCTTTTACCGGTTCTGCACAAGAAGACACCACTCAGCAAAGGATTATAAAGAGAAACACGGTGTCGGGATATTATCCAAGCGAACCGTTCGAAATCACCTATGCCAAACCTATTGATGAGCCTACAATTACCGATTCGCTTAAAGTTGTAGAGGGAGATTCTCTTATTGATTCGTGGTCAAATATTGATACGGAACAAAATATATTGCGTATTAATCCCGATGAGCAATGGAAGGATGGGGTAGAGTACGAGATACGAGTTTGGGATCCGGGGATAGAAGATTATCGCAAGTTTGATCCGGAAATATGGCATTCCTCGCAAATGGGGACATTGAATATTATTATGGAAGATTCTACACTGCAGAATGTAAGATTGCGAATTGAAAATGAGGAATCGGGTTTTGAAAGGGATACTTTGTTTACAGATCAGGTAAAAATCAATAATTTACCATCGCTTAATTATAAATTAACGGTGTATCATGATCAAAATACCAACGGCCGCTGGGATTACGGACAGGTAGATCCGTTTATAAAACCCGAACCTTATTATATTAGAAATCAGGTGCCGGTAGAAAAAGGACTAACTGGCGATCTTACCATCGAATTTCCCAATTAGACCAGAATTTGTAGTCTCTCTGTTTGATGAAGAAGAAGCTCAAAAAACTAACGCCTTTCATAAGCATCATTTTCTTCGCTTTTGCGTTGTGGTTCCTTGATCAGGAGCTGCAGCAGTATGACATGTCGGAGGTGATGACGCAGCTTGCGGATATCCCCAATCAATATATCCTGTTTTCGCTGATACTGTCATTTTTAAGCTACCTCTTGTTAACGGGATATGATGCCCTCGGTGTGCGATATATTGGGGAAGATCTCGAGATAGGTAAAATTATCCGCGCGGGGTATGTGGGATATGCGTTCAGTCATAATATTGGACTGGCTTTAATAACCGGTGGTTCTATTCGCTATCGTATCTATTCGGTTTGGGGATTTTCGGGTATGCAAGTTACACAAATTGTAGCCTTTAGCGCATTTACGCTTTGGATAGGTTTCTGTGCTGTTGCAGGTCTTGCGTTACTTTTTGCTACCCCAAGCCTGCCCAATGATGTAGTGATACCATTTGTTTCGCTTCGGATTTTGGGATCCATCCTGTTGGTGATGGTGGTCGCATATATATGGGCAAGTTATAAGGTTAAAAAAGAGATTACCTTTAAAAGTTGGTCATTTGAATTTCCCAGCTCAAAACTGGCGCTTCAGCAAGTGGCGATAGCCTCGGTAGATTGGCTGTTGGCAGCTTCTGTGCTGTATGTATTGTTGCCGAATCTGGGAATTCCTTTCTTTGGTTTTGTTGGAGCGTTCTTGTTGGCACAAATTGTAGGATTGTTTAGTCAGGTTCCGGGTGGACTCGGTGTTTTTGAATCCATCATGCTGATGTATCTGACCAACTTTATGCCCGGCTCACAAGTATTGGGAATTTTGGTGGTATATCGCATTATCTATTATATCCTGCCGCTGCTGGGGGCATTAATTGTATTGGGATATCAAGAGTATATCGTGAATAGACGCAAGGTTAAAGTATTGCAGCGTAAGGCCGCCAATTGGGTTCCGCGTGTTGTGCCACAGGTTATGAGTTTTTCTGTTTTTATCGGCGGGGCTATACTGCTTTTTTCCGGAGCGGTACCTTCAGAAGTGCCTCGCATGCAATGGCTACAGCATTTTGTTCCATTGCCGGTTATCGAAATGTCACACTTTTTTGCCAGCTTGGTGGGGGCTGCATTGCTGGTATTGGCCAGCGGATTACAGCGTCGTAGCGATGGGGCGTACCACTTAACAATAGCGCTGCTTGTTTTCGGTATTTTGTTTTCACTCTTAAAAGGAGCGGACTTCGAAGAAGCTTCTATTCTGTCAGTAATGCTTATAGCATTGATACCCTGCAGGAATGAATTTCACCGCAAAGCATCATTGATGGATCAGTTCTTTTCAGCTCGCTGGTTTACATTAATCATTATGGTATTGGCCAGTGCCGTTTGGCTCGGAATGTTTTCTTATGGACATGTGGAATTTCAAAAAGAACTCTGGTGGCAGTTTTCTTTGATGGGGGATGGGCCTCGATATATGCGGGCTATGGTCGCTGTATTGGGTTTTGCTGTTATTGTGGGGCTTTTAAAGTTAATTCGTCCCAAGCAAAAAGAGACGAAAGAGCCCGGCGAAAAAGAACTTCTTATTGCAAAAGGTATTAGCAGTGGGTCGCCAAGTTCACTTTCCAACCTGGTATTGTTAGGAGATAAAGAGTTAATAATAAATGAGTCTAACTCTTCATTTATAATGTTTGCCAGGGAGGGACAAAACTGGGTCACTTTTGGAGATCCTGTTGGTCCTGCCGATGAAGCAGAAGAGCTCATTTGGGAGTTTTATGAGGAGTGTTCTAACCAGGGATATGGCCCCATGTTTTATCAGGTGGGTGAAAGGTATTTAGAACAGTATCTGGATTTAGGACTTACCCTTTACAAATTGGGAGAGCAAGCACGTATCGGTTTGCCCGATTTTGATCCGGAAAAGTCTATCCATAACAAAGTTTGGTCAGGCTATCAAGAGCTGGAGCAGCAGGATTATAGCTTTGAAATCATTCCACAAGGATCGGTAGCCTCTTATTTACCCGAGCTTAAGGCAATTTCGGACGCCAGCCTTATTTCAAGGAATAAAAGAGAACGCGGCTTTTCAGTTGGGTATTTTGATAAGGGATATTTGAGTCAGTTTCCGATAGCAGTCGTTAGAAAAGGGGACAATCTACTTGCATTTGCTAATATTCTGGGAGGGGCTGACAAATACGAATTGACTACCGATTTACTGCGTTATCGACCGGAAGCGCCGGCGGGTATTATTGATTATATGTTAATTCATACGATGCTTTGGGGTAAGCACGAAGGGTTTGAGTGGTTTAATTTAGGGATGGCACCGCTTTCGGGAATGGATGAACATGACTTTTCCCCTGGATGGAATAAGTTGGCAGATTTTGTGTATACCTACGGTGAAAATATCTATGGTTTTAAAAAGGTCAGGAGATATAAAAGTCAGTTTAATCCAACTTGGGAGCCTAAATTTTTAGTTGGTCCGGGGGGGTGGTCGATGCCGCGTGCGCTATCAAATCTGACAAATATTGTTTCTGGTGGATTCAGCAGTATTATGAGTGAAAAGTAGCCTAACTTTTGAGGTATCAGGCAATAAATAATGTCCCTTAAATTTCTTACCTTCTGTTCTAATACATCCAACAGAAAACGAGAAATATTATGTCTGAAGATACCATGACCTCTGATCAAGCAACAGAAGCCGCTGCCAAGGAGCATTCAGAAACAAAAAATAGTAGTCAGCCGGAAGTGTATGAGGCTGAGCATAATATCCGTTTTGTTACGGCCGCCAGTTTATTTGACGGTCATGACGCCAGCATCAACATCATGCGGCGCATTTTACAGAGCAGCGGGGCAGAGGTGATCCACCTTGGCCATAACCGTTCTGTGCAGGAAATTGTCGACTGTGCCATCGAGGAAGATGTTCAAGGTATTGCCGTTAGCTCATATCAGGGCGGACATATGGAATACTTCAAATATATGGTGGAGCTTCTTGAAGAGCGTGGGGCTTCACATATTAACGTTTTTGGCGGCGGTGGCGGTGTTATTGTGGGAGAAGAGATAGAGGAACTGCAAGAGGCAGGGGTCTGTCGAATATTTTCTGTTGAGGATGGCAGTGAAATGGGGCTGCAGGGCATGATTAATTACATGCTCGAAAAGTGTGATTTTGATACCGCAGAAATTGAAGAGATTGATGCCCAGGATATCACTCAAAGAGATACTAAAACTATTGCTCGTTGCATTTCAGCGCTGGAAAATGAGCATGAGGATATCATTACTTACAAAGACGACAAGCTGTTTGACGGTAAGGGGAATATGATTCCCGCCCAGAAAAATGGGAATCCCATTCCGTTGATAGGAATTACCGGAACAGGCGGTGCGGGTAAAAGTTCGCTCACCGATGAACTTATCAGGCGCTTTTTAACGGAGTTTGAAGATATTAATATTGCTGTTATTTCTATAGATCCCTCAAAAATACGTACGGGGGGAGCTCTGCTGGGCGACCGTATTCGCATGAACAGCCTCGATCCGGAACGTGTTTACATGCGCAGTCTTGCAACCCGGGCCAGTAATAGAACCACCAGTGAAGCTATTAAGGGTGCCATCGAAGTTTGTAAAACAGCCGGTTTTGATCTTGTAATTGTAGAAACCAGTGGAATTGGCCAGAGTGATACTGAGATTGTAAACATCTCGGATATCCCCCTATATGTAATGACCAGCGAGTACGGAGCGGCTACGCAGCTTGAAAAAATTAATATGCTTGATTTGGCTGAATTAGTAGTGCTCAATAAGTTTGAAAAGAAAGGTTCCCTCGATGCGCTACGCGATGTTCGTAAGCAGATCAAGCGCAACAGGGGAGCCTGGAACCTTGATCCCGAAGCAATGCCGGTATATCCTACGATCGCGGCCCAGTTTAATGATGAGGGCGTAAATCGGTTGTTCAAGGCAATCGTTGATAAAGTGAATGATCATTACAGTATCAGTTGGGAGACAAAGCTATATACCAATCCCGAGCCGGCCGAAGATATTCAGGGGCAGTCGATTATTCCGGGTAAGCGACAGCGTTATCTGTCTGATATTTCTGATACGATTCGGGATTATCACAGTTGGGCCGAACAACAGGTTGATATTGCCAGCAAGCTGGAAAATGTAACCGGTACTATCGAACAGATAGATCATTGGGATCCTGACGAAAAGGATGAGCTAAAGGTAAAACTAACATCAATGCGGGAGCACTGGCTCAGCAAGCTGGATTCGCGTTGTAAAAAGATTCTTGAGCAATGGGATGATCTCTACGAAGAGTACCAGCAGGATTATGTAGAGGTGCAGGTTCGTGATAAAAGCTTCAAAAATAAAATGTATCGTGAGTCGCTCAGCGGACTTGAAATTCCGCGTGTAGCCCTTCCAAAAACCAAACACAATGGGGAGCAGCTCAAATTTGCTCTCAAAGAAAATCTGCCGGGATATTATCCTTTTACGGCTGGTGTGTTTGAGTTTAAGCGTGAAGGAGAAGATCCTACGCGTATGTTTGCAGGTGAAGGTACACCCGAGCGGACCAACAAGCGTTTTCACTATCTGAGTGATGGCATGCCTGCCGCTCGTTTGTCAACGGCTTTTGATTCGGTGACGTTATACGGAGAAGATCCTGATCATCGCCCTGATATCTATGGAAAAGTGGGAAACTCAGGTGTAAGCATTTGTACGCTGGATGATATGAAGAAGCTGTATTCCGGTTTTGAGCTTACTTCTCCCAAAACTTCGGTTTCGATGACGATTAACGGGCCGGCGCCTATGATTCTGGCGATGTTTATGAATACGGCTATTGATCAGGAGGTAGAGCGTTATCTCAAAGAGAATGGCAAGTGGAAAGAGGCTCAACAAAAAATCGAAGAATATTTTGAAGAACGTGGTGTAAAAGCTCCGGAATACAATAATGAATTGCCAGATAACAACGATGGCTTTGGACTGGGGCTGTTGGGAATTACCGGTGATAAGTTAATAGATGATGAAACGTATGAGGAAATAAAAGAAAAGGCACTTTCGGTCGTTCGCGGGACCGTTCAGGCGGATATCCTGAAAGAAGATCAGGCCCAAAACACCTGTATTTTCTCTACCGAATTTGCGTTAAAGATGATGGGGGATATCCAGCAGTATTTTACTGATCATGAGGTGCGGAATTACTACTCAGTTTCTATTTCGGGTTATCATATCGCCGAAGCAGGAGCTAACCCCATTACACAGGCCGCATTTACGCTGGCTAATGGCTTTACGTATGTAGAATATTATCTATCACGCGGTATGGATGTGGATGAGTTTGCCCATAACTTATCGTTCTTTTTTAGTAATGGGCTCGACCCCGAGTATGCGGTAATTGGTCGTGTAGCCCGACGTATTTGGGCGGTAGCAATGCGGGAGAAATATGGTGCAAGTGAACGTTCGCAGAAGTTGAAGTATCATATTCAAACCAGTGGACGTTCGCTTCACGCGCAGGAAATTCAGTTTAATGACATTCGTACGACGCTCCAGGCATTGATGGCTATTTACGACAACTGTAACTCTTTGCATACGAATGCATATGATGAGGCTATTACAACACCGACTGAAGAATCGGTACGTCGAGCACTGGCTATTCAGCTAATCATCAACAAGGAGATGGGACCTGCTAAAAACGAAAATATTAATCAAGGTTCCTACTTTATTGAAGAAATGACCGACTTGGTAGAAGAGGCTATTCTTTCTGAATTTGATCGCCTCACTGAGCGGGGCGGTGTACTCGGTGCGATGGAGAATATGTATCAACGGGGGAAGATTCAGGATGAAAGCCTGCATTACGAATCCAAAAAACACAGTGGTGAAATGCCGATTATTGGTGTTAATACTTTTAAAAATGAAGATAGCGAAAGTACAGAGGACGAAAAAGAGGTTGATTTAATCCGTTCCACTCAAGAAGAAAAAGAGCAGCAGATTCAGGGTGTAAAAGCTTTTTGGGAGCGTAATGAGGATGAAACTGAAGAAGCAATTGAACGTCTGAAAGAAGTAGCTCGTAATAACGGCAATATCTTTGAAGAGCTGATGGAGACCGTAAAGGTGGCTTCGCTGGGACAAATTTCTGAGGCCCTGTACGAAGTAGGCGGGCAATATCGTCGAAATATGTAATGCATTTCTAATTACAGGTAGCACAAAATGAAAAAGATATTAGCGGTAATAGCATTTCCATTTCTGTCTTTCGGCATTGCAAAGGCTCAAGTGACTGATTTTGAGCCAAAAACCTTTACTAATGGTGCCGGAGAAGAATTACAATATCGTATACTGAAACCTGCTAATTACGACAGCACGAAAAACTATCCGCTTGTTTTATTTTTGCATGGTGCCGGTGAACGGGGAAGCGATAATTATAGCCAGTTAAAGTGGGGTGTTTCTCATTTTGCAGAACCCAAGTTTAGAGAACGATATCCTGCTTTTGTTGTTGTGCCGCAAATGCAAAAGGATGAAGTTTGGTCTCAGCTTAGTACATCGCGTGATACTACCAGTTTTACGGCTTCCATGGGCGAAATCCCAACTAAGCCAATGAGGTTGACTATTGAATTGCTGGAACAGATTCAGTATAAGTACTCCATTGATTCTAATCGCCTTTATGTAACGGGCATTTCTATGGGAGGATTTGGTACCTTTGATCTGATACAGCGCTTTCCCGATAAATTTGCTGCTGCAGTTCCTGTTTGCGGGGGAGGAGATTTAACCCGTGCTTTTATGCTTGCAGATATACCCATATGGGCATTTCATGGAACAGAGGATCAAATTGTGGACCCCGAATTTTCACGATCAATGATCGAGGCTATTCGTTTAGCGGGAGGTTCGCCGGGCTATACCGAATATCCCGATGAGGGACATATAGGAGCGTGGGTTCAGGCGTATCGAAATCCGCATCTTTATGAATGGTTATTCAGCAAAGAGCTTTCGTCGGAGAATTAACTAATCTATTGCCATTTTAAATTTAAGGCTGGTACCGGCTTTTACTGGAATACAGATCATCCGGCGGATTACAACTATCGTTGTTGGATAGGAAAGTATTACCAATAGTATCTATAGAGGTTATCTGCACCTTGTTTAACTAAATAAAAACAACAAAGCCCGTACTCAATTAAGAGGCCGGGCTTTATCAATAGAGGAAATAAATCTGTTCTACTTTTCAGCTACTGCCAGCATGCCCAATAGTCTTTCAGCTTCTGCAACTTGATCGCTATTGTTATATTCATCAATAACTTTCTGTGCATACTGTTGAGCTTTTTCAGCATTGCCTGCATCATGAAAAGCGTTTGCAGCCTCCAAGTAGTTATAGGGAGTCGTGGAATCGTTGACATTCCATTCAGCCGCTTTTACATACAGTTCTGCGGCTTCAGCATGGTTGCCCAACTCCGTATGGATAACGGCATGAAAGGAGAGGGGGCCAACACCCATGATTCCTTCAGGAACCTCATAATTTTTAATATATTTTAGTGCTTCTTGATAATTCCCGATTTTAAACGTACTTACTGCCGCATAGTATCGGGCAAGGTTTGCGGCATCTGTCATGCCGTAATTGTTAATGATCTGTTTATATCCCACCGTAAAATCGGCGTCAGATCCTGTCAGGGCTTTTTCGTAATTACCTTGCAGGTAAGCCTGTGAAGCTTGCCCCATAAGTTCTTGGGCTTCACTTTCTTGAGCTTCGGCGTAGTAATAATATCCTATAGAGCCGGCGATAAGAATAATTACTGCTATAGCTGACCCAATGACCGTATTTTTATTTTTGTCATAAAAACTCTGGGCCTTTGAAAAAGTTTCAAGGAGTACGTCTTGTTCTAATTCTTCTTTTACTTGTTTCTTACTCATGGTTTAAACTTGTTATCTATTGGTTTCAGAAGTAGCTGAAAATATGATTGTTTTCTTTGATAGTAAAATTAAAGAGTTTCTAACTTACCTTTAGAAAGTTGATAAATGGTATCAGACCTGTTGGCAATTTCTTTTTCATGGGTGATAAGGAGAATACTGACTTCCTCAATTTCCCTGAGATTGAAAAGGTAGTCCAAAATCACGGAGGTATTACCTTCATCAAGATTACCGGTCGGTTCATCGGCCAGTATTAGATCGGGACTATTCATTAGCGCCCGCGCCATGGCCACACGTTGCTGTTCGCCCCCTGAAAGCTGTGTAGGACGATGTTCGGCCCGACCGGGGATGCCGAACTCTTTCAACAGGTAGTTGGCTCTCTGCCCGGCCTTTTCGGGCGTTTCTCCCTGGATAAGGGCGGGCATCATAATATTCTCAAGAGCGGTAAATTCGGGCAGCAGGTGATGAAACTGAAAAACAAATCCCAATTTATTATTTCTAAAACTTGCCAGCGCTTCCGGGTTCATATCATAAATAGAATCGTTTTCCCAGAGCACCGTTCCTTTATTGGGTTTATCAAGTCCGCCGAGAATGTGAAGCAGCGTGCTTTTTCCACTACCACTAACACCTATCACTGTTGAGATAGATCCTTTATCAATGCTTATTGACGTGTTATCCAGAACGGTTAAAGTACCATTGCCGGACTCTGTCTTATACTGTTTGGTGATATTCTTTCCTTCTAAAATAATCGACATTGGTGGGTCTTACTCTTCAAGATTGCTTCTATTGAATCCGGGATAGATAATGGGTTCAATATACTCGCATTTGGCCGTATCGGTATCAACTTTGGCAAGAATAGCGCAAAGATGATTATTACCGTTGGCTAATCGGTAACGATGGGGCGTAGCTAATTTAAAACGATTCATCGAGACATTTTTGTCCATACCCAATACCGAGTCAAAGGAGCCGGTCATTCCCACATCACTGATGTATCCGGTGCCTTGTGGAAAAATTCGGGCATCATTGGTTGGAACGTGCGTATGGGTACCGACCATTACTGAAATATCCCCATCGAGGTGCCATGCGAGGGCAAGCTTTTCGGCGGTAGCTTCGGCATGAAAATCTACAAATACGAGATCGGTTTCTTCATTCATGCGCTCGACAACCCAGTCTGCTGTATTAAAAGGACAGTCAATATCCGGCAAAAAGGTACGTCCCTGCAGATTAAGTACACCTATTTTTTGATCAAAATTAGGAATGTCATATACCCCGAAACCGTATCCGGGATTCCCTTTGGGATAGTTCATGGGACGCAAAATATTTCCGTCCTCTTTCATATAATCAAAAACTTTCCACTTGGCAAAAGAGTGATTTCCACCTGTGATAACATGTACGCCCAAATCGTAGAGACGTTTGATAATAGAACGGTTAATGCCTTTCCCCTCGTGCGAATTTTCTCCATTGGCGATAACAAAGTCGGCATCATACTTGTCAATAAAACCGGGTAGTACCGTTTCGAGCAGGCTCAGCCCCGGCTCACCTACAATATCACCTACAAAAAGTATATTAATCAGATCTTTGGACATGCTATAGTTATTAATTCCCAAAATAGCTTTTAAAATGAAGCTGTAAAAGTAAGGAAAATAATGCCCTTATCAGAATTGTATTGAGAGACTATTGGCGTATCTCTTCAATAAAATTTTCGAGAGACTCATTGACATTTTTTAGCGTTTTATCTTCTTGTTGGTTGAGCTCCCGGTTCCGTTTGCGCTCTTCGAATAGCTCCTCGGCAATACTGAGGGCAGCAAGGGTCATAATAGTGGTATCGGGCTGCTTGTTGAGCTCCTTCTTATATTGACGAAATTTGTCATCAACATACCCGGCAATACGTTTCATTGCCTCTTCTTCGGACTCCTCAACCTTGAGCGGGTACTGTTTGCCAAGTATAGTAATTTTTATGGATTTCATTGATTGTCCTCCAGATGGTTATCAATTTTTGATATTAAACCCAATACTTGGTGACGAAGGGAAAGCCGTTCAGATTCCGAAATAGCAGAATAGATATCAGTCTGTCCATCCTGAATTTCTTTTAATTTTGAACGCAGATCACTGTTCTCTTTTTTGAGCTCTTTGATTTCATCATTCAGAGATTGTATCTCCTCGCGAATCTCATCAAGTAACTCGTGGAACTGCTCCTGATATGGACTTTCTTTTGATAACACTATTCGGAATTATTGTCGGAGTTTTGCTGAATATTGGTTTTCAAGAACCTTTAGAACTTTATTAATTATAGGTTCTACATCCTTGATAGTCAATGTCTTTTCTTTATCAAGGAAAGAAAGTCGAAATGCAATACTTTTCTTGTTTTCTCCGAGTGATTCTCCCTCGAAAACATCAAAAACATCCAGTTCCTTGAGTGAATCTCCAGCAGTCTTTTCGATGGTTTTTAACAGATCACCTGCTTTGATATGAGAATCCACAACAACACCGAAATCGAAATCAAAGGCAGGATATTTTGAAACTTCTTCGTATTGCTGAGTTCCAATCTGCTGACGTATGTCTTGAATTTTTGTCAGGGAAAATTCTGCGGCGTATGCTGGGAGTTCAATGTCGTAATTATCTCTCAACCCTTTTGGAATGTCAAAAATTCGTCCTATTTCTTCATCCTCAAAGGAATAAATAAGTCGATTGTCATCATCAGCTTCTTGGGTGAGAGCATCAAGCACGTCGAGTTTATTGAGAAAACTTTCAACGGGAGCCTTGAGATCAAAAACGTCGTAATGCTCAGGATCGGTTTTCCAGTGCTCGATGGTTTTAAATCCGGCCAGACCGAACAAGATGTTGGTGTGCTCTTTAATATTTTGATGATAGGTTCCCTTATCAGCTTTTTCAAAAACATTACCCACTTCAAAGAATCGTACCTGTTTAGCCTTGCGATTGAAGTTATAGGCCACTGACGATAAAAATCCATATAGCAGAGAAGGCCGCAGGGTGGTCATATCCGTAGAAATGGGATTGAGGGTGTGGATCATATTATCCAAATCTCCCAATAACTCAGCATCTTCCTCGGGCATCAGCGAATTGGAGTAGATTTCTCGAAACTGCATGCCTTTGGCTGTTTCCTTGGCTTTACTCAACAGCTGCTCCCAGTCGGTTAAAGGCTCGGGTGATGTAAACTTGCCGTGCTCGGGCGTGGGAATATTATTGTAATCGAACAGACGCCCAACCTCCTCTATCAGATCCACTTCACGCTTCAAATCGGGACGGAATGTAGGAATGGAATAGGTAAGGGTATCTTCATCTTTGTTAAGTAGTTCAAATTCCAGCCCCTGCAGTATGTTTTTAATTTTATCAGTGCTGAAGTCGGTACCCAGCAGGCGATTAACGTATGACTTTCGAAGAGTAAGTTCTTTAGCTTCCGTTTTTATCGGATGGGTATCTGTGCACGCATCAACGATGGTTCCGCCGGCAATGTCGGCCATGAGTTCTGCTGCTCGTTCTGCTGCAATGCGCTGCAGTTGAGGATCTACGCCGCGTTCAAAGCGATAGGACGCATCGGATTGCAACACTTGTTCTTTGGCTGTTTTTCGGATGGTAGCGGGATTAAAGTAGGCGCTCTCAATAAGAACATTGGTTGTTTCGTCGCTTACTTCAGAATCAACGCCGCCCATTATACCGGCAATAGCAACGGGCTCTTCACCGTCACAAATGAAAAGTGTGCCTGGGGAACAATTTCTTTCTATGTGATCAAGCGTTTCAAATGTAATTTCCTCATCAAAATCCTTGACCACAATTTTGTTGCCTTTGATGGTATCGGCATCAAATCCGTGGAGGGGTTGTCCCAGCTCAAACATTACGTAGTTTGTAATATCTACAATGTTGTTTACTGGACGAACGCCAATGGCATTAAGGCGATTCTGCAACCAATTGGGTGATTCTTCAATAGTAATATCAGTTACCAGCTTACCTACATATCGATGACATTTTTCAGGAGATTCAATTTCTATATCAATATCATCCAGTGGCTTAGCCTCTTCAAAATCAGTAGCAAAAGGTTTGTTGAGCTCCAGATTCAGGGCTGCGGCTAAATCTCGGGCAACCCCCAGGTGACAAGTGGCATCAGGACGATTAGGAGTAAGTTCTATATCGATAATAAAATCCTGGTACAATTCGATTGCTTCGTGGAGCGGGATGCCGGGTTTCAGGCTGTTGTCGAGCACCATAATACCGCTGTGGTCATCACCGAGTCCAAGTTCGTCTTCGGCACAAATCATGCCGTTGGATTTCTCTCCGCGTAGTTTCGCTTTGCGGATGGTAAACGGTTCACCATTATCCGTTTCAACTGGCAGAGTAGTGCCAACAGTGGCAACCGGTACTTTTTGTCCTTTTGCTACATTATCTGCACCGCAAATAATTTGATGTTGATCGGACCCGATATCCACCTGGCAAATACGAAGACGATCGGCGTTGGGATGGTCGCTGACATCCAACACTTCGCCAACAACCACGCCCTCAAGTTTGCTGCCAAACTCTGTTACTTCTTCAACCTCAAGTCCAATAAGGGTAAGTTTATCAGCCGTTTCTTCCGGTGATAAATCAAGATCAATAAATTCTTTTAGCCAGTTGTAGGAAATCTTCATTTAGCTGCAAATATTTATTTTATATGGAACACGGATGAAGCGGATAAGAAGAATATCCATAGGTTGATATCAGCGTAGATCTGTTTGATCCGCGTTACCAGTGTTCTATTCTAAAGGTTCTTAATGAAATTGTTCTAAAAATCGGACGTCATTATTGTAAAATATGCGTATATCATCAATTTGATGACGAAGCATAGCAATTCGCTCAACACCCATGCCCCAGGCAAAACCGGTATACTCTTCCGGGTCAATATCAACGGATTTCAACACGTTGGGATCAACCATTCCGGAGCCCAAAATTTCCAGCCATTTTCCATCATCATTTGGATCATTTGTTTCCCACCAGATATCCATTTCCAGGCTGGGTTCTGTAAAAGGGAAGTATCCCGGACGAAGCCGATATTTTACATCAGAGCCGAACATCAATTTAGCAAAACTGATAAGGGTTTCCTTGAGTTCAGCGATGCTAACATCCGTATCAATATAGAGCGCTTCTACTTGGTGGAATAGAAAATACGATTTGGGGGATACGGCTTCATTACGATACACACGTCCCGGCATAATTGCTCGAATAGGGGGCTCTTGTTTTTGCATCAGGCGAATCTGAACAGGAGAGGTGTGTGTGCGCAATACCAAGTCCTGATCGTCCTCATTTTTCTCAATAAAAAAGGTATCCTGTTCGTCACGTGCAGGATGATTCGGCGGAAAATTCAGCGCTGTAAAGTTGTGAAAGTCATCCTCAATTTCCGGTCCGTCGGCAATAGAAAATCCAAGCCGATAGAAAATATTCTTCATTTCTTCCATCGTCTGGGTAAGTGGGTGGTACGAGCCCGATGAATAGGGCGGAGCCGGAAGAGTAATATCATCAGTTGCCTTTAAGTCGGCCGCTTCTTCACGTTCTAATCTCTTTTCGGCTTCCTCGAAAGTTTGTTCAGCAAGATTTTTCACCTCATTCATGGCACGGCCCACCTCAGCCTTCTTCTCATTAGGCACTTCGCTCATCCGCGAAAACATCGATTGCACTTTGCCATTTCGGGATAGAAACTCCAGGCGAAACGATTCAAGCTCTTCTTCGTTCGTTATGCTGTAGTCGGTAACTTCTTGCTTTAATTGTTTTATATCGTCGAGCATAAAAATATCTGTCGAGAATGATTTCAGCTATATATGAAATACGCAAGACGTTTTACGCGGAAAAGGGCGTATTGCGTAATAATAAGTGGAATCTATTTAATTCGGAGGAACCCTTCAATAGAAATAAAAAAACCGATCCTCCCGAAGATACGAGGGGACCGGTTTTTAAAATCATTACACGCTATTAGCTTTGAGCTTCTTCAACAATAGCGGTGAATGTCTCCGGATCCTTGACGGCAAGATCAGCCAAGACCTTGCGATTGATCTGAATATCTTTTTGTCCTAAGGCTCCCATCAGTCGCGAGTAGGTAGTACCATTTTGACGGGCAGCAGCATTAATGCGTGTGATCCAGAGCTTTCTGAATTCACGTTTGCGGACTTTACGATCGCGATACTGATACAGCATCCCTTTTTCGATCGTGTTCTTCGCAAACTTATAAACATTCTTTCGCTTGCCCCAGTAACCTTTCGCCTGTTTTAAAATCTTGCGGCGACGGCGACGGGAAGCCACCTTATTTCTTGATCGTGGCATTTTGTCTAATGTTTAAGAGTTAATAATTGGTTAATTAGCTATAGGGAAGCATTTGCTCGACATCCTTTTTCTGGGTTTCATCAACCTCAGTAACTTTGCCGAGTTTACGCTTCTTTCTGCTTGTTTTCTTTGTGAGGATATGAGCCTTTCCGGCTTTTTTGCGCATATACTTACCGGAACCGGTTTTCTTAAAGCGCTTTTTAGCCCCACTGTGTGATTTCATTTTTGGCATAACGAAATACCTTTTAGAATTTCTTGGAATTATGGCTTGGAAGATAAGCAATTGCAGGTACAGATTAAACTCTTAATCGAAAGTTATTTTCAGAATAATCTGGATTTTTAGTCTAATTTTAAAAATCAATACTTGATATATTTAAAAACCCTGCTGAAGAAATTCTTCAACAGGGTTTTCTAAGAATAATATCTAAATATAATTTTTGGCAGCTCAGATATATTGGGCTACCTATGAACCGCCCTTGCCGGTAGGTGCCAACATCATAATCATTCGGCGACCTTCCATATTTGGCTTGGATTCAATCTCGCTAACATCATCTAATTCTTCAGCCAAATCGTGAAGCAATTCCTCACCTTTCTCGGTGTAGAGCATGTCTCGGCCACGGAACTGTACCGTAGCTTTCACTTTATCTCCACCTTCGAGAAATTCGCGAGCATGACGTGTTTTAAATTCCAGGTCATGATCATCGGTATTGGGTCGAAAACGAAGCTCTTTAACCTGGACGGTGTGCTGCTTTTTTTTAGCTTCTTTTTCTTTCTTCTTCTTTTTGTACATGTACTTACCGAAATCCAGCACCTTACATACCGGAGGTTCGGCATTGGGTGCTACTTCTACAAGATCCATACCATACGATTCTGCAATCTCTAATGCACGATCGATGGGTACAATCTCGTGTTCCTTTTCGACATCCTCGGGGTGAACAACCCTTACTTTTGATGCACGGATTTCCTCATTAGCATTTGGACGATCATCGTTGCCACGTGGTCGTCTTCTTCTTGTTCTTCTTGCGATAAGTTACCTCTTATTTTTTAATTGAAAATAATCGATTTAAAATCTAATGTTCGGGAACTTCTTTATTGTCAATCTCAGTAGTGAGATTAGAAATAAATTCAGAAAAATCAAAAGTTCCAATATCACCTTCTTTGTGGCGTCGAACCGATACCGTTCCATCCGATTCTTCATCACCACCTACTATTAACATATATGGAACTTTACTCGTTTCAGCATCTCGAATTTTTCCGCCCATTGGTTCACTTCGAGTATCAACCTCAACGCGAACATCTTCTTCTTTCAGCTTCGATGCACATTTAAAGGCATACTCATTAAAGTCGTCCGAAACGGGAATAATCTGTACTTGTTTAGGAGCTAACCAGACGGGAAAATCACCTGCAAAATGTTCAATTAAGATGCTGGTAAATCGTTCCATGGAACCAAACGGTGCACGGTGAATAATGACCGGGCGATGTTTATTGTTATCGGATCCCACATAGGTCAAGTCAAAGCGTTCGGGCATTACATAATCTACTTGTATGGTGCCCAGCTGCCATTTTCGACCAATGGCATCCCGGATAATGAAATCAATTTTAGGTCCGTAGAAGCTCGCTTCGCCGCGGGCAACTTTGTAATCCAAATCCATCTCATCGGCAACCTCTTTGATTTCGCGTTCGGCCCGATCCCAAAACTCTTCGGCACCGCCATATTTATCCTCGTTGTCGTCGCGATAGGAGAGACGAATATCAACCGGCATTTCAAAAGTGCCGAATACGAGTTCTGTCAATTCAATTACGTTGATAATTTCATCTTTAAGTTGGTCATGCGTACAGTAGATATGGGCATCATCCTGTGTAAAGCCGCGTACGCGTGAGAGTCCATTTAATTCGCCGGACTGTTCGTAGCGATAGACACTTCCGAACTCAGCCAATCGCATCGGTAGATCGCGATAGCTGCGTAGCTCGTTCGAGTATATGCGGTGATGGTGCGGGCAGTTCATTGGTTTAAGCAGATATCCTTCACCGTCTTCTCCCATTTCGATGGGATTATATTGTGATTCCCGGTAATAGGGGAAGTGACCCGAAGTGCGATACAATTCCAGATTACCAATATGCGGAGTAATGACTTCCTGATAACCGCGCTTTTTCTGTTCCTCGCGCAAAAATGCCTCAAGTGTACGCCGTAGAACAGTACCATTAGGCAGCCAAACGGGTAATCCCTGTCCAACCATGGGATCGATCATATAAATCCCCAGCTCTTTACCCAGCTTTTTGTGATCTCGCTTTTTGGCTTCCTCAACCTGTTCAATGTACTGGTTGAGCAGCTTCTGCTTGGGAAAGGAGATTCCGTAAATTCGTGTAAGCTGTTCGTTATTTTCATTACCACGCCAGTATGCTCCAGCCAGACTGGTTAATTTAACTGCTTTGATGCGACCGGTATCCGGGATATGCGGTCCGCGGCACAGATCAGTAAAATCACCTTGTTCATAAAACGTAATATTGTCGGCTTCGAGATCTTCTATTAGCTCAATTTTATATTCATTGCCTACATCTTTATAAAAATCGAGCGCCTCTTCTTTGGAAACTGGTTTGCGAGTAAATTCATTTTTTTCGCGGGCCAGTTCAATCATTTTATTTTCGATTTTTTCGAGATCATCTTCGCCAACCGTTTGATCTCCAAAGTCGATATCATAATAAAAGCCATTTTCAACGGGTGGTCCAATGGCAAACTTCGCATTCGGATACAACTCCTGAATGGCTTCAGCCAATACGTGGGCCGAGGAGTGCCAGAACGTATATTTGCCATCTTCGCTGTCCCAGGTATTAATCGTAATAGTACCGTCGCGATTGATAGGTCGATCTAAATCCATGATTTCATCATCGAGCGTAATACTGAGGGCTTCACGCGCTAACCCCTTAGAAATTGATTCAGCAACTTCTCGTCCGGTTGTACCTTTTGGGAACTGTTTTTCGCTTCCGTCTGGAAATGTAATGGTAATCTGTTCAGCCATTAAGAGATAAATATACGTTTAAAAGATGTTCGTGCTTTTGATTAAAGCCTCTAAAGATATAAAAATTACAAAACAGGCACAGATACATTTCTGCTTAATTATTAATTAGAAATTATGGTTTTATTTATTGTTATAGAATTATAGATTATCGTCGATAATATCTACAATACGGATGATATAGCTTTAAATAAGGACATAGAATTAAAGAGATGGAACGTGACTACCCCTCATTTTTTGATGATCAACCAATATTTATTCTTGATCATAAATCATTGGCAATTTTAGATGTAAACAAGGCGGCAATAGAATGTTACGGTTATTCTCGTGATGAATTTCTATCGATGGATGTCTACGATCTGGGAGAAAAGAAAAAAAGAGTTGAGTTAATCGATGGGTTGTCGGATAAAAATAAAAGTGTGGATAAGATTTGGACTCAACAGACAAAAAACGGGGAGACACTCTATGTTCAATTCACTTACCATACTTTTTATCATAAAGGAAAACCAGCCAAGATAGCTATTGCGCATGATGTCAGCGAGTTAGTTCAAAAGAACGAGGTTCGACGTACAGCTTTTCCGAAATTTATTACCCACGAATCAAATTTTCCGCTGGCGCGAATAGAATGGAATGCCGACAATAAAATTAAAGACTGGTCTGAGCAGGCCGAAGAGCTTTTTGGATGGCGCGAAGATGAAGTTATTGGATGGGATAACTTTTTGGACGAATTAATTGTCGAGGATGAGATAGACCAAGCCAAGCGAAATTTAAAAGAAGCTATTGCAAACCGAAAAACCCATTATTCGGTAGAGGGTAAATCAGTAACGAAAAGTGGAGAGATTATTACCTGTGAGTGGCACAACTCTTTAATTTATGATGAGAACCAGAACCTGCATTCGGTACATTCCCTGGTTACCGATATCAGTGAGCGCAAAGAATCACAGAATTTGTTTCGGACACTCTCTGAGAAATCGCTGGTTGGGGTTTTCCTTATTCAGGATGGTAGGTTTAAATATGTTAATCCGAGATTTGCTGAGATCTTTGGATATGATCAACAAGAAATAATTGATGAATTTCACCCCGAGGATCTTGCACATCCTGATGACAGGGCTCTGATTATCGCTAATATGAAGGACAGGCTCAATGGAAATCCAGAAGCCGAAGAGGAGTATGAGATTAAAGGTGTCACCAAAGGCGGACGCGTTATAGATGCAAGTCTCTATGGGTCTAAAACGATGTATCGGGGCAAGCCGGCTATTGTAGGAACATTGGTTGATATTACTAAGGACAAAGAAATATTCCGCAAGTACCGCTCCAGCGTAGAGACGTTTCAAAATCTTTTTGATTCCATTAGTGATGCCGTGTATATCCAAGACAGTAAAGGGCGTTTTTTGGAAGTCAATAGTGGTGCAGTAGAGATGTATGGATATGATCAATCATACTTTATTGGCAAAAAGCCACAGGTACTGGCCGCTCCCGGTAAGGTTGATATGGATGAAATGAAAAGCTTTATCCAAAAGGCTCTTGACGGTAAAACCCAAAGTTTTGAATGGTGGGGTAAGCGCAAGAACGGGGAAGTATTTCCACAGGAGATTGTCATCAGTAAGGGGAGTTATTTTGGGGAAGATGCGGTAATAACTATTGCTCGCGATATAAGTGAACGGTATGAGGCGGAAGAAGAACTCCGGAAAAACGAAGAAATGTTCCGTCAACTGTTCCAGAATTCTCCTATTTCTATTGCGCTATTGGATAAGCGGCAGGAGATCAGGCAGGTAAACACTGCTTTCAGTGAAACCTTTGGTTATGGAACGGAAGAGATACGGGGGTTGAATATTGATCAGCTGATTGTTCCCGAGCACGAGAAAAAAGAGGCGCGGGAAATTTCAAATACTATTTTTGAAGGAAAACCAGCCTTCCATTCGGGTAAAAGATTGCGAAAAGACGGAAGTTATGTCGATGTACTTATATATGGAGTGCCGGTTACGGTAAATGATAAAACAGTCGCTATTTTTGGTATTTATGTGGATATAAGTGAGCGTAAGCAGGCAGAAGAGAAGATTAAAAAATCGCTAAAGGAGAAAGAAGTACTTTTGGCGGAAATACACCACCGAGTAAAAAACAATTTGGCTGTTATTACCGGTTTATTAGAGTTGCAGGTATACAATACTAGCTCGAAAGAAGCCTCTGATGTTCTTGAAAATAGCCAGATGCGGGTAAATTCAATTGCTTTGATTCACGAAAAGCTCTATCAAAATAAAAACTTGTCGGAAATCTGTTTTGAGCAATACTTGCAGGATTTGACTGATGCCATTTTGACTTCGATGGGGACCTCACAAACTGATATTGAAGTGACGTTGAATATAGATCCGGTCAGTCTTACGGTAAATCAGGCGATACCGTGCGGACTTATTTTAAATGAGATTATTACCAATGCGTTCAAACATGCATACCCAGAAAAAGGAAAAGGAAATATAACAGTCAACTTAAATAGAAGAGGGGATGATATCTACCTTTCTGTTGTTGATGATGGTATCGGTATACCGGATGAGATTAACCTTGAGAATCCGAAGTCGCTGGGCATTAAATTGATACGTACACTTTCGAAGCAATTAAGTGCCGAGGCTGAATTCAGTAATGAAAATCCGGGTACCAAATTCGCTTTACAGTTTTCACTGGAGAATTAATTAAATTTAAATCGCCGGGAATAAATATCCCGACGATTAAAAGTTTTGCTTACTGGTTAATTTGGGTTTCGATTTCTTTCATTTTTCTGCCAAACTCTTCCCAGTTCCCATCTTTAAGCGCTTCTTGAGCCTCATTCCAAAGGGTTTGTAACTCCGAATAATCTTGAGTTACATCTCTTGTGGATTGTTCAGGCAGGGCCGTAGTGGTATCAACTTCTGCAGCGGCAATTCGCTCATCCCGTTTGCCATAGAGCGCTTCAATAGACTGCCAGAGTGTAGGTTGCATAGCAATTTTTTCGCCCGTAGTAGCAATTACACGCTGCAGCTGAGGAATGTCGACTCCTTCTGCAATAAGAAAGACCGGCTCTACGTAGATGAATGAGTCTTCGATCGGAATCACCATCAGATTTCCACGAATAACGCGTGATCCACGCTGATCCCAAAGCGCCAGCTGACGGGATATTTCGGTGTCCTGGTCAATGCGTGCCTCAATCTGGGCCGGACCCAAAATAAGGCGATCTTTAGGTAATTGGTAAACTGAAACCTCTCCATAATTGGGATAATCCGAATTAGCTGCCATCCATCCGATCATGTTATCACGGTTATTAGGCGTTAGCGGACTTATCAACAAGTACTGCAGTTCTTCCTGATCGGGAAGCTTTGTAAGTACGTAATAAGGTTCCATTTTGATAGAACGACCGCCATATTTTTCGTTCGGACGGGTCCACAGGTCTTCATTATTGTAAAACACCTGAGGTTCTGTCATATGATATTTGTTGTACTTATCCAATTGGGCTTTAAAGTAATAGATTGGATATCGAACGTGTTGTTTTAAGTTGCCCGGCATATCATCAATGGGCTGAAACATATCCGGAAAAATATCTTCATACATGTCTAATATGGGGTCGTCATCATCAGAAACATAAAACTCTACCGACCCATTATAGGCATCTACAACTACTTTAACCGAATTGCGGATATAATTAAATGAGTTATTAAAAGGTTCGGAATAGGGGAAGTTGGCTGAAGTCGTATAGGCATCCTGTATCCAGTATAACTTTCCTTCATCTAATATCATGTAGGGATCATCTTCCATTCGAAGGAATGGGGCAATATTTCTAACGCGATCCTGAATACGCTTCCAGAAAATAATTTTACTGTCATCTTTTATGTAGTCAGTCAGCAGGATGTTGATATCCCCGAAATTCCATGCAAAAAGCAGGCGCGTGAAAATATTACCGATTGGCACGCCGCTGGTTCCTTGATAATTGGTATACACATTTTGGTCCCCCTGGGGATAATCGAGCTCCCGTATATTCGTATTGACGATTTTGTAGTCATCGTTGTGTTCTCCGTAATAAATAGCCGGTTGTTCAACCTCCAGTCCTATATCACTTACCGGTGGAATATCCTTAATGGCAAGGCGGGGATCCCCTTGGGAGCCCTCTTGGGCTACAGGACTCATCACCAAGCCGTAACCGTGGGTATATTGCAATCGTCGGTTTACCCAGGTGTCTGATCCTTCGGGCATTTCCTCCGAAAGCTCACGTGCAGATACCATCATTTGCAGGTATCCTTCATTGGTATGGTAGCGATCGACATCTACATTATAAAACTGATAATAGAGCCTGATTTCCTGCAGCTGGCGATAGGTTTGTATCAACAGTCGTGGATCCCAGAGACGTATATTTTCAATGGTTTCTTCATTTCGTTCAATAGTTGGCCATCCCATCTCTTCTGATGGTTGTGCGCTGTAGGGCTGGGTTTCCATTTTGTCGAGCGCATAGGCCTTTCGGGTTTGTTCTATACTGTGCTCGATATATGGTTCTTCAAGCTGTAGCTCACTTGGTTGTACTACAAATTGCTGAACCATACCCGGTAATAATCCATTGCCTATTAGGCCAATTAAAATAGTGCCTGCAGCTGCGTAGGCAATCCATTTTAACCGATCTTTATACAGTTGAAAGAAGGAGAATAATCCCATTAGGAATGTAAGTCCGCAAAGGAGCCAGATAACCGGCAATTTAATATTTATATCCACATAGCTGGCCCCATATACTGCTCCGGTTGAGTTATAGAGCAGATTGTACCGTTCGAGGTAATATCCCCACGATAGCAGTAGAAACCAGATGCCTAAATTGATAAAAACATGTTTTTTGACATCTTTAGTGGCGCTCAAACTTCTTATGGATTGCAGGGATAGGGCTCCTGAATAAATATATAGAATTATGGTACCCAAAGTGATAAAAAAGACCAGCGAAGTTAAGCTGTTTTGGATGAGCTCCAAAAAGGGTAAACGAAATATGTAAAAGCCGATATCATGACCGAAGATAGGATCAATCTGACCGAACATTTCACTCCAGTGAAATCGAAAATAGGTGTCCCACCGCATAAAAAACGCCAGCGAAAAGAAGACACTTATTGCTGCGCCGGCACCGTAAAAAGCGGTTTTAATTTTTTTGGAATCGATCTCGTGCAGTTTTAACTGAGCCAAAGGCGACTGCCCAAAGTGCATCGTGCTGAACTTCTTGCCCAGCTTGCCCATGTTTGGCAGCACGTAAAGTAGGGCTACCCCCAACGATGAAATTAGCAGCAGTGCTTGAGTTATCTTAATGGTCCAAAACACTTGATCGTATCCCAGGTTATCCAACCACATCCATTCTATAATCCAATCCGAAAATAACCCGATCAGTACTACTATAAGCAGGAGGGGAATAACAATCCGAAACACTTTTGATGATCCTAACGACTTATCCATGTTATATTTGTTAATCTTTGGTTTTCTTTACCACCGTTTATTTTTTAGCGAATGTAAAATAGCAACCATTTTGTACAAATAAGAATTTCGCTGATAAATAAAATCAATGGTTGACGTTACTTATTAACTATAATGGGTTAAAAGTCATTAATTAAACTAATTGGGTTTAAAATTGATTTATTAAACTATATTAGTTATATAATAAAAAAACAGAATGTCGCATGGAAAAACTACTGGTATTAATTGGTGATATAGAAGACTCCCAGTCGATTCAAAATGGGGATCGAGAGGTTCTGCAGGAGGTATTGTCGAATGAGTTGCAAGCTCTTAATGCCGAGTATAAAGAGGGGATTATATCTCCTTATACTATTACACTTGGAGATGAATTCCAAGCAGTATTTAATAGGGCAGATGCCGTTTTTGTACAGATGTTAAAAATAATGTCTGCCATATATCCAACAGGTGTACGGTTTTCGTTGGCTGTGGGGGACATCAATACCCCTGTTAATACCGAACAAGCTATCGGGATGGATGGTCCGGCTTTTCATCAGGCGCGACGTGGTGTGGAGCTGCTCAAAGAAAATGGTCATATATTTAATATAGGATTTAAGGATGATGATTCACCCGGATTGAAAATCATTAATAATAGCTTGCAACTTTTATCAGATCGAATGAGAGGATGGAACAAGAAGCGTTTGGTGATCTTACATATGATGAAAGAAGGATACGACTATAAAGAGATTTCTGAGGCTTTAGAAATATCAAAACCGGCTTTCTATAAAAATAAAGACGCTGGTATGCTGGATGTTGTGGATGAGTTGAGTGATAATATTACGGATATAATAAATGAAAAGTTAAAATAATGAACTACGCCATATTTTTGGGAATTGTTAATCTAATCCTGCTATCCAGGCTACGCCTTACCTTACGGGATGAGGGGATTAATCGATCAGATCTGTGGGTGATGACAATTATTCCACTATTAGCTTTACCGTTTTTATCGGTAAGCCTAAGTTGGGTATTGCTTGCTTTGTATTTGGTCAGCTATCCGGCACTGATGTGGGGACTGGAAAAGCAGAAAACAACATTAAACCGGAATCGTATATTGCTACTGCTATTACATATAATTGCAGTAGGCGTTTTATGTAGTCCTATACTTGAGCTATCAGCGAATGAATTTACAGCCAATCTTGTAACAGCAATTGATGACGTATTTTTACCTGGCATCGTTATAACTAATAGTACGGTAAGCGTTGTCCATCTATTTATTTTTGGCTTTTTGATGGTGCTAAACGAAGCCAATATCATATTGCGATATGTGTTAGGGCTGGTGGGATTAAAATCATTGGGCAAAACAGAAGAGGTTGATCAAGAGGAATACAACACGGGACGAATTATCGGATTGCTCGAGCGCATTTTTGTATTTCTGTTTGTGCTCTTAAATCAATTTACGGCGATAGGATTTATTTTAGCTGCCAAAGGTGTCACGCGATTCAAGGATTTTGAAAGTCGCACCTTCGCCGAGTATGTACTAATTGGAACATTGCTTTCGGCACTTTTAGCTATGGGAATCGCTTTTTTGGTAAGGGCAGTTCTACAATTTTAGGAAGGGCAGAGAGGCTGAAAGGATTGTTGCTATGGCTGCAAAGCCGAAAACATAAATGTTCAAAAGATAACTTCATTCAGGCAAGAAGAAATCAAAAAAGCGATAAAAATTAAGCTGAATAGTGAGCTGTAAATAAGATAAGAAAGGGCATTGATACTCTCTTTAGTAACGAATAAAATCCTTTTGAAAGGGAATATTTTAACTATTTGCGCAAGTAGTTGAAAATATTGACTTTATGAATAAGTAATTTATAATTCGGACCTATAATTTATAATTAAGTAATTAGTATAAATTACTATGTATCAATATAATAGATTGTTTTGGCTATAATATTTCTATATATCCTAAAATTTGTATAATCCTTACTATTTGTTGAAATAATAAACAGATACCTCTGCTCAATTATGAGCGCAATTGTGCCAATAGTCCCACGAAAAAAATACCGAAAATGAGGGCAACCATTCCTTCCACGGTCATCAGGTAAGTAGCGATAAATTCGAGGCCTTTACCAATATAAGCTTCTAATAGATTTAGCCATTTGTCAATCATAACTGCAGGGTCAGTTTGGAGATTTAAAGTACCTGCATTATAGGCTAAAGATTAAGAAATGTTCCTATTTTAATAAAAGAAATGGAAAAATTATTCAGCTATGAAAATCATACCTTTCGAAATATTACTCCTCCAGGTAGATGCCGTCGTCTTCAATGCGGATAATATTCTCTTTATAAAGTTGCCCAATTGCTTTTTTGAAGGTCTTTTTACTCATTTCGAGTCGACTGTGAATCTCGTCCGGATCACTTTTGTCATGCAGATCCAAATACCCGCCAACTTGCTGAAGTCGCTGTAAGATGAAATCAGCATTCGGACCCACTTTTTCATATCCGATGGGGCGAAGGGTCACATCAATCTTATTATCTTCCCTGATTTGCTTGATATAGCCGGTAGTTTGCTCTCCGGTATATATGTCATGGTAGAACTCATTGTGATAGACAAGCCCCTCATGCGTCTCGTTGATTACAACCTTATAACCCAAGTCTGTTTTATCCCAAATCCACAGATCAACTTCATCGCCCTCTTCGACCGTTATATTTTCGTTATCTAAAAACTTGTCCAGTTTTGCACTGGCTGCCAGTCGGTCGGTCTTCTCATCCAGATACATATATACAAGGTACGACTGACCTTCACGCATGCTTCCAACCTGTTCACGGTGAGGAACAAAAAGATCTTTGTCCAATCCCCAGTCGAGATACGCACCGTGAATATTTGCGTCTTTGACTTCCAAAAAAGCTAAGCTATTGAGCGTTATTTTAGGATCCTGCATAGTGGCGGTAACACGTTCTTCGCCATCCTTATAGATAAATACACGGACATTTTCTCCTTCCTGTAGGTCGCGAAAGGCCAGTTTATTGGGCAGGAGGACTTCCTCATCGCCGCGTGTAGATGTGTTCTGAAGAAAATAACCGAATTCTGTATTGCGAGCTACGTTGAGCGTTTGGTAGGTACCGAGATTGAACATGAAAATCGTTGAAATGAGGGATAAAAAATGAATGAAGTAAGATAAGGGCCTCAGGATTGATTCCCCAACATAAATTTATGCTGATTACTTACCCAACAGCATATCAAGATAAGCATCTTTGACAGCGGGTGTTGCTTCCCGGAATGTTTTAAAAGGAAGATGTTTGTCGGGCTGCGTAGTATCCACTTTAACACCCCACAGCGGACTCATCTCCGTAGGGAGCATGGCATAACGTCCATCGCCGATAATATTTTTCTTATCGGGATGTCGTATCAAATAACCTTCAGAAAGATTATCAAATCGTTTAAGATCGCTATAAAGAGCGGTGCCTTTAAATTGGTTGTACTGTTGTTGCCAGTTGATCAAGAGCGCTGCTTCGCCCCGATACACTTTGGAATGCAGGCCGAGACGGATCCCATGGGCAAAAAGAGAGTCTTGCGCTTCGTAACGGATGCTCCACAGCAATTGATTGCCAAGTGTCGGTTTTACCACCAGTCGTTCTATTCGATGATTTTGCTGCTGGGCGATGACTTTTGCCACGGATTTTCCACGTTGCTGTTGTATCACGGCAATAGATAAGTACAGGATAATCCATCCCCAGACAAACCAGCTTATTTGGGGCTTCTTTTTGTAAAGGATGAAAATAACGAGTCCGAGAATAATGGCTGAAAATAGCGGATCAAAAACAGAAATAAGATCCCAAGAATAACGAGTATCTAAGAAAGGCCAGAGTAGTTTTGTTCCATAGCTTGTAAATGTATCCGTAATACCTGCAGTAGCATATCCCAAAAAGCTGAGGGCATAGATCTTTTTGAATGACATTTTATTGCGAAAAAAATACCAAAGAAATCCGGCTGCAATAAGGGCGCCCACGGGAACAAACACAAAAGAATGGGAAAATTGGCGATGAAGCTCAATATTAAGCAGGGGATCAGCTGGATCAGTGATAAATACATCTAAATCGGCAAGCATGGCCGATACCATACCTATGATAGCTGCGGGACGTAACTGTTTTTTTGATACAACGGATTGAGATGCGGAGGCGCCAATAAGTCCGTGTGTAACGGGATCCATTCTTACGATCTATGGTTAAATTTATGACGCCTAAGATACCAAATTACAGGTTGCAGATGAAGGATAATTTCTTACTCTTCTTCTGCACTTTCATTGAGAAATAGAATGGTGACCAACAGAATGGAATCCCGAATGGCACGGAGAGAATGTGGCTGATTTCTTTTCAAGTACAGCCAATCTCCACTGGTAAGCACATGCTTTTCGCCCTCAACGCTAAATTCGGTTTTCCCTTCTAAACATTGCACAGAAATTTGTCCATCAACGCTATGTTCTGTTATATCTTTTTCTTTGGGAAGTACCATTCTTATGGCTTCCATATCTTTCGTTTTCATCAGCGCAAGGGTAGCGTCTTCGGGTAAATCGCTGGGTGGCGTATAAAGATTTACAACTTCAGCGGGATTTATTTTTCGTTGAGCCATAGGTGATAAATTTTTTAACGTTCTGTTAACCCAAGTAATGTAACATGCAGTGAGACAACTGCAAAGGGAAGAGGCTAATTAAGATTGATTTCAAAGAGTTTATTTTAATTACCAAATGATGGAATGCCGGCTCGTTTAACAAACCCAAAATAAATGACGCGTGGACTGCTGTAAGTTGTCAAAGTATTAAGTGTTTATTTTTAGAACAATGTACATTGTGACTCACATATCACACTGCTTTTTAAGGGCCGAAATATCTTCGTTTGTAAGTTGAAGGTTGGCCATATTTTGTTCAGCCATCATGTTGTGCATAATGGATTTTGGGTTATCGACGTGATCTAATCCCAGTGCATGTCCCACTTCGTGAGCCAGCACTGTTTTGAGCTGAGCACGATTGCCAAACTGATAAATATTAATAGCTTGATTATCTCCATGCTTTACAAACCGCCCCTGATCAAATTTTCTGGGCTTACTAAAACGGCTGTTATACTCTGCTATCAGGCTGTTGTGCTCCTTAATAAGATTATTAAGTCGTTCTGTTTTAGCATTGGTTTGTTCTCTAAGCGAAGACAGTTTTTGCTTTTTTTGTTTTAATGAAACTTCGAGGGCGCTTATTTCTTGTTCCAGTGTTTTAAACTTGGCAATAACTTTTGATGTTGCTTCTCTTCCGTCCCACTCTTTGGCTAACTGATTATACGCCGAAATCTTACTGTTGTATTTATCCAGTGTTTGGCGGACGTCTTCTTCTGACTCTTCATATCGCTTAGAAAGCCGCTTGTATTCCCGTTCTACAGTTGAGACCTGCTGTTCTTTTGCTGTAATACGATCGGAAAACTGTCGCTCCGCATCTGTTTGTTTTTGTTCCTCACTGTAGACCAAGTTTAAAGCTACCTCTCCATCTGGGGATAAATTGATCAGATCTTTGTTAATTGCTGATTCCCACAATTGTTCAACCTCATCCATAATTTTAGCCAGCTGTTTTTGCGTGATATCAAAGCGGGAATCGATATCTGCCAGTTGGTAGGTGAGCGGTTCCTGGCAAGGAGAAATAGCTTTTTGATCAGTACGTTCAATCCCAAATCCATCCCCAAATATCAACCATCCCCCGAAAAGGATAAGAATAAATAGAGCTGAATAAATTTTGGAGTTCACTGCGTATAAATATTGATCAGGATTTTAAAATAAATCTATGGGACAGAAACGAAAAAGCAAAGAAAATAGATCACCCTACCACAAAAATAGCTCTCTTATATGATTATAGTCTGGCCTGCTTGGCAAGGTCCATAACCGCCTGTGTATATAAGCTACTGGGATTATATCGTAGGACGGCCGTCTCAATTTTTCCGGTTCGTTCCTTAAAATAAGCCAGGTAATTGCCAACCGACATGATATTATTCTTCATATCAAAAATATCGTCTCCTACAAACCATTTGTTAAGCGAATAGGGGATAAATTGAGCAAATGCCATGGCACCGGCATAGCTCGATTTTAGATCAAAAACATCGATACCTTTACGTTTCGCAAATTCAAGAAGCTCTAAAATTTGAGCCTTGGCAAAATCCTGGCGATACCCATTGGCATACATCGACGCGTACGCATTAAAGGGATTATGTGATCCCACATTTTTACCGTAATCAGATTCTATTCCAATAATAGCGGCAATAACCGACGAAGGGATGCCGTATTTTTGTTCCGCTTGTTTAAGTTGAGCGGAATAGTTGTCCATGAAAGTATCAATTTTACGGGCTTTATCCTCAAAGTTGAGTACTCTTTTATACGACTGAATGCTGTGTGATTTTCGCTCTGCTGATTTAGTAAATCGATCGACGATATCTTCATAAATCTCAAAACGGGGATCATCCAGCAGGGATTGAATTTCAAATCCTTTCTCTTCGAGATACGATATAAGGGAAGAAAGATTTTTATTATCGGGATTCTCATTCGCCATAGCTGGTATGGTGAATAATAGGAGCAGGGGATAAATCAACGAGGCCTTGAGTCGTCTGAAGATCATAATATTGCCTTTTTATTTTTATAGCCGTATCTATTTACAATTATAAGAATTCTGAATTCAAATTGAAGTCTTTTTTACAGAAAATTAAAAGCTGTAAAATTTAGTTATTGGGCCTTTTGCTGATCTTCAAGCTTCGCATTCCAGGATTGTTTCAGCGCTTTTAAAAATACTTCTGTTTCGCGGGCTCCGGATACGGCAAACTTTCGATCAAAAAGGAAAAAGGGAACTCCTGTAATATTGATGTTTTGGGCCAGCTGAATATCGTGATTAACAGCATTAGCATATTTCTCGCTCTCTAATATACTTTTGGCCTCTGTGGGATCAATTCCAACATCTTTGGCTAACCCAATAAGTGTTTGATGATCTGCAATATTTTTTCCGTCAGTGAAATAGGCTTTAAAAAGTGCTTCTTCCATTTCATTGGCTTTGCCCCGGTCTTTGGAAAATTGTACCAGCCGGTGTGCGTCGTACGAATTAGCCACTACAGCCTGTTCCATGTTGTATTCCAGTCCCTCATCAGCTGCCATGCTGGTTACCCTTTGATTCATCTGCTGTGCTTGATCGAGCGACCAGCCCTTGGCCTCAGCCAGGTAGTCATTTATATTGGCATTAGGATCGGTTTGCATATCGGGATTGAGCTGAAAGCTACGCCATGTTATTTCAACTTCATCCTCATATTCAAAGTTTTCCAGAGCATTTTCGAAGCGCCGCTTGCCGATATAGCAAAAGGGACACATGACATCGGACCAAATTTCGACTTCCATAAAGACGATTTCTTACTATTAAAATTACTTTCACATTAAAATAAACAAAATGCTGCTAAAACCATTCATAATGAAATTACTGTAGTGATTTAGGAGAGAGGATATAGATAGTAAACTCATTCAACTGCTGAATTTGTTGATGAATGGGATTATTTAGCTTCTAACGAAGTGGGAAATAGCACCCTTGCCATAAATTTAACTGGAAAAATACGAATTATAGATTAGTATGCTTATGCATTAATTCCCAAAGAAATCCAGTACGTTATGCAAGGTACTAGTATCTGTTTTATATAGTTCGGTGTACTGACATTTTGAACAGCTAACGGTGGTAAACTTTTGGTTTTGTACATTGAAGAATTTCGAGAAAAATCCACCGGTTCCGGATACTTGGCCGGTTTCAAATTCTCTGTTTTTACATTTCGGGCATTGCCAGTGTTGATGTTGCATATTTCTTCTTTTTTAGAATGAAAACGTGAATATAGTCGGACTTAAAATGAGATATTACGGATCAAAGTACCAGGAGTTATCACACAGATTTTTTACTCATTGATGATTTTATCTCCACATTGGTTTTTATGGAGTTGGAAATAAAACACTTTTCGTCTGCGAGCTCATGAATGTTTTGATCTTCTTCAATACTCGGAGCAGTACCATTTTTGTAGGTTACGTGAGGGTATAGGGTAACTTGAGTGATAGCTTTTTTGTCATGCTCATCTTCAGAAAGTATACCCGTGGCTTTGTCTACGTACTGTTCAACAACAAAGCCGGCTTTGGCAGCGATAGATAAAAACCAGAGCATATGGCAGCTTGAAAGTGCCGCCACAAAAGCTTCTTCGGGATCAACGGCCGAGGGATCAGATAAGGGGGCAGGTACAATATCGGGAGAAGCAGATGCCCGAATAGTTTGTCCGTTATTAAATTCCCATTGGTGGACCCGCTTATATTGATTGTCAGTGAAGGGTTGACCATCCCGCGACCAGCTTACCGTGGCAATATGTTTACCCATAAATATTTAGTGGTGATTTCTGTTATAATATTAGTTAATAATAATATTGGTGCCTGCTTAAAGCAAGACAACTGTTAATTATCTGCCATCACGTTGTCACATTACTTTGTTATCTTATCACCACACTGGAAACTGGATAACAGAACTATGATATTCCCTCCTGCGCTAAAGCTTCGGAGGATTGGCTCCACGGATTCAAATAGATAGTTTCTAACCTCCAACTTCAACTTCAAACCACCAACACTCAGATGGAACTGATCTCAATCTTATTTATCCTCGTCGGCCTTATCCTCGGCTACGCTATCGCTCATTTCAAGTACAAAAGCAGTCAGGCTTTGAGCCAGGAAGAAGCCGAAGCCTTGGAGCAGGAGCGTGAACAGGCGCTGCAGACCATCTCCCGGCTTGAGGAGCGTAATGAAAACTTGTCGACGCAGCTCGACGAAACTGAGCAGGAAGAAAAACAGGTTGAACAGCGGGCTAACGAAGCTGAGAAAAAAAATGTGAGACTACAATCCATAAATGAAAATCTCCGAGAAAAACTGGATGAGCAGAAAGAGGAGATGGAAAATCTGCAGGAGCGCTTCAAGGATGAGTTTGAAAATCTGGCGAATAAAATTCTGGAAGAAAAATCGAAAAAGTTTACCGAGCAGAACAAAGAGAAGCTGGATCAACTGCTAAAGCCCCTTGGTGAAAAGATGGAGGAGTTCAAAAAGAAAGTGGAGGAGACCCACAAAGAGGATATTGAGGGACGCAGTTCGCTGAAGCAGCATCTCGAACACTTGAAGGAGATGAATCAACAGATGGCAGAGGAGGCCAAAGATTTGACTCGCGCATTAAAAGGAGATTCGAAGACGCAGGGAAGCTGGG
This sequence comes from Fodinibius sp. AD559, assembly GCF_052712805.1. Classification (NCBI taxonomy): domain Bacteria; kingdom Pseudomonadati; phylum Balneolota; class Balneolia; order Balneolales; family Balneolaceae; genus Fodinibius; species Fodinibius sp. AD559. The sequence goes on from NZ_JBQPVW010000005.1 coordinate 150,472, forward strand.
GCGAAGTAATTTTGCAGCGTATCCTCGAAAAATCGGGATTGACAAAAGGGCGAGAGTATGAAATTCAGGAAAATCATCGCAGTGAGGATGGTCGTAACTTGTATCCCGATGTGGTGGTATATTTGCCGGATGAAAAACGGCTGGTGATCGATTCAAAGGTATCACTGAAGGCATACGAAAAATTCAGCTCTGCCGAAGATGAGGATGAACGGCAACAGGCGTTAAAGCAGCACGTGAATTCGCTTCGTAGTCATGTAAAGGGACTCAGCAGCAAAAATTACGAACAGCTGTATGGCGGGAACAGTCCCGATTTTGTGCTGATGTTTGTTCCCATCGAGTCGGCCTTTGGGGTAGCGCTTCAGCACGATTCCAGTCTCTATTATGATGCTTTTGATAAAAATATTGTAATTGTAAGTCCCTCTACGCTTCTGGCTACGCTGGCGACCATTGACAGTGTGTGGAAGCAGGAATATCAAAATAAAAATGCTCAAGAGATTGCGTATCGAGGGGGACAGCTTTATGACAAATTTGTTAATTTCGCTGAAAGTTTGAAGGGCATCGGTAAACGTATCCGACAAACACAGGAGGAGTATGATAGTGCTATGGGACAATTATCAACAGGTCGGGGAAACTTAATTCGTCAGGTTGAGATGATACGAGAACTGGGAGCTGACAACAGCAAAAAGTTGTCCAGCGATCTTCTTGATCAGAAAAAAGCTCCTGATGGTATCGAGGATGAAGAATCGGAGAAAGAAACCGATCAATAATTTTCTTTTTACGTAAAGCTTTTCATATTCCGCCTTATGCAAAAATTAATTCTTTTTTTCTGTTTACTGTTTGGGATCTCATTTTCAGCAGATGCGCAAAGTGAGGTGAGTATTAATCGTCCGTATGCCAGCGACCAGCAAAAAACGGTTTCAAAGGCCCGTAGTATCGCCTTAACGAATACGGTGCTTTCTATTGGAACGGGAGTAACAGCTGTTGCACTTTTTGATAATAATACTATCCAAAAAGCGGGGGCTTATCTTACTCTGTATGGAATTGTGGCTGGGGCATCAACCGGAAACTTTTATGCCGAAGATTATCCACGCGGTGTTATTGGAATGGGAGCGCGGACGGTAGGAACTCTTCTAATGATAGATGCAACACGCGAAGTCTTTGGTCATCGTTTTGCCAATTCTTTAAATATAGATAATGAGGAAGTATCACTTACCGATACCAAAATGTTGATTGGGGAAGGACTTATTTTGGCTGGATTTATTTATAACATTGTAAGTTTAAATGCTTCGGTTAAGGAGTATAATTCCGGTGGCAGAAACTTTTCAATTAATGTAACTCCGGCAGTGGTTGATGATAAAGTTGCTCCGGTGCTTACCGCAAGTCTTCGCTTTTAGCAGAACTTAGTCCTCAGAAGGTTCGTACTCCAGTGGCTTTACAAGAGAAGCAAGGGTATTGCCGTCGTGATTAGATATTGCGGCATACCAAATATTATTCCATTTCCAGGATACAACATGCTTTCCATTTACATCACGAATATGAAAGTCTCCTGATTTTGTGCATGCCTTTACAGCATCTTGGTCGCGTACCAGCTGACCAAATTGTTCCATCTTATCAATATTGAAGGTAAAAATATAAATGTACTGGTCTTCGCCTGAGAGGTGATATTCCAGCATTGGTGTTTTAAAATTAGGGACAAACTCCTCGTAAACCACGCCTTTAAAATCAGCATTATCCAATTCCGGGATCGTCATTGACATATCATAATGTTGCGCCAGTTCAATTTCAGCTATTCCCAGGCTGGCTGTGGAGATGGTAGGGGGGACCAGCTTGCCATCATGTTTCATAAAATGTTGGTATGCATATTTCTCGATATTATAGGTAGAGTTTTCAACCATCGAGCTTTGGTAATTTAAAAAGCCCCATACAGAAACTGTAAACACAACGATAGCGGCAGCGGCATAATACCACCATTTTGAATGCTGAGTAGAAGTGTTAAGTTGGTCTTGCTGGCTTACAGATTTTTTGCTTGGGATATCATAGATGGGAGGCGTGTTGGAAGCAGAAGTATCAGAGGAGCAGTAAGTTGATAAGAAATGTTTTAATGAGTCCGGAGCTTTTGCACACGGACATCGATTACCCATAAGAGCTTTGATCCGCTTCATCGACTCATATTCTTGCTTAAGCTCTTTGTCATGAGCGATATATGCCAGAAATGCATCGCGCTCCTCAGCACTAACTTCATTGTCAACTACTGGTGCTAAAAGCTCCCGGGCTTCCGATTTTGTTAATTTACGATTCATAATTTTGAGCTCATCTGACAGATATCTAATAGATTTGCTGATAGCCTACCATATCAACACAGTCGCCAAATATTGTGTTCCAATTCTGATTCAGTTTTTGTAGTAAAAAATTGGAAAAGGGATTCTATTTACTCATCAATAGATAGAACCCCTTAAGTACAGACAGTTCTGTGCCGGTCAATTTCTGGAGCTCATTAGCCATAGAAGTATGATCATAATGTCTATTTATAGAAAAGCCATTTCTTGTGAGCAGGGTACGAAATTCCTTGATGTTATGGTGAAGCTTAAGCTCTTCTCCTACCGTTTTAACCCCGGTCTTAAATGATAACTTTTGGAGTGTGGGAAGCTCATCAAGGGCAAAATGGGTGCAGATAAGTGCGGGAGTTCCAGAAAAATAGTCCTGAATTTGTGTTAGGATATTTTCAACAAGGTCTGCTTGCAAATAGTCGAAGAAACCTTCGGCAACAATAATGGTTTTTAGGTCCGAATTGATGTTAAAACGAGAGTTTAGTGGCAATTTCTGCTTATTATCAGTCAGGTGGGTACTAATGATATCAGGATGGCTTCTTTCCGGATAGTATTGATTTAAAAACTGTTTTTTATATTTGGCCATATGGGGAACCTCAAGCTCAAAGCAAGATAATCCTTTTTGTGAGTAGGCAAATGCCAAATCATCAAATCCCGCTCCGAGGACAACAATTTGCTCGTAGCCATCATCAATTAACTCATTCACAAGTTGTCGAATGTAGTATTTGCGGGCGATGATATGGAGCAGGTCTCCCGGTAAAAGTAGTTCTTCGGACCAAATATATAACTGTCGGACCCAGTCAAATTTGAGCCAGTAATGGTAATAATTCAGTGGAAATGGCAAGCTCCGGACGGTGCGGTTATAAAAATTGATTACTGGATCATTAAAAAGAGACCGGAATGTCGGCAGGCGGGTTAATCCATAAAATTTAATGGCAATAAAAGCGGCCGTCTTACTTAGCTGGTCGGGTTTCATAAGCTATTGATGAGCGATGGAAAATTGTGACCATGGATGTTCGTTTGGCGGAGCAAGTTCAAACTGTATGTGTTGATTTGTTTGCGGGTGCTTGAAAACAAGCTCTATAGCACGCAAAGCCATGGTACGACCGTCGGGCTGGTTCTGTCCGTATTTGTAATCGCCCCAAATGGGATACCCCTCATGTGCCAATTGCACGCGAATTTGGTGGGGACGACCGGTTTGCAAATGTACAGAAAGCAGATGCAGATCATCTGATTCTTCCAATTTTGCAAAAGAAAGTTCAGCTCGCTTTCCCTTTTGTTGGTTGCCGGTTACAACTTCAACAATATTATTATCTCGGTCTTTATGGAGGTGGTGTGTTAGTACTCCATTTCGAGGGGGAGCACCTGTCGTTACCGCCCAATAGGTTTTTTGCACAGTGCGGTCGCGAATTTGTTTTGACAGGTTATCTGCGGCGTTTCGATTTTTGGCCAGAAGCATGAGTCCGCTTACCGGACGATCGAGGCGATGAATGAGTCCGAGATAGGGATTGTTATTTTGTGATCTGCTAAGATATCGCTTGCAGAGTGTCAGTACATCGGCATCACCAGTATGATCTTCCTGTGAGAGTAGATCAGCCGGTTTTTCGATGAGAAGCAGGTGATCATCTTCATAAATGATTGAAATATTGGGATCGGTTTGGGTCTGTTTCATGATGGTGAATTATATCTGCCTACAAGCTATTTATGGCTGTACAAAACTAATAATTTTATATACAGCATCGAAGTTGGAGTACAATGATAAAAATTCTTGAAATAAGTAGTAACAGTTTCCAATCGAGCATCAGTATCAGTAAGTTTACAGGTGTTTTTTGATCAGTTAATTTCAAGGTTTCTTTTTAGAGAATGAGTGAAAATGACAGTGCCGAGGTAGATGTTCAGGAGAAGGTTGACAATCTGCCGCTTTCGCCCGGTGTATATATGTTTAAAGATAAAAAGGATCGTCTACTCTACGTAGGCAAAGCCAAACGGCTCCGTAATCGAGTGCGTTCCTATTTTCAAAATTCCAGTGATCATGACGGACGTATTCGTGTGATGATTCGTAAGATTGACGATCTGGAAGTAATTGTTACCGATTCTGAGGCCGAAGCGCTTATTCTTGAAAACAATCTTATCAAAAAACATCAGCCACGGTACAATATTTTATACAGGGATGATAAGTCGTATCCCTATATATGTGTGACGAACGATAAGCGTCCGCGCGTTTATCCCACCCGCACGGTAATTAATGACGGTAGTAAATATTATGGCCCGTACGACAGCGTAACTCATATGAAGCGGATGCTCGAAACCATCCGAAAGGCGTTTGATCTGTGTACCTGTGCCGTATCCCGAAAAAATATTGATCGTACTAAGGGGCCGCCCAAGTGGCATTCCTGTTTTGATGATTATCTGGAAAGCTGTTCCGGGGACTGGGATTTGGAAAAATATCAGGCGACTATTGATAAGGTAGAGCGGATGCTCAATGGACGAACAAATGCCCTGATTCGAGATCTTAAAGAGGAGATGTCAATTGCCTCAGATGCATTAGAGTTTGAGCAAGCTGCTCAAATTCGTGACAGCCTCGAAGCCGTAAAAAAATATAGTAAGAAGATGAAGATGGTGGCCAATAAAAAGGTAGACCGTGATCTTTTTGCTGTTAAAGTGGATGAGGAGATTAACGAAGCTTGTGGCGTCCTGTTCAAAGTTCGTGAAGGGAAGCTAATCAGCAAATTTCATAGGTTTTTGAAAAAAATCAAGCACCTCGAAAAAGGGGAGATGCTGCAATCATTTGTTGAGGATTACTATACCGGTCAGCATGCCGGTGGCATTCCCGATGAAGTATATGTTAGTGATGAGTTAATAAATGAGGAACCATTAGCCCAGTATCTTTGGGAGGAACGGGGTAAAAAAGTGCGAATACATCGACCACAACGCGGAGAAAAGGCCAAGATGATCCGCATGGCACTTTCAAATGCTAAATATCTGCTTGGGGAACGCAAGCTTGAGAAAGAAAAAGCGGCTAAAAAACGTATTCCTCATTCCGTGAAAGAATTGAAAGAGCAATTAAATCTGCAGCGATTGCCGCGGCGCATTGAATGTTTTGATAACTCCAATTTGCAGGGCAGCGACCCGGTAGCCTCGATGGTTTGTTTTGTAGATGCCCGTCCCAAAAAGAGTGAATACAAGCGATTTAATATTAAAACGGTAGAGGGACCCGATGATTTTGCTTCGATGAAAGAGGTGTTAAGCCGGCGATACAAACGCGTAATGGATGAAAAGCAGCAAATCCCTGATCTGATAGTAGTAGATGGAGGGAAGGGACAACTTAGCAGTGCTGTTCAGGCCCTGAAAGAGATTGGCTTTTATGGAGAGTGCGAGATTATTGGATTGGCTAAGCGGTTAGAAGAAGTGTTTGTGCCCGGAAAGTCTAACCCCATTATGATTCCCAAAAAGTCATCGGCACTTAAACTATTGCAGAAAGTGAGGGATGAGGCCCATCGCTTTGCGGTATCTTTTCATCGTAACAAGCGTTCAAAACGGACGATTAAGACAGAGCTCACACAGATTGGTGGGATTGGCAAAAAGACGGCCCAACAGCTACTTAAAGAATTTGGATCGGTAAAATCAGTGCAGAAAGCTGCACTTAAAGATTTACAGGCCGAAATAGGAGAAAAAACGGGTCAAAAGGTGTATCAATACTTTCATAATTCATCTGCGGAGGAGGAGTAAGTTATAAAGATTTCATCTCGTTCTAATAATATTGAAATTGATTTAAGGTGTAAAAAAGGCAGAAAACTGTTGTAGTCGTATTTTAACATTAAAATATTTTGTGAATGATAGATTTTTTTCTTTTGCTAATGCGTTCTGTCAGTAATAAAGGTTTCGGCATAAATATTGCAACACATACTATTGTAACATTAACATGTGATGGATAGTCGGTTGATCATCATTTATACTTATTAGCAAGCGACGTTGAGAAATGATCTTAACCGATTTGGAACAATATCTTTGTAATGTTCGTAAGTACATAACACGATAAAAATGAACTCTTTACAAATAAAATTTTGTTCTGATGATAAGTTAAGGTCAAAATGTAAGCAGTAGTTAGTTACTTGCTTACAGTGATGACTACATTTACTGAAATCAGACGTGAGGTTATTATGAAACTCGAGCAGTCAAACCACATAAGTAAAAAGTATCAGCAGCTGGATGATAAGGATTTGGTTCGTTTTTACCGTCAAAACGGTGACGAGCAGGCATTCAGTGAATTAATGAATCGTCATCAGACGAAGATATATTCCTATATCTACAGTATGGTAAAAGATGGCGGAAAGGCAGATGATATTTTTCAGGAGACATTTACAAAAGTTATTACTAAAATGGATGATACGTACAATGAACAGGGGAAATGGATCGCCTGGGTCATGCGTATTGCCCATAATGCAACAATCGATTATTTAAGAAAACAAAAACGGTTTGTGGACGTTAGTTCTAACTATGACAAGGAATCAAACACTGATTTTTATGATCGGTTACCTGATGAAGATCTTGTCAGCGCACAGGAACAGCTCGAAAAAGATGAGGCAAAAAGTAGTTTAATGCGTCATATTGACGAGCTTTCTAAGGAACAACGTCAAGTAGTAATGCTAAGACATTATTATGAAATGCCGTTTAAAGAAATTGCAGAACTTACAGATGTTTCGATTAACACCGCACTGGGACGTATGCGGTATGCGCTTATAAATCTTCGTAAACTTTTTGATAAAGAAAAAGAACAAGAAGAAAACAGCTATGCGGAACAAGGATAATAATGATTGTATTCGGTATCTGATGAAGGAGATGGATCCTTCTGAGGAACTGCTGATGGAACGAGCAATGATGGAAGATGAGGATCTGCTAATTGAAGTGGAAAGCATGCGGCAGACCCTCAAAAAGCTCGATCAGTTGCCGGAGGTTGAGCCTCCATCACATGTTACCGAATCCATTAAGGAAAAAGCCGCTGAACAAGCCGAGAAAAACCGAAAACAGAATCAAACTATTAAGCCGGCTTTCAAGTATGCAGTAGCTGCAACATTGGCACTTACTATTTCGGCCGGTGGTGCATGGCTCTTTATTGGTGATGGAGAGGCAAACTCGACCCAGCAGCAGGCAGCCACAGCTTCGGTTTCATCACCTGCTGCTACGCAGGTACAGGATATTAATCAGGTGGGTACCGGTAATTCGGGGGCAAATTCCACACAATTTGCCGGCAGCAATCTTCAAAAGCAGCCGACAGCTACCACTGCTGAAACCAGTAATATTGATCCCTGGGTTGACCGTGATGATGTCCTTCGTTTTGAAGATCAGTTTTCAAATCAACAAGAGCAGTTCCAGACTATTTTACAAAGTTCTACTGAAAGACTACAACTCATTCAAGAACCCAATATTCAAAACAACAGAGTTAATTCTATTCAACTGACAGGGTCGGGAAATTAAATACTGTTTTTTAGTTTTAAAGCTTCTATACTTCTCTATCTGATGCATTATGATTAAATAGATAGAGGATGATTACCCATAGCGAAGCAATAGTTTTCAAATCTGTTGATTATCAGGAATCCAGTAAGATTGTTACGGCTTTTACCCTTGAACACGGCAAAATTGCGCTGATGGTTCGAGGCGTTAAAAAGCCTAAGAGTAAGTTTTCCGGGCTGATAGAAATTGGTAATATCCTGGATGTCGTTTATTACTACAAACCTTCCCGATCGGTACAGATTTTATCAGAGGCCAGCTATTCTTTAAAAAATAAAAATCTGCGGTCCGATTTTGAGAAGATGGCCACCATGACGTCGGCTATCGAGCTTATTAGTCAGCTGCTGCACGATGACGAGATCAACGAACCGCTCTTCACTTTTACAAAAAACATGCTCAGCTGGCTGAATTCTGCTGAAGTTCATCCCCCGAAGCTTTTTCCGTATATTCAAATTCGATTGGCCGAATTAACAGGCATCGGGCTTCAATTGGATGTGAATAACGGTGATGATAAAACGAACTATTTGAACCTCGAATCTGGTTTAGTTACTAACGAACAGGTTTCGTCGCATTCATATAAATTAACTCCAAACCAATTTACCTATATCCGGATAGCACTGCTGGCAAAGAGTTCTACATTATTTGAAATAAATTTTGGGACCGGTGAATTGCGACAGCTGATAGAGCATTTGGATCGCTATTTAAAATATCACGTAGAAGGACTTAAAGCCCGAAAGTCGGATGCCATCTTTGAACAAATATTGCAGGGGTAATCATGAAATTTAATAACCGATATTTAAGCGGCATTCTTCTCATCCTTATTGGTATTATCGCAGGTACCCTGTTCGCTTTTTATAGTTTTTACAGTCCAGTTGATGACCGGGCCGATGTTGCCGTTACGGAAGTCAAACACAGCTCAGAACCCTTATTTAGCAGTGAACAGCTCGAGAAACTCGATGCCCGCTTTCTCTTTGAACGTGTTGCTGAACGGGTAACACCGATGGTAGTTTATATTGAAACCACGATTCCGTTTTCGAGGAGCGATATGCCGGATGATGAACTCCATGATGAAGACAGTTTTTGGGGAGATATGCTACCCAAACGAGCTCGAACCGTTGGTTCGGGAATCCTGATAAGCAGTGATGGATATATTCTTACGAATAATCATGTCATTGATGGAGCTGTAGATGATGAAATAGAAGTTGTTCTTAATGACAAGCGAACATTTAAAGGGCGTATAGTTGGGCAAGATCCCACTACCGACTTGGCCGTCCTGAAAATTAATGCCCGGGGACTTCCGGCTATTACTTTTGGTAATTCGGATAAAGTGGGTGTTGGAGAGTGGGTCCTTGCCATCGGGAATCCCTTTCGTCTTCGATCAACGGTAACAGCAGGAATTGTAAGTGCCCTAAGTCGTGATGTACAGATTATAGATGATCAGATGCGAGTGGAGAGTTTTATCCAAACTGATGCCGCCATAAACAAAGGTAACAGTGGCGGGGCATTGGTTAATACAAGCGGTGAGCTTATTGGCGTAAATACGGCTATAGCATCCCAAAGCGGGAGCTATCAGGGATATGGATTTGCAGTGCCTTCTAACCTGGCATCAAAAGTTGCCGAAGATATCATTGAGCACGGACATGTACGACGAGCACTGCTTGGCGTAACGATCGTCAGTGTTAATGCTAACATGGCCGAGCAGTTAAATATGGATAGCATTCGCGGAGTGTATATATCAGGGATATCGCCGGGAAGTGCGGCAGAAAAACACGGCCTCCGTGCCGATGATGTCATTTTAAGCGTGAATGGAGAAAAGGTTAATGAATCCAATCAGCTTCAGCAGAAGATAGCGGTGTTGAATCCCGGAGATATCGTAGAGCTCAAAATCTACCGAGAGGGTAAAGAGATCTCAAAGCAAGTAGTGCTGGGAATGTTGGAACGCGAACAGGAAGAACTTGCTGAGCGTCAACAGGATCGCAGAGAATCAATAGAGCCACAACAAAGTGATGAAGGAACGAACAACGAAGAAGAGGGGACTCAAGAAGTTGAGTTTGCCGTTTTTGATTTAGGTTTCCGGGTTATGACCATTCCCAATTCCGATCATGAACAAGATAGATTGATGGTCATAGATGTGGTAAACGGATCAGATGCCGATAACATGGGATTAGAAGAAGGAGATAGAATTTTGAAAGTTAACGGCCATAAAGTTGAAGGTCTGCAATCTTTGAAGCATTTTATAGCGCAAAATTCTGGGCCCACAGAAGGTTTTTCTTTTGAAATTCAGGCGCAGAACGGAAACATAAAAACCATTCAATCTAAATAGATTAGATATTAATTTAATGCAACGTATTATTTATTCATTAGCGATTTTAGGCGTAGTGGGATTATTCATTTCCTGTTCTGGTCCGGCGGAAGTGACCCAACAAGAAAATAAGTCTCAGAAAGAAGTATCAAATTATCCATCTTGGTATCCCCAGCAGGAATTTATTTCTAATGAAAGTAGCCTTTCAGCTTATGCTACGGCTATTGACAGTGACTCAACAGCTTCTATTGAGAAAGCAAAATCGTGGGCAATTGAAGAACTAAAATCCTCGGTATCTGATAAGCTTGAAGAAATACGCTCTGAGGCGGTGAGAGAATATGGTAGCGGATCAGGATTGGATGAAGTCAAATTTCTGATGGCCCTTCGGAAGGCAAAAAATGCGGTAGAACCTCTTGTTAAAATGGGTAATACGGAGACGAAAAGTGTTGAAGGATATGAAAGTGTCCGTGGTTTTGCGGAGGTTAGCGTTCCCAAAGCTAAACTTATTGAACGTGTTGGAAAACGTCTGGGAGGACACGAAAAAGCCTGGAATGCAATGAAGGAGTCAAAAGCATTCAATAACTTTTAAGAAGACTTTTGGAATTCATATAAATAAGAAAGCCCGCAAAGTTAATAAACCTTGCGGGCTTTAGCTTTTTTCAGAAGGGAATCAGTTACATATTTGAGATGATTTCTTCTCCGAATTCTGAACACTTCAGGAGCGTAGCATCATCCATAAGGCGTTCAAAGTCGTAGGTGACTCGTTTTTTCATGATCGAGCCTTCAATGCCTTTCTCAATAAGATCGGCCGCTTCGCTCCATCCCATATATCGAAGCATGATAACTCCTGAGAGAATTAGCGAACCGGGATTTACTTTATCCTGTCCGGTATATTTAGGTGCCGTACCGTGTGTTGCTTCAAATACAGCCAATCCGGTGTTATAATTGATGTTAGCACCGGGAGCAATACCAATGCCGCCTACACATGCAGCCAATGCATCAGATACATAATCACCGTTCAGATTCATGGTAGCAATAACATCGTATTCGTCGGGACGGGTAAGAATTTGTTGCAAGAAGGCATCCGCAATTACATCCTTAATAACAATACCGTTGGGTAGCTTGCACCAGGGACCTTCGCCAATAACTTCTGCATCGTATTCTTCGCGTGCAACTTCATATCCCCAATCCTTGAAGCTACCTTCTGTAAATTTCATGATGTTTCCTTTGTGGACCAACGTAACGTTGTCACGTCCCTCAGAAATGGCGTAATCTATAGCAGAACGGACCAGTCGTTTGGTACCTTCCTCAGAGATGGGCTTAATGCCTAATGACGTGGTATCGGGGAAACGAATCTGATCGACGCCCATTTCATTTATCAAAAAGTCTTTCAGTTTTTCATTTTCAGGCGTTCCCGTCTGATATTCAATGCCGGCATAGATATCCTCGGTGTTTTCGCGGAAAATGACCATATCCGTTTTTTCGGGATGCTTAACCGGACTTGGCGTTCCTTTGTAATACTTTACCGGGCGCACACAGGCAAAAAGATCCTTTTGCTGACGAATGGCTACATTCAACGAGCGAATTCCACCGCCAACAGGAGTTGTTAATGGTCCTTTGATGGCAACTTTATAATCTTCAATTGCTTGTAGGGTATCCTCCGGAAGCCATTCATCATCACCGTAAAAGTCAACGGCTTTTTCTCCGGCATAAATTTCGAACCACTCAATTTTCTTTTCTCCGTTATAGGCCTTTTCAACGGCACTGTCCAACACGTTGCGCATTGTTGGGGTAATATCAATACCAATGCCGTCACCCTGTATAAAAGGGATAACTGGATTATCAGGGACAATGAGTGAGCCATCAGCTTTTACTTCAACTTTGGTACCAGATTCGGGAGGTGTAATCTTCTCGTAACTCATGAGTTTTGGAATAATTTTTTGAATTATATTTGGGATCGAAGTATAGCAAAAAAAAACGCCATCTGCATGCTACCCGTCATCTCTGGAAGGGATAAAAATTGAATGAAATTCTCATTATATTGAGTTATAAGAATGCAAAGTCAGTAAAGTAACGGAGACTGTTATGATAAGAGGCATGTTTAGTTACCGGCCTAAAAACAAGAAGTTTAAATACGAGTACCGGTATTACGATCCTGATAAGGAGATGAGTCGTCGGGAACGGATTAAAATACGTCGGACCCACAAGAAATATCATCAGGGGCGGTCAGTTATGTTGTATGCATTAGGTTTAGTACTGGTAATTTACATTATGTATTTACTGTAACCTGGTATCAGGTTCGTTAAATTCCTTACATCCAGAGTCAGAATTTTGTATCATCCCGCCAATCCCAAAAACAATAAAAGAAATACAGACATTTGAGTCAGGAAACGGAATCCGAACAATCCATAATACGAGAACTTCCTCCCGAAATTTCCAATAAAATCGCCGCTGGTGAGGTTATCCAACGACCCAGCTCGGTGGTTAAGGAACTACTGGATAATGCTATTGATGCCGGTGCCGATCACCTGAAGATTGTCATTCAAAATGCCGGACGTACGCTCATCCAAGTGATTGATAACGGTAGCGGAATGGGAAAGGAGGATATCCGGCTTTGTTTTGAGCAACACGCCACTTCCAAAATACAGGATGTTGATGACCTGTTTAAAGTTCGAACGCTGGGTTTTCGGGGAGAGGCTATGGCTTCTATTGCTTCTGTATCACAGGTGACACTGAAGACCAAACGACCCGGTGATGAGATGGGGTGGAAATACGAAATCTGGGGTGGTGAGGAAAAGTCATTTGAACCTGCTGCTGTAGAGAGTGGTACCTCAGTGGCCGTTCGAAATCTCTTTTATAATGTTCGGGCAAGGCGACAGTTTTTGAAAACGGATGCTACTGAATTTCGGCATATCCTGAAGACGGTTCAGCAGGCAGCCCTTGCCAACCCTGATTTGGGGTTTGAGATGATTGCCGATACTGATACTATTTATGATCTCCCGAAAGAGCAAAATATCAAGAACCGAATCACAGATATGTTCGGTAAGAGCTATAAAGCCAGTTTAATACACTTCCGGGAAGAGACGAGTTATCTGACAGTACATGGTGTGCTGGCTGATCCCAAGCTTACGAAGCGAAGTCGCGGGGAACAGTTTATTTTTGTTAACGGACGCCCGATTCAGCATCGATATCTCACCCATGTCATTCTCAATATTTATGATGCTTGGACCGGTGAAAAGGATTACCCGTTTTACGCAATATTTTTAGAGATTGATCCGAAACAGGTGGATGTGAATGTTCATCCTGCAAAAGAAGAGGTTAAGTTCGAAGATGAGCGTAGCGTGATTAAGCTGACGAAATCAGTTGTAAAGAAAGCACTGCACGAAGAATTTATGGTTCCGGATGTACCTGATAGGGGTGATGAAAGTAATTTTTCTTCTTCAAAAGGATTTTCTTCTGATTTCAATTTTGGTGGGGCAAAAAATAAGCAACAAAACAGAGGGGAGAAGAAGCCGGTAAAATTCCCATCGCGCATTAACTTTGATCGACCGAAATCACAGCGGGGCGATCAAAATAACTTTTCGAAGCAGTTGTATGATTTTGAACAGGATGAGAAAAAAGAGCAAGATGAATCTAAGCAGGATAAGCGTCCACAGCGAATGCGTGATCGTGGTTTTTGGCAGCTGCACGACCGATATATTTTAACACAGACGCGTTCCGGGCTGTGTATGATTGATCAGCATGCAGCCCATAAGCGCATTATATTTGAAAAGGCATTGAGTGCTACGGAAGCTGCTATTCCAAGCACCCAGCAGTTGCTTTTTGCTCAGACAATGGATTTCTCAGCTTCGGAATTTTCACTCCTTGAGGAATTACATCCCATCATTCAGCGCATGGGTTTTAATATTCAGTTGATGAGCGGCAATACAGCTATGATCAGCGGGGTACCCGCCGATATCGATGTGGGAGATGAGCAATCGGTCTTGAAGTCGATGCTGCAGCAGTACCGGGAGCTGGACGGGAAATTTGAGTTTGATGAGCGCCGAAAATTGGCTATTGCCTTTGCATCAAAGACGGCCATCCCCAAAGGAAAAAAACTAACGGATATGGAGATGGAGAACCTGCTCGATCAGCTGTTTGCCTGCGATGAGCCGTATAAAGATCCGCTGAATAAACCGACGTTGGAGTATATTCCCCTCGAAGATATCGAGTCGCGCTTTCGCTAACTTTTTTAAATAAAAAAGTTTAGTACACTTTGAAGTGTATTAAACTTGAATGAATTCAAATTATGAACATTCTGGCTGTTGAACCGTTTTTTAGCGGTTCCCACAAAGCATTTTTAAAGGGATTAGAACAGTACTCCCGGCATAATATTATCCCGATTAACCTTAGTTACAAGGGACGGAAATGGCGTATGCATGGCAATTCGGTGGTGCTGGCAGGAATGGCTCAGGAGGTTGAAGAAGAGATCGATCTGCTATTGGTCAGCAGTATGACGAATCTGCCGGCATTTTTGTCACTGACTAACCCCCGTTTTTCGGAGGTGCCGAAAGTGATGTATATGCATGAAAATCAGTTTACGCAGCCGATGCCGGAGGGAGAGGAGCGGGACCAAACCTACTGCTACCTCAATTATTTAAGCATGCTTTCGGCGGATCGACTTATTTTTTCATCTGAATTTCACCGGGATGACTTTTTGAAGGCACTGCCGGAATTTTTGGAAGGCTATCCCGATGACAAATACTACTATCCGGTTGATAAAATTGCGAAAAAAAGTATTGTATTATATCCCGGACTTGATTTAAAACGTTTTGATGCCCAGCCCGATCAACGCAAAGAAAATAAGAATCCGGTTATTGTCTGGAATCAGCGCTGGCAGTTCGATCGGAATCCTGCCATGTTTTTTCGTGTGCTCAATCGTTTAAACGACATTGATCTTACTTTTGATCTTATTCTTGCGGGTGATACGCAGCATGAGAAACCGGAAGAGTTCGAAAAAGCCTGGGAGCGATACGGCCGACATATTACCCATTTTGGATATGTTGAAGATCGTGAAAACTACAGCCGATTGCTTCACAGCGGTGATATTGTGGTTTCTACAGCAACGTATGAATTTTTCTGTGTAGCGATTATGGAGGCCATTTATTGTGGATGTCACCCGTTAGTGCCCAATCGACTTCACTACCCGGAGTTAATCCCCGAAAGCCTGCATAAACCCCTGCTTCATGCTCCCGTTTTATATGACACCGAAGACGATCTTTTTCACTACCTCAAAGATCTGTTGACAGAAGAATCAAAACCGCTGCCCAAAACATCCCTCCAAAATATCAACGAGCACCTTGATTGGTCACAGCGTATTGATGAATTTGATGCTATGTTTGAGGAGTGTATGGATCTGGATATTTCTTCGGCTTTATCCTGATTTTCTGATCCATTCGTTCGCTTCTCTCTACTGTATTTGCGGCTAAGTTAGTTTTCCTTTAGACTTTAATTGAGCTTTGTTACTCGACATAACCTGTAGAGGTGAGGTATTTATTGTTTAAACAGTTTATAAGGTCATACCAAGTTTTTATAACATTCATCAATCTGAAAGGAGAGTTACTATGCGTATTGAGGAAATACTATTAGGGATTAGTTTGTTTATAGGATTTTTCGCCATTTCCTGTGAAACAAAATCATCGGATTCTGATAGTGAACGTCAGCAGTCAATTAATAATATTGGACAAGGTGCTATTATAGATACAACTAATATGGATGAGATACAGGGTGTGCCTGTCATGCAGGCACCCGGTGCCCAGATAGATCGGGATAAAGTGACTGCAATGCTGAATGAAGAAAAGTTATCGTTTCAGGAGATCACCAATCCGAATGCAACGGCAGAAGACATTGAAGAAAGTGTTGCGGAATTGAAGATCTTGTTTAGCACTGATCGTGTTCGCAATGACGAGGAGTTAGAATTCTTTGTACATACTATACTTAACAATTCCTATCTGCGACTTTATCAAAAAACAGGAGAAGATGAACATTTGAGTCAGACTGAGAAACATGTTGATATGGCTATTTCCTTGTTCAAAGATCAGCCAGAGTATAAAGCAGATCTTGTTGATGCTTATACCGGTCAACTCGCGGTATATTCGCT
Organism: Fodinibius sp. AD559; assembly: GCF_052712805.1. NCBI lineage: Bacteria > Pseudomonadati > Balneolota > Balneolia > Balneolales > Balneolaceae > Fodinibius > Fodinibius sp. AD559. Next base: position 166,748 of record NZ_JBQPVW010000005.1, read on the forward strand.
AAAAGGTAAAAATGAAGAGGCCATGTCACTCTTGAAAAAACTAATTGAGGAATATCAAAATATAGGATATGGCCTGTACAAAAACTGGTTTGCCAGTCGCCAAGTGGAGAAAATGTATAATATGATACGAATGGACTCCCTGAATTCTCAAAAGGTGCAGGAAACAGTGGACTATCTTACTAAGGTGTCTGAAAAATATGAGAATGAGGTGGGAATTACTGCTCAAATGGTTTTGGCCGAGCATTATGCTACAAGAGGTGAGCAGGAGAGGGTGAATCGTCTTATTAATTCGATAGAGGAGAGACTGTCTTTTTTAGATAACCAAGAGTTCAAAGGAGAAAAATGGAAGCGGTATCGGACTCAGATTAAAAGTATCCAAAAGAGAGAAGGCCAAGAGGTCTCAAAAGCAGATCGCGATACTCTTTTTTATGAAATTACCCCTGAAATGATTGATCAGGCACGAATCCACGAAGTTAATCAAAATGGCAATCAATATCGGGTTATCGTTCAGCTTAAAGAAGAACATCACTCGGATTATGCTCAGAAAACAACTGACAATATCGGCAACTTCTTGGCAGTAGTATACAATGGTGAAATCATTTCTTCTTCGTTCCCGACGATCCAAACCGGAATTTCCAATGGCCGCTTTTCTTTAGGTTCTTATGAGAAGAAATCAAAAGCCGAAGAAGTTCTTAATAGACTTAAAAATGAATAGTACCGCCTGAAATTCTCATATCATAAGAGTTAAGTTTATTGAGGTGAGCTTTTAGAACCTAAATTATCACTAAAAAATCAATAAGCTAATAGTTTCTCCAACGTATCTTGTAATCTGCTATCCGCCAGGTAATGTTTTTCAAGATCGGGACTAAAAGGCACGGGCATATCCAGTGAGGAGCAGCGCATGATCGGAGCATCCAACTCTTTGAAGCATTCCTCGGAGATCAGAGATGAAAGTTCACTCATAGGTCCCAGCGTGGTAGAGGGCTCTTGCAGGAGTAGTACTTTGTTGGTTTTGGCGACTGACTGTTTAACGGTTTCTAAATCAAGAGGAGCCAGGCAGCGTAGATCAACAATTTCAAGGTTTGTTCCCCGTGAGGAGTGCTCGTTTGCAATTTCCTGTGCCCAGTGGACTCCCATTCCATAGGTGATTATGGTGGCATCGGTCCCTTTGCGGACTACTTTCGCTTTCCCGAGTTCTTCGGGGATACAGTGGTTGGGAGTGGTATCACGAATACTGCGATAAAGTTTTTTATGCTCGAAAAAAAGTACGGGATTAGGGTCATAGAGGGCGCTATACAGTAAATTTTGTGCATCTTTTACTGATGATGGCACTACAATCTTGAGTCCCGGATGCTGCATAAACCAGCCCTCGGGGGATTCTGAGTGGAAAGGACCGGCTCCGACCCCCGCACCGTGCGGTGCCCGAATCGTAATATTGAGGGGAGGCATCCAGCGATACTGCCCCTTGGCAATATTGTTGATAATCTGGTTGAATCCACAGGAGATAAAATCGGCAAACTGCATTTCAACTACCGGTTTAAATCCTTCTAACGCCAGTCCCAGAGCAGAACCCAAAGCACCGGCTTCAATAATGGGCGTATTTCGAATACGGTCTTTCCCAAACTGTTCTAGAAATCCTTCGGTAATCTTAAATACCCCTCCGTATTCGGCAATATCTTGTCCCATAATGATAAATCCGTCATCCTCCTCAAATGCCTGTCGTAATGAAAATTGAATGGCATCTACAAAGCGCTTCTCGGATGAGGTGTCATCTTTGGCAGTTTTTTCAGGCAAAGTAACCGGAGAAAATAGGCGATCTTCTTCGGTATCTTGGTTAAAGACAGGATTTTTAGCCTCCAGTGCCCGATCTAATTCCGGCAAAAAATGGTCGTCAATTTCATCTTGAATTTTATCGAGCTCATCATCTCCTGAAACAATCCCTTCGGATTTGAGCCAGCGGGCAAAGCGATCAATGGGATCTTTTTCTTTCCATTTTTCGAATTTCTCATCAGGGACGTAAAACGTGCCCGAGGCCTCCTCATGTCCCCGCATGCGGAAGGTTTTAGCTTCGATAAAAGTGGGTCCTTCGTTCAGTGCATGATCTTTGGCTTCGGATACTGCATCCATCACTGCGAAAATGTCATTACCGTCAATTTTTACTCCGCGCATGCCGTACCCTTGGGCGCGATCGACCAGATCGTCACAGGCGTACTGTTCGCTGGTGGGCGTAGATAGTCCATACCCGTTGTTTTCGATGATAAAAATAGCCGGAAGTTCCCAGACGGCGGCTAAGTTTAACGCCTCATGAAATTCCCCCTCGCTGGTCCCGCCATCTCCGCAAAAGCTCGCGGCAACAAAGTTCTCCTCGCGCAGTTTAGAAGCTAAGGCTAACCCATCAGCAACGGGCATGGTAGCGGCAAGATGAGAGATCATACCCACAATCCGCTTTTCGGGCACGCCAAAGTGAAACGATCGATCACGTCCGCCGGTAAAACCGTCGGCCTTACCCAAAAGCTGACAAAAAAGTGTGTATAAATCGACGCCTCGGGTGGTAAAGAGTCCCAGGTTTCGGTGCATGGGCAGCAGGTAATCCTCGGCAGAAAGGGCGGAGGTAACACCCACCGAAATAGCTTCTTGCCCCATTCCGGAAAACCACTTGCTGATTTTATTTTGTCTCAGCAGCTTGAGCATGCGCTCCTCTATACGGCGGGGAAGAAGGAGGTTTTTATAAAGAGTGAGCGCTTCGGATTCAGTAATTTGTTGCTGTGGTTCGATCATTAAGCAGTTCGGAGAATATATATCTTGTTCAACTCTTATTTAGAAAGCCTAACATGCAGTAGTTAATCAATAATTGCAACTGACTGCACAATTTTTTTGAGATTGGGTGAGCATCTTATCAAATATACGAACCATTGTTTTTGTTGTGTTCGAATGATATCTGGTTTCTTCGTAAAACTCTGTGTATCCTCCGTGCAACTTTGTGCAACGACCAAATTTTTTGAAACTATTGTCTGATTCAAAACACCGTTTGGCCTACATTTATGTTTTTCTCGGTGCCGCCTTATGGGGCATTATCGGATTATTTATTGAGGAACTGTCTCAGGCCGGATTTTCGGCTTTTCAAATTGTAACGCTTCGTGTTGTAAGTGCTTCTGTAATGCTGGTTTTGTTTGTAGTACTCAAAAATACCGAGCTGCTAAAAATTGATCTCAAAGATTCTATGAGCTTCATCGGGACGGGTATTTTTAGTATCGTCTTTTTCAACTGGGCCTATTTTACAGCTATTGAGGAGGTTTCGCTTTCTGTCGCTGTTCTCCTGTTATATACCGGACCCGCTTTTGTAGTGATCTTATCTCGTTTTTTCTTTAAAGAACCGATGACATCTCGCAAAGTGGGAGCTCTTGTTCTAACACTGTTGGGGTGTGTACTTGTTGTGAAAGTCTTTCCCATCGGCATCGAGCACGTTTCATGGTATGGAATATCGGTGGGATTGGGTTCCGGTTTTGGTTATGCGCTCTACAGCATTTTTGGTAAGCATGCGCTCAAAAAATATCACCCGCTCACCGTTATAACATACACTTTTGTATTTGCTTCGGCCGTGATGTTGCCTGTCAGCGGGATAGCTATTTCAACGTCCGATCTGCAATCTACTCATGTATGGATGAATATATTGGGACTTGGATTTTTTCCGACTGCTTTAGCCTATTATCTGTATACGATGGGGCTTTCGATGGTGGAAAGTGGCCGAGCCTCTATAGCAGCAACGGTGGAACCTTTGGTTGCTACTTTGTTGGGGGTTTTCGTATTTAACGATGTATTAACTGCTTTTCAGGTTGTGGGAATGCTTTTGGTGTTGGCAGCCGTTGTGTTGGTACAGTTCAAAAATGCAGATACGCTCAAATAACTATGGGTAAAGCACAACATTAATCAGAAAACATTATTGAGAATATGGACAAACAAAAAACGTCAACGTGGGCATGGACAAGTTTCGGATTTGGGGTTGGAGCAGCGTTGGTATTAGCTCTTTCTGGATACGGGTACCAATGGAATTGGTGGGGTTTGGGTACTGCTTTTACCTGGCTGTTGCCCGGTAGTGGGGTATTAGCACTGATCGGATTTTCACTGTCCCTGTTTTTTGGGTTTACGCGTCAAAATAATCCGGACGTCAAAGGAGCAGGTATTACTTTTGTCGGGGTAGTATTAAGCATAGCTGTGATGGGAACACTGGGCTATTGGTTCACTGAAGCGCAAAAATATCCGCCTATTCACGATATTAGCACCGATATTGAGAACCCGCCGGAATTCCGCAATATCGTACCGTTGAGGGCTGATGCTCCGAATGATACGACTTATGGTGATCAGGAAAAAGCTGATCTGCAGCGGGAGGCCTATCCCAATATTAAAACATTGTATTTGGAGCAGGAATATGGTGAAGCTTTTGATCGCGCGCTAACAGCTGCAGAAAAGATGCCGTGGGAGAAGATTGTCACATCAGATAAAGACAAAGGAATTATTGAGGCCTATGACAAGTTACCGTGGTTTGGTTTTATTGATGATGTCGTGATCCGGATAGATACGGCCGAAACAGCTGATCGGAGCAGGATTGATGTCCGTTCGGTTTCGCGTATTGGGCGCGGCGATATCGGAGTTAACGCGCACCGTATTCGGGATTATTTGGAACGTTTAGAGGATTAGGTATTTACAGCTAACAACCACAATGTTATCATGGGAATTAATAGCGACTATATATAGAAAAGTTCTATTTACTTTTGTTCGGTTTTTTTAGTTTTTGAAACTTCTTGAATTATGGCAGTGACCCGATCAAGTGAGGCATAATGCTCAAATTTTATTACGGTACTAAACTGGAAAAACTGGCAGACCGGCTGTTTCGGGAGTTGGATGAAGATCTGCTCTCAGATCCGCTGGCACAAGAAGTATTTGTAGTACAAAATCACGGAATTGGCCAGTGGCTTTCGTTGCGAATGGCCAAAAAAGAGGGTATTGCCGCCAATCTGAAGTTTGAATTTCCCTCCGAACGCATCTGGAGTCTTATCCGATTGTTGGATGATGATATTCCGCAAACCTTACCGTCCGATCGTGGCCCCATGACTTGGACACTGATGGAGCTTTTTGAGGATGAGCAGTTTTTAGCTGAATTTAAAAATTTGCGTCATTACATCGAGGAGGAAGATCCTGATCGGCGTTCAATGCGCAGTTGGAAGCTGGCTTCTAAAATAGCTGATGTCTTTGACCAGTACCTGATTTATCGTCCGCAAATGATACTGGACTGGGAGCAACGAAAGCTAAGTACTCAAAGTGTAGAGGCCGAAAAATGGCAGTCTAAACTGTGGAGAAGATTGATAAGTCATTGGCAAGAAAATTACAAGGGATCACATCTTCGCCGGGCTAAATTACAACAGCAGCTTTGGCAAGCTATCGAGGAAGATCATTTGCCTGCAGATGAGCTGCCCGATCGCATTACGGTATTTGGTGTTTCATCCGTTTCTCCGGCTTTTATCGAAACAATGACCAAACTCTCAAAACTGACGGAGATCCATTTCTATCATCTCTCCGTTGATCCTGGTATTAAAGAAGCGGAGCAGTTCAAAAATCCATTACTGCAGTCACTGGGTAAGGAGGGAGCGAATTTTGTGTCCATATTTTCTGATTCTATTAATTTGGATGTTAAATTTGCTGGTGATTCAAACCCATCTGAGCCCTCTTTATTTACTGCCGTTCAGTCTGATTTAAAGAATGATGATTCCCTTTCTGGACATAAATTGTCGGTTCCACCTGTTGATCAATCCATACAGGTACACAATTGTCACAGCCCCATGCGGGAGGTTGAGGTACTTTACGATCAGCTGCTGGCTCTGTTAGATGAAAACCCGGAGTTGACCCCCGATGAAATCCTGATTATGACGCCTGATATCGAAACGTATGCTCCGTTTATTGAAGCTGTATTTGCCACTCCGGATGAAGGTCAGCCGGAAATCCCATATACCATTGCAGATCGTGCCGTAAGTGGATATGAACCTGCTACCGATACTTTCTTAAAGATTTTGGAGCTTAGCGAGAGCCGTTTTAAAGTCACTGATGTACTTGATTTGCTGGATAGCAGTCCTATTCGGGAAGCTTTTGGATTTACTGAAAATGAGTTGAACCGTATTGAGCAATGGGTGGGCGATAATCAAATCCGCTGGGGTATAGACGGAAAGGACAAAAAGGATCTGGATCTGCCCGAGAGCGATCATTTTACGTGGCGTGCAGGCCTGCGCCGTATACTTCTGGGGTATGCCATGCGTTCGTCGGATGATCACCTCTACGACGATATTTATGCTTATCATGAAGTGGAGACTTCCGATGATGCAAATTTGGCCGGAAAAATGTCATTTTTCCTCAACAAGCTGTTTTCTATTTCCAATCGTACGGATACGCCCCGAAAACCGGAAGAGTGGCGTGAAGTATTAAATGAGATCACTAATAACTTTCTTCCGGATAATCAGGATTACTTTTGGGAGCTATCCACCATCAGGGAAGGATTTAATACGTTGACCGAATACGTATCATTGGCCGGATACAATCATAACATTCCGTTTTCGGTTGTACGTCGCTGGCTTGGGGAGCAGTTACAGCAACAGTCTACCGGTGGGGGACGCATTGGTCGTGGGGTTACCTTCAGTTCGCTGATGCCGATGCGGAGTATCCCCTTTAACGTGATTGGAATGATCGGGATGGGCGAAGGCGCTTTTCCGCGCTCCAAAATCCCCATTGAATTTGATCTGATGCATTTGGATACACAGACCGGAGATCCGGTACAGTCGGAGCAAGACCGATACCTGTTTTTGGAAAATTTACTCTCGGCCCGCAGTCATATTTATTTTAGCTATGTGGGACAAAGTAATCGTCAGGATACGGATTTTCCCTCATCGGTAGTGCTGAGGGAGTTTCTCGATTACCTTGAGGAATACTATGACCTCAATACTGATGATATCATCCACAAACACCCTTTACAGGCTTTTAGTCCCGCCTATTATAGCGAGGAAAATCTGCTTAGTTACTCGAGTTCTCAGCTCAAGATAAGCCGTAACCTTGCAGATGAGAATTCCAATACAGCATTGTTTATGGATGAGGCTCTTCCCGAACCTGATGAAGATAGGAAACATCTTTCTGTTAGAGATCTGGTCGGCTTTTTTCAGCACCCGGCCAGGTTTCTTTTGCAAAACCGGCTGGGTGTATATTTAAAGGAAGAAGAGGTATTAACGGAAGAACGCGAGCCGTTTACGCTTGAAGGTTTAAGTAATTATAAAGTTGGTCAGGAGTTGTTAGATCGGTTTTTCAAGGAAAAACCGCTGGAGTCGTATCAAAAAAATATACAGGCTAAAGATATGTTACCCCAAGGGTGGAGTGGAGAGCGCGCTTTCCAAAAACGACTCAAAGAGGTTCGGGAATTCGGTGAGAATTTGAATTGGATTCTTGATCAGCAGCAAATGGAAGATAAGGAAGTGGATTTACATATCGGAGAATTTCGGCTATCGGGAAGGTTGTCAGATATTTACGAGAATGCACGCATAGCCTATCGTTTTGGGAGCATGCGTCCAAAGGACGTAATTGATTTATGGATTAAGCATCTCTGCCTGCAAGCTGTAAAACCTGAGGGACATCCCGGAATTAGCCGATTATTTACGCGTCACAAGCGAAAAGATTTTGTGGAATACCAGTTAGGAATAATAGAAGATTACGAGGTGATTTTGGAGCAGCTGCTGGAAATGTATTGGCAGGGGTTACAGCAGTGCAGCTACTTTTTTCCAGAATCCACATTTGCTTATGCGGAGGAGATCTGTTACAAAAATGGAGATCCGGAATCGGGGCTAAATAAGGCCGGCAACAAATGGATTCGGGACTATGGTTCCTATCCCGGTGAGGGAGAAGATCCCTATAATAAATTACTGCTCGGTTCCGTAAATCCCTTGCAGCAGCAAGCCTTTAAGTCGGCTGCCGAACAGTTTTGGGCACCGTTCTTTAACGCTATCGTAGAGGAGGGAGCCTAAAATGAAAGAACTTCAGCCGTTTGAAATATCGTTTTCAGGCATTAATCTCATTGAGGCCAGTGCCGGTACGGGAAAAACTTATAATATTACCTCGCTGTACATTCGAGCGCTGATTGAGCAGGAAATTCCGGTTAGTAAAATTCTGGTTGTAACGTATACCGAAGCCGCTACCAAGGAGCTAAAAGATCGTCTATTACAACGGATGCGTGAGGCTGTTTCGGTACTCAAAAATGGAGAAGTGGCTAACAAACAGGATCAGTTTCTTCATGAATTGCTTCACCATACGGATGAAAGAGATCATGCGATTGAACAACTGGAAAAGGCAATACGATCGTTTGATGAGTCAGCTGTATATACCATCCACGGATTTTGCTACCAGGCCCTGCAGGAACAGGCATTTGAAAGCCGGGCGATGTATGACGCAGAGCTTATCGGGGATGATTCTGAGCTGGTGCTCGAGGCGGTGGATGATTATTGGCGGAATTGGGTGGCCGAGGTATCGGAACATCCTAACAAACAGCCGCTGTTCAACTTGCTGTTGGATAACGGATACGAACCCGAAAAGTTGGCAAAAGAGCTGGGTCCACATCTCGGTAAACCTTACCTGAAGGTTCTTCCTGAAAATATACCATCCGTTTCTGAGATAGAAGGTACACTGCAGGAGCTCCATGCGATATTTAAAAAGTTACAGGATAGCTGGTTGAGCAACCGCGAGGAAATTTTATCGTTGTTGCTATCAGATTCGCTAAATGGTCGAAAATATCGCAAGGACTATTTAGCAAGCTGGTTTGAGTATATGGATGATTTTTTATCGTCTGAATTTGTTACAATCAAGCCATTTGATCAGTTTGCAAACTTTAGCAGATCAATGCTGGAAGAGAATCTCAATAAAGGATATGATGAGATTCCTTCTCATCCCTTTTTCGATCTGACTGAGGAATATTTATCGATGTTGGATTCGGTATTGGGATTTGAAACAACATTTAAGAAAAACCTTATAGAGTATTTGTGGGATGAACTCGAGCAGAAAAAAGAGGATCTGCAGGTCTTATCCTATGATGATCTGTTGCTGCGGCTGCGTAATGCCCTCGTAGATGGTGATCACGGGGATATATTGTCTGATAAGCTGAGAGAAAAGTATCCCATAGCCATGGTTGATGAATTTCAGGATACTGATCCGAGCCAGTATGAGATATTTAGCCGGATTTTTGCGGACCAACCTGAGTCGGCACTTTTTATGATTGGTGATCCCAAACAGTCGATATACAGTTTTCGAGGGGCAGATGTGTTTTCCTATTTGAAAGCAAAGCGTGATGCCCCCGGAGAAAATACGTATGATTTGGGACGCAATTTTCGCTCGGTGCCGAAGCTTTTGGAGGGATTCAATACACTTTTTGGGGAGCACGATAATCCGTTTATACTTGATCGTATCTCATATGATACGGTGGAGCCTGGTATGGATGCAGATCACTATAATGAGTTATTAGAGCATGGAGAATCCCATCCCCCCATTCGATTTCGCAACATAGCCCTGGGTGAAAGAGATCAGTTTAATAAAAAAGAAGCGGCAGAGCTGGCGGCTGAAGATACCGCCCAGGAAATTTACCGATTGATTGAAGAGGGGAAAGTCGAAGAAGCTATTATTGGGGAAAAGAAAGTTGAGGCAAAAGATATCGCTGTTTTGGTGAGGACGCACAAACAGGCCGCCCTGATGAGTGAGGTGCTACGTGAAAAAGGAATCAAAAGTGTACAGTATAGTCAGGAAAGTGTTTTTGAAAGTGAGGAAGCACATCAGCTCGAAATATTTCTCAAAGCCGTAACTGAGCCGACTAATGAGAACCTTATTACAACAGCACTTGCGATGCCATTGGTCTCATACAGTGCAAATGATCTTATCGATTTAAAAGAGGATGAAGAGCAGTGGGTTTCAATATTGGATCAGTTTGCTGAATGGCACAGAATTTGGCAGGAAAAAGGATTTTCACCGATGTTTCGCTCCGTGATTAAAGAGGCAAATATATCTGAACATCTCATCGGGTATCCTGTTGGAGAGCGCAAGGTTACCAACTTGCTGCATCTGGGCGAGCTGATGCAGGCTGAGGCCCAACAGCAAAAGGAGGGAATGAGAAGCTTGGTGAAGTGGTTGGCTCGTAAAAGAAAGGAGGAATCCGGCGATCGTGATGAAGAACAGCTGCGACTGGAAAGCGACCAGGAATTGGTGAAAATTGTGACCATGCACCGGAGTAAAGGACTGGAATATCCCATTGTGTTCTGCCCGTTTTTGTGGTATGGTCCCCGCTATCAGGATCAGGGAAAACCACTGGTCTATCACGATCCGCATGATTTTGAACGAACATATTTGGATCTGAATGGTAAGTTCGACAGTGACCGTAATGAAAAGCGATTACTTGTAGCACGCGAAGAGCTGGCGGAGAGCCTTCGCCTGGCATATGTGGCTATGACCCGGGCTGAGCACTGTTGCTATTTGAGTTGGGCGTATGCAAAAAGATCGGAGTTTTCACCACTTGGCCATCTGTTGAGTGATCCGGAAAAATGTGATGATCTGTTAAAGGAAACCATTGAGCAAAGTTATAATGCAGTTGGATATCAGCAGTTTGAAAGTGAAATAAAGCGATTGTGTGAAGATTATCCGTCTCTTTTTACGATGGATACTCCACCGCTGACCGAGTCATTAAATAAGCAGTCGGATCTTTTTGATACTAAAAATGATCTGCAATTATCCGTCCGCAGGTTCGATAGAGTGACACCTATTACAACGAGTTATGAGGTGTCAAGCTTCTCGTCGCTGAGCAGCTGGATGGAGGAAGATGATCCTGATGTACCTGATTATGATCAGTTCACGGATTATGGGGAACTGGAGGAGCCGGCCACTGATCAGCCTGAGAAAAAAACAATGTTTACTTTCCCAAAAGGACCGCAGCCGGGGACGTGTATCCATAACATTTTTGAAAATTATTTTTCTAACTCAGAGGACAAACATGAGGTAATCACCAATCAATTGCAGCTGAACGGTATAGATCTGGAATGGGAAAATACCGTTTCTGAAATGCTTGACTTAGTGTTGCATAAGTCACTCCATCAAGATATCAAAGGACTCAGCTTATCTGTTGTAAAAGACAGCCAAATTCCGGAGATGGAATTCTATTATCAAAATGAGGAGATCGAAACCCGTAATCTATTATCTATAATTCGAAATGGTGCGGCCCCGCATTGGGAAAATAAGGGCAGGGCGGCCTCCGGTTTTTTAAAAGGGTTTATCGATCTAACTTTTGAGTTTGATGGGAAATATTATCTTTTGGATTACAAAACGAATTATCTTGGAGATACGATAACTGATTATCATCAAGATGAATTGCAGAAAGAGATGCGGGAAGCGTCTTACGATCTGCAGTATCATATCTATACAGTGGCACTCCACCGATTTTTGAAGAAAAGGGTGCCTGGCTATTCCTATAACAAGCATTTTGGAGGTGCTTTCTATCTCTTTTTACGAGGCATGAACAAAGAGGATAGTGAAGGCATATTCTTTGATCGCCCCGATGAACAGGTGATTATTACACTGAATGAATATATAAAGGGAGGGAGCGATGGATAATACAATACAGAAGCTGGATCAGCTTCGTCAAAAGGAAATTATTCGTCCCATTGATCTGGAGCTATGTCGTTTCCTCAAAGAGCGCCACTCGAATATTTCCCCAAAAATTTTAATAGCGGCTTGTTTGGTTAGTCACCTGTACCAGCAGGGGCACGTTTGTTTACCGCTGGATGAGTATGCCGGTGAACCTATCTTTGATGATGAACGGGTAGAGACAACACTAAAAGCCCCGGCCTTGGATCCATGGCGTTTGGCCTTGGCGGAATGTTCTGCTGTTGGCAAACCGGGTGATTATAAGCCGTTGATCCTGGATGATGGAGATCGCCTATACATGCATAAACTATGGCATTACGAACGCACGCTTGCCAAGGAATTGATAGAACGAAGCCGTCGGCAGGATGACAATATTGACGAATCGCTATTGCGGGATGGGTTGAGTCGCCTTTTTTCTGATTCATCTCAAAAACAGGACTGGCAGCAGGTAGCGGCAGCAACTTCGATTCGCAATAACCTCTCCATTATTTCAGGCGGACCCGGAACAGGGAAAACCTCAACGGTGGTTCGCGTGCTGGCATTGATTCTTGAGCAGTATCAGGACAGAGACAAAAAGCTACATATTGCTTTGGCGGCACCAACAGGTAAGGCGGCAGCCCGTCTGCAAGACTCGATTATTAGCGCTAAAGAGGGGCTGGATGTTTCTAAAGAAATTCGAGAAGCGATCCCAGAAAAGGCTCAAACTCTTCATCAGCTACTGGGTGCCCGCCGCTACAGTTCAGAGTTTAAGTATAATGCCGACAATCCAATCCCATACGATCTGGTAGTTGTGGATGAAGCCTCGATGGTTGACCAGGCGTTGATGAGTAAGCTCGTAGAAGCGTTGCTCGACGATACGAGACTTTTATTATTAGGGGATAAAGATCAGTTGGCCTCGGTGGAAGCGGGATCGGTGCTCGGTGATATTTGTGATATGGATGGGAATCAGTTTTCCGAAAATTATACCGACTGGCTAAATACCTTATCGCTTAATATTTCGGATGAATTTGTAGTTGATGACCCCAGATCACTGACTGATAATATTACATTACTTACCAAGAGTTATCGGTTTTCGTCAGACAGTGGTATTGCTCGATTGAGCAAAGAAATTAACGATGGGAATGTTGATCGTACTTTATCACTACTTGAGTCAACTGATATTGAGGATGCTATATTTGAGAGCATTGTTGATAGCGGCGAACTGGAGTCCGTTTTAGAACAGAAGATTCCAAAGTATTTTCAAGATATTTTGGAATCTGAAAATCCGCGCGAGGCCGTTGAAAAGTTTAATCAGTTTGGTATTTTAGCCGCTCATCGTAAAGGGCCCTGGGGGATTGTACATCTGAACAAACTTGTTGAAGATATACTCCAAGATCATTCTATAATCCCCAAATATGCGCAATGGTATCCCGGAAAACCGGTTATTATTAACACCAATGATTATACGCTGGAGTTGTTCAACGGGGATACCGGAGTCTGTTTTCCTGATCAGAATGGGGACTTGAAGATTTTTTTTAAGAATGAAGGGGAGGTTCGGGGGATAATGCCCAGCAGGCTGCCTACCCACAATACCGCCTATGCACTGACCGTCCATAAAAGCCAGGGATCGGAATTTTATGAAGTGATGCTCGTATTACCGCGAACAATTTCAAAAGTAGTGAACAGAGAACTTTTATATACGGCTATTACGAGGGCACGCACAAAAATTACTATCATGGGTGAAAAGCCAACACTTAGAAAAGGGATACAAAAGAAAATTCGCCGCTCATCGGGTTTAAAAGACTATCTTTGGTCATAAAAAGGATGCCTTTAGGCCCTAATAAATAGGTAATCTGATCGTTATCACATCTCAATAATTAATAAAAAAGATCGGAACAAAGCCGATTCTTTTGAGTAATAACTATTGAACATACTGATCCCTGGTTACTTATCTATTGTAACCATTGATTTGTACCCCGAAAAGCCAACGTACAAAACAGGACCGGTTGATCCCGGTCCTGTTTATTTTTTTGCTCTTCTTAGCCATTAATTTTTCATATCTTTCGATATTCAAATCAATTTAAAATTAAGGCCATGAAACGTTCAAATATTCGCCGTTTCTTAAAGCTATCAAAACTGTTTTCAAAGCCACATCCCTGGCACGGTATTGATATAGGAGAAGAAAATCCTGATGTCGTAAAAGTTTTTATCGAGATTGTGCCCGGAGATACGATGAAATATGAGTTGGATAAAGACAGTGGTTATTTGAAAGTCGATCGCCCCCAAAGATTTTCAAATATTTGTCCAATGCCGTATGGATTTATCCCCCAGACATTATGTGATGAGCTTGTGGGAAAATATTGTATGCAAAAGACGGGGAGAGATGATATTGAAGGTGATCAGGATCCACTGGATATTTGTGTGATTACGGAACGCAATATTCCTCACGGCAACATCATTCTTGATGCTATTCCGGTTGGGGGATTTCGTATGATTGACGGGGAAGAGGCCGATGATAAGATTATTGCCGTGATGAAAGGCGATGCTTCTTTTGGAGGCATGAAAGATATTCAAGACGTTCCCAACCATATCGTAGAACGACTATCTCATTATTTCCTGACGTATAAACAGCGTCCCTTTAGTGATGAGAAAAGGGAAGTAGAGATCACGCATATTTACAATCAAAAAGAAGCAAAAGAAGTTATTAATCGAAGTGTAAACGATTATAACAACCGCTTTAATGTTGATAAGAAAGAGCTGTTTGAACTCATTGGATCAGGATTGGAATAGGGAAAATAGAAAAGCCTGACAGGTTGCTTGGCCCTGCCAGGCTTTAAAGTAGTAAGTAAAAAAGTAGTTTATTCTCCTGAAGTATCTTCGGGATTAACTTCAAGAAGTTCGACTTCAAAAATTAGTGTTTCATCCGTACCGATAGAACTTCCGGGGGGAGGATTTTGTCCATATGCTAAATCTCCGGGAATAAAGAATTTATATTTCGCGCCTTCTTTCATCAGTTGCAGTCCCTCGGTCCATCCCGGGATAACACGATTTAAAGGGAATGTAGCAGGTTCCCCTCGTTCGTAGGAACTGTCAAATACCGTTCCGTCTATCAGCGTGCCTTCATAATCAACTCGTACCTGGTCTCCTTTGCTTGGTGATTTGCCAGTCCCTTCCTCAAGAACTTTGTATTGCAGACCGCTTTCGGTTACCTGTACGCCTTCTTTATTTTTATTTTCGGCCAGGAATTCTTCTCCTTCTTTTTTATTACCCTTGCTCTCCTCAATTTTCTTTTGCTGAGCTTGTTGGCGTGCCTTGATTTGGAATTTTTGAATGGCCTGTTTCATTTCCATATCAGAAAGTAGTCCTTCTTGCTCATTCAGGGCTTGTTCTAATCCGGCTTTTACCAGTTCCGGATCAATATTATCACTCATGCCGCTTTCGGCCATGAATTGTCCGTTTTGGAAGCCTAAGCTATAGCTTAAACTATCAGCCTCGGTTTCGAGAGATACATCTCCCGAACTGGAATTACAACCGGAAAAGGCAAGGGCACCGGCCAAAAGAAAACAAAAAATATAAGTTGTATACTTCATAAATATTCGTAGAGGTTAATTCTTGTTATGAATTTCTGAATAGAGTTCGAAGTTATCTAAATTTTACCTTTTAAAAAATTACAGACTCTGTTAAGTGAATTGCTTAGAAAATCGTATCTTAGGGCTTCTTATTGAAAAGAATACTATATCAACGTAATTAGAAATTAAAAGAAAGCATATTGAGTTTCGAGAAGTTTGATTTGAGCAATGAGCTCATGATGGGATTAAAGGATTTGCGATACAGCGAGCCTACACCCATTCAGGAAGAATGTATCCCACTTATTTTAGACGGTAAAGATGTTATCGGGGCGGCACAGACAGGAACAGGGAAAACAGGAGCCTTTGTTATCCCGTTGCTGCAGAAAATTACACAGAATAAATCTGATGATACGCAAGCGCTTATCTTATCGCCAACCCGTGAGCTTGCCCAGCAGATTGAAGAACAGATTTTTGCGTTGGGATATCATACGGGAATCACATCTGCGACGGTAACCGGTGGCAGTGATTACGGTACACAGGTAAAAGCCATTCGGGCAGGTGTTGATATTATTGTAGCCACGCCCGGTCGGTTGATTGATCAAATGAATGTGCTCAACCTTGATTTCAGTGGGCTGGAGTACCTCGTCTTGGATGAAGCCGATCGAATGCTTGATATGGGGTTTTTACCTGATGTGATGAAAATTGTAGAACAGCTCCCCAAAGAGCGTCAAACAATGCTTTTCTCAGCTACTATGGTTGAGGAGGTACAAAAAGTCGTTGATCAGGTGATGGTAGATCCTGTAGAAGTAGAGTTTGAGGTATCTAAACCGGCCGACAGCGTTGATCAGCAGATCTACTTTGTACATCCCAAAAAGAAACTTTCTCTCTTTGAACAGCTTTTTGATGCGGATAAGTATAAAACGGCTATTGTATTTTGTGCAACTAAACGCGGGACTGATGAAGTGGAACGGATGCTCAAGAAGCGGGGCGTAAATGCTGTAAGTATGCATGGTGATCGTGATCAGCAGGAGCGAAACGAAGCCCTGCGTCTATTTAAAAACAAGACGCATCCTGTAATGGTTGCCACCGATGTGCTATCGCGGGGTATTGATATTGACGATGTGTCACTTATTGTCAACTTTGATGTACCAAATAATCCCGAAGATTATATTCACCGGATTGGTAGAACGGGTCGTTATGATAAAGAGGGGACGGCTATTACGTTTGTAAGTAATAAAGACAAAAAGTATTACCATGCCATTAAGAATGTCGTAGGTGATCAGCTAACAGTCAAGGAAATTCCGGACGAAAGCTCTCCGAAGGTAAAGGAGAAAAAAGAGCGTACTCCCAAAAAAGAATCTCGACAAGAATCAAAGCAGCAGGAGAAGAAAGAGAAAAAAAAGAAAAAACCTGTTTCAAGGGAAGAAAGCAAGTTCGCCAAAGAGTCTGAAAAGAAGAAAGACAAGCAGACTAAAAAACAGAAAAAAGAAACTGAAGATCCCGAAAAACAAGAGTCCAAACAGAAGCCTAAGCAGAAAAAAGAACGTAAACCTCGTCCGAGTGGTTCAAAAGGAAGGTCACAAAGGCAGAAAAAATCAGAGAATGGGAAGCCGGGGAATAAGAAAAGTTCTCCCAAGAAAAATGATTCAGCACGGTCGGGCAAAAATATAAGTATTCCCAAACATATCCGGGAAGCGGAACAAGAGGAGGATATTTTCCAGCCCGAAATTATTGAGAAGGCTGTTTCCCGAAATAAGAAATCCCTAAAACCTGCCAAGGGTATATGGGGTGTTATCAAAAGTCTTATCCCAAAGTTATAGTGGGATATGAAGTGGCCATTACATTTTATTTCGATTCTGATTCTAACCTTACTTTTAGGTTGTTCTCAGGATAAACAATCTTCCTCCCAAACGCTGTTATTGGCTTTGAGTGATAGTGATGGGTTGTTAAATGTTGTCGATTATCAGGTGCGGGATAATACATTCGTGAGATCCCGCCAACAGGGCCGTTATCAAGCGCATATCTTTGATGATAGCAATGTATTGCAAAAGATTAATTTTGAGAGGATTGGAATCTCTGCCGCTAATAATAGTAATCCGGAGATCGATTTTTATGTAGCTATGCCGTTACTTGCAAATGCAGACCGGATAGAAATCTATATGCTTGACGGTAGTTCCGGACACTACCAGTTGAAAACTGATAATCCATTACTGGAATGGCAGATACCCAAAAATATTGTGCCCAAAAGCCAGCGAGTGAAAGAATAGGATCTTTGTAAAACGTTCTGTAATTATGGATATTAACAACTTTTATGTTATCGACTGTTAAATCAATTGCAATTTGGATAGGGATTGTGATCCTTATTTTGATATGGTTGCCTCTACTGACGGTAAGTCGATTATTTGACCGAGATCCGGCTCGATATAGAACAGGAAAACTGTTTCGGAAACTGGGAAAGTACATTTCTAAGATAAATCCCAACTGGCAGATTACCATCACGGGGTATGAAAATATTGATGATCGCAGGCCTTATGTAATGGTCTGCAACCATCTGTCACAGGCCGATATTCCCTTAATTTCGAATCTGCCCTGGGAGATGAAATGGGTGGCCAAAAAAGAACTTTTTGATACACCGGTTATTGGATGGATGATGAAACTTGCAGGCGATATTGCGGTAGATCGGAAGGCGCCTGACCGTAGAGAGCATACCTTTAAACAAGCAATATATTACCTTAGTCACGACTGTTCTGTAATATTTTTTCCGGAGGGTACGCGATCGCGAAATGGTAAATTGAATCGTTTTAAAGCCGGTGCTTTTGATCTTGCTATCCGAGAAGAAATACCCATTTTACCAATGGTTATCGACGGAACTCAAAATACGTTGCCCAAACGCAGCTGGAAGTTCGGCGTAGCCAAGCATATTAAGTTAAAGGTGCTTGATCCCATCTCAACAGAGGGGTTGGAGAAAACTGACATTCGAGAACTTACGAATCAGGTCCGTCAGGATATTTTAGACCAACTGTCTGAGTGGCGGGATAAAGGGCCAGAAAAAATTGATAACTTGTCTTAAGGGGTAAGGGACATTTTCTGTGTAATTACCTTTGTTCCCGTACTATCAGATTGTGTCCATGCAAAAAATAAGGCATTACCCATTTGTTCCATTTGAGGATAACCGGTTCTTCGGGATTCACTAAGTTTTGCAACGGTCTTAGATTGATTAATCTGATTTCCCCCGTTAAAAGAAGCAACTTTTAGCAGTGCTTTGTTTTTCCCTTTCTCCAACCAAGACAGGTAAGAAATACCCTTGTATATTTCAGCATCTACGCGACCCAGCGAGGTACTGTCATTAAGTATGACCGGTTCACTGAACGTTGTTCCGCTATCGACAGAATAGGCATATTTAGCAGTGGGATTATCATTTGCGCCTGTATGCCATGCAATGGTCACCAATGAGTCCTCTGCAGCCAGCATGGGACCGTTTACCGGACAAGCTCCAATTTCCCAGCCGTCGTTATAAACAGCTTTGGGACTGGTCCATTCCTCTCCGTTAAATCGACTGGTATAAATATCTCGAATTTCATTATCGGTACGATTTCGATAGGCGACAATAGCTCCTTCGGATGTTTTGATGAGTGAAGTTGGACAGCAGTCGCAAACTGCATCATCTATTAGAAATCGTTCTTGTATGTTCCCATCGCGATCGATAAGCGCCCCGCGTAACGTCATTGCATAATCCAGGTTATAGTATTCCTCACCAGATCGTCCGTCCGTTTTTCGTCCGTCCAGCCAAACGACTAAGAATGTATCTTCGCCCCACGGAACCATTGATACAAATCCGTGTTCGGTAGGTGTGTCGTCGTTATGAGGCACTAAAGCCTGATTCCAATGGCCGGACTTATCTGTAGCTGAAATGTTAACATCGTAAGCATAAGGTCCGCCCGGTTTTTTGTTCAACCAATGGGCTGCAACAGGACCATCGTTATTGGCAATAATGGAAGGGAAGTCGGCCCAGTTTACAAACCAAGTTGAATCGGTGGCGATTGTTTTTGGAGCACTCCACTCGTCGTTTGAATACGAGGCGTAATTGAGGGAATGGGTTTCATCACTATTATTCGTAATCCAGCTCATATATAGTTGATTATTGGTACTATACAGGTATGGATAAACACTGTTTTGTGAAGCAGGATTTGAAAATTGCGTAGCGCTCTTAGGGGATGAATTACATCCCATAAAAACTACCGCGAGTACGAAAACGAGAATGAGGTTACTATTCTTCATTGGACGTTGTTTTTGATTCTTGCGTTTGGAGGCGGTATCCCATATATATGCCGCTTATGGTTAATATGGGTGCTGTGATCAGATACCACAGTGGTTCACTATCGGGCATCATGGAGTAGTTGATGAGCGAGACCGCTACCATCGTTAAAATAAATCCCAGGATAACTTTGGAGGCATTTTTGGCAATGGTGGTGGCGAGCAATCCCCCAAAAAGGCCGAATGCAAATTGTAAAAAGGTTACTCCTATGATCCATTGGGTCGATGGTAAATGACTAATGCCCGTGAGCGTAATATCAGCTCTAAAATAGATCGAAGTAATGACATGTATAAAACTATTAAGCGCAGCAATGGAAAAATATCCTGCTGCAATGGCGATCATGGTTCTGACCATAGTTTATGAACGATTTAAAGCTTAAAGTTGTAAAACAATAAAATTTAAATAGATAAAATAATTTTTATGCCAGAAGGACCAGAAATTTGGAGAACTGCTGATTCATTAACCAAAGCCCTGAAGGATCGACCGACAAAAGAGCTTTATTTCGCTTTTGATGAATTAAAGGATTACGAAGCAAAGCTTAAAGGACAATCTGTGGAAAATGTTGAGGCTCGCGGTAAAGCCCTGCTTACTTTTTTTGGGAATAACAAGGTCATGTATAGCCATAATCAACTGTATGGAAAGTGGATGGTGAGTGATTCCGGTGAGCAACCCGATACCAACCGATCGTTACGGGTAGCTATCCACAACGGCAAAAAGTCGGCCTATCTTTATTCGGCATCCGATATTGAGATGTTGGATAGGGAAGAGGTGGATCAGCATTCGTATATCAAAAAGTTGGGTCCAGATGTGCTGCACCCGGATACTACGTATGAGGATGTTCTGAGGCAGTATCAGTCTGATGAGTTTAAGAATAGGAAGCTGACGACCTTACTGCTGGATCAGGGATTTGTGAGTGGAATTGGTAATTACCTGCGCAGTGAAATTATGTTTTATGCTAAGGTGAACCCCCGCAAGAAATTGCGCGCATATTCTGATAAACAAAAAGAAGCGCTTGCTAAAGCTACATTCAAGCTTACTACGCGGTCATATGAAACGGGCGGTATAACCAATGATCCTGAAATTGTTGAAGCACTAAAGCGCGAGAATGCCACTTATGATGAATATCGGCATTTTGTTTACAAGCGAACAGATGACCGTTGTCACAAATGTGGTTCAATAATAAAAGAGGAGAAAAATGGAGGCCGTAAAATTTATTTTTGCCCCAATTGTCAATTGGAAGAATAATACCATCGGATGGCTGGTTTTGCCATCCAATAGATGGAAAGCTGGCTTCTTTTACCCATCCAATGGGTGAGAAAGTTATCAACTTGAAAATTAAACCTTAAAAAGGCACTCTCACGGTATGAGCTCGTTCCAACAAGATCTTAATGCACTTTTTCAACGTGATTTGAATCGTCTCATTGAGAATCTTCGAGATACACCTGAAGAAATGCTCTGGAAAACACCGGAGGGTATAACCAACAGTATTGGTGTACTGGCACAGCACCTGACAGGTAATATAAATCACTTTGTTGGTGAAGGGCTTGGAAATACAGGATATGAAAGGGATAGGGAACGTGAATTCAAAAATATACTCACCCCGAAAGAAGATCTTATCTCAAATATAGAAGATCTAAAGCATACATTGGCGACTATTTATGACGATATTGAGGATGAAGAAATTGACGCTGAATATCCAATGGAAGTGCCTTTTGAGGCAACAACAAGAGGTTTTTTGATCCATTTATATGGACACTTGAATTATCACTTGGGACAGATTGATTACCTGCGACGAATTATGTCTGAAAATGGATGAAAAGATGGCCACAGAATCATACCTTTGGGAGCCACGAAATTCTGAATTTAAAATAGAAGATGTACGTCTATGAAAGACAATGATTTTTTGAAGCCCGGAGATACCGTTGCCCATAGTAACAAGCAATTAATGGAGTCTCCTGAAATAGCCAAAATTGCGGAAACAGTGATCGAGCGGGAAAGCCTTGACTTTGGTCCTGCCTCAATCGGGTATTTTTTGGTATATCCAAACCTTTCGAAATACAAAGCCGCCAAATGCAAAAAAGCATCCCGGGAAGTAGAGTATTATTCCGGACACAATTACCTCATCGAAATTTCCGGCGAAATGTGGGATATGCTTGATCAAAAGACTCGTGAAATGGTGGTATTTCATCAGCTCTTGCATGTGGATCCCGTATACAAAGCCAAAAACCAAGAATGGAAGATGAAGGTGCGTAAGCCCGATTTTTCCGACTTTTATGAGATTAACGACAAGTACGGCAACGACTGGTATAAAACCGTGCAGGCAACGGTCTCGTCGCTTTACGATTTAGATCCCAAAAGAGAAAGTAAAGTGAATCTGTAAGTAACTTTTTTCTGTAAAATCAGGGATATGGTTCGTTCCATATCCCTTTTTTATTGGTAGCCGCCAGCTAATTGATTTCTTTAATACTGAACGTTTTATTTCCTATTCAGATTTAGTAGGGTAGCAGGGATCAGTGCAGACTTGATAATACTTAATTAAAAGTATTTTAATGAGCTTACGATCAGAGGATACAGAAGAGAAATCCGAGCAAGAGGGTATTAAAAAATATTTCGAGGTTCATAAGCCCGTCTTTTGGCCATCCGTTGTTCTGATCCTCACTATGATTGTAACCACCTTGGCGATGGGAGAGCAGGCCCAAACGGTGTTTGAGGGCGTCCAGAGTTATATTTCAAATAACATGGGATGGCTCTTTATTTTATCAGTAAATGCTTTTCTGATATTTTCGCTTGCCATAGCCTTTAGTCGTTTTGGGAGCATCCGGATTGGAGGTGCCGATGCCAAACCGGAATTTAGCACTATGGCATGGTTTGCCATGCTCTTTAGCGCCGGAATGGGAATTGGGATCATGTTCTGGAGTGTAGCCGAGCCCATCTACCATTTTTTGAGTCCGCCTATGGCAGAGGGCGAAACGGTGGAAGCGGCTCGACAGGCAATGAGTCTGACGTACCTGCACTGGGGATTTCATGCCTGGGGCATATATGCCATCGTCGCACTTTCATTAGCCTTTTTTGCGTTTAACCGGGGGCTGCCACTTTCATTCCGATCGGTTTTTTATCCCATTCTCGGCGATCGAATCGAAGGATGGATTGGTGATGTTATTGATACACTGGCTGTATTGGCTACTCTATTCGGTTTGGCTACCTCACTCGGGCTTGGTGTAAAACAGGTGAGTGCCGGCTTGAATCACCTTTTTGCTTTTCCCGATACGGTCTGGTTACAGGTTGGATTAATTGTAGGAATTACAATGATAGCTACAGGTTCAGTTGTTTTAGGGATCGATAAAGGGGTGCGCGTACTCAGCGAAGCGAATATTCGCATTGCGGTCTTGTTTTTGGTTTTTATGATGATTGTTGGTCCCACCATCTACATCATGGATTCTTTTGTTCAAAATCTCGGACATTATGCTAATAATATTTTAACCTATAGTTTTTGGACGGAAACTTATGAGGGATCAACCTGGCAAAACGGGTGGACTGTTTTCTACTGGGCGTGGTGGGTTTCATGGTCTCCCTATGTAGGTATGTTTATTGCCCGAATATCCAAAGGAAGAACGGTGAAAGAGTTTGTGCTGGGCGTGCTTATAGCTCCGAGCATTGTTACCTTTTTGTGGCTTGCGGCATTCGGTGGAACGGCCATAAATTTGGAAATGCAGGGAATAGGCAATATAGGATCTGCAGTTGAAGAGAATGTGGCAACTGCACTTTTTGTATTGCTCGAGCAATTTCCTTTAGGATTTGTAACTTCCATCGTTGCCATCATTTTGATAATGAGTTTTTTCGTAACCTCATCAGACTCAGGATCGCTGGTTATTGACAGCTTAACGAGTGGTGGAAAGCTGGATGCACCCGTCGGTCAGCGTATATTTTGGGCACAGACCGAGGGAGCGGTAGCAGCCGTGTTGCTTATTGGAGGAGGATTAAATGCCTTGCAAACGGCTTCTATAACCACAGGGCTTCCGTTTCTATTTATCCTACTATTGATGTGTTACAGCTTGTATAAGGGATTGAGTGAGGAACATCAGCGAAAAATAGAGCGTAAAGAGAAAAAACAGCGCGATTCGTATAAAGAGTTAGTCTCCAAGCTGGTTAGCAAACAAAAAGATGAAACTGCTGAATAAAACATTAAAAGGTGTCCGGTTATGAATTCTTTTAATCATTGGATGGTTGGCCTCGACCTAACGAATATGGATGATCTTGTGTTGGGCTATCTGAATTTTTTGTCAGGGATTAATGAACCTGAACATCTTACCTTTATTCATGTCATTGAGGATGAAGGAGTTTCAGAAGAGCTTAATGAACTATTTCCTGAAGTGGAGACGTCCAAATCACTTGAAAGTATTATTCGCAAAGAACTTAAAAAGAAAATAGATCGATACTTTGATGCTAACGGACCGCATGTCAATATTATAATAAGAAAGGGCAGTACAACAGAAACTCTGTTATCAGCTTTAAATGAATTTGATCCCGATCTGTTGGTGTTAGGCAAAAAAACAGGGTATGAGGGAGAAGGTGTTTTGGCACGAAAAATTACCAAATACGCGCACTGCTCACTGCTTTTTGTGGCCGAGAACTCCCAGTATAAACTTGAAAATCTTCATGTTCCCATAACCTTTTCAAAGGCTTCAGCAAGAGCGTTAAAACAGGCTCAAAAAATGTCAGGGTCAGTAGGTGCAGATCTCCATGTTCAGCATGTTTATAACTATCCGGCACAATTTTTCCCTTATATACCCTCAGATAAATACTCCGAGCGGATGAATGAGCATCTGAATAAAAAATTTGAAAAATTTAAGAAGAAGTATGACTTATCGAGTATTCCAAACTGTACTTTTACAGTGAATGATGAGGGAAAGGATGCTGATCAGATCTACAATTTGACTCTTCGCACCCGGGCAGATTTGATTATGGTAGGAGCAAAAAGTAAAAGTTCTGTGGCTGCGTTACTTACCGATGAGATGGCAGACAGTCTCGCGGAATATCATTTTGGAGTACCGGTGCTAATTTATAAAGAAAAAGAAGAACACATTGGTTTATTAAAAAGCTTATTGGATAAGGATTAGATAATCATTCTTCCTCTTCTTCAAAGAAGCGCATTTCGAGAGCTTCCAGCCGGCGCTCAATCTGTAGCAGTTTCTGTAGAATTAGCACATGTGTTTTACCGGCATCAATACCCACAGGGCTGTCATCATCCTTAATTTGTTCTAAAATCTCTTGGTATTCTTCTTCTGAAATATTCAGGCTCATAATTGTTGATTTGCTTAAGTTATTTTGACTCAAAATATTTAATCCCTCTTACATCTTTCCTGAAAGATGAGAACTGGTCAGCCACTCAAATATAACAGGTCTCAAATTAGTGGAGGTTGAAAGAGATTTTCGAAAAGTTTAAAAATACAAGATATACGGTTAAATAAGTTGAGATTATTTACCGTCATCCCCCTAATCACGATAAAAGAATCGTGAGTTTCCCCCTTCGAAGGGGGACAGGGGGATGATAGCCAATAAACTTTATATTGTAACCTTAAATTGTTATTTGATGGATATTAGTCGGTACTTTTTTAACAATCCTATAGGGATATTCATCACTTTACATTATACCCTTCGTCCTGTAAAAACGAGCGGACTTTATCTACGTGATCACCCTGGATTTCAATTGTTTTGGCATAACTCGTTCCACCGGCTCCACACTTTTGCTTAAGCTGTTTTTCCAGCTTCTCAATGACCTGCGGATTATGCTGAATATTCGAGATCATCGTAACCGTTTTGCCTCTTCGTCCGCTGGTATCCAATTTAATATTTATGGCCATAATAGTCTTTACTGTCTTTCAGGTTTGTTATTCTGATACTCTTTTTGCTGCTTTTTCCACTCATTATACTTCTCTAAATGTTCCTCATAAATCTCGTAAATACATTTTGTACATCCTGAACCGCAACAATCGGTGGGAAGGGGCCTAATAGGTTTGCGCATTTAAACAGAAATTATCCCGTTTCGCCGTACGCTTCGGGACGAGTAGTTTTGAGTTCGAATCCGTGTAGCGAATAATTCTTAAGATGCCACCACGCGCGCTTTAGCTTGGAATCTGGCAACGTAAATGATACAACCGAATGAGCAGCCCGACGTAATGTTTTATCGGCATCCGAAAACTGTTCAATATCGATAATAACGAGCCCGTTAAATGCCTTCACTTTTTTCAGAAAATAGCGCTCCTGCGGGGTCGCATACTTCGTATGAGAATGGGAGTAACTGGTATATACCCCGCAGAGCTTTTCTCCATTTTTGAAATAGAGTATATCGTCGGATTGATCAATATTGTCAAAAAAGTCATCCAATTTATCGAATGATTCTGACTCAATACGGGATGACAAGTCTGATGTATCAACTACGCGCACCTTTCGATTTAATTTTTGCTTCAGGTCCTGCAGTGCTTTCTTTTTATTGGCCATATAAAGTCCCAAAAACAAACTCAGATGATGCCGATCTTTTTCAACATCAGTTACCAGGTGATCCAATAGTTCGGTGTATAATTCTTCTCCATAAGAGACATCTTGAAACTTGTTTTCGGGCGTTTTAATATCCATCAGACTAATAAATTTTGCAGAAAGTTAGGTAAGCAGTTACAGTGATTTTGAATTTCAATTAAATATATGAAACGTATCTATCAGACCGAAGAGTTAACTTTACAGATTGTCAGCTTCTTTGGCTGAACTGGCGCAAATATCTAAGTCGTTTAGGAGGCCTGTTTTGAGGTCATAAATCAATCCATGAACGCTTAGGTCTTGTCCTTCTTCCCAAGCCTGCCGTACAAAAGGGGAGTGACAGATATTTTGAACTTGGGCCAATACGTTGAGCTCACAAAACTGTTTTAATTTGTCTTCCTCGGAGCTATTATTTTCGATCTCGTTTTTGTGTTTTCGATACACGTCCTGAATTTCTGCCAGCCAGTTGTCGATTAATCCCAAATTCTGATCCTCATACGCTGCCTGCACGCCTCCGCATCCGTAATGACCGCAAATAACCACGTGCTTAACCTTGAGCACGCTTACAGCATACTGTATCACCGATTGACTGTTGATATCAGAATGGGATATGACATTGGCAATATTGCGATGCACAAATAGATCGCCGGGACCGAGCCCCATAAGCTGGGCGGGAGGAACGCGACTGTCTGCACAACCAATCCATAAATAATTGGGACTTTGTCCTTTTGCTGATTCTTCAAAAAAATTCGGTTGTTGTTCTTTGATGTTGTCAGACCACTCTTGGTTTTGATCAAAAAGTGTAGAAAGATTTCCCATTGTTATTTCGTTACTCGTTTTGTTCAAAATTGAAGGCTAATATAACGAGACTATCGGGCTTAGTGAAATCCCCATTTTAATATTTAAAATTTTAAAAAGCCCGAGTTTGATCTATCTGCTGATATCTGGATGAAATGGGTTTTATGCTTGCTTTACCCATCTATCGGATGGCAGTTTCCGCTATACGATAGGGTTTGATCCCCATCCGGCCGCTGGGTTTGCGATCAGATGGATTTGAAATTGCTTGTTTCATCCCCGATTGGGGGATTAAATATCTATTGGATGAGCTGCCTGCACGAAGCCTTCTCGTAGCGCAGTAATTTGAAATAGAAGTTTCAGGGTAGGCGGGCAACCCCAGCCATCCGATAGGGGATTACAAACATAAAAAATAAAACCCCGTCAGCCTTTAAAATACTGACAGGGTTGATAAGCCTTTTTATTACAATTTATTGTGTTTTTGCACGACTTCCATCTATTGATTTCGTGGTTGTTTCTCCAAAAGGAGAGGTAACGGTAATAGTGAAACTCCCTTCCGTGTTAACTGCTTCATCCGGATCAGAATCTGAAATAGTTAACTGGAATTCCGTAGTTCCGGGTCCGGGTTGGAAGTAATCCCCCAGTTCTAAATCAACAATATCACCGCTTGCTTCTAATCCCTGACCAGTTGAAACTTCAATTCTGGTATCTGCGGCCATGGGATATCCGTTAACATCCGTTATCGTCACGTCAAATGTTTGACTACCGCCATTGCTGATATTAAGGGTTGTTGGATTTATATCTATATCAGCTCTTGGTGTAGTGAGCAATAGTGCAGTTGTTTTTTCAATATAGTTATTGTTTTTATCAATTGTTTGGGCAGTTACATCAACAAAGCCTGGTCCCATTGGGTGCCCTGTAGGTTCACTACCATTGGCCGATAAATTTACAGTGGCATAACCGTTCTCATTTGTTACCGCACTTCCGTTAACCAAACCTCCATTAGATGATGAAAAGTAAACTGCTGTTCCTTCCTCAACAGGATTTCCTTTGAGGTCTCCAACACTAACTGTAATACTGTTGGTATGGTCTTCGGCTACTATTCCATAGGCATCAAAATTATTTACTCGCGGAGCAACATGGAAGTTCTCTTTCACAGGAAAACCACTGGATATAGAGATAAGAACGGGCGAAGATCGAATTGTTATTCCATGATCCGGTCGCTCTATAACGGCTTCAATACGTACGGTTCCTGATGAATCCCCGGCTGCCAGGTTTGATTTCACCGTCCCCACGGGACTTCCCACACCGGTAGTTGCTGTTTGAGGGGTAATACGTTCACCGCCATTGGGACCTCGTATAATTTGGAAATTGACATCAACAGGGGAATCGACCACGCGTCCTGCCGAGTCCGTCACTTCAAATGTAAAGGTCGCATTTACATCACCCCCTGTTTCACGCACACTGATTGTACTTTCGCTTAGATTTATTAGTTCCATATTGGCCGGTCCACCTGCTTCTCCTCCAACCTGATCATCTTCGCCCTCATCACCATCGCCACCTGCATCGTCTGTGGATGCTAATTGAATTACAAGATCATCCACATCCGTATCCGGAGCCATTTTGAAATTGGTTGTCTGTGTTTCGTACCCTTGTTTTGAAGCCTCGAGCGATATATTTTGAGTTTCATTACCGGGATCTACATCAAAAGAGAAGTTTCCGGAGGAATCCGTAGTCGCTGTTTGCTGCAAATTTTCCGGTTGTACAACCTCGACCACAGCTTGATTGACGGGGTTTCCGCTTTCGGATTCAATGACTTGTCCGGCAATAATAACAGAGTCATCAGCTCCGCATGCCTGAATGAATAGTAAAACTGCGATGGGGAATAGGAATAGTAGACGATTTTTCATTGCACTAACGATGTATTAAGAGAATAGATTAGGTTCACTTTAATGAGTATCTAACACCAACGTGATTACTAATATTAAAAAATATTAATACTGAGCTTAATCTTAAGGGGATCAAATGGTATTGTCAACTATAATAATTGCTGATTAGTGAGAATACAATTTTAATTTTTTAATCTGTTTTGGTCTGTATTGGTTGTCATCTTACAGGAGGAGAGGATAATAGAAAAAATGATAAACTCGAATGGGTTTTGGAAATTCTTATATTAATGCTTAGAAACTCTTTTAACTCAAATCAACTCTTCGAAGCTTTTGTAAAAGCGTAGTTGAGAGAGGGACCGGAAAGTTTTGAATGGGAGCTAAATTTGGTTAGCATTGAGACTGAAAATATTTGAATATTAGAATTTTTTAATATTTCGTTTGCATTTGACGCTGTGAGGTGTAATCTTAGTGTTAAGATATTCGAATCAGGTTTAAGAAAAATTAACTTGTTTCATCATCTGTGAAGGCTTAATGTTCAATTGAAACAAAATTTGTAACAAATATTATTTTGTTCACTCTTGATGGGTGAACAAAAGCGAAAAGTTATTCGGGGTTCTTCGGAGCTTTTCAAAAATGATCTAACTAATAAACAATCATCTAACAAATAGGTAACAACCATGGGACAACAACAACTTTTACTCGTAATTTTGGTAACGATTATCGTAGGTATTGCTACGGTCGTAGCTATTAACACATTCTCAAGTGCAAGCGACAGTGCTAACGTAGATGCTGCTCGACAGGATATGCTAACTATGGCCTCTAATGCTCAAGGATGGTTTATGAAACCTGCTATGATGGGTGGCGGTGGAAATGCATTTGATGCTTCCAGTGGTGATGCTATTACCTTGGAAGATATCTGCCCAGGAACTGTTGAAACTAGTACTTGTAATACTGAAAATGGTTCTTATACTTTAGGTACTATTAATGCTGATGGTTTTGTTCTAAATGGAACACCAAATACTGCAGGTGGTACATTAGAAGCATTTGTAGCCCAAGATAATATTTTCCAAACTTCGGCTATGACTAATGAAGGTATAACTTATACTGCAGGTTCTTAATTATTTTTTTTAGGAACTTACTTGTTAAAAAGGCCCCAATTAATCTGGGGCCTTTTTTATTTTTAAAGAATTAATGTAGAAAATATTTTATGCATCGCATTTTCTTTATTGTGTTGTTATCGGTATGTGTGATTTTACCGGTAGTTTACTTTACCGATATCATGTTTCTCTACAATGAGAAGCGGATTATTCAATCTGGATTACTAATATTAGCTGGGATAGTGGCTTTATTCTCATCTACGCAAAAAATAAGCCGATTCGTTTCGTATTTGCCGGCATATTTTTGGTGGGGAATTCTTATTTCTTTGGTGATATTAATTATTTCAATAATAAAAGCTCCCTTTCCTTTTTATAGTGTCGTAGAGATTAGTTTGTTTATGCTTTTGCTTTGGACTGCTATGATAACGGCTCATGTAACCCAAAATAATAATTTTGGTAAATATGCAGTTATAGCATCAGCCTGTTTTTTGGTTTTTTTTTATTCGTTGAAATTTGGTCTCGGCTACACATTTTATTTGTTGGAATTTAAAGATTTTCCACTTTGGCCCGCTTCGGGATTGAAAACAGGAATTATTGGTTTTGCCAATATTCGGTTCTTTAATCAGGTACAGGCTTTTACGTTACCTTTGTTAATTGGGGGAGCTGCCATAGCTTTTTCAAAACAGAAAATAGCGGGATACTTTCTGTTATTTCTGGCAGCAATTTGGTGGATGCTGTTACTTCAATCTGCGGGCCGCGGAATTATTTTGAGTGTTCTTATTGCTGCCTTAGTCGTCCTCGTGTTTTTTAAAAAAGATACCCACAAATGGGCGTGGTATTTTTTAGGGACTTTAGCAGTGGGATATATAGCAAAAGTATTATTATTTGAAATAATAACAGACCTGGAACAAACAAAATCGATTTTGCGTGGGGGCAGTGGTCGTTTAACATTGTGGCCCAAATTATTTTTAGCTTCATTAGAGAAACCTATATTTGGTCATGGGCCAATGTCATTTGCATCTATAAATACAGATTATTCCAGAGGCCATCCCCACAATTCATTGTTACAGTTGCTCTATGAATTTGGATATCCAGTTACGATAACAATTGTGGGGGGTGTTTTTTACGGGCTAAAAAAATGGATTGATCAGACTAAAGAGCAGTTTGAGATAATAAAAGAGGATTTTGCTGAAGAGGTCGTTATTCGAATTTCTCTTACAGCCGCCTTATTCGGAGGACTTATCTATAGTTTACTCAGTGGAGTAATCGTCATGCCGATGAGCCAACTATGGTTGGCTTTGGTTTTTGGAACTATGTTAGGCTTATACGTAGAAAATGATTCAAAAGAGAAGAAACTGGCATCTATAAAGCTATATAAAGTTATTTGTTTTAAACTATTACTTTTAATTGCCTCAATTACTTTGGCAAGTGTCTTAATAAAGGACCTTCCACATTTACGTGAAAATGAAAAGAAATTTGTGAAAGAAACAAATCGAAATGTATTTCGTCCCCGTTTTTGGCAGCAGGGTAAAATTGGTGTTGATCAGATGCCAAAGATTGAAAAAAAATCGAATACTGAATCTAATTTGTAACAAACATTTATTATTCTGATCATTGTATTAGCAAAGTCATCTACGAAAAATAGGAACAAGGATTATGCCGCAGTTTAGATTACGTGCCATTTCGCCGCAGGGAAAGATGATCAAATCGGAGTTTGAGGCGGACAGCAAAAAAGAAGCCGAAAATAGAGTAGAGAAGCTCTCCCGAAAAAACGGCTTTAAGGTTAAAGGAGTTGACAAAAAAGAAACCTATCAGTACAAAGTTCAAAAGGGAAATAAAGATCCCGTTACTGGCGAACAGGAGGCTTATTCCAAAGAGGAGGTCGAAAAAGCTCTGGTAAAGCTTGGTTACAAAGTCATCCGTATTAATAAAAAGTGGTTCGACTTCAAAGGGGGCGTCCCGCAAAGTGAAGTTGTGACCTTTATTAGTCTCAGCGCTGATTTGTTAGAGCAGCAGCTTAGCTTTGATGAAATTCTTGAGTTGCTGTATGAGGACACCACCAATGCCCGCATGAAAGAGACGATTGGCACCATTCAGAAAGACCTAAAGGATGGTAAAGAGGGCGATGAGGTTTATGGCAAGCATGAGGATGTTTTTGGAGAATTTGCTTCTTATATGTTAAGTGTGGCTTCGACCAGTGGTAATATGGCGCAGGTATTTAAAAGTACGGCTAAGTTTCTTGAGCGTGACGCCGAGTTTAAAAGCAATTTGCGCCGTTCGTTGTTGATGCCCGCCATTACGGTTGTTGCAACTATTGGAGTTATCCTGTTTTATGTGGGGTATATTTTTCCCGCTACTGCTGAGGCTTTTGTAGAGATGGATATTAAATTGCCCCCCATGACGGCTGCTACACTCGAGTTGAGTTACTGGCTGCAGGACAACTGGCTGATGCTTACGCTGGCGCATGTTATTCCCATTTCCGCAGCATGGTATTGGCTTACCCAAACTCCCAAGGGGCAGCTTTGGCGGGATAAAACCATTATCAAGGTTCCGGTTATCGGTGATCTTATACACAAGACCAGTATCGAAATTTTTGCGCGCGTTTTTTATACGCTCTACAGTGGATCGGGACAAAATATTGAAGTTATTAAAGTAGCAGCCGAAGCCTGCCGCAATAAATATATGGAAAAGCAGATCAAAGAAGTGGCCATTAAAATGATGTTAAAAGAAGGCGCCGGACTTATTGAATCACTTAAGGCTACGGGAGTTTTTACGGATACCGCAATCAGCAGGTTTAAGCTTGGGGCCGAGTCGGGAGCGTTAAAACAAAATGCCAAACAGTTGGCAGAATATTACGAAACACAGACGACCTATAAAATGGATACCATTGTGGATATGATTAGTCTGGGGGTAAACCTCTTTATTATGATAGCGCTTATTGCCATTACGATTGTTTCGGCTGAATCAGCATTAATTAGCCCTAATACAGGAGGCATGTAATCTGAATTAATATTATCAACTACATAAAGGAAATAATGGGGCTCTCGATTTTTTCCTTACATTTCTGAAAGGATCATGTATATTGTAAAAGTATTTTTGCATAAATATTAGACTACTCAGCAAATTGTTTCATTTTAAATGGGAAAAGTAAATACGCGTAGACATATTGGTGATATCCTGGTAAATAGGAGTATTATTACCAACGATGAGCTTATGGAGGCCCTGGCGATATTGCGGGAAGAGCCGGACTCTTCGAACCGACGCTTGGGACAGATTCTTTATCAGGATCTTGGAGTCGATCGGCACGAGGTGATGAGTGAGATTGCCTCGATATATGCTTTTGAGGAAGTATTTGCTGACCATGATACTATTGATGAAGAAACTATCGAAGATATTAAATCTCATATTGACGAACTTCCTACCGAAGTAGTCGATGAGTTAGTACATCAAAAAGCAGTACCCCTTCATGAAAGTGAGAACACATTAACGATTGCTGCTGCCGACCCTTCGGATCCCACGCTTTCAACGATTGTCAATAAGTTAAACTTTAAGCAGCACCAAATTGTCTATTGCCGGTATGAGCTGGTAGAACAGATTTTAACTCAGGTATATGAACAGAAGAACGAGTTTCTGGATCTACTCGAAGAGATTGAATACGATGAACCGGATTTAGAGGAAGATACCGAAGAAATTGATGAGGAGGAGATTGATGCAGAAATCAACCAGAGTATGCTTAACTCTCTGGTTGAGGGTTTTCTTGTGGAAGGCGTTCGCAAAGGCGTAAGCGATATTCATATTGTACCCTCTGGGCCTACATCAACAGATATCCGATTTCGTATTGATGGTAAGCTACAGCTCTGGCATCAACAGAATAATGTAAAACCGGAAGCTATATCGGCGGTTGTTAAAGATAAAACACGTAATGTGGATCGTTTCGAGCGTGATGCTTCGCAGGATGGTTTTATTCAGCGTCAGGTAGATGGGCACAACATCCGTTACCGGGTTTCCATTATGCCTATGGTAGGGGCACAGTTCGATCGAAAGTTTGAGTCCATTGTTATTCGTATTCTTGATGATCGGGAAGTTATTACAGATCTGGATGTGTTGGGGCTTCAGCAGAAGGCCAAAGAGGATTTTGTAAAAGCGATTGAAAAACCTTCGGGTATTGTCATTGTTACGGGGCCTACAGGAAGTGGTAAGTCAACGACCCTGGTTGCAGCCCTTTACTATGTGATTACTCCGGAAGTGAATGTACTCACGGTCGAAGAACCGGTCGAATATCTTATTGAAGGGGCCCGCCAGCTTAAAATTGGCACCAATATGACTTTTGATCTGGCAATGCGCGGTATCTTGCGTCACGATCCGGATATCGTACTTGTGGGTGAGATTCGCGATCTTAAAACGGCTGAGATTGCCATTAAATTGGCGAATACGGGTCACCTTACCTTTTCTACACTGCACACCAACGATGCGCCCAGTGCTATTTCCCGACTCTACAAGATGGGGGTTGAAACCTTTTTGATTGCGAATGCCGTTAATTTGATTATGGCTCAGCGCCTGATACGCACGCTTTGCAAGAATTGCAAGGAGGAATATGAGCCTCACATTGAAACAGCAAAAGGGGTAGGCTTTACCGAACAGGAATACGAAGAAACTACGTTTTACAAAGCAGTGGGGTGCGATAA
This sequence comes from Fodinibius sp. AD559, assembly GCF_052712805.1. Classification (NCBI taxonomy): domain Bacteria; kingdom Pseudomonadati; phylum Balneolota; class Balneolia; order Balneolales; family Balneolaceae; genus Fodinibius; species Fodinibius sp. AD559. The sequence goes on from NZ_JBQPVW010000005.1 coordinate 201,308, forward strand.
ATGTACCAATGGCTATAAGGGACGTACCGCTATTATGGAAGCTCTTTATTTTGATAAGGAGATTCGAAAAATGATTCTGGAATCAGGAGATGAGATTAATGAGGCCGCTATCAAGGAATATGCAATGAGTCAGGGAATGCTGAGTTTGCGGGGTTCCGGACGTGAGCGGATAAAGAATGGACTTACAACCATTGAAGAAATTGCAGCAATTACCATTGAAGATTAAAAAACTCTTAGACGTTTAGGGTAGTACTAAATAATCATTAATATTGTTAATGACTATAAGGGGTTAGCATAAGTTAAATTTGGAGATAAGTTATGGCAACTGATAACCAGGCAGAAAAAGAGGCAGCGCCCGAATACATCCGGCAGTTTTTAAAAGAACCGCCCTTGTTATTGAGGAATTTTCATTACGAAGATATTATGGAGTTTCTAAATTTAGGGATGGAAGAGCGGTTTGTTCAAGATGATGTAATTATAAACGAAGAAGAATATGTAAACTCTGCTTATCTGATATCAAAGGGTAAAGTTTCTATTTGGAAAGATAATATTCAGCTTGCAACCCTTACCAAGGGCGATTTTTTGGGAGAAACCTTTCTTTTCAGCAAAAATAACAGAATGGCTAAAGTCGTTTCGGAAGGGGACTCACAACTGCTCAAATTTGAACGATATGAAGCATTGAACTTTTTCCGTAAAAAACCGGAAAAGTTATTTAACATTTTTACACGTAATATTATTGAGATTCAGCAGAAGAAGATCAGTAATATGAATGTACAGTTATTACAGCTTAAAAAGCGTCTCTTAGACGATAGCAGTTGGTAAGTACTCTGTTTGTTTGCTTTATGTTGTATCCCCAACCCTGGCCACACAAAATATTTTTGGAAATATTAAAAATATTTAATGTTTTATGGTGTATCTTAAGAAAACAAGCATTTATTTGGATTAATAATCAGATGTATGTTCATTAATATTAAAATATCTCGTAACAAAGGACCTGATTACGGTTCTTAATGAATGGTAGGCTGCAATTATTAAATGAAGAAATACGAAAATTTAGGTTATAGATGGAAGTAGGGGTACAAAAAGATAAAGTTAAAGAACTAATCAAACCGCTTGCTGCTCAGCTCAATGACAGTTTGAAGGGATTGGAACGGCATAGAGAAATTGGCAAAATTATTGATAGCCAAGATGATAGCACTCGTGCCGAACTTCGTGATGTTATTGAGAATTTACTCCAAAGGATGTATGAGAATGAAGCTTCTGATATTGATCTTGGAGGCCCCGGTTGTGGTAATAAGGTTTGGTATCGTATTCATGGTGATAAGTCACCGGATAAAAGCGCACCTGAATTTAGTCTTATTGAAACCGATTTTTTGCTTCATAATTTAATAATGCCCAGCCAGCGAGAGCATCTGCTTGAAAATCGTAATTTAGACTTCTCCTATTCTCTATCGGGTACCGATTCAATAGCTGGTGCTCGTCGTTATCGTGCCGATATGTATTTTGACTTGGAGCACTTGGCGTTGAACATGCGTAAGATCGATAATGAAATTCGTCCCTTTAAAGGGCTCCACCTGCATCCCGAAGTAGCAAAAGCGCTTAGCCTTAAATATTATAAATATGGTATGACGCTTGTAACGGGAATTACAGGCTCAGGTAAATCATCAACGCTTGATACCGTAATTGATGCAAACAACCGAACGGTTGATTCTCATATTGTTATAATTGCTTCACCGGTAGAGCTTGTTCATGAGCCCAAAAAATCAGTAGTACGTCATCGTGAAGTAGGACGAGATGTTGGGTCATTTAAAGAAGGGGCTATACAGGCTCTTCGCCAAGATCCGGATATTATTGTTATCGGTGAGCTTCGTGATCCGGATACTATAATGACTGCTCTTGAGATTACAGACTCGGGACATAAAACGTTTGGAACACTCCATACAAGTTCGGCGATGGAAAGTATCGAGCGTATTCTTGGTGAGGTTCCGCCCGATGAACAAAATCGTGTGCGTACACGTCTGGCCGATGTGCTCACTTGCGTAATAAGTCAAAAGTTAATTCCCAGCCTTGACGGGAAACGAGTATTGGCCAAAGAAGTACTTATGGTAACCAGTTCAGTAAAAGCTGCCATCAGAAATAACAATGTCAATGAGATTTACCAGATGCTGATGGAGGGTAGTGAACAGGGGATGATGACCATGGAACAAGATCTTAAGCGCCTCTATGATCAGGGAAAAATTTCGCAGGAGGAGGCAATAAATAACGCTAATAATAAAAAGCGATTGAAACAGCTTATTTCAGAAGCTCAATATTAACCTACGACATATAACTTTACGGAATGTTTGGAAAAAATGAATATGTTGGTTTAGCAGTACAGGATGACCTTATCCGCGTGGCAAGGCTACGTGTAGACGGAAGTTCGGTTAAAGTTATTAAATTAGATCGCTTTTCTCTGGTAGAAAAAATTGAGGGCCAATCACAGAATATAAAACTCCAAGCAGATTCTGAAGAGGCCGATGCTTTTGATGAAGAAGAGGATGCAGATTCGATATTTGGTTTAGAAGAAGATGAAGAAAAATCTAAGGATGTTGAAGAAGAACTGGATTTATCTGGTTTAGAGGAGGGAGAGGAAGAGGATGAGGAAATGGAGCTTGACATGGTTGAAGAAGCCGAAGTTCCTCAATCCAATGAGCTTCTTATTTATGATATTCTCTCTGACATTAGCAATGAAAAAATTTATTTGGGATTAAATATTCCCGCCGGTCATACCATTTTTCAGGTTATTAGAGATACGGATTTTTCTGAAGTTAAACAGAAAGATCTTATCCAAGACCTTGAGGATAAGCTTGCATCTATCTACGGTACTCCCAAATCAAGTGATAACTATTCTTATGAAGTTCGTGAAGATGGATCACTCTTACTTGGCTCCGTTGAGGACGAATCAATCACCCTTAAGGCTGTAAACAGAGCTCGGGAGCTTTATACGGGAAAACTTGCCATACAAAGTGTTATCCCCGATGAGATTGCACTTGTTGGATTAGTACGGGCTAATTATGAGTTGGATCCTGATGAAATGACTGGAATTATCCAGTTTGGCAAGGAAAAGTGTCGTGTCGTTTTCATGAAAGGCGATGAGATATGGTTGGTTTCCCCTATAATCAATGAGGGGACCGAGAAGAAATCCTTCATGAATACGGTATTTAGTAAGATTCTTTTCCAGCTGGATACTGGGGAAGTACCCAGTTTGGATCGCATCCTTTTAGCCAATAATACCAGGGGAAGTGATGCGGTAGAGTTCTTTGAACAGAACTTTCCCGATATTCATGTTGAAAATCTTTCGCTGAAAGATGAGTTTATTGACAATGAAAGCGTGGATCCCTCCAGTATTCCATCATTTACGACTGCCATTGGTTCTGCATTGGCAGCTTCTGGGGCAAAAGATGATATTTTTCCAAACTTATCATTCGTCCCTAAATATGTTGAGGATCGCCAGAAGATATTTCAGCTGCAATGGCACGGTATGCTCATTCTATTCCTCATATTTTTAACTCCCATAACTTTTAATTATTTCTATACGCAGAATGCCCGACAGATAGATTCCTATGAGAGTGAGTTAAACCAAATGAATTCTCAGCTTGAACGATTAGAGCCTATTGTAAACGAAGTAGATGTTTTACAGGAGGATTTGTCGGTATTAAAAGAAAAGTTGACGATGTTAGATACGCTCGCACAGGGAAGTAAAGAATGGTCGGCAAAATTTAATTTGGTGAATAGAGGTTTTCAATCAGTAAGTAATACATGGTTAACCTCTTTTTCTCAATCCGGGGATGGTACATCTATTCAGGGATACACTTTATATAGAAATAGAATTCCCAGAATCGTAAATATTTTTGATGAGGCTACTCTGTTAAGTGTTAATAACGAAGAAATACGCGAAAAACAGGTGTATACATTTTCAATACTGATAAAATCTTTTGCCGCATCTGATTCCATTTATTCACCTTCATCGCCAGAAGAAGTAAAAAATCTGATAGGTAAATAATTTAGCAAAAACACGATATATGTCCTACGGTGTACGAAATACAATTATTCTTCTCGTTGTCTTGACCACTTTTATAGGTGGGGGATGGAGCTATATTTATTTTTATCAACAACCCACGTTGGAAGAGCTGGAGCAAAATGTCGAGCAAACGCGGCAAGAGTTGAATCAGAAACAGCAGAAAGCTGATCAATTGCCGATGCTGGAAAACCAGTTTAAGGAGGCTACGAAATTTTTCAATAATTATAATAAAGGGTTATATCCCAACAGTAATGAAGATAATGTCTATGATTTTCTGAACCGGGTAAATACGGGATCAGCCTATACAGAGTTTACCTTTAGTTTTTCGGATTCAACGACCTATAATCAGTATGGGGTGATTTCGATGCAGGTTACCGGTCAGGGATACTATCGAAATTTTATAAACTTTATCCGTCAAATCGAATTAAGTAAACCTTTAAATAAAGTTGGACAGGTCACTGTAAATCCCATTAATGAGCTGGATTCCTATGGAAAGGTTAATTATCAGTTTTCTTTGCAAAGTTTTTATGACCGTGTAAAATTATTGGGCGAAACAGACTTAGCAATTAATAATAACTTACGTGGATCAGTTTATAATCCATTTTATCCCTTGATAAGGTCGGTTAAAGAGAATGAGAATAATCTTGTCAATGTAGAAAATAGTAAGCTTTTGGCCATTAGTGCTGATAAAGTTTTTTTACTGGATCAACAGGGGATGATGCAACGACTTTCTGAAGGAGACGAAGTATATCTTGGAAAACTTTCATCAATAAATATTGATGAAGGAACCGCTTCTTTTACTCTTAACAAAGGTGGAATCGTTGAGCGAATAACCTTGCAGGTTAATAATGATGAAGATGAAAATGAAAGCAGTAATTAATATGAAATTATTTAGATACCAAAAAACGATACTTTTCGCACTGGCATTTCTTTTTGTTGCCATTGGTAGTGTGTATAGTCAAAACCGGGATAACCTGCCTGCAGAGTATAGAGAATATACGAATCCCGAAGAAGTTGTACGTTTTGATAGAACTACTTCATTTGCTCGTGCTGTTGATGTTATAAACGACTTTTCGCAAGAATTCCGAGGAAAAGCGGTTATCAATCGTACGGATACAGAGGGAGAAATTGGTATTCCGGTTCCACCGATGCATTGGATGGATGCCCTGAAGTTAATTTTGCGTGTTAATGAGCTTCACTTAGTTGACAAACAGGAGTTCTTGGAAATTGTAACCCGTGAGTCTATAGAAGCCGAAGCAGAAGGACAGGCGGCACCTCAAACAGCTGCGGGCGGTGGAGAAGGCGAAGGACCGGTAGCGACAACCCAAACACATGAAGTTAGAATAAACGCTATCTTTTTTGAAGGGAACCGCCGCGCTCTGCAAGAAATTGGTGTAGATTGGTCTACTATATCGGAAAACGTCCCTGAATCTGTACTTGGTGGTGGACAAGGCGGACAAGGTGGTGGAGGCCAAGGAGGCGGCCAAGGTGGACAAGGCGGGGGGCAAGTTCCCAGCTCAGAGTTTGATGGTCCCTTTGTACAAGTAAATTCAAAAGGAGCGCAGAACGTGTCTCAGGATGTGTTTAGTGCATTAGTTAATGTCGGTGAGATTGGGAATACCGGAATTGATGTGCAGGCACTATTTAGTGCATTTGAAGCTGATAACCTTGGTGAAATTCTTGCCTCACCCACCGTAAAAGTGATGGATGGACAGGAAGGGAATATCCAGGTAGGACAGGACTTTTCCATCAAGCAGCGCGATATCGCGGGTAATGTAGTGGAACAATTTTTCTCAGTTGGTACTATCCTTACGGTTACTCCGCAGGTTATTACTCAGCAAGATACGACTTTTATCCATCTTAATATTGATGCTGAAAGATCATCAGCACAACCTGATCCGGTAAGTACCATTATTAATAAGCAGGAAGCTACAACACAGGCACTGTTGCTCGATGGAGAAGCAACGGTAATAGCAGGATTATATAGGACTGAAAAAGCTGACGTTCGACGGGGTATTCCCGTTTTAAAAGATCTTCCCCCGTGGTTCTTTGGGTTGCGATACCTGTTTGGATATGAGTCTCATGATTACCAGATGAGAGAGCTTGTAATATTGATTCAGGCATCTTTAGAACCTACTATACCGGAACGGTATGGTAAAGAGGATTTCAGAAATAAGTATGAAGTTCTCCAGAATGAACGAGAGCGTATGCAGGATGAGGCTTCAAAAGGTCAAGAAATATTGAATCGTGAGAATAAAGACCTGCAAGAAGTTTTTGATGGTGAAACAGAAGAAGATGATCCCCAGTCTCAGGAAAAACAAAAAGAAGACAAGCCTGAACCGGACTCTAAACCTGAGAAAAAAGATCAAAGTGATGATCAAGAAGCTAAGAATACTGAACCCGATTCGTTAGATCAGGAAAGTGATCAGCAGGATCAGCCCGAAACTATTAAGGATCCGGAAGTAAAGACTGAGAAAGTCGAACTTAATCTTGGGGGAGAAAAGAATGATAGTGTTAAAACAGTTGCTGAGAGCCAAGAGAATGACTCTCAGCCTGAAACACTGGAATCCAGAAATAATAATGGTGAACAAAACAGCGAAACGCTTGCCACCTATTATATTGTTGGCGGATCATTTCAGGTTCTGGAAAATGCAGAAAAGCATAAACAAGAACTTTCTGAGAAAGGATTTAATGCTTCAATAATTAAGATGCAGGATTCAGATATTAACCTTGTCACTTTCCAGGGATTTGATAATGTGAACAGTGCTGAAAAAGCGCTTGCTGATATCCGGCAAAATCAGAATTCCGAAGCTTGGTTATATAAAGCGAAATAAATCTAATTCACATTTTAAGATATATACTTTTAAAGGCACTCAAGTAATTGAGTGCCTTTTTTTAATGAATTATTTTATCATATTAATTGTGATTCTATCTCTATCTGTTAATTGATACTCTCCCATAAGATTAGCAGTAAGGCATGAATGTACGGGCAGGATGGTTATAGTATCACCAATATTATAATTCTTGAATACGTGATTGGAGCAGTAGATAATGCCGTGCTCTTGGGAGAGCTTTGTAAGGTGTGGAGTATGATCTAAAGGCTCCCAATGCTCATCAACTTTTTTCACAACAGCTCCGTAATGAGTGAGTTCCTTTTCAGTGATTGATTCTTTGGAAAAGTGGACTGCTCCTCCATGAATAATCAGTTCGTTTCTTTCGGGATATTTATCTACAACAGGACATTCCATTGCAACGGCAATATTTGAAGGTGTACAACTTCCAATTTGATTTTGCATTAGGTCATAAAACACAAAGTTACCCGGACTTATAGCATCAATTGGACCAAAGCTTTCGGCAGCGGAACAACAAGGGGTATCACCGGAACATATTTCAAAGGTTTCAAAGTCTGGCTCAATATTATTTTTCAAGTATTTAAACTGACTGATAACCGATTCATGAATCTCTAATATCTGTTGTTGGGAACGGCAACGGTATGAATGACCGGGATGAGAATAGAATCCTAACCAGCTGATATATTTTGTTTTTTTAATGGCAGTTATTAGCTCTTGTATTGCTGTGATACTATCAGAAGTAAAACCTGTTCTGGCTGATCCGGTATTAATTTCGATATAGGTATTAATCGGGCTTGTCAGATGTTCTTCTAAAAGTTTGACCGTTTTCGGCTTATTAATCAGTAATGTAAGAGAAATGTTCTGGGCAAGCTCGTTCAGCGCTTGAACCTGGCCGACATTACAGGGGAAAGCAATGGTGATATCTTCCCAACCGTTTTCAGCAAAATACTGAGCCATAGCTACAGAAGATACCGTGATTGCCGAAACTCCCGCTTCCTTTATCCATTCTCCCACCTGTGCTGATTGATGGGTTTTCATATGGGGTTTGAAGCGCAAGTTATGTTGTTGAGCTTTATTAGCCATCCGCCTGATATTAGCTTTGCAAATATCTTTATCCAACAGGAGCGTGGGAGTTGTAATCTTTTGCATGGGCACAAATTTGTTTAGGATTAAAAAAGCCCCGACCAAATATTCCTCAGCCGGGGCGTTAAATTTATTTACCGAATAGTTTAATTATCTGATTGTTCCATGTTATCAGCAACCTCGTTTACTTTATTCCAGACTCTGAAAATATTCCCGGAGGCAATTTTTTCAATTTCCTCTTCCGTGTATCCACGCTCTAAGAGTTCGGCGAATAGGTTGGGATAGGTGGATACATCTTTAAGTCCTGTTGGCAGGGTAGGGCCTACGCCATCGTAGTCTGAGCCTAATCCTACATGATCGATACCTACCAAGTTAACAACATGGTCGATATGATCGGCTACCTTTTCCACAGTGCTAAATTTGAAATTTTCCTGAAAATATTCCGACCGGAACTCATCTGCTTCTTTACTATCCGGATCTAAATCTTTTTCCTTAATACGTTGAGCCATTTCTTGTCGTACCTTTTCCCGACTGTTTTGGGATACACTATCCAAAAAAGTAGAGCCAAAATTAATCATGATAACGCCGTCATTTTCGCCAAGACGTTTTATAAGGTCATCACTCATATTTCGTTCAAATCCGGGCGTGAAATGCCTGCTTGAGGAGTGCGTAGCCACAACAGGTGCTTTAGTTACATCCATAACATCATAAAAAGCGCTGTCGGTAATATGAGATACATCCACCATCATTCCCAGTCGGTTCATCTCTTTCACAACTTTTTTACCGTAATTACTTAAACCGTTGTGCGTATCTTTGGTGGTATCATAAGAAGAGTCGCTGAGGCGGTTATCCTTTGCATGAGCAAGAGTGATATAGCGGACTCCGCGATCGTAGAAGTGTTGCACGTTCGATAAATCTTCTCCCACAGGAGCTCCGTTTTCGATTCCCATAGGCAGTGAAATTAACCCCTTTTCAAAGTTATTTTGTATCTCATCCGGTGATGTAGCAATAGCAAATTTATCGGGATTGTTATTAGTTATGCCCTCCACCATATCGATAAGACTGTCAGCAGCAGCTTTAGCTCCACCGGTTTCTTGATACTCTACCGGGATATAAATAGACATGAATGGAGCATCTAATCCACCTTCTTTTGCTCGGGGATAATCAAAATCCAGATCGGGTGCTGCCTTTGAAATATCCACCCATTCGTCTTTTAGCTGATAGGGGACATCAATATGTCCATCTACAATAATTACTTTTTGTGCAAGCTCATTTGCCTGTTGTTGATACTGATTAGTTTCGGTACAGCTGGCAAAAACCAGTACCAATAAAAGTACAACGCTGATATTTTTTATACTTTCCATCCTTTAATTTATTTAGTTAAAAAAGTTTGTTTTGAATGTTGGTCAAAAAATGATCCTTTGCAAATATTATAAATTATTTTACAACATTATGGATAATGGAAGTTTTTTAAAATCTCCAGTTTCCAATCGGAACGGCTTGAAGATTGCTTTTCAACTCTTTCCAAAGAAATAGGCGGCAGTCTGGCGTTAGGTTACATGTTCGTTATAGTGAGTTCACGCATCCGAATATTGATGAGTCTGCTAAGATTATAACTATTGTTGTTACTTTAACTGGTATCTGAGCTGTAAATAGGGTAAATCTATTGGGATGCGTTCTTAAAGAATTGGAGAATTTCTTCTCGGGAATTTTTGCTGAACAAAAGGGGACGTCCACTGAATTCAAACATATTTAGGTCTTTATCGGTATCGGTGAAACTGACCTTAAAGGTTTTGATTGATGGTTTTAGTTTACGTAGTAAAAAATTTACTCCCGATGTAGTAGGATATATCTCTTTGATAGTGTCTTTTTCGAATTGTTCCTCATGAATATTTCTACCATTTTTTTGATACGAGACAAGGACGATTTTGTCAGTAATCTTTAGTGTTATCTCAATAGGCCCGTTCATAATTTGCAGGTAGCAAAGAATCATCATTGCAAAAAAAATAAATGCTACCAACCTTGTAATACCTATCCAAAATGGATCATCTATATTCCAGAATACAGTAAAAGTAATTGCAGACAATACTGCCGAAATAATGGCTCCGGTTTTCCAGAAATCATAATTTTCTTCTGAAATAGTTATTGATTTATCCATTAGGCAATTTTGAGGTTAAGAGTTAAATTGTTAGTAAGATATCGATTTATATTTGCAACTCAACAACCGGTCTGGTAGATTACTTTTAAAGCAAATAGGTTAATAAACTGGTAAAACAAATTATAGATTATGGCTTCAAAAAAGAAAGATTCTGAAGGTAAAACAATAGCTATTGCTGTTATTTTGTTTGCCGCTGGACTGGTTGCATTTATTTATGCCATCCAATTTATTATTGGCTATTTCTTTCCCAATTTTTAGCTTCTCTCGAACAGAATATCTCTTATATTTTTAACATTGCCATACAGATAGATTATTATTTGTATTAGCTATTACTAAACCCCTTCTGAGTGGCAGTAGAGTTTATTATTTGGAAATATTAAAAAATTTTAATATTTCTGTAACAAATCACCGATGAAGCTCTCTATTAAATACAAAGGGCATTGCCCAGGTTAATAATTAATATTCGGGAATATATAAACGGTATGAACGTATGAAAACAATAGCTTTTACCAATCAGAAAGGCGGAGTAGGAAAAACTACATCAACAATTAATGTCGGCGCCGGACTTGCCCGGGATGGGTTTGAGGTTTTGTTGGTTGATTTGGATCCCCAGGCAAATCTCACATATTCGCTTCGATTAAGCTCCAATCGTTTGGAAAATAGCATTTATAATGTCTTGAAGGGGGAAGTAGAGGCTGATGATGCTATTATAAGTCATAATGGTTTTGATATAATGCCTTCTTCTATTGATCTGTCAGGAGCTGAAATGGAGTTTGCCAATGAACCTGCTCGCGAAATGATGCTTAAGAATAAATTGAGCACCTTATCAAAGGACTATGACTATATCTTGATTGATTGTCCGCCCAATCTGGGATTGTTGACGCTCAATGCTTTTACAGCTGTTAAGGAAATCTTTATTGTGCTCCAGTCGGAGTATTTAGCATTACATGGGCTGTCAAAGCTGATGGACGTTATCCAGATTGTAAAAGAGCGATTGAATCCTGAAATTGAAATAAGCGGTATTATTTGTACGCTGTTTGACGGGCGGAAAAATCTCAACAATGAGGTTGTGGACCATATAAAGGACTATTTCGGGGATAAAGTTTTTGATACGATAATCAGAGATAATGTGGCGTTGGCAGAGGCACCGAGTCATCACAAAACTATTTTCGAATACGCACCTGAGAGCCATGGGGCAAAAGACTACAAGGCGCTGGCTCAGGAAATAAGAAATGGTCAGTTGCAACACGCGTAGAATATTAATAGGGATCAGCTTATTATGTCAAAGAAGAAGAGTTTAGGGAGTAGTCCCATTAGTTTTAAATCACAAAAAAGTGCAATGGGATTTATTCCTGATCGTGGTGTATCAGATAAAAAAAAGGATACAGATACTGCTGTTATAACTACAAAACAAAATAGGGACGAGAGGTGTGAAAACGGGAACAATGATACGTCCCGCAAAAATGAAAAAAAGAATAAAAAGAAAATTGTCAGCTATTACTTGGAAACCGACCTAATCGACAAAGTGAAATCGATGGCTGATAAAAAGGATATGTATTACTCTGCCTTGATAACGGTGGCTCTTAAAAATTGGATTGCTAAAAACAACTGATATTTCCGCTTATCTATTTAAAAATCAGGTTATAAAATCATTTTTCGATTCTTTTTTTATCTTCAGTTGCTTATTCTAAGGGACCACTAAGTATAACAGAGCTTTTTACCCTGTGGATAAAACATTATCGGGACAATTATTTGCCACCAATCGGTATAGCCTGCAGTTTGCCAAGACAGAAGCAGAGTTACGTGCTGCTCAATCACTGCGATATCGCGTATTTAACCTGGAGCTTGGCGAAGGATTGGAAAAATCCCATCAGCAGTGTCTTGATGTTGACCAATATGATTTGCAATGTGACCATCTTATTGTTGTAGATCGTAAAACAGACGGTGTGATTGGTACCTATCGATTACAAACCTATCAGAAAGCAATTCAAAGACATGGGTTATATACATCTGATGAATTTGATTTGTCTTCTATTCCACAAGAAATTTTAAAACAGACGGTAGAAGTAGGTCGAGCGTGTATCCAAAAAGAGCACCGTAATGGACGTGTGCTGTATTTGTTATGGCGGGGGATAGCAAAGTATATGGAAATAACCGATTTGCGCTATTTGTTGGGATGCTGTTCTATCAAAAGTACAAATCCTGCCGAAGGATGGACGGTATGGGATTATTTGCGAGAAAATGATCACATCCACAGTTCTTTAAGTGTTGATACCAAAGATGATTATCATTGTCCGGATGTTGATAGGGATGCCGAAGCCTGGAAACATATAACTTTGCCTCAATTATTTAATCTCTATATTGATTTAGGAGCCAAAACCTTATCGAAACCAGCCTTGGATAGAGCGTTCCAAACAATTGATTTTTTAATATTGGTAGATCTTGAGAACCTTGATGAGCGTTCAAGAACACTATTTTTTCGATAGTTATGAAAAATATGATTGAGAATACAAGGGCAATTCTACGTCTCATACTTTTTTTTCTGCTTACTTTATGTACGGTAATTTCGGTTGGCATAGGTAATATTCTCTTTCGTTTTATAAAACCGTCGATGGTTACCAAATGGAAAAACCGTATAATAACTATTTGGGCTTCGCTAACAGCCAACATTATGGGACTTAATATTTCTTCTGAAGGATTACCGCCCAAGCCTCCTTTTTTCCTTGTTTCCAACCATTTAAGTTATATGGACGTGGTGCCGCTATGGTATTTTTTGGATGGTACTTTTATTGCCAAAAGTGAAATAGCCTCATGGCCGTTTTTTGGATGGGGCACTCGAACTCTGGGGGTTCTTTTTATTAATAGAAAGTTACAGGGCGATGTACGTCGGATGAATAATCGTGTAGAAGAAACGATATCTGATTCGGAGGGTATCATCTTATTTCCCGAGGGAACAAGCTCGAAAGGGGAAAGGGTTTTACCTTTTAATTCCTCTTTGTTAAACTATCCGGCGGAAAAAGAAATGCCGGTCAGTAGTACAGCTATTTCATATTGTTCTGTAGATGCCGACCGTCCGGCATGGTCACACGTTTGTTGGTGGGGAGATATGGCTTTCTTGCCTCATTTTTGGGAGCTGCTGAAAATAAAAAGGGTTGATGTCACGATCAGTTTTGGAGACAAAATTACTGGTAATAATAGAAAGGAGCTCGCAAAACAGTTGCAAAAAGAAGTATCACGATTGTTTGTTCCAATTGTTGATTCAAAAAATTAATAGCAGAGATTAATTAGATGTTAAAGGGCATAAAAGGCTGGAAAAAATACGTTTTAATTTATCTCGTTGTTCTGGCATTATCTCATTTTGTAACAAGCTTTTTTCAAAGTCCATTACCTGATCAAGAAGATCCCAATAAAACCGTACAGCTGAATGTCGTCAATGCCGATCAGTCACTTTCTGATGAGGAGATTACCATTGGGTATCAGGATATTTATAGGGGATCAGAAGATAATCCTTCCGTTTTGTTGCTTTTGCCCGGTGGACCGGAGGGGCCGGAGTTATTTGAAGAGATAATCCCGAATTTATCTTCAGAATTGAGGGTTTTAGTACCCCATTTGCCGGGTTATGGAGGTAAAAACGATGATCTTCCAAGCTATTCGTTTAGGAGCTCATCGGTATACACTTCACAGTTCTTAGATTCGCTAAATATTTCCAGTGCCCATGCTTTTGGTTTTGGATTGGGAGGTCCCAGTGCCATTCATTTAGCACATAAACATCCGCAAAAAATAGCCTCGGTGGGGCTTATTGCCTCAGTAGGGGTTCAAGAGTTGGAACTATTAGGGAGCTATCGCTTAAATCATACGGTGCATGGCATACAGTTGGGAGCAGTATGGCTGTTACACAATGCCGTTCCGCATTTCGGGCTTTTTAAAGCTATTGATATTGATGTTTCTTATGCTAAAAGGCACTATGAGTCAGATCAGAGGCCGCTTCGATCCCACCTTAAACAGCTTGACAAGCCCATGATCATATTGCATGGTAAGGAAGATCCTTTGGTGCCTCTGGCCGTTGCCCAGGAGCATTACCGGATTGTTCCGCAAAGCAAGTTGCAATTATATGATGCAGATCACGATCTCTTGGAGACCCATAGTGATTCGGTTGGTCAGACCATTAAATCATTTATTGCTGAAGTTGAGAAAGGTACTGCAACTACGGTATCTGATGCTTCAAAAGAACGTATAAAAGCAGCTGATAAGTCGTTTTCAAATGTCGAGTTTGCAAAATTCGAAGGCATTTCACTTCTAATCATTATGCTGATTATCATTTTAGGTACGCTGATCAGTGAAGACTTAACCTGTATTGGGGCGGGTTTGCTGGTAGCACGGGGACTTATCGGGTTTTGGCCTGCAACACTGGCTTGTTTCCTCGGTATTTTAATTGGGGATGTAGGACTTTACGTGGCCGGAAGGGTGCTGGGGCGACCTGCGATTAAAAAAGCACCTTTAAAATGGATTATTTCAGAAAAAGATCTTGAGAAAAGTGCGCAGTGGTTTAAGGTAAAGGGACCGGCAATTATTATAGCAACCCGATTTTTGCCGGGCAGCAGAATTCCAACATATTTTAGTGCAGGGGTAATTCGAGCCGGTTTTTGGATGTTTATCTTTTATTTTATTCTTGCCGGACTTGTTTGGACGCCCATGCTTGTGGGAATCTCTAAATTACTCGGAAACGAATTACTACGCTATTTTGCGGTTTATCATGATTATGCTATCTGGGTATTTCTGGGGGCTGTGGGGAGTATTATTATGTTTATAAAATTGATTATTCCCGCCTTCAGTTATAAAGGCCGACGACTTTTGTTGTCCCGATATCGAAAATTAACGCGCTGGCAATATTGGTGGCCTATGGTCATTTATACCCCCGTAACGCTATATATCATTTATTTAGGCGTCAAATATCGTTGCTTTACGTTGTTTACTGCCGTTAATCCTGCTATTCCTGACGGTGGATTTGTAGGAGAATCTAAGAGTGCTATTCTGGATTTATTTGGAGACTCATCAGCAGTAGCTTTGTATAAAAAAATCTCTTTTGATGAGAAATTAGAAAATATGCTTGAAGCTGCTGACCAATTTTTAAAAGAGAATGATTTGAGTTTTCCGGTTGTGCTAAAACCGGATGTAGGGGAAAGAGGGAAGGGAGTTGAGGTCATAAAAGATCGATATGCTTTACAGGATTATCTTTCCGAGTGTTCTGAGGATATCATTATCCAAGAATTTATAGATGGTAAGGAAGTGGGAGTCTTCTATTATCGAAAACCCGAAGAGGAGCAAGGCGATATTTTTTCTATTACCAAAAAAGAACTCCCCACACTGGTCGGAGATGGGCAAAAAACAGTGCAAGAGCTTATTTTGTCAGATGATATAACCGTGAATATGGGCAAAGAGTATCTCAAGCAAAATGAAGAACTCTTGTTCGAGATACCGGATAATGGAGAAACAATAACTTTGGTTGATTTAGGAACACATGCCCGTGGTGCTATCTTTTTTGATGGCGAGGAGCTTATTACCGAAGCCTTAACAAGGAGGATGAATGAAATTTGTAAATCAGCAAAAGGCTTTTACTTCGGAAGGTTTGATATAAAAGTTCCAGATTACGACCAATTAAAAGAAGGAAGTAATTTAAAAGTAATTGAGGTAAATGGCGTAACTTCCGAATCAACAAATATTTATGACGATAACTATTACTTTATTGATGGGCAGAAAATATTAATGGAGCAGTGGGAAATTGCTTTTGAAATAGCAGATCAGCTAAGGAAAAATGGGAGGGAGGTATCGCTACTCTTCCCATTTCTAAAAAGGGTTTTCAATCAAATGGTGAAAACAAAAGAGTGATACTGTTAGAAGTATTTTTCTAACATCTCGTTGGCTTTATCATGATTAAGTTCAGCCGCCTGACGCAAGTCCTGCTCTGCTTTATCCATCTGCTCGGATATCATGTAGCTGCATCCGCGGTTAAATAACAGTTCCATATCTTGCGGATTGTTTTCAAGTGCTTTTGTAAAGTGAATAATGGCTTGTTCATGTTCTTCCAACATATGGGCATAGACCATGGCGGCTCCCTGTTGGGCAATCGTATTATCAGCATTTACATCGATGGCTTTTTTAAATTGCGCAAGCGCCTTTTGAGGCTTCCCATTATTGTGATAGAGCGTACCTAACAGTTGATAGAGCTGATCATCGTCCGGAAGTTGATCTAAAGCAAACAGAAGAAATTTTTCAGCTTCTTCGTCATCATCCAAAACTTTAATGAGTGCCTTATTTCGAAGGGCTTTTGGGTGGCCCGGCTCTCTGTTTAAAACTTGATTAAACAGTCGCAGTGCATGCTCATGGTTTTGCTTATCTAAATACTCTTTAGCCCGGTTATAAATTTTTTCTGTCTTCTGACCCATAAATTGTTTGAGAGTTCTCTTTTTTAAGTTTTATAGTAATTTTATCAGTGTATGAAAGGTTAATTTGACCAGTTTTTTGTTTTTTTCTGAAGGAATCAATGGCGATCATATTGTTAAGAACATTGGTAAGTACTGTCGGTACCGAATCGTCATTAATAACCGCATCCGAGAAAGCTTTTGCCTGCAGGGTATATTGATTTACAGGCAGAAAAGTGATCTCTTCTTTTCGTCAATTTATATGCAGCTAAACTCTTGTTGTATTACGGGAATATCTTTTTCAACGCCTATCCTTGCGGTACTCAGGAAGCCCGAAGTTACGGTGTACATCAATAATTAGTGATGTTAAAATTGACCTTAGTATCCCAAAATATTAGCTGGCCAACAAATATAAGACGGCAAAACGCGCATTTTCTTTGATATTGCAGCCAGGATCGGGCGCAAAAAAGTTGAGGGTTATTGGATCTTCGTTATGTTGGTTTGGTAACATTGATGCATTGGTAATAATACCTGCTTTACGAGCATGTGGATGTAAATTTATAAATGCTATGGTGTCTCCTGCTTCTTTGATAGTTTCATTCATGCTTGCCTGGTAGTGTCCCTGAGGGAGGTTCCACCATCCGTAATCGTCACCTTGATTCTTCTGCGGCTTGATTAACTCCTTCTCTGCTGCCTCAAATTCACTGCCTCCAAAATCAAGCGACCCGGCCTTCGTGAATTTATAAATACTATCTATAGTTAAATCGAAATGTGTTTTGTGTTGCTGGGTATCTTTGTGAATAATAGAATGAAGATGGTTGCGAAGCTCATCAGATTTTAGGAAAAACATAGCGTAATACTTTATTGTGAATGGTTAGGGATTTTCAACAAAAAATGAAGAATTTATGATTCCTTTACGAATATTAATTGCTAAAATGCTGTAAGTCATCAGTTGATTGAGGGGGTAAATATATGCGTTCAAAGCTCCGCCTCCACCAGTTGCCGGTTTCTTTATATTCTTTTTGACTGGTAAATTGATACTGAAAAAGACGTACTCGTATATAATTGGGAGATTTATTGTTAAAGGGATTATTTGATAAAAGTTTTAATATGTCTTTATCGGCTTTTAACAATTTATAAATGAATTTCAAAAGCCAGGTGTTGGACCGAATGGAAGTCATGGCTGCAAACCATATCTGCCAGTCAAGCCGAAGATGGTAGGGAGCCCACTGGCTGGGTATTTGTTTTGGGTTACCGGGCTTCCCTTTAAATTCATATGCTTTCCAGGTTGTTTTTGTATCAAGCTGATGGTCGGTGGTCCCTTCAATTACGATCTCATATCGAGTTCGGGTTACCGATCCAAATGCACCGTAGGTATTGACTAAGTGCAGCGGGTTAAAGCTCGCATTCATCCGCTGCTGAGGAGAAATCAAGTTCTTAATGGGACCAATGCTTAGATAGGCTACAATGATCCCAACAATCATTGAAATGATTTCCAGTATAAAACTATCGTAGAGTTCGGGCGGCAGAGAAACGGGCATCAGGAAGGCTAAGTATTGGTTACTTATACCACTGAATGCCAGTAGGAGAGTCAGCCAGTTTAACCAGGCGTAATTTCCGCTTATAATGAGGTAGAGCTGAGATAAAATGATTAATAGCGCTCCGATAGTAGCAAATGGCTGAGGTAAAAACAGTAACCAAACGGCTCCCAATTGCACAATATGATTACATAGCGTTTCAAACTTGTGGATTTTTTCGGGAAGTAAATGAAAAAATCTGCTTAGTGGATTAGGCATCGGCTGGGTTTCGTGGTGATAGTTGAGGCAGGTTAGGTTGCTCCAGCACTCATCGCCGCGCATTTTTATGAGTCCGGCTCCAAATTCGACTCGAAAGACCAACCAGCGCAGGATAAATACCATAATTATGGAACTTTCGTACTGTATGGGACCGAGAAAAATAGCGTAAAACCCGGCTTCCAGCAGCAGCGATTCCCATCCGAAACCGTAAAAGAGCTGACCAACATTTACAATTGAGAGGTAGAGTACCCAAAGAAAAAACCAGATCAGCATGGAAAGCCATAAAGGGCCTACATCAGAAATGCCGAAAGCCGCAAGTAAGGAAAGGGTAAATCCTGCCCAGGCAATTAGGCTAAAAAAGCGATCGGAATAATGCCAGTGAAAAATGCTGGGAGATCTCTTGAACGGGATACGGTTTACAAAACGGGGGACAGGCAGTAAGCCATTTTCTCCCAATAGCGGCCTGAATTGATTTATCGCAACCAGGAAGGCAATTGCATAGATGAAACCCAGTCCTCGCTGAATTATGAAGGTGCTAAGCCAATATTCTGACTGATATAACCCTTCAATCATAACAAGAGCTTTTATATGTGTGTAGAGCTTAATGCATTATGCATAAAGGATATAAAAATATTGTAGTGTCTTATTTTATATCAAGTAGATAGTTATTTTTCCATTCAAATAAAAAAAGCTGCTCCTCAGAATTGAAGAGCAGCTTTATAGAAACAAAAAAGTGATTAATAGGAGTTGCTTCGTGTATAGCTTGTGCAGTTACCGTTTTCCTTTCCATCTTTTTTACATTCTTCTTTGTCTTCAAATCCGCCATCGGAGTAGGCTTCAATATCACCATTTTTGGAGGTTTGTCTCCATCTCCATTCACCTTTGGCATCTTGGTAAATTTCACATCGTGGCATAGAGCTTTGCTACCTTTATTTACTTAAAATTATAACTACTTATGTAAATAATGATTCTATTCACTATTTACAAAATTTGAACGTGTATAATTGTAAATTATTCGGAAGTTTGTTAAAAAAACACCTAAAAAGCTTAACTGCTATTCAACTTCAGGTAATAACTGTATTCAGAGGAAAAAATTAATTCAAATCCATTTACGTGGCTTACTATGGCAAGCATCAGGAACAGAAGTCCGGATATAATGAATACAATATTTGCGCCTTGCAACAGATGAAAATATAATCGTGAGTATTGATCACGAATAATTTTCTTTTGAAACTCTTTCCGATTGTTGATATACGCTCGAAAACTAAAGAAGATGATTATCAGGGCACCAGAACCGATCCAGATCATAAAACTTTTTTTAGTTTTATAGGTACAAATGGATCAGGGTGTTCCTGAAAAATCAGGGTCAGGGCAGAAGTTTAAAATCGTATTCTACATTGTCTTTAATTTCCATATTTGGAAGATCGATGGGTACATCGTGTTCATCAGCCTCCTTTTTCAATTTGGTATAGAAAGTTCTCGACAAAAGTAGCCGCTGGTATTCTACCCCTTTTTCATTGATATAATCTGTGATAGCATCACGAAGTCGATCCATTTTTTCCATAAATGTAATAGTCCTTAGATAAAATTGGTTAACTGTTCCAAACATAACATAAAAAAAGCAGATCAGTAAGGTAGAAGTTTAAAAAGGCAGGGTAGCTTACCCACAGGATTTAAAGGGGGTATGGCTGTCCGCTTTTTTTATCACTTGGTCTGGCAGGAATTAAATAATTCAATAAAAAGTCTCCCTCCTAAATATCGGAGTATTATACAAGTGCAAGTGTGGGTCAGAAAAGTAAATGTGAATAATGTGCATTAGCTAATAAAATGGTTACGATTCTTCCATTCATTTTTCTGTAACGAGTTCCCCCATATCGTAAACCTGCTCACTGGTAACATTTCCTTCTTTATCCCACTCTTTGAACGTTCCGTGTTTAACACCATCGGTATACAGCTGCTCGGATTTTATCTGACCATTCTCGTACCATGTAGCCGATTTCCCATGTAATTTTCCATCCTTTAATTGCATTTCAAATTGCGGCTGGCCATTTTTGTACCACTGTTTCATAACCGTTTGATCAGTTTTCACTCTCTGGGTTCCGTCCTCGTCCCAAGTTTGGAACGCTATTCGATCAGATAGATCGTCACCATGGAGGGTTACCATCCTGGGCTGGCTGCTTGTGGTGTAATAGGATGTTTTCATGAGGCCATTTTCAGTTGTGTAACGGATTGTTAGCACCCCATCACTATGGAAAATTTTACCCTCCGAAATCATCCCGTCACTGAACGTTATATCGGCTTGGAGGGACCCATTTTGATAGTTGGACCTGTAGTGCCCGTTAGCCGGTTGCCCGGATTCGTCAATATAGAGGTTGAGCTCTTCAGAAACGGAAATATCACTGAAGATTTCTTCAACATGGCCTGTATATTCTTCGGAAATTTCTTGGCTGCAGCCAGTAAGCAATAAAAGTATAAATAGTACTGAAGTTAGTTGTCTCATAATCTTGATTTAAGTTGATAAGTAACGAACGGAAAGTTAAAAACCCCAAAATTAGCAAGACCAGGTGAGATACGTCCCTTTAATGCACGTTATGTACCCAAAGTTATTGTTTATAAGTAATTTCTTTAGAACTGGTTAATTGCTGAAGATAGTTTTTTAGATTTTTCATCTGGTCATCTGTATAAATAGGAAGTTGGATTCTTTCAGTAGAGCCAATACCCTTTGTTAATTCAATTCTGTTCTTTTTTACTTCAATAGCTTTAACTGAGGCCCAATCATATTCTTTTTTACCACTCAAGAAGGAATAGTTTTTTAGGGAAATTCCTTTATCATCAATGATAAGAACTTTTTTTCCAGCTGTATCTGGATAAAAAGCAAACACAAGACTAAGTGTTACACCGGTGAATGAATTGATCCAATCGATTGTACCTTCATATCTATATTTGAAGAGTATAGCTCCAATAAAGAACCCAAGCATTAGCGTCCCTATAAAGCGGATTATTTTTATATAAATCGTATTGCTATCAACTTTCAATTCAAACGGTTCCATTTTTTCTCCCTTCATTAAAATTGATTACTAATGGTTGAAAATTTTGTATAACGATATTGCGGTCTATTACGCCGAAGTAGCTAAGCTACGTAGGCTGTACATAAGCTGCAGGCCCTGTGGAATGCCACTTTGTGACCCCGCTCTGCGGGATTCCAGAGGGTAGGCGCCAGAGCGTTGAAACTGTTTGCAAAATGAAAGATTAACTAATAAATGGAAGAGAGGCAAAGGGATGACGGGGCCTGTCTGAGTAAATACGTTGGTTAGGGTAACTTTTACCCTTGCTGAAGAATAATTAATACAACAAAACCACCAATCACCAAAATAGCAGCAATAATTGATACGGGATTTGCAAAATTTATTGTAAACCCACCACCTGTTTGTTTGGGTACGAAAATCCTATTGTCATCTAAATTGAAATAAAAAAGATGCCAATGAAAATGCTCTGTTTCTGTAATTGTTACTTGACCTCTATTTTGTTGGTTAAATTTTTGCGAAGTTATAGAACCATAGATCATAAAACCAACTATAATCGCAAGAATTCCTATGATTATAAAAAGTGTCATGATGAAAGTGGTTTATATTGTCCTTTATAGTAGTACCCCTAACGACATTGCGCATAACCGGCGCACGGACTGTTGTTAATTCAATTTCCAGTTTACTATTTGACGCTAAGAAAACAAAACGGGCAAGAGAGGGCGAGGTGCGTCCGAGTTAATGCGCTGGTTAGGGTGCTGGCATGTTTTATTTTGATATTTCAAAATTATTCGAAGTCAATTCTCTCTGTTTATTTTGGTCTTTTTGACTAGCTACTACATCAAGTCGGTACGTTCCAGACGCTAAATCATTTTTATCGAATAGGTTCAAATTGACACCAGTCTCTATCTTTTCTCCCGGCTCAACTTTAACAGGACTTTTAGCATATTGAGGGCAAAAAATAGGAATTGAAATAGATTTCCAGTTTTTATTTTCATGCTTTTGCATTTCAGCTATTGTACATATCTGATAGCTAAGAAAAAGAGTTTGGTCAGATTTATTTTTAAATGTAGCGTTGACGGTATCTTTTAAAGAGTATTCAGTTTTGTCCGTTTTAAACTGGTATTCAAAACGCTGCCCTTCGTCATAAGAATTGAAAACGTTACATGCACCTATAAATACTAAAAAAATGAGAAATGATATGAAGTTTAGCTTTTTCATATTGATCAAAGTTAAATTTAACCTATAAGCATTGATAATGCTAATAGTAGAGTTTTACTTTTTGATACACATATTTTTGGAGAAATAACTACTTCATTTTTTTAAAGCAGCCTAACCTTAGCATATTCATATTATAATCCATGGTAGATATCTAAACCGTAATATACAAAAGAGGGCAAGGAGATGGTGAGCTCTGCCTGTGTTAATCCGCGGGCTATACGGCATTTATACCTAATATTCTATTAGATCACTTAGATGTATCACTTCAATTTCCATCATTTTTTTTAGGTATGAGTCAAGAAATGACTTATGAGAAGCCCCTATAGTAATTAAAACGCGTCCGCCGGGCTCACGAGCAGTTGCAGAACGAATATGAGCAGCAATTCTCAGGTTGCGTTCTTCCCAAAGAGCCAGCCGGGAGCGCAGGGTTTCATTAGGTGTTTCAAGAAAAATATTACGCCATTGTCTTTCTTTGTCCCTATTAACAAAGGCAGGGGAATTCATATACTTATATAACGGAAGCCATGTGCTGTCTTCGACTCCTTGTTCCAAAAGATTTTCCTGTTTGACTAAATATGGAGCATTTCTTAGTGCTTGTACCGTAGAATCATCTAATGCTTCTTCAAGTTGAAGTTCAATTTCATCATAATAATCATTTCTCCAAATGATCATCTATTGGATATACCCGCTGGAGATTCAATCGGTGAGCAAGCCGAAGGGAGATCGATGTAGTTTCGTCTGCAGCGTTGAGGATTTTCCTGAGACCTTCAACGGTACTTTGGGGAATAACCGATTGATTCGATTGATCCTCCTCACTCAGATAAGACCATTGCAGGACAGCGGTATGCAATCGGTAGGATGCAAGCAGATGGTTGATCAATTCTAACCTTGTACTATTAGCAATTTCTTTTGCACTTTGCACGTTCCCCAACAGAGAATCGGCTTTCATGTCTGCATCTTGCCAAGAAATATCAAGAGCCTTTTGCGCTGCTGATCCATACTTAAGTTGTTCTTTTGCAAAAGAAATGAGCCATGACTCATAAGGGCCGCCCCTCCGTTCCATTTCGGCAATCTGGGCACCTGAAAGTTCTTCTACGCCAATTATAGTAGGCGAATAGTTTTCCAAAATATTAATTAACGAATCAACAAGCGTTGGATAAAAATCGTCTTCATAGTGGCTAATGTGATGCGTCGCTAAAACAAGGACTTTCGTTTTGTTAATGTCGTCTCTTGTGGCCGATGATGCCTCTGAAGACTGGCCAACAGCGCTATCAGATAAAGCGAAACTAAAAATTGATAATAATATTAAAACTAAACGCATAACATATTAGTGTTATGTATATATTATTTATACTCTCTATGCTCTGTAACTTCGTAATGCTGTGCGTGATCATCGTATCTTTTTAGAACTTTCTTCGCGTTAGCAGGCACATAGGAATGCTCATAATCTTCTCCTGCGAATTCCTTGACTCCGTCCCAGGAATCAAACGACATAATAGTAATAAACTCAACTTCTTCTTCATGAGGCCTTCTCAATAATTGAAAACTCTTGTAGCCATCTATTTCCTTCTCAGCTATTCCCGGAAGTACTTCGTCGCGGAGAAGTTGTTCATATTCACTTGCATTTTCATGAGTTGTCCATCCATGCCAAATTCTACAAATCATCGTATATTTTTTATTTGTGTACCTAATCTTGGTTTATCCATACTAAAGCCAATAGTAGATATCTGAATCCCAATATGCAAAAGGGAAGCTCTCAATTCAATGCTTCTGGCGGGGCACCTTCCTCATCCTCTGAATCTGCAAAGAATACGTAAAGTACACCTGCCGCTACTATTACGGACAGCACTTCTATAGCCAGGGTGCCAACGGCAATATGCAACCGCTTTGCTGGGTGTCGTAGATCTGAACATAGGTCATGGGCGACTGATATATCGGACTCCATCTGAGTTCATGTGATGATTCGATGCGCCACGGACAAAGAAAGACCAAAACCAAAATAAGTCCTGAAACGGCAGTTGCCACTACGGTATTTTGTTGTTCGTTTATCTTGTGGGAGATATTGTACTATTCGTGGGTATAATATCTTATTTCACATCCCGAATCCATCGTAAATTTAAAACTAAAACACCTAAGGGAGAGGATATTATAAAAATGTAAAATTTGGGATTTGATATAAGGTTGTGATTGGCGGGCAAACCCATCCATAGAGTGGGGATTGGTTACTTTTGATCCAGCTTACGCTGAGTCAGGTAAGAAATTAGCCAAATTATACCCCATCCAGCGCCGGCATACCACCACTGAAAATAAAGGAGCACTCCTGTATTGGTGGCATATAAAAGATGGGTAAACCATTCGGGAGCAGGCGTTTTAGCTTTATTCATCATATTCATAAAGCCATCCCCAAAATAGACGAGCAGTTTAACAAAAAGCAGTAATCCCGTATATCCCCAAACAAGGCCATTTAAGAAGATGTTAGAATATAGTACTGCAGCGATAATGGCAATGGTTGCCAGGATATCAACAATAACATCTTTAATCCACGACATAGAAAAGATATTCTTTAATTGGATGTGATTTTATTGCATCCAATTAAAGGATTGTAAGGCTTTTTATCCAAACTAATTCGCTGGAATCTTTCCCAATATCATCTCTTTTTAACGAACTTTTGAGTGTCCATCCCTCTTTGGGAGAGGTGGCATTGACCAAATAGCCTTCGATACGAATAATATGACCTTCTCTGAGTGTGTTTATCTTCTCTCTTATCTGCTTGGTTGAGCCGATTAGATGCATGTTTGAGGCATTTTTCCACATCTCGTTTTTCTTGATAGGGGGTTTTGCCATCTCGTAATAAAATGAGCGATCGGACTGACGAACCATTAATGAATTTAGATTACGCTCATCAGACATTGGTCCCCAACCAACCACAATATCGGTAGGCATGAGCTCTGAATACTGGTCGAAATAGTAATTTTTAATGGAAAGCACCCGTGCTTCGAGATCAATATTGGCTTTGGGTGTTATTTCAAAACCCTTGTAAGTAAATTTATCGGCATTATAAGTAGCTTCCTGAACAGGGGTTTCAGGGGCTACTACACCAGGTCCATGCTCTACCGGACGTGTTGTCCAGTAATAGTAGATTCCACCAATCAATAAAATGATAAAAAGAAAGTGTTTAATCATAATAGGCTCTCGTTTACTATCATGTTTATATAATCAAGATAGTAAACGTGCTATTTGTTACAAGTTAAAATGGATTTATGTAGATTAGGTCTTTTTAAAAGTTTACCGAGATACCTGTCTGCCAGTTTCTGCCGGGCGCTGGCTCAAAATATCGCCCCCCAAAAGCGTTTACAGTAACAGAGCCGTTGTATCTGGTATTAAATAGGTTGTTGATATCCATAAATGGCTGAACTTCAACATCTTGCGTACTGAAAATATTTCGAAAGCTGAATGAAGCATCAAACACATTGTACGCCTCATTTTCTGCAGTATTTAGATTATTAGCCATATAACTACTAACATGCTTATAGGTGAGCGAAAGCAAAAAGTTCCCGGGATTCCAGCTTACTTTACCATTCAGTCGAAAAGGAGCAATGCCCGGAACTTCGTTTCCTTTTAATGAGAGGCTATCGACTGTTTTGGCTTGTTTAAATTTAGCTTTCATAACGGTTGTGTTGGCTGATATTTTTAGATCCCGGTGGATCTGCCATCCAAGTTGTGCTTCAATACCGGTGTGGCGAGTTTCTCCCTGATTCTGATAAAAGGTAGGGCCATTGTTTTCAAGCTGATAGGGAAATAGTAGGTCCTCAATCCAGAGCCGATAGAATGTTAGGTCATAAGTAAGAGTGCGGGATTGGATACTGCCCCTGATTCCGGTTTCTAACCCTACAGTTTGTTCGGGTTTTAAGTTTGGATTAAAACCATTACCGCCCCCCGGTCTATTAACCAGTTCGGTTGTAGTTGGAGCTTCGAATGATGTGCTAATATTTGCAAATATATTTTGATTCCCTGGCAGATAGTTAATTCCCAAGCTTGGACTTAATGACTGAAAGGTACGATCACCGGACTGTGAAGCCGTGTTGGCATCGGTACTGAAATTTATTCTGTCGTATCGCAAACCACCCAGAATATTGAATTTCCCTATCGAATAGGTTGCTGTAGAAAAGATAGCTTGGTTCCAAACCTCTTCAACTTGATTTACGGTTATAGCACCCCGTTTAGCATCCCCTGTATTCTCAAACTCTTCGCGATCGTCACTTTGGAACTTTGTTTCAAGACCAATTTTTATTTTAAACTGATTCCAATCTTTATCAAAAGTAGTTCGCAATCCTCCGGCCGAACGATTTACGGTAATAATCCCAAAGGGCAGGGGATTTGTTAAATCTCGATAAATACCATAACCGGTGATATCCAATGTACCTGCACTGGTTTCAAGCATATATGATAAACCCGCTTGCTGCTGTGTTAGTTGTTTTCCGGCTCCTGCATCAACAAAAGAAGAGACTGCATTCGTGGGATTGTTTTCAGCATCTTGCGCAGTCAGAGCACTGGGATGCTGAGCATTGGGCATATTGATAGTTGCTGCCTGGTACTCAAGCCGACTTTTGGAAGTAAGATTGACAGAACCCGTAACTCCTGAACGAAATACTTGGGCAGCGCTGTAATTCCGAAATCCATCAGTATTTAAATAACTCGTGTACCCATTAACCTGATGATTGGAACCTGAAACAGAAAATTGTCCTTCAACTTTCTGGGTACCATAGGAACCCGCCATTGTTTTTAATCTGAAATTGTTTTCTTCATTTGCCGAAGGAATTGTTGACAGATATAATACTCCACCGCTGCTGTTTCCCCAGTAAGTAGCGGCTGGACCGCGAAGGAGCTCAGCCCGGCGAATAAAACCGGGATCGACAATGTTGAGCATCGTTTGTCCATCGGCTACAGTTAAAGGCATATCATTCAGTACAACCTGAACGCCGCGAACGCCAAAGGCAGCACGCCAACCCACACCTCGAATAGTGAGTCGTTCTCCCAACGCATAATTTTGGCGATCACTGACCCAAATACCGGGCATTTGCTGGCTTATATCTTCCAGCGACAGGGTAGCCCTACCATTGAGTTCATTCAAATCTCTTGATAGCGTACTCAAAGCCACAGGAGCTTCTGTCGTGCTTATCACAGAATGCATAGCCGTAACTTCAATTGGCTCCAGGTCAACCTTTAAACTGTCATCAATCTCTTGGGCATGAGCGGTAATTGAGAGGGATAAAAAGAAAACCGTGTATAAAAATAGATGACGGCTAAAGGTATTCAAAAGCGGAAGAGGGTTGAGGTCTAATTGGGTTTGTTTAATCATGCTTTTTATTGGAGATTTAAATCATCAGATAATTCAGACGTGTTAACAAAGCGGGATAGATAGTAATTCCTGAATTTCAGTTCCAATCAAATAAAAATTTCTTACACTTTTAACTTTTATTTACTTCTTTGTTGTAACCTCAACTAATGAATGATCGTACTCACTACTATGATAAAAGAATCCATAGCACATTTTTATCGAAATTACTTTGAAATTGCTGCCTTTAGTATGGGACTACTGTTGATGGGATTGATGGATCCATATACTACCAGCGGCCCGGGACTGTGCTTGTTGGAAAATCTGAGCTTCCCGTATTGTCCGGGAGATGGATTGGGACATTCGATATCTTTTATTTTTCGAGGTGAATTTGATAATGCGTTGGAAGCAAATATCTTAGGGCCTTTTGCCTTAATTGTTTTATCGGGAAGAATTTTTTACCTGTTTTCTCAAAACTATTTAAATTATAACAAAACTGAATAATATTATGGCTAATGTGATAGATTATTTACCTGAACTTGAGGGGGATGAGGCGGCTTATATCTCTAAGGTGATGGAATCTATGGATGAAAAGTCGGCTGATCGATTTGCGAAAGTTTATAGAGCGCGAAGAAAAGATCCGCAGACCATTTTATTAACCGCTCTCGTCGGATTTTTTGGAGTAGCAGGTATCCATCGATTTCTTGTTGGCCAATTGGGAATGGGGCTTTTATATCTGTTTACTGCGGGACTCTGTTTTATTGGGACGATAGTGGATGTTATCAACTACAAGAATTTGGCTTTTGAGTATAATAGAGAAGTTGCCCGGGAAGCTGTTTCGCTGATACAATAGTATTTACAAACCGAATATTCGGTTGACATTAAATCCAAATCGAAAGTCCCCGGCCCAAAATAGTTCACGATTTTGAGCCAGTACATACTGTTCCAGGTGCCACCGGGTAGAGGTAAAAAACAGCTGGAACACATGTCCACCGGTCTGGATATTTAATCCAAGAGAAAAAGCATTATTGGTATTTAGATTTTTCTCTCCAATTATAGGGTAATATTCTGCTATAAATCCGAATCGTTCGGATAGATTAATTTGGGTTCCCATACCAAGAGAAAAAAGATGGTTGTTATCTCCTGTATCGACTGAAGTGAAATATCCATACATCGGAGACAACTGAAAACTGATCTGTTCATTAAATTTTTTAGATATAATGGCAGATGTTAGTGTACTTATATCATCTTTAAAGGGTTGCCTGTTTTCCTGCGTAACTATCCCTAAATCTCCTTTTAAAGATATACTAATCGGTTTTGATCCATCCGTATTTTGCCGCAACAGGGCATATTTCGTTCGAAAATCAACCACATTGAAAAGGGAGGAGCGACCAATTCCAGCTGACCATCTATTAGTAAGACCAAAATCGAGTCCTAAGCGCACGTTTTGAATATTATCCAGTCCAAAAAAGTTTTGGATAGGATTGGTAGTAGCAATTCCAAAATTGTGCATAATGGTAACGTTCAGATTTCCAGCCGGCAAATGTTCTGTAGTAGCCTGAGAAATTAGAGTTGGTGTCCAAAAAGTTTCTACCGGTTCAACAACGTTAGCTCGTTCTCTTTCCATCTGAGCCATGCTCTGTATCGAGAAAAGCAGAAGAATAACAGGTGCCAAAAATATTTTAAGTTGAGCTTTCATTGGTTTAAGAAATTAATTGGGGATTAATGTAGCAGCAATAGAAACGTCTATTTTTTCACTTACGCGGTAAAATAAAATACCGGGAGGTTTAATATTGTAGTCTTTCATATTTAGGGTCCAGGAAGCCTCGACGTGTATTCCTTCCGGTACTTTTTTAAGTGTCCCTGTAATTGTTGTCTGTTTTGAAACTCCGTGAACGGTGAATTCACCTTCTACCGTAACTTCTTTTGGTTGAGCAGTAATAGGTTTTAAATCCGAAACTATCTTGCCATAAAATTCTGCAAAGGGGTATTTATGGGCCTCAAGCGTTCTCATCATGTCATTATCTCTTTTCCCAATTCCCGTTTTCAAGGTATTTATATCCACGTAAAAATCGGCGATTGAATCTTGAAGAGTTATTTTACCTACCAAGTGATCCGATACTCCTGTAAAAGAATGCAATGGCACAGATGAGTCAAACTCTACGTGTCCCGATTCAGTCATATAACTCTGGGCTGAACCCAATATGGGAATAGTAAGCAAGAACAGAGCAAAAAGGAATCCGGATAGCATGTACCTTTTTTTATTCATTAGTTTCTTAGTGTTCATGGCAATATAAATAATTAATTATCCGGAGCACCGTCTTCAATCCAGGCCCTGATGGAATCGATATTTGCCTGTGACAATGGATCACGTTGGTAGGGCATACGCTGGCCTTCCCGTGGGTCCGGCTCAATTTTATCAACCAGTGGACTTTCATCCGGATTACCAGGAATAATAACTTCTTGATTATACTCGGTTCCCACACTATTTATAGCATCTTCGTATGAGCTCAAGTTTACACCGTTTTGTTGAGTTCCGGAATCATGACATCCACTTACGGCACAAGAAGCTTCGAAAATGGGTAGTATATCCTGAGAAAAGCTTACATTCCGTTCTGGATCGGGGTCCGGATCGGGGTCCGGATCGGGATCAGGGCCGGTGCTATTTCCATCGCCGCCGCAGGAAATTAATACAATAGTGAGAAAGCAAATCCACATTGTAACAAGAAAGCGGGATTTCACTGACATATGTTTTTTAAACCAGGTATCAAGGGTAAAAAATGAGTTTGAATGTATCATTGATTATCCTCCGATGTGGTATTTGTGTTATTTGGATGCCTGTAGCGTTAAAAAATGTTGTAGTTGATCGATATAAATGATCCCATTGAATAGAGTTTAACATTACCCCAGCCAACTTCCTGCATAGGGATTTTGATAAATGGTTCAACACGCAGACTGATATTCTTTCTGAGATCCATTTCATATCCCAATGAGAAAACAGCATTGCTCATCCAATGGCGGGTTCCGGTTTGTTTCTGCCAGCTTTGCTGTTGGCCGCCAGCGTAGCTGTTATATTTAAACCGATAGTCTTCATTAAGCATGATGTATGAAGAGACTCCCCCGGTAGTAAAAAGTCTTGAGTTATCGAAGTGTAACACGTTGTACTTTAAGCTTATCGGGATGTCGATAAGAAGACATCGCCCGACTGTTTCTTGTGGTGCACCTCCATACGACCAGTATTCCTCGGGTGGATTATAATCGTTTCCGCTGGCTATATATTGCACCTTGGAATGTATTGCCCCGAGGGATAGAGCAATATTTTTGGTAAGATTGTATTCAACAGATAGCCCAATTTTATAACCGGGATTATAAAAATCAGAAATTCCACCAGCAGTGCTAATATCAGGTCCTCCCAAAAGCCCCACCGTCAGTCGCGGGATTTGGCGTCTGGAAAGCTTATTCTGTACGTTAAATGCATTAGAACTTTCGGGAACATTGCTATTAAGAGTTGATCGATCATTGATATTCGCTGAGGTAAAATTATTACTGGTGAAATCAGAGGCTCTAATATTAGTATGAAGATCTCCGGTAGAAAGTTGGGCTGGTTCCGACAGTATAGCCAAAGCTATAGGTTGCTGATAAGAATCTGTCATAGCGAATTGCTGTTGTGAATCTTCATTTAGGTTCTCATCAGGTTGTGAGTTTTCTTGGTTATTTTGGGTAGCGCCACCAATATTTTCTGGACTTTTCTTATCGTTAGTTCTGTCTCTGGCTGGAGTATTTGATGGATTGTAAGGGAAAGAAAAGTCAAAAAGCTCATCAGGGAATATCTCTATAGGTCCATTTTGAGGATTCGCAGTCTGTTCGTTTTCTGTTAATTGTTCGTTAAGCTGATCGATTCTTTGCTGTTGCTGATAGGTGTAGTATGCCAAAACGGAAAACAACAAAATAACTGCGGCTGCGATTGAATAGCGCTTCCAATGGCTTTTCTGTTTTTTATCAGCTTCTATGGCGTCCAGTCTGCTTTCAAGCTTAAGCCAATCCTCTTCCTTATATTCTATATCATATTCTTGAATCTTCTTTCTGAAGAATTCTTCAAGGGGATCGTTATGTTGATTATGAGCCATAATCTTAGATAAAATTTTTCTCTACAATCGATTGCAGATTCTTTTTAGCTTTTGCCAAATTCGATTTTGAGGTGCCAACTGCAATATCAAGCATATCTGCAATTTCTTTGTGCTTAAACCCTTCAATTACATAAAGATTAAAAACCGTTCTATAGGCGGGTGTAAGCTGTTGAACCATCTCAATAATTTCATCATAAGACATCCCACTTAAGACTTCTTGTTTCCGGGCGGGCTTATGATTTATTGATTCTAAATCTATCTTATTGAGCTTATTCTGATTTTTGTGATATTGATTAATAGCTGTATTCACAATTATTTGTCGCAGCCAGGGTTTAAAGGGACGATCCGGATCATACTGTTCAATATTTGTAAAAACCTTCATAAAAGCGTCATTTAATACTTCTGCGGCTTGTTCTCTGGAATCGGCATACCTAAGGGTGATGCTCATGCCATAGGCATAGAACATTTTATAAAGCTCTTTTTGACTTTTCCGCTGCCTCTTTCTACAGCCTTGTATGATCTTTTTGATCAAAACAGAACCCATCCCGTTATATATAGATTTTTAGCTTCTTCTATTTAATAATACAAGACTTTTATGGAAAGGGTTGCCTCGAACTATAGAATAATTTGAAGAAAGAGGAGGGAGGGGATAAAATAGAAGCTCCCGACCGATCAAGGTCAGGAGCTTTTTCTTTAGGGCATTTGGAGCTAAGTCGCTCCAAATTATTGCTCTTCCACTCGGCATTACGAATACCAAATTATATTGTTACGAAATAAATGAATTACAATATTTTTGATCTTAAATATTGTAATTCCTACCAGTGAGGTTGTATATTAGGCACTCAAAATTTTAATGCAATTAGTTTTTACATGAGATCAGGAAATCCAACGCTTAGTGAAAAGACATTCCAGAATATTGATAGAACCACAGTATCATCAGAAGGTAGTATGACCGTAAGCGGTACTATAAATAAAACTGGAATGCTTTTTTTAATTTTATTATTGGGAGCATCTATAAGTTGGTACCAACCATCACAACTGCTTATTTGGGGTGGAGCCATCGGTGGATTTATTGTGGCATTAGCTACTGTTTTTAAAAAGGAATGGTCTCCGTTTACAGCTCCTCTTTATGCCGGATTGGAGGGGTTATTTTTAGGTGGCATTTCGGTTATGTACGAGGCCGCTTATTCTGGGATAGTATATAATGCTATTTTATTAACACTCGGTATATTTGCAGCCATGTTGCTTGCTTATCGCTCTGGAATGATACAAGTAACCCAAAAGTTTCGGACGGGCGTAGTTGCTGCTACAGGGGGGATTTTTCTGGTTTATTTGGCCAGTTTTCTATTAAGCTTTTTTGGGATAAACATAAGCCTTATCCACGGTACAGGATTTATGGGCATAGGATTTAGCCTCATCATTGTAGGCGTTGCTGCTCTAAATCTTGCCCTTGATTTTGATATGATCGAAAAGGGGGCTCAGGCAAACGCTCCCAAATATTTTGAATGGTATACCTCATTTGGTTTGATGGTTACCCTTGTCTGGCTATATCTCGAAATTTTGCGGCTGCTTGCCAAGCTACAACAAAGATAAATATAGAACCACCTATCTATTTTGAATAATAAACGCTTCATACTGTTTTCCAGTGATGAATTTATTTTTGGGATACTGGTACTGCTTACAACAATATTTTTTGTAGCAGAATCGCGCTGGTTACGATTATATAATTCACAGGCTATTTCAGCTGAAAAGCCAGTCCAAGTTTATTTAGAGGAATCAACACAGTTGGAGAATTTAGCTCAAATATTAGCGGATTCATCACTAATTGAAAGCGAGGAGGAATTAAAATGGGCCGCTGGTATCTTTGGTTGGAAAAGATTCCAGGAGGGGCACTATTTGGTGGACCAATCTTTCAATTATGACGCGTTTCTATCAAAATTGGGCCGTGGAATTCAAGATCCGGTTTCTGTGACCATTTTACCGGGAAGAAGGAAAGCTGATATAGCAGAGAGAGTGGCAAGTCAACTTAAGTTTGACTCGCTTACTTTTCATCATACAATTGAAGATTCTGTATTACTTGCTAAGCATGAACTTGATCAAAAAGACGTTATTGGTAGGCTATTACCCAATACATATTCTGTGTACTGGACCACCTCTTCGGAATCATTTTTTGAGCGGATTTTAAATGAATTTGATACGGCTGTCGTTGAGTCCTACCAAGAACAGATGGAAGAGTTGGACCGATCGGTGGATGAAATTGTTACCTTGGCCTCAATTATTGAATGGGAAGCTCGAAATGGAGAGGAGAAAAGAACCATTAGTGGACTTTATTGGAATCGGCTAAACAGGGGAATGCGCCTTCAGGCAGATCCGACCGTAAATTTTGCCATTGGTGAACGCAGACGCCTTTTGTATGAAGATTATCAGGTTGATCATCCCTATAATACCTATTTATACCGTGGCTTACCGCCGGGACCTATTACCAATCCCGATTTAGCGTCCATCAAAGCAGCACTTTATCCTGAAAATCATGACTATTTATACATGGTAGCAACACCAAGCGGTGAGCATGCCTTTTCAAAAACCTTTGAAGAGCATAAGCGCAAAAGTGCCAAATGGCGAAAATGGTTACAAGAGCAATACCGAATAAAGCGGATGAATGAACAAAAACAAAATTAATTCTGCTTTAATACCGGGCGAATGCCATTTTTAGACATTTCAAAGATTTTCACCTCCTGATTGATGTGCTCGCCTTTAAAGTTGATGTTGCTGATGATTCCCTTATACATTGGCTGCGTTTTCAAAGCATTCTTCAAATAAGCTGGATTTTCAACGCTTTTTAGGGTTTCTAATACATATGAGGCAACATCATAGCCAATCATGGCAAAGCGGTTAGGCTCGGTATCAAAACGCTGTTTGAAGATTTCTTTGAACTGTTCTACTCGCTTACTCTTTTGATTGATGTAATAACTTTCAGAAAAGTAAATAGGCTGATTTTCAAGCTGAATTTCTGGAATATCAAAGTTGCCCCATTCCTGTGAACCCATTACCGGGATATCACTCCCCATCGCTTCCATATCTACCAGAAGCAGTTCGGCAAGGGTAGAGGCAGGTTGACCTGTAAATGGGGCATAAATTCCATCCAAATGATGATAATTATTCAGGCTATCTATTTTAGCACTGTCTGAAGTAAAAAATTTAGTATAATCAGTAAGATCATATCCTTGAGATTCCAAGTCTTCAACAAAGAAATGTACAACCTTGGCACCCAGCTTTTCAGCTTTGTCTCTAAATGCAAAGGCAGAAGCTTCCCCCAGAGAGTTTTTCTCCGTTAATACAGCCAAGGTATCCATCCGTAAACTCTGGACGGCGTACTCTGCCATTTTTCGTCCATGAGAGGTAAATGTAGGATTGGCCTGGTACACATAGGGATTGTCTACATTTAGTGTATCTGAATTAGCCAGCGGAGCTATTAATGGAATCTGATACTGCTCAGCCAAGTCAGCCATCTTGTGAGCCGGTTCTGAAAAAAGTGGGCCGAGTACTGCATCTGCATGATAATTCCAAGCCAGGGTGGTCATTGCATGTCCGGCAGAATCCATATTGGCTGAGGTATTTTGATGTCTGATGAACGCTTTTTTATCAGTGTTCTGCTGATTGAACTCTTCTGCTGCCAATATATATCCAAAGTGTAATCCCCGTGCGACCTCGAATTCAGAACCGGAATTGGAGTGAGACGGGAGGGCAGCACCAAGATCGTAAACGATACCTTTCGGAGCGTTAACCTGATTGTCATATCTGCGCTCGGTGGCATAGTTCATGGAATCAGCAAGGGTTTCGGATAGCTCTTGCATGGCCGAGCTTGCGGTATCAATCTTTGACTGTATAAGTTGCGAATAAAGGGTACGAGCATCTTCGAGAGGTACCGACCCTATGGCCGCTTTAATCAGGTCGTATTTAATTTCAGGGGATTTGGCCTGTTGAAAGGCAGTTTTTCGTTGATTAAGTGTCAGATAGCCTAAGATTTCGTTATAAAGCTGACGTCCATTGGTTACCAGTTGCGTTTTTATAGATTGATCTTTGAGATCGTATAGTCGATTAAGTGCATTTCCATACAAGCCAAGCTGAAAATCAACCAAAGCCGTCGTGTATTTTGCCTCAAGATAGATTTCATCCTCAGCCTTTTGGTCAACCTGATTTAAATATGTTTTAGCCGTTAGATACTGACCAAGGCTATAATATGATTTTCCTGAAAACAACCTTCCCTGAGGGGTATCAATATCATTAAAAATTTGTATAGCTTCTTCATAATCTCCCTGCTGGTAATAATTTATTCCCTCCTCTAAAGATTGGGCATAGGAGAGATTGGAGAGTTGGAACAGGAAAAAAGCAATTGATAGAAAGAGTAACGGAAATTTTTTTACGTTCGGAAAAATCATAGTTGAAGAATAATTAGGGGTAGTGTCAGTGTCGCTTATACTAACTAAATTAGAGCTATTTTGTTCTCTAATTTATTCTTATTCCCACTCAATAGTTGATGGCGGTTTAGAACTAACATCATACACCACGCGGTTGATACCACGGACCTCATTAATAATTCTGTTTGATACGTGAGCTAAAAATGGATGGGGAAGATGAGCCCAGTCAGCCGTCATACCATCCACGCTGGTAACTGCTCGTAACCCTATCGTAAACTCATAGGTTCGTTCATCACCCATTACGCCAACGCTTTGGACCGGTAGCAGCACAGCAAGAGCTTGCCAGACTTCATCATAAAGATCATTATTACGCAATTCGTTAATAAAAATGTCGTCAGCCTCTCGGAGTATTTCAAGCTTAGCACGATCGACATCAGAAATAATACGGATCGCCAATCCTGGACCGGGGAAGGGATGACGTTTGATAAAATGCTCGGGAATGCCGAGCTCCCGGCCTACATTTCGAACCTCATCCTTAAAAAGTTCTCGAACCGGTTCAATAAGGTCAAGATTCATTTCTTTTGGCAAACCGCCTACGTTGTGGTGTGATTTGATCGTCGCAGAAGGGCCTTTAAATGAAATGCTCTCAATAACATCAGGGTAGAGTGTACCCTGAGCCAGATATTTATAGGAATTATCGTGAGCAATGGCATCATCAAATACTTCAATAAAGGTTTCTCCGATGATCTTTCGCTTCATCTCGGGATCTACGACCCCTTCAAGGCGTTCCAAGAATTTGTTACTGGCATCAACTCCTTTTACCGGCAGATGCAATTGTTCTTCATAAATATCCAGAACATCCTGGAATTCATTTTTACGAAGCACACCGTTATCCACAAAAATGCACTGAAGCTGATCACCAATGGCTTCATGGACCAGAGTGGCAACTACGGTGGAATCAACACCACCGCTCAGGCCGCAAATAACGTGATCATCCCCAACTTTTTCCCGGATTTCTTCAATAGTAGATTCTATGAAAGACCGGGCCGTCCAGCTTCCTTTCAATTTGCAGATTGAGTACACAAAATTTTTTAAAATCTGCTTTCCATGTACGGTATGAACGACTTCGGGATGAAATTGAACACCGTATATAGGTTTTTGGGCGTGACGTACCGCAGCTACATGAGCATTATCGGTATGGGCAATAATTTCATAATTCGAGGGCAGTTCTTTGATATGATCGCCATGACTCATCCACACGACAGACTCTTCGGGTATCTCAGCGAGCAGATCCGAATCGTCATCCACAATAAGTTCTGAGCGGCCAAATTCACGCCGATCTGCTTTTTCTACGCTTCCCGGTATTTCATTATGGGCCAATATTTGCAGTCCGTAACAAATACCTAAGATAGGGACATCCCAATCAAATATTGCTTCATTTAGATTGGGAGCATTTTTGTCATTTACACTACTGGGTCCCCCGGAAAGAATAACTCCATTTGGAGTATTAGCAGAAAAGGTCGTCAGATCTTTGTTAAAGGGG
Source organism: Fodinibius sp. AD559 (assembly GCF_052712805.1). NCBI lineage: Bacteria > Pseudomonadati > Balneolota > Balneolia > Balneolales > Balneolaceae > Fodinibius > Fodinibius sp. AD559. Next base: position 239,343 of record NZ_JBQPVW010000005.1, read on the forward strand.
TGAATTTCGCAATAGACGTTTAACTCTCGGACACGTCGTGCTATGAGTTGCGTATATTGAGAGCCAAAATCGAGAATTAGTATCCAGTTTTGTGGGCGGTGTTGCATAAAAACAGAGTAAAATAGAGAAGGCACCCGGGTGGGTGCCAGTGTAAATTAAGCTACGATTTCTTCATATTCGTCGGGTGACATTAGATCATCAAGCTGAGATTCATTTTTAACAGATATTTTAACCATCCAGCCGTCGCCGTAGGGATCATCATTTACCAGCTCTGGCTCCATTTCCAACTCTTCATTAATATCAATAATTTCTCCAGCGACAGGAGCGAAAAGTTCTGATACGGTTTTAACAGCTTCAACGGTTCCAAAAACCTCATCTTGGTCAAATTCAAAACCTTCCGGTTCTATTTCGACAAATACGATATCGCCGAGTTCGCTCTGGGCAAAATCAGTAATTCCAATGGTGGCTGTACCGTCACCGTTATCTCGTATCCATTCGTGTTCTTTGGTATATTTTAAATCGGCGGGATAGCTCATATCAAATTGTTTGAATCAGTTGTCAGGATTAAATTTAAACTCTTCTAAATACTTGGTGTTAAAGGTTCCCTTCTTAAAGTTTTCATCTTCCATCAATTGAATGTGATAGGGAATAGTTGTTTTAACACCTTCGATAATAAACTCTTCCAGCGATCGCTTCATCCGTTTTATAGCCTCTTCTCTGGTGGGAGCACTTACAATCAGCTTACCAATCATGGAGTCGTAATGGGGAGGAATACGGTAACCGGCATATGCATGGGTATCAACTCGAACGCTGTGCCCCCCGGGAGTATGAAATACTTCTATTTCCCCTGCAGAAGGGCGGAAATTGTGTTCCGGATCTTCGGCATTGATTCGGCATTCGATAGCGTGACCGCGCATTTTTAACTCTTTTTGTTCCATTTTTTTTCCGGCCGCAGCTTTGATCTGTTCGGCTACAAGATCATAATTGGTAATCTCCTCTGTTACGGGGTGCTCAACCTGAATACGGGTGTTCATTTCCATGAAGTAGAAATTATGGTCTTTGTCGACCAAAAACTCTACTGTACCCGCTCCTTCATAGTCTACTGCTTTAGCTGCATCAACCGCGGCATCCCCCATTTCTTTGCGTAGTTCAGGAGTCATAAGGGGAGAGGGAGCTTCCTCAAGAATCTTTTGATGTCGACGCTGGAGCGAACAATCCCGTTCTCCAAGATGGATTACATTTCCGTGTTGATCAGCCAAAACTTGTATTTCTACATGGTGAGGATCCTGAACAAATTTCTCTATATATACATCGGGATCGTCAAAAGCTGTTTCAGCCTCATTTTTACACATGCTGTATGCCTGCTTGAGGTTGCTTTCTTCTTCGACAACACGCATTCCGCGTCCACCACCACCCGATGATGCCTTAATAATACAGGGGTACCCGATTTCAGCGCAAATCTCTTTAGCTTCTTCAAGACTTTCTACGACGCCCTCACTACCGGGAACAGTAGGGACACCACTGTCTTCCATTGTTTCTTTAGCCATTGACTTGTTTCCCATAGCAGCAATACTTTCGGGAGCAGGTCCGATAAATTTGATATCGTGCTCGGCACAGATCCGCGAAAACTCGGCCTTTTCTGATAGGAATCCATAACCGGGATGTATGGCATCAGCATTGGTAATTTCTGCAGCTGATAAAATATTGGGGATTTTTAGATAACTTTCTTTACTGGGAGGTGGGCCAATACAGACCGCTTCATCAGCAAATTTTACGGGAAGACTGTCACGGTCGGCCGTAGAAAATACGGCAACAGTGGGAATGCCCATCTCTTTACATGTACGAATGATACGAAGTGCAATTTCGCCTCTGTTGGCGACAAGGATTTTATTAAACATGAATTTTACTGATTTTACCCGATGATAAATAAAGGTTGATCGAATTCTACTGCTTCGCCGTCTTCAACAAGAATCTTCTTAACCTCTCCGGAATAATCAGATTCTATTTCGTTCATAATTTTCATGGCTTCAACGATACACAAGGTTCCCCCTTTTTCGACGGTATCGCCCACCTTAACAAAAGGATCGTCGTCGGGAGAGGGGGAACGATAGAAAGTACCCACAATAGGTGATTTAACCACATCCCCGGATGGTTGGCTGTCGCCGCCAGAGTCTCCCGACGAATCTTGCCCACCAGACGATTGTTGAGGTTGTTGCGGAGCCTGCTGGGGTTGAGGAGCTTGTTGTTGGGCAGGAACCTGATATTGCATTGGCATCTGTTGCGGTGCCGGTGATTCCTTGATATCAGGTTTCTTTTTAACCTTTATTTTGAAATCCCCTTCTTCAATAGAGACTTCATTGACTTCACTTTTGGCAATGAGGTCCAGAAGATTTTCAATTTCTTTTAAATCCATGATATATAATTAGTTTGATGTTACGCGTTCAATATATTCTGACGTTCGTGTATCGACTTTTATTTCTTCGCCTTCATTTATAAAAAGCGGTACCTGTACTTTGGCGCCTGATTCCAATGTTGCCGGTTTGCTACCACCTGTAGCAGTATCACCCTTTAGGCCCGGACGAGTTTTGGTAACTTTCACAGTTATGTGGTCAGGCGGCTGTGCATATAGCACTTCCTCGTTATCAACATCTATGACTAAGGTACATTCTTGTCCTTCGGCAATAAATTCTGATTTATTTACATTTTCTTCCGAAACAGGCAGTTGTCGATATGTTTCCTGGTGCATGAAATAGTATAAATTTCCATCCTTGTATAGGAACTGATAGGGCTGATGTTCCACCCGAATTTCTTCGACATCTTCACCGGAACGGAATTTCTTTTCGATATTTTTTTCGTTAACAACCCCTTTCAGTTTTGTGCGCAAAAAGGCACCGCCCTTACCAGGTTTTACATGTTGATAGTCAATAACTTCATAAAGCTCATTATTGAGCTCAATAACCATCCCGGTTCTAAAATTTGATGTAGAAACTTTTGCCATATTCTTTAATTAATGATCTTCAAATTCAGTGCCCAAAAATACTATGAGACATGAAAGATAACAAGCTTAAAATAGTTCTTGAATATATGTTATGAATCCAATAGCCTCTAACAGATTATAAAGAATAGCAAGAGGAGCAATATACTTTATGAATATTGGCCAAATAGTCTTGAACAAGGATGTGTGCAACCCTTGATATCCTTGTTCTAACTCTTTAAAGACATTTTCAACCTTCCAGACATATCCCAGGAAGTAGCAAATTAGGAATCCGCCGAGCGGTAATCCTACTGTACTAAAGATAAAGTCTATGGAGTTAATTAGGGAAATATCGAAAGAAATAATCAGTGAAATAATCAATATCCCTCCACCAATTAAGGTAGCTGCTTTTTTGCGTTGTACATTGAACTCATCGATTACATAAGAAGTGGGGACTTCGAGCAGTGAAATGGTTGATGTAAGAGCTGCCATCGACAAAAGAAGGAAGAAGCTGGTTCCAAAAATAAGACCTGCTGTAGTGCTCAAGCTATGAAACAGGGCAGGTAGAACCTGAAAAATAAGATCTGTACTGGCTAACAATTCTCCAGAGTCATTAAAAATATTTACTCCAAAAGATTCGGCCATATACATAGCCGGCATAATAAGTAGTCCGGCTAAAAAGGCAATGCCCACATCAGCAAGTGTTACATAGGCCGCTGCTTCGGGAATATTTTCCTTTTTACTCAGGTAAGAACCATAGGTAATTAAGGCGCCCATCCCTAATGAAAGTGAGAAGAAAGCCTGTCCCATAGCACTAAAAACAAGGGGGGCTGAAATCATAGAAAAGTCGGGTTTGAGATATTCAGCAAATCCTACCTCTGCTCCAGGTTGAAAGGCAACGTAGCCAATCATAATAAGCAGAATCCCTATCAAGACAGGCATTAAAAATTTAGTTGCTCGTTCAATACCGTCACTTACTCCTCCAAGGATTATAGAGACGGTAGCTCCCATAAACAATACCGAAAAAATGGCATTTTTAACACCATGTGAGACGTCAGCAAATAAGGCCGCCCATTCGGTAAAGCCCGTGAAAAAGAGTATTTCTTCAAAAACATAGCTGAACGTCCAGCCTGCAACCACGGTATAAAAGGAGAGAATCATCACACCACAAAGAACGCCCCAGAAACCAATGAGTGGATAAAATTTATTGGAGCTTAATGCTTTAAACGCACCAACAGGATTGCGATTTGTTTTTCGACCGATACTTAATTCTGCCACCATCACTGGAAAGCCAATCGCAAAACAGCACAGCAGATAGATGAGTAGAAAAGCCCCGCCGCCGTTGGATGCCACCTCCGTAGGAAACCGCCAGATGTTACCCAGACCAACGGCCGATCCGGCTGCCGCCAGAATAAATCCCATTTTCGAATTCCAATTTCCCCGAGTTGCAGATGTTGTTTCAGCCAAAAGTCAGATCCCCGTTTCTTTGGTTTTGGTTTATAAACATTGAAATAAAAGTCGCCGTAAAATGTAATGCAAGAAGCTTACTTACAAATCAAATTTTTGAAAAGATGTTAATAATCTAAAACCCGTAATATTTTTGATAGTTAGGATAAACTACTTAGTAGAAATTCTCAATTTATCGCAAAGATGCCTTGTGGCTTATATTCAGGTTTATAATAGATCTGTAATTTTAAATGGCAGACCCTGAAACAAGTTCAGGGTGACCCGGTGCCAAAGTATCTATATGCTAAATTTAAAACAATTAATAAGACAATAAGACCACTGATTATGTCCTTAGTTGTGTTCTAAGTGGTTAAAGGTATTATTTAATAACACTACCAGGTTCAGCGTTGGTTTCAACAAACTTTAGTGAACCGTCCTCTTCCTCGGCCATCAAAATCATGCCATTGCTTTCAACTCCCATGAGCTTCTTTGGAGCCAGGTTTGTAACCACGCAAACTTTTTGTCCTATAATTTCATCAGGAGTAAAATTATTGGAGATACCTGAGACAATGATACGTTCCTCAAAACCCAGATCCACCTTTATTTTCAGAAGCTTGTCTGCCTTTTCGATGGCTGAGGCCTCAATGATTTTTCCTGCTCGTAGATCCATCTTCATGAAGTTGTCAAACTCCATGTTCTCCTTAAGCGGTTCGTAATTGTCTTGTGATTCTTTTTCGTTTTCTGACGCGCGTTCTTTCAAATTATTAAGTTGTTTTTCGATTTCTTCGTCTTCAATCTTTTCAAATAGAATAGCTCCTTTTTTAATCTTAGAGCCACCTTTTAGAATAGTGTCAGAAATCATATCCCAGCTAATATCATCTGCAATATTGAGCTCACTGCGCAGTTCGGCCATTTTATTAGGCAGGATGGGATCAAATAGAATGCTCAGGGCAGCGGTAATCTGTAGGCATACGTGCAACGTATTACCACAGGTTTCAAGGTCATCTTTGCGGGTTTGCCACGGCTCCATATCGGTAAAGTATTTATTGCCGATACGAGCTAAATTCATGGTTTCAGTAATAGCTTCGCGCAATTTAAACTGCTCATAGGCTTTGCTTATTTTCTGCTTCTGTTTCTCGATTTTCGCTAATGTTTCTCGATCTTTTTCTGTTGGGCTGTTTAACTCGGGGACCTTACCGTCAAAGTAGTTTTCGGTAAATGAGGTTGTACGATACACAAAGTTACCAAGCACATCAGCCAGCTCGCTGTTCACTTTATTTTGGAAATCCTGCCAAGAAAAATCCGAGTCTTTGGCTTCGGGGAGTGTAGTCCCCAGAACATAACGCAGAAGATCGGCGTCAAAATCTTTCAAATATTCATCCAGCCATACTGCCCACCCACGAGAAGTTGAGAGTTTCTTTCCCTCGAGATTAAGAAACTCATTAGCCGGTACATTCTTAGGTAATACATAGTTACCGTGTGCCATAAGTGTGGCAGGGAACATGATGCAGTGGAAGACGATATTGTCTTTACCTATAAAATGGATGAGGTCTGTATCTTCATCCTGCCAATATGCTTTCCACTCATCCGGATTACCTTGCTCGGCCGCCCATTCTTTGGTTGCAGAAATATATCCGATGGGCGCATCAAACCAGACGTAGAGTACCTTGCCTTTGGCGTCATCAAGTGGAACAGGCACGCCCCACGTCAGGTCGCGGGTTACGGCCCGATCAGCAAGTCCGTCATTGAGCCAGCTTTTTACCTGCCCCATTACATTGGGCTTCCAGTTCTCGCGGGTATCAAGCCATTCTTCAAGTCGCTCCTGAAAATCACCGAGCGGCAAATACCAATGCGTTGTTTCTTTAGTCTCTGGGGTGTCTCCAGTAATGGCACTCTTGGGATTTTTGAGCTCAGTGGGAGAAAGGGATGTACCACAGCTTTCGCACTGATCCCCGTACGCTTCTTCGTATCCACAATTGGGACACGTGCCCTTTACATAGCGATCCGGCAGGAACATTTCGGCTTTGGGATCATAGAGCTGCTCTTCAGTTTTCTGTACAAAAACATCATCCTCATAAAGTTTCGTAAAAAACTCCTGTGAAGTTTGGTGATGGACTTCCGAGCTCGTCCGTCCGTAATAATCAAAATGTATTCCAAAATCCTCGAATATCTGTTTATTCCGTTCGTGAAACTTGTCTACAATATCCTGCGGACTTATACCTTCTTTTTCAGCCGCAATGGTGATGGGGACACCATGTTCGTCAGATCCGCAAATATGAATGATATCCTCATCTGTTAGTCGTTTATAGCGGACGTAGAGGTCAGCGGGCAGATAAGCGCCTGCAAGATGTCCCAAATGTATAGGGCCGTTAGCATAGGGCAGGGCAGAAGTAACAAGTGTTCGTTTGGACATGGACAATAATTTGGCATTTAATTTTCTGAGCTCGAAAATAAGAGTATCGGCCTTAAAATTAAAAACGGTTTTACAATAGGCTTAAATCTGTGATCATCCCCCTGGCCCCTTCGGTTCTCATGTGGTAATTTTTCAACGGCCGTGCCCAAAGGGGGATTTTACGGTTTAGAATCTATAATTAAAAACTCGGCCTTGAAAAGGTAAGGTTCTATTCCCTCCGGCCTTATAAATTTTGAATTAAAGAGTCTGATTAGGAAAAACAGCAAGCTGAATTGTACAATCTTAAGCTATTTAGGAATAGGGTATATCTTCATTGCTCGCTTTTGATGGTTCCTGATCAGACAGAAAGTTATCTATTTGGGTAAACATTTTCTCAAGTACTTCTTTGAACTGTCCCGATGTGAAAAATTTCTTTTCTCCATTTCTAAATGTTCAGTTTATTTTGGCCGACAGCTTAAATATGCGTTCTCTTATCTTATAAAACCCCTTGTAGTTTCCGGTTATATAGTATTGAACAAAACTATTATTAGACTTACTCATTGGAATCTAACTTTTCTGAATAACTATCATGATACTTTACTAATGTTAAGTGCTTTATTTTAGACCAGAACTGCTGTAGATATGATGAAGAACATTAGAAAGAACCTCCCATATATTTTACCGATACTTATTATAGTGATGGTCCTCGGATTGGTCCTTTCAAGGATATATCAACCGAAACCAGCCATACCTTCTCCAAAGGTCCGGATTTCTGCTGCAGAGGCCATCAATCATATTGGAACTCCTGCAAAAGTTTGTGGGAAAGTAGTATCAGCGGATTTTGTAAGAGAAATTGGTGGCAATCCCACATTTTTAAACTTTGGTCAGCCTCATCCCAACCAACTATTTACTGCCGTAATCTGGGGTGAGGACAGATCGAAATGGGGTACTCCTCTGGGGCAAAAATTTGGAAAACGTTATATATGTGTAATTGGGACTATTGAAATGCATAAAGGTACCCCGCAGATTATTGTAAATGAGCGAGAACAGATAGAGCTTCAAAAGAATTGAAGCCTCACTTTATCTTCAAATTTTTGGATATAGAGAACTACCAATATTTAACTAAAAAACCATACAATGCTACGCCAACAGTAACCGACACATTTAATGAATGTTTGTGTCCGTATTGGGGGATCTCTACAAAATCATCGATATAAGAAAGGATATCATCATCAATACCGGTAACCTCATTTCCAAAAACAAGGCAGATATCCTGTTCTTTTGGTATTGTGTAATCAGGCAATAAAATACTGTTTGTCATCTGCTCGAGTGCCACCAGGTGATAGCCCTTATTCTTAAACTCCTCAATTTGTTTTTTGGGATCTTCTGTTTGCTGCCAGTCAACATGTTCCTGAGCCCCAATCGCTGTCTTAGCGATTTCCGGACGCGGTGGAGTAGGGGTATATCCTGACATTAGGATCTCATCAATGCCAAAGGCATCGGCATTGCGAAAAGCTGCCCCCACGTTATGCATACTTCGAACGTTATGAAGTAAGATTTTAAGCTTGTTTAAATGACCTGGAATTGTGCGTTCCAGGTTTTGTTCGAGGATTTCTTTGGTGCTTAACTTTTGCAAAATGCTAAGATATTTGAGGTTAGAACTGCTTAAAAAGGTACAAAATTTAGATTTGGAAACAGAGTCTAAATCATGGTATTTTAAGGCGCTTTGTAGAAAATGATGTCAGCTGAATAGGCTGGCATTTATTATTTGAAAGCTTGCACAAACAAGGATTTAAACTAAACTATAAGTACCGTGGATAAGAATTATCTGTCACGAGAAGGTTACGAAGAACTGGAAGAAGAGCTTGAAGATTTAAAAGGGAGGGGAAGAAGAGAAATTGCGGAAGAAATTGCTGAGGCTCGTGCAAAGGGAGACTTGAGTGAAAATGCAGAATACGATGCGGCAAAAGAGGCCCAAGGGATGCTTGAAAAACGTATTGCTGAGCTCGAAAACGCCCTTGCCAATGCCCGTATTTTGGATGAAGAAGACATCAAGACCGATAAGGTGTATCTACTTTCTAAAGTCACGATTTATAATCACAATGTAGACAAAGAAGTACAGTATACGCTAGTCTCAAAAGATGAAGCCGATTTTAAAAAAGGCAAAATTTCAGTGGAATCACCAATCGGACAAGCCCTCTTAGGTTCGGAAGTTGATGATGTTGTAAAAGTTGATGTTCCGGCTGGCGAATTAAAATTAGAAGTCAAAAAGATAGAACGATAACTACATGAATATAGCAGTAATAGGAACGGGATATGTGGGACTGGTGAGTGGCACCTGTTTCGCCGATTCCGGCAACAACGTCACCTGTGTCGACATTAATGAAGAGAAAGTTGGACAGCTAACCGGCGGTCAGATCCCGATTTACGAGCCGGGCCTGGAGACGATATTCGCCCGCAGCCAGCGGGAGGGGCGCCTGCAGTTTACCACCGATATCTCCGAGGCCGTCCCCGACGCGGACATCGTCTTTCTGTGCCTGCCGACCCCGCCCGGCGGCGACGGACAAGCCGACCTTTCGGCCGTCATGCAAGTCGCTTCCGAGCTCGGCCCACTGATCAGCGATTATACGGTGATTGTAAACAAATCGACCGTTCCCGTCGGCACCGGCGACCGTGTCGAAGAGGCGATTAGTGAAAATGTGGATGAGGAGCTATTTGATGTGGTCTCCAACCCCGAGTTCCTCCGCGAGGGAGCCGCCGTCGAAGACTTTAAATACCCCGAGCGCGTGGTGATTGGGACGGGCAGCGAGGAGGCCGCCGAGATTATGACCACCCTCTACGAACCGTTTGTCCGCTCCGGCAATCCTATTATTGTAATGGACCGCCGCA